>JBGAWP010000005.1:0-111769 GCA_044227505.1 Chitinophagales bacterium | reverse complement strand
CTGCTACAGCTATCAGGAACTGGAATATGCACCCGAACCCATTGGTGGTTTAGCAGTTACTATGGTGGATGATACTTATATAGGGCCTTATGATGTGGGTTTCGACTTTTGTTATTTCGGAGAGACCTACACAGAATTCTATTTATGTTCCAACGGTTGGATCAGTTTTGTAGAACCGGGTCCGGGTTGGGCTGCTAATTGGACACCTGACGGACCAATACCCGATGCAGCGGGCAATGTTCCAAGAACAGCGATTTTTAGTCCCTGGACCGACTGGCACACTGGTTTGTGTACCGATTGTATCCATTTTGAAAATGCAGGCGTAGCGCCGGATAGAAAATTAATTATTACCTGGGATGAAGTTCCACTGTTCTCCTGCACCGATGATATCGGAACTTTTCAAATTATTTTACGCGAGACTTCCAATTTTATTGATAATCATTTTACTGATGTAATGGTTTGCCCGGGTTGGGATATAGGTGTGGCAACGCAAGGTTTACAAAATCAAGACGGAACGATAGCCTTCACTGTAGAAGACAGAAATGCAACTGCCTGGGAAGCACATGACGAATCATGGAGATGGTATACAAGTTTGGTTGCGTGGTACGATGAAGATGGCGTTTTAATTGGGGAAGGACAAACAGTGGATGTTTCACCTGAATTCACTACTACTTATACGGTTGTTCAAACCTTATGTGATGGCACCGAATATACCGATGATGTAACTGTTGAAGTCGGAGCCGACTTCGATGTAGAACTTATTGCAACCAATATTACCTGTGGTGGAGATGGTGATGGATCTGCATCCATAACAATAACAGGAGGACTCGAACCCTATACATATGAGTGGAGCACCGGCGAAACAGGAGTTACAGAACTAACAGGCCTTGATGGAGGAACCTATTCGGTTACCGTTACAGAAGCAGGTGGTTGTCAGAGAACATATGAATTTACCATCGTTGAACCCGCAGTACTTGGCGGAACGGCAGAAGATATTATTAATAATCCATGTAATGGTTATACCGATGGTTTCGTACATATTGTCGCTACCGGCGGAACTATTCCTTATTCATTCAGCCTTGATGGCGGAGCATCAACTATAGTTGACGAATTCTCAGATCTGCCTGCCGGCGATTATGTGGTAACAATTACTGATGCAAGCGGCTGCACTTTCGACGTGCCGTTTACCATAACAGAACCTATATTATTAACTGCTGACGCAACTGCTGATGATCAGACAATATTTGTTGGACAAACTGCAACCATAACTGTTGAAACAAGCCTGCCCGATATCATTTCTGCAACCTGGGAACCGGAAGTTCCTTGTCTCGAAGATCCTTGTTTGTCAACCACTGTGGCACCTACTACAACTACAACTTACACGGTTACAATTGTAAATTCAGAGGGATGTGTGGCCGTTGATACAATTACAATTTTTGTTGAATTTGTTCCTGAGGTATTTTTCCCTAACGCTTTTTCACCAAACAGCGATGGAACTAACGATATATTCCAAAGTGTAGGCTATAATATTACCACCTATCACCTTAAAATTTTTAATCGCTGGGGAGAAGTAATCTTTGAAACGGATACCTATGACGCTTCCTCTGGATGGGACGGAAAATTTGAAGGAACAGAACAGGATATGGGAACCTATGTCTGGCAAGTTTCCGCAGGATTTATTAATGGTGAAGAATATATAGATTCCGGAAATTTTGTGTTAGTAAGGTAGTAATACACTAAAAAACATATTAGTTATTTTGTAAATGCATTATTGTTATAGCCTTATGTAGTAATATGTTCAGGAATTTTTATGGTGTCCCATTATTGAGACCTTCGCAAAGAGCGAAAGCTTCACTTCCTCCGAATTTAATGCAAATCCCACCCTTTGTTTTCTGCATTTCTGATACTTGAAAGGAGAAAGGAGTGAGGAGAAAGGAGTTTAAATTTCTTGCGAAATTTTTGGGGTTTAACATTAGTGAGACCTTCGCTAAGAGCGAAAGCCTCACTTCCTCCGAATTTAATGCAACTCCCACCCTTGATTTTCCTCATTCCTGATACTTAATATCAATTAGGGGTGCGAAATTTTGATGTCATAGGTCGTATGTCATAGGTCGTATGTCATAGGTCGTATGTCATAGGTCCCGTTTTAAATTATTTGTTGACATATTGTGTATTTCGTGGATAAAATTATATCTTTGTCCTCCCAAAATAGTTAGTGATGAAAAGGACGTTTCAACCTTCAACAAGAAAGAGAAAAAATAAACATGGATTTCGTGAGCGCATGAAAACCAAAGATGGCCGTAATATTATTGCACGTCGTCGCCGTAAAGGCCGCAAAAAACTGACTGTATCTGACGAAAGAAATATCGGCAAATAACAAACAGCAGGAAGCCGGTAACTTTAACCTGAACTCCATAAGCCGAGCCACTTTCAGCAAATCGGAAAGGCTTAGTAATAAAAATATAACTGCCTCGCTTTTTAAAGCGGGGCGTAGTTTTTTACAGCACCCCTATACTGTTGTATACATTCAAACCGAACTACCAACAACATCACCGGTCCAACTCCTTATTTCTGTTTCAAAAAGCAGATTTCCCAGAGCTGTTGATCGCAATAAGCTAAAAAGACAGATCCGCGAAGCTTACAGAAAAAACAGATCAGGTTTATATGAAGTATTATTGGCTCAAAACAAACAAATTGCGCTCGCTATTATATTTTCTTCAAAAAAAATAACAACATTTAACGAGGCAGAAAATAAAATCAAAGTAGCTTTATCCACGCTAACCAAAAAAATATCAGATAATGGATAAAAAAACCGTTTAGTAAAATTAATCCCGTGAGAGATACAAATATCGTGTTGCAGAATATAAGAAAAGTAATAGGTTGGATATTTATTTTACCGGTTAAAATATATCAATGGGTTATTTCCCCTTTATTGCCAAATTCATGCAGATATACACCAACCTGCAGTCAATATATGATAGAAGCAATTAAAAAACATGGCCCAATAAAAGGTGGTTGGCTTGGGATAAAAAGAATAGGGAGATGTCACCCATGGGGTGGACATGGACATGATCCTGTTCCATAATTAATATTAATTTGAAGTTTATAATTACTATAAATTAAAGAAAAATGAAAAGCATAAATTATTTTATTAAAACAGCAAAAGGGCGATTTATTATTTCGCTGATCAGCATTTCCTCTGTTTTTGTTTTTACCTCTGCAGCCACAAGCGCCGATCTGTTTGAGATCGGCAAAAATATCGACATATTTACTTCTGTTTATAAAGAATTAAATACGTATTATGTTGATGATATTGATCCTAACAAATTAATGCGCACCGGAATTGATGCAATGTTGGAAAGTTTGGATCCGTATACAAATTATATTTCTGAAGCAGAATTGGAAGGATATAAATTTCAAATTACCGGAAATTATGGTGGTATTGGTGCAAGTATAAGACCTATAGATGGCAAGTCAACAGTGATAGAATGTTTTAAAGGTTTTGCGGCAGAAAAGGCCGGATTATTACCGGGTGATATTATTTTAGAAATTGACGGAAAAATACTTGATGCAAAAAATGATGAAGCAATTAGTGATCTTTTAAGAGGATCGCCGGGTACCACAGTTAAATTAAAAGTGAACAGACCATATGAAGATAAAACATTTGAATTGGCGGTAACAAGAGAAGATATTGATATGCCAAATGTTCCTTATTTTGGTTTCGCCGAACCGGGAATTGGATATATCATATTAACGCAATTTACCGAAGATGCCGGTTTAAATGTTGGAAATGCATTAAAGGAATTGAAGAAACAAGATCCACAAATGAAAGGTGTTATTCTTGATCTGCGCGGCAATCCCGGTGGTTTATTAAGAGAAGCAGTGAATGTTTCCAACATCTTTATTGATAAGGGTTTGGAAGTATGCAGCACCCTTGGAAAAGTGAAAGAATGGGATAAAACATTTAATGCTCTAAATGCACCCATTGACAGTAAAATACCATTGATAATTCTTACCAACAGTTCTTCAGCATCAGCTTCAGAAATTGTTGCCGGTACTATACAGGATTACGACAGAGGCATAATTCTCGGAGAAAAAAGTTATGGTAAAGGTTTGGTTCAAACTACACGTGATATTTCTTTTAATACCAAATTAAAACTTACAACAGCTAAATATTATATTCCGAGTGGAAGATGTATTCAGGCTTTGGATTATACACATAGAAATGAAGATGGCAGTGTTGGAAAATTACCGGATTCACTTAAAACTGCCTTCAAAACAAAAAGCGGACGAACAGTTTATGACGGCGGTGGAATAGATCCTGATGTTGCTGTGGAAAGAGAAATGTATAAGGACATTACTTACAGTCTCATCAGAAAAAATCTGATATTTAAATACGCAACGAAATATAAATTTGAACATCCTACTATTGCAGATGCAAAAAATTTCAGTATCTCAGAAAAAGATTATGAAGATTTTATCAGCTGGTTAAGTGATAAAGAATACGATTATGTAACCGACACTGAAAAAGATCTTGAATATTTGGAAGCAAGTGCTAAACATGATACCTATTATGAATCTTTACAATCAGATATTGCTTCGCTAAAATCAAAAATTAATCACGATAAAGAAAAAGATCTAATTAAATTTAAAGAGGAGATCAAACAGGAATTAAATACTGAAATTGCTTCAAGATATTATAATGAAGACGGAAGAATTGAATCTTCCTTTAAATCTGATCAGGAAATTTTGAAAGCAACCGAATTAATTAAGGATACTAATAAATATCAGGGATTATTGTTGCCGGGGAAATGAGAAGAGTATATAGTAGTTAGTATATAGTATATAGTATTTAGACAGCTCCGAATAGAAGATTATCGTAACACCAGAGCCAGAGAGGCTCTCGCTCCCAGCGTTGGTCTCACTAGTGACTTTCCTCCAAACCTGGGCATCGGGTCGAGCGAGAACTTAGCCCAAAGTCAATGGATACAGGAGTTGACTTAGGACATAGGAAAAGGATATACGATGCATGACCTATGACATACGACCTATGACATACGACCTATGACATCAAAATTTCGCACCCCTAATTGATATTAAGTATCAGGAATGAGGAAAACCAAGGGTGGGAGTTGCATTAAATTCGGAGGAAGTGAGGCTTTCGCTCTTAGCGAAGGTCTCACTAATGTTAAACCCCAAAAATTTCGCAAGAAATTTAAACTCCTTACTCCTCTCTCCTCTCTCCTTTTTTTAATTACTTTGCATTAAATTTTAGAGTTATGCGAACAGTTATTTCCATCTTATTACTTATTATTTGTTCACTGAGTACTATTAAAGGTTTTTCACAAAGTGTTGTAGAACAAGAACTTAAAGCACATGTAGTATATCTCGCTGATGATAAACTAGCAGGGCGTGCAACCGGATCAGCGGGAGAAAAACTGGCATCTGATTATATTGCGGAAGAGTTTCGCAAAATGGGACTTAAACCCGCGGGTGATGCAAATACCTATCTTCAGGCATTTGATGCACATGCAGGAAAAAAACCGGGTGATGCTAATTTCATAGCATTAGATGAAAAATGGACTGATCTGAAAATGGCGTTTCCTCATCCTATGTCAGCAAATGGAGAAGTTACTGCTCGTTTACTCGACGTTAAATTCGGAATAACCGCTCCGGTTAATAATTATGATGATTACGCAAATATTGATGCGGGAGGTAAAATTGTTTTAGTGCAATTATCCTCTCCCGATGGAACACATCCGCATTCAAAATATATTGAATTCAACGACGAACGCAGCAAAATTAAAAATGCAATTGCACATGGTGCAGCTGCTGTTATTTTTTATAATATTGATTCAAATTATCAATCACCTGTAGCCGATTACAGGAGAAATACCGCAGCTGAAAATATTCCCGTTTATTATGTTGAAAGTTCTCTTATTTCCGCACTCATTAATTATAGAGGTGAGGTAACAATTTCAGTAGAATTATTGGAACAAATCAGAATTGGACATAATATAGCAGGATTGATAGACAATGGTGCAACCAATACAATTATTATTGGTGCGCATTACGATCATTTAGGCCATGGTGAAATTGAAGGATCATTATACAGAGGTGAACCGGCTATTCACAACGGTGCCGATGATAATGCAAGCGGTGTTAGTCTTATCATTGAATTGGCAGAATTATTAAGATCCTCCAACTTTAAAAACAATAATTATTTAATAATTGCATTCAGTGGTGAAGAAATGGGATTATTTGGCAGCAAAGCATTTGTGAATTCTGATGTTATGAAAAATTATACACCCAACTATATGCTCAATTTCGATATGGTGGGCCGATTGGACAGTACAAAAACAATTATTATTAATGGAGTGGGGTCTTCAACAAATTGGTCCGTATTAAAAAACATCCATGTTGCTGATATTAAAATAGTTACAACAGAATCAGGAATAGGACCCAGTGATCAAACATCATTTTATTTAAAGGATATTCCTGTATTACATTTTTTTACAGGTTCACATAGCGATTATCACAAACCTGGAGATGATGCGGAAAAAGTTAATTATTCCGGAATAAAAAATATTTTAGATTACACGTATGTATTAATTGATTCCCTAAATTCGTTAGGTAAAATAAACTTTACTAAAACTAAAGAGGACAGCAATGAAAATACTCCGCGTTTCACAGTGACCATGGGTGTAATTCCAGATTATGTGTATACGGGAAAAGGAATGCGGATAGATGGTGTAAGCGATGGAAAACCTGCGCAAAAAGCAGGTATTATGGCAGGTGATATTATACTTAAGCTCGGAGAATACGAAATTGTAGATATGATGGCCTATATGCAGGCATTGGGAAAATTAAAAAAGGGCGATAAAACAGTAGTTGTAATTTTGAGAAATGAGGTCCAAATGGAACTTCCTATACAATTTTAAATGGCGCTTTTATTAAATATAGAAACATCCGTTCCAATTTGCAGTGTAAGTATTGCAAAAGATGGAACGTGTTTGGCTGAAAGCAGAAGCACCACAGCAAATGATCATATCGCTCAACTCACCACGTTAATAATTGAAACGCTTAAAAAAACAGGTAATAAACTCAATAACATGGACGCAATTGCCGTAAGCTCCGGTCCCGGGTCTTATACAGGATTAAGAATTGGAGTTTCTACAGCTAAAGGAATGTGCCATGCAATAAATAAACCCTTAATTGCTGTAAATACGCTCAGAAGTATGGCAGAACCCCTTTTAAGCCTCTATAAAGATCCGGATACCCTCTTTTGCCCTTTAATAGATGCGCGACGCCTGGAGGTTTATACAGCGATCTATAACACAAAGGGCCAGACTATTTTCCAGCCTCAACCTTTGCTTTTTGGTGAAACAGGGTTTTCAAAATACTTAAACCAGGCAAAGGTTGTGTTTTTCGGGAGTGGTTTAAGCAAAGGAAAACCCTTTCTGGAGCATCAAAACGCCATTTTTTATAACGATCATGAACAAATTTCCTCCAATATGACAAACCTTTCCTTTGCCCGGTACCAAAGTGAAAAATTTGAAGATCTTGCCTATTTCGAGCCCGAATACATCAAAGAATTCTACACCACCAAAAAATAATTCCCTACAGTCTGCTCATATTTTTTTGTTTTTAACATAATGCGGAGTATATTTGATTACCAGTCAGCCTCGTGGGGTAGATTAAAAGTCTAAAACGAATTTATGCCCGCAACACATGCCATTAAAATTCTGAACTCCGAAAACAACGGAGAAATAAAACTTGATTATAACAACCTGAAGAAAACAGTGCTTGTAATCAGGTCTGTAGATCATAAACTCAGACAGCAGATCATTAAAATGCTGACTGAATCTCCGAAACTAACGGTCTCAGAAATTTACCTCAAACTGAGAATTGAACAATCCATTGCTTCACAACATCTCGCACTTTTGAGAAGAAGCGGAGTAGTGCAAACCAAACGCAGCGGAAAGTTTATATATTATACCCTTAATCAGGAGCGACTAATTGAAATCTCTGAACTCATTAAAGAATTAGCTAAATAATTTTTATGGGACGAGCAATTGTATATGTATTTGATAATGTTGAAAATAGTGAGCTTCATGCAGCATCCATCATTCTGCGTGCAATTGCACATCCATTGAGATTAAAGATTCTTTCATTTATAGATAAAAATAAATCCATCACCGTAAATAAAATATTTACCAGCCTTAATCTCGATCAATCAATTGCATCGCAACAACTCAATATACTGCGAACTGCAAACCTGGTAAAAACAAAAAGAGAAGGTAAATTCATTTACTATTCTCTTAACTACGATAATATTGAACGAGTGACCGGTTTGATTGAGAAATTTAGAGGGAAAGGTTGAGGAAGAATCGAAGGGAGAAGGATAAGGTTCTAATAATTAAAAAAGGAAGAAAGGGGTGTAAAGGTTTAAAAAGGACTTCTTATTTTACCATAATTATATCTCGGAGCAACTGAGGCTCTCGCTCCCAGCGAGGATCTCAATAAAGGCGTGAACCAAAAAACCCTTTAATTCGAAGCCAAAATCTCCAATGTTACAAACTGCGACTGCCCAAAGGCCCCCAACCCGATAGGGGAGCTTTCGATTTCTTTCGAATAAAAATACATTTTCAATTCGAAGCAATAATGTCCAATGTTACAAACTGCCAACTGTTGACTCTTTCAATTCGAAGCGAAAATCCCCAATGTTACAAACTGCCAACTGCCAACTCCTCCCCCCTCACAACCCCGCCTTAGCAGAAATATCCAACATTCTCTGAATAGACTTCCTCGCCATTGAAATTGTTGGTTCTTTAATTAATATTTCCGGAAGTTCATATTTCATGGAAATATATAATTTTTCCAATGTGTTTCTTTTCATATGCGGACAATCGTTGCACGCACATAAATTATCCGGAGGTGCAGGAATGAAAGTTTTATTTGGAGAATTTTTTTGCATCTGATGAATAATTCCGGTTTCAGTTACAACAATAAATTCATTCGCTTCATCTTGAGCAGAGTATTTTAACAATCCTGTTGTACTTCCAATAAAATCTGCAATTTTTAAAACAGGTTCTTCACATTCCGGATGCGCTATAATTTTAGCATTTGGATGTTTAATTTTTAACTTAGTTATTTTCTCCAAAGAAAATATTTCATGCACCATACAACTTCCATCCCACAAAACCATTTTTCTTCCGGTTTTCTTTTCTATATATCTACCCAGGTTTTTATCCGGTGCAAAAATGATATTTTGATCAGCCGGAACACTTTCTACAATTTTAACAGCATTACTGCTTGTACAAATAATATCACTTAGCGCCTTTATTTCGGCTGTGCAGTTAATATAGGATATAACTACATGATTGGGGTGACTTTTAATAAATCGTTCAAATAATACCGGAGGACAGCTATCAGCAAGTGAACAACCTGCTTTACTATCAGGCATGATTACTTTTTTATTGGGATTGAGGATCTTAGCTGTCTCTGCCATAAAATGCACTCCCGCAAATACGATCATATCAGCATTGGTAGTTACGGCATTTTGTGCAAGTCCTAAACTATCTCCTATATAATCTGCTATATCCTGAATATCAGGCTCTTGATAATAATGCGCCAGAATTACGGCATTCTTTTCTTTTTTTAATTTATTGATCTCTTCAAATAGATCTAATGTAGGATCTATATATTCCTCTATAAATCCGGTGCGCTCTAAAAGTGCGATATCCACAACTTTTTCCCCCTTAATGATCATGGCTATTTTTTTTAAATAAATAAAGAATCATCATCAGTGCTGTTAATTGGTTGATAAATATTAAATAACAATCTTGTAAAAATAGTTGTCCATATTATTTACTGCTTCACCAACATTCTGCAAACATCCTATATTAAATATAATCAAGTGTTTTGCAGGTAATCAACACGCTGTTAGTACAAAGTTAACAGGAAAACTAATTGAATACGAACATTCTGTCAACGTATAAAAGGTGTTGGTGAAATCGAATCTATCCACAAAAATTTATCCCGCACTTTTTTTTATTTTATTTACCAAGACTTTATCCATAGGAATTCACTCTAGGCTAACAATCTGTTAACATGATGTACCGATGAAAATAATGTACCAATGTACCGATGCCTGCCCGTCTTTCGACGGGAGCAGCCGACCTTAACGGTAAATGAAAGATTACCCTCCGAATTTATACAATTTGCAAATTAGCAAAAGGAACAGCTGAACTTAACGTATCAATAAATAGATTAATCTCAAGGGGCACAACACAATTACCAAATTATCAAATACCCTTATAAAATCCCATTTCGCCGAGGTATTCCCAAACCTTATCTGGAACCAGGTATCTGACGGAAACTCCGTTTTTGAGGCTTTCGCGAATGAAAGTGGAGGAAATATCGATGAGGGGGACCTTAAAGAAGGAAAAATTGCCCGGGATCGGAGCATTAGGTAATTCTGTATCGCGGCGAGTATAGACATAAACAGGATGATCCTGTAGAATAAGTTCAATATTTTTCCACTTTGGTAATCCGGGAAGATTGTCGGAACCCATCAGGAGAACAAAGGTGTGTTCGGGGTGTTTTTCTTTGAGATATGTTAGGGTATTTATGGTGTAGGATGGTTGGGGCAATCTGAATTCTATATTCGAAGCCTCCAATTTATAATTATCCTCCACTGCCAGATTCACCATATATAATCTGTGTTTTTCATCCAATAATGTATTTTTTTGTTTGAAAGGATTTTGAGGAGAAACTACAAACCATACTTTGTCGATATCTGTATTTTCAGCAAAATAATTTGCGATAATAAGATGCCCCGTATGAATCGGGTTAAAGGAGCCGAAAAAGAGTCCGATCTTCATATTTAAGGATATGTAAAGGTAGCCTTTTATTGAAGATGAATAGGAATGAATAAAAAGGATAATCCCCGATCTAAAATAGTTATTATTTTATTTATACTTTTTCAAACAACAGATCAAATAATTTTTTTACCTGAGCCTCTGTTCCTAAAACAAAAAGTTTTGTATCAGGCATTAATTGAATATCAGGAGAAGGGTTAACAATATATTCTCCCTTACTATTTTTATATCCGATAATATTTGCGCCGCATTCATTCCTGATATCAAGTTCACCGATTGATTTATTTTTGAATTTTTCGGGTAGTGTATTGTAGTGAATTTCTTCAATGCGAATATTTATTCTTCCGGTAATAAAATCTACAAATTCCAATACATCAGGTTTAGTGATGAGCGCAGCCATATGTGAGCCACCGATTTTATCAGGCATAATTACATTATCGGCACCGGCCCGCTTGAGTTTACTTTCGGCGCCGTCGTTTGATGCACGACTTATTATTTTCATGGCCGGATTCATTTCATGTGCTGTTAATACCACAAAAACATTTGCCGCATCATCGGGCAAAGTGGTTATGAGCGCCTTTGCATGTTTAATGCCCGCAGCCAATAATACTTCATCTTCTGTTGCATTTCCCTCCACAAAAAGGGTATTATCCTCCCGAAACTGTTCGATAATTTGTGTTTTGTTCTCAATCACAACATAACGCATATTTCCTGCTGTAAGTTGTTGACAAGCCTGTCGCCCGTTTCGGCCATAACCGCAAACAACAACATGGTTTCTTAATTTGTTTATTTCTTTGTTCACGCGTAAGTGTTTAAAATACATTCTGAATTCGCCTTCCACTATAAAAGAGGTAACAATTGTAATTACATATACATAAGTGGCAACGCTTAATAAAATTAATAATGACGTAAATATTTTTCCGGATTCAGTTAATGGGTGCACTTCATTATACCCAACAGAAGCAACTGTTATCATGGTCATATACATAGCATCGAGTAATGTATATTTTTCAATCACGATATAACCGTACGTTCCTATTATGAAAACAAATAACAATAAGAATATACCGCCGTTCAATCGCTTAAGCACACCATAAGATCTCAATAAGGTGATCATGGATTTCATAGTAAGCAAATGTAAGATATCCTTAGGCACTTCATTTATAACATTAATCACCCTTTTGAGTGAATTTATTAATACTGGTTTTTATTTGGAATTGATCATTTTTTTCTTGGCCATGGAAAAAAGCTGCTGGTCCTTCTTTTATACTCAGCATATTTATCATTGCCTTCATATCTTTTTTCGAGCATGGTAACACCTGAAACTTTTAATAATAAATAGGTAAGTAAAATCGGCGAAAGTATAGAGAGATACCAAAATCCAGATCCAAGTGAAATCAGAAATACTCCCCACCATACACAGGTCTCTCCGAAATAATTGGGGTGCCGGCTATACCGCCACAATCCTGAATCCATAACTTTTCCTTTATTGGAAGGGTTACGCTTGAATTTTAAGAGTTGATAATCGGCAACTGTTTCAAATAACCACCCTATAAGCCAAAGCAGAACTCCAATGATATTAATTTCAGAAAATGACTGATCTCGGGAGAACATAATACCTATTATGGGTAAAGAAATAACCAGCATCAATCCGCCCTGAAGCATAAAAACCTTATAAAAACTGATCCAGACAGTTTTTTCTCCCCAATCTTTCCGAAAAGCAACATATCTGGGATCTTCTCCTTTTCGAAAATTGCGGTAGAAAATGTGCAAAGCAAGCCTGAGGCCCCAAAGCGTTACCAGGTAAGCGATCACAAATTGTCGTGGTGAAATTTCCTCCAATCGGAATAACCAATGATGTGCAACTGCCATGAAACCCAGTCCCCAAAATCCATCTACAATGCTCATATCCTTGCGATATATGCTGTAAAGCCACACGGCGGTCATAAAAATGAGTATGAGAATTGCAGATGTTAGTACTTGATACCCCATGTTTACAGGCTTTTTAAAAATTAATTGGAAATATTTCAAATATAGGAAACATTTTTCCGGAACTATTGTTTAGGAAATATATGTATATACATATAAATTAAAATAATTATGAAAAAAACGACAATTCTAACGATCATGAGTGCCGTACTGCTGACATTTTCAGCATGTAAAAGTGCACCAAATGCAGACGAAGCCAAAACCGGCGATGCGCAAGAAGTAATATTAACGGAAGGTTCGGCTACTGTTCCAATCAACGTATCAGAAAGCAAACTGGAATGGATAGGAACCAAAGTAACAGCTTATCACAGTGGCACTGTTGCCATTAAAAGTGGTGAAATTATGGTGAAAGACGGAACTATTTCCGGTGGAAAATTTGTGCTGGACATGCCAACATTGGTTTCCCTTAAGGATGATGAAGGTTCAAATGGTAAGCTGACAGGCCATTTGAAGTCGCCCGACTTTTTTGATGTAACCACCTATCCCGAATCAACTTTTGAGATCACCAGCGTAACGCCATTTAGTGGTGCTGTTGATAATGCCGGCGGAGAGGCCGCAGAAATAAGTGAATACAGCGTTACAGATCCAAATTATATGATATCAGGAAATCTTAAAATTAAAGATGTTACAAAAAATATCACCTTTCCGGCTAAGGTTTCTGTGAACAATAATGGTGTTGAAGCTGTTGCTAAATTTAATATCGACAGAAAACAATGGAATTTGGTTTATCCCGGAAAACCGGATGATCTTATTAAAGATTTGATCTGGTTCGGAATTTCACTAAAAGCAAATGCTGAAGATATAACTGCATTAAAATAAACAGAGTAGTGGTTGTTTTTCAATATGCCGGGAAGTGGAGACTTTCCGGCATTCTTTATTTTAGTATATAGTAGTTGGTATATAGTATTTAGAGGGCTCCGGATTTATGATAGTCTTAAAACCGGAGCGAGTGAGGCTTTCGTTCCGTTCTAGGTTTTTATTTTTTCTTTTACCATTATTGAGACCTTCCTATGAATCATTTTTAGGTTTAGCGGGCCAAGAAGTCCAATTACCGTAATGTTTTAGCAATACTTTTCTTTTGAAGAGAGAGTAGGGTTTCTACCCTCTCCTCTCAAGATTTTTTGCCTAAACAAAACTAATAAATATTATAATATCATCATCGTGCTGCTCATCCTCCTATTAGTGGTCATAAAATGCCACAAGTAAATTTCAGATGCTATATAAATAACACAGCCACATACTCGCGAAGTAGATATCCTACAGGGGTCTCAAGGTGGTCATGTGTTAATAGATTATCGAGCATACAACAAGATGATATTTTATTAAATCATTATTCCTTTTTCATACTGTTCTTCTTTTGTCCAAACATGATAAACACGACTAAGCAGTTTTCTTGCAATTCGGATGATCGCTCTATTCGCTGTCATTCTTTTTTTTAATTCACTAAAAACTAAAGTGAGTGCCGGATCAATTTTTACTGCCCTCCAAGCAGCTTCAATAAACAATGCTCTTAGTGATGTGTGGTGTCGTCCAATGATATGTCCTTTCCTTTCGCTTTCGCCGCTAGTATGTTCTCCAGGATAAAAACCAATATATGAATTGAAATTAACAAAGGCTTTGAACCTACTGATATCGTTTATTTCAGCTAATAAGGTTGCTGTTGTCAGAGGTCCAATGCCGGGTACGCTTAAGATCCTTCCAGCCGTTTTTGCATATCGATCATTTTTTATCATTGTATTGATCTTTTTATTTAAATTAATTAACTGCGACCTTTGGATCTCAACATTTGCAACCATCATATCCAGAGAATATCGTTCATATTCAAATTCAAGATTTAATTCTTTAAGCCATTGAAAAAACATTTTACTCCAGTTATTCTTTTTAAATTGTGATGGGAACTTAATCCCTTTTTGATATAAGAAATGTTTTATTCTGTTCTTATTTCTTGTCAGGTCTTTTAGTATTTGTTGACGGTATCGAACCAATCTTCGGTCGCCTTCACTTAGCGCCTCTGGAATGTAAATGGCTTGCAATTGACCTGCCTCCAGCGATTGTGCGATCCTTTTGGAATCACGCCTATCGGTCTTCGTCTTTTTGTCTTTATCGGTTTGCGGTACATCGCCCGGATTCACTACTATACATTTTATTCCGGTCGTGGTAAGATCCCGCTGAATCCAAAATCCACTGAATCCGGCTTCATATGCGCATTCAATGGAAGCATTCGGATAATCCCGTTTTAAAGTTTTGGTTAATTTATCAGAATCTGCTTCCTGATGAAAAGATCGGATATGTTCTTTATTAAAAAATACAGACACATCCCAGTTCTTTAGATGAACATCAATACCTACATAGATTTTTTGTCCGCTAAAGTCCGCAAATTGTTGTAATTTAGTCATAGGTCTTAGTTTTGATTTTAAAATTATGTAATAATTTTTGTGGCTAATTTAGACCACCTGATCAAGCTAAGACCTATTTTTTCTTGATTACATAGTTACTCGCTAAGAGCGAAAGCCTCAATAGCTTCGACGAGCTACTTTTAGTTGGTGATTTTTGGGGTGTATTTAGGGATTTTTGGGGGTCCCAAACATTATTGAGACCTTCGCTAAGAGCGAAAGCCTCAATAGTTATCCTGATAAATTTTCCAGTGAGGCTTTCGCTCTTAGCGAAGGTCTCACTAACGTTAAACTCTACACACCACTCACCTACTCACCACTCAACCACTCACTACTCACCCACTCACCGTTCACCCACTCACCATTCACCATTCACCACTCACCACTCACCATTCACCACTCACCCCTTGATTGAATAACCTTTGTGCAATCTCCTCAAAATACTCCGTTTCCCATTTGGTTTTAATATCGGGCATAGCTAAAACGCTATCCAGCACTGCATTCTGGCGATTGTATTCCTTTAGTGCTAAACTGTAAGGCATATTGCTGAAAGAAACCATGGAGTAAACGGGAATAAACTTTGCAGGATATACCTGATTTACTTTAGCGGCAATTTTTTTCTTTAATTGAAAATCAGGGTCAGCAACAAGATCGCGCATTTCGATAAAATTTAATTTGGCGAGATCTGCTATGGCATCGCTATTTTTTTTCCTGGATGATTGAAAAGCGGGTAATATTTTACTCCAGTCGTGATTATTTTCATCAATTATAGTGTCTAAAACGGAGCAATCTTCAAAACCGCAATTCATTCCCTGGCCGTAAAACGGAATTATTGCATGAGCCGCATCTCCTAACAACAAGGTATTACCATTTACCCAG
This sequence comes from Chitinophagales bacterium, assembly GCA_044227505.1. Lineage (GTDB taxonomy): Bacteria > Bacteroidota > Bacteroidia > Chitinophagales > BACL12 > UBA7236. The sequence goes on along the minus strand of JBGAWP010000005.1, from coordinate 95,625 downwards.
GGAAAACATTTTACCGTCATTAAAGAACCAGTAGGATTTTGGAAATAATCCTGTTTGAGCGTTGGCATCAAAGGGATCACATCGGGAAAATAACGCTCAAAAAATTGCTGAAGATCCTCTTCTGTTTTGATCGATTCGAAGGATAATTCGCCTTTAGCATGGAAAAACAAGGTACAGGTAAAGCTTCCGTCCAAATTCGGAAGTGCGATAAGCATGAAATTTTTCCTGGGCCATATATGGAGTGCATCTTTATTGATGAGCCAACTGTTTTCAGGTCCTGCAGGAATTGTTAATTCTTTATATCCGTGATCTTCATACACCTGTTCATAGTTGAATTTATCTTTTTTTATCATGGTATAACGCGCCAGACTAAAAGCTCCATCAGCACCGATAAGCAGGTCGGGCTGCAGTTTATAAGTTGAACCGGTTTCACAATCTTCCATAGTTGCATAAGTTCCTGTCAGATCCGTTTCCACGATTCGTTGATTAAAATGGAAGGAAATGCCACTTTTTTCAGCAGCATTAACGAGTGCAATGTTCAAATCGCCCCGGGAAACTGAATTTATAGCCTCACCTGGCTTTCCATAGGGCTGAAATGTTAAACCGCCATCCAGCCCGTGTATCATCCTGCCGGGCATAGGAATGGCCATTTTTCGAATTTCCTCCTCCATATTCACTCCCGCCAAACCCTTCCAGCCCCTTTCGCTGATAGCGAGGTTGATAGATCTTCCGCCTGCTGCACCTGTTAGCCGCAAATCAGGCCTTCGCTCATAAACACTTACATCATAACCCTTCTTTTTCAAATACATACTGAGGAGTGAACCTACTAATCCGGCTCCCATTATTGCGATTGTTTTTACCTGCATTATTCTTATTTATTATCTCCAACAAAAATAGGTTTATTTATAAATTATGGTTGTGACTAAAATCACATCAAAAAAATAATGTTAAAATTTTTATATTTTTATATTCTAAACCAAAACCATATGAGAAAAGCAACCACCTATTTACTCGCATTAATTTGCACAACATTTATTATTTACAGCTGTTCAAAATCCTCGGAAAAAAAAGGAGAAGACCCGGCTGCAATGACACCGGAGGAAACTATTAAACATGGAGAATATTTAGTAACCCTCGGTGGATGTAACGATTGTCACACCCCAAAGATCATGACTGAAAAAGGACCTGCAATGGACATGAGCAGAATGTTATCCGGACACCCGGCTGATGCCATGCTTGCACCTTACGATTCCACCATGATAGGACCCTGGGTTTTATTATACAATCAATTAACGGCAGCAGTTGGCCCTTGGGGGACTAGTTACGCAGCAAATCTCACCCCACATGAAACGGGAATTGCTAATCTTACCGAAGAAAATTTTTTAAAGATTTTTGCAACCGGTAAACATTTAGGTCTTGATAATGGCAGACCGGTTATGCCTCCTATGCCGTGGGAACAGGTAGCGAAATTTAAAATAGAAGATCAAAAAGCAATTTTTGCTTATTTAAAATCAATTCCTCCTATTGATAATAAGGTGCCTGCGTATATGCCACCTGGTGCGCATTGAAATGAAGGAATGAAAGGAATGAAGGAATGAAAAAAAGTTGATCTCGGGATGGGGGTCAACTTTTTTTTTGAAAGTAGTACGAAAAAGTCAGGAGTCAATATTCATTATGCAGGGATAAAAAATCCGGCTATTGTGTGTCATCCTCACCACTCATTTATCCGCCATAGCTTTAGCGAAAGCGGACAACTCACCAGTCAGGCAGTTCACAACAGTCGATTTACGACAAATTCTTCTCTTCAAAGATCTGTACAAATCTCCAAACATCTTCAAACGAATTATACAAAGGCACCGGAGCAACCCTTATCACATCCGGTTCGCGCCAGTCGGCGATGATGCCGTTTTCGGTTAATTTGTTGAAGGTGTTTTTGCCGTCTTTTTCCATTACGATGGATAACTGGCAGCCTCGTTCTTCCGGATTGGAAGGAGTAATTATTTTAAAATCTTTTCTTTTTCCGTTCAATAATAAATATTCGAGATAAGCAGTAAGTAATACACTTTTTTCGTGCAAATTTTTCATTCCGGCTTTATCAAAAATTTCGAGTGATGCGCGATGTGCGGCCATGGAAAAAATTTGTGCATTACTCATCTGCCAACCTGCAGCACCTGGTTGTGGGAAAAAACCTTTTTGCATTTTAAAACGGGTACTTTCCTCATTTCCCCACCATCCACTTAAACGAGGTAAGGAATTATTATTTGCATGTATTTCGTGAATAAAAACGCCACTTGTTCCACCCGGACCCGAATTTAAATATTTATAGGAACACCATGTAGCAAAATCAACATTCCAGTCGTGTAAATTTAATTCCACGTTTCCAGCTGCGTGTGCAAGATCATATCCGACCACAATTTCTTCAGAACATTTTTTTGCATGTGCTGTTATTTTTTGCATATCAAATAATTGACCGGTGTAATAATTTACACCACCTATCATAATTAATGCAAGTTCATTTTTGTTTTTTTCTATGGAGGATAAAATATCTTCTGTGCGCAAGGTATATTCTCCTTCTCTCGGGGTTAATTCTATAATTGCATCATTCGGGTCATACCCATGAAATTTAACCTGATTTTCAATTGCGTATTGATCGGAAGGAAATGCCATGTATTCCATCATGATCTTGTATCGCGTTTTTGTTGGGCGATAAAAACTGATCATGAGTAAATTTAAATTTACTGTCAGGGTGTTCATCACCACCACTTCAATGGGTTTTGCTCCAACTAATCGCGCAGTCTGCTCCTCCAAAAAATGATGATAATACAACCAGGGATTTTTCGCGTGTAAGTGACCCTCAACACCGAAGGTTTCCCAGTCCTTTAATTCTTGTTCAATAAATCCTCTCGTAGATTTTGGTTGTAAACCAAGTGAATTCCCCGTAAAATAAATTGAATCCTTTCCGTTGAATTGCGGAAAATAAAATAGTTCTCTAAAATGTTTCAGGGTATCCTGTGCGTCGAGATCTTTTGCAAATTGAAGATCATTTTGAAATTGCGGATGTGTTTGCGCCATGCCACAAAGTTAAATCTCCCCGCAACAATATCTATAAAGCTGTCACACAAATTTTCTATATTTGACTCCTTAAGTTTATCCTTTTAAAATGACCCTTATTAAATTATGCAAAATCCAGATGCCTCGAATGAAATATTTCGAATTGCCGCCGAACTGACGAAGTACACATCTAAAAACATTTTTTTAACAGGTAAAGCCGGAACGGGAAAGACCACATTTTTGCGGTACATCCGACAGAACACCCGAAAAAACCTTGCTGTTGTTGCCCCTACCGGAGTTGCCGCAATTAATGCCGGCGGAGTAACCATGCATTCCTTTTTTCAATTGCCTTTTGAACCGTTTATTCCGGTTAAAAAAGCATTTTCGGGGAATATGCATATAGTTGATAAACACAATATTTTCAGCAAGATCCAATTAAACAGCCAGAAACGCGATGTGATGGAAGAACTGGAATTACTGATAATAGATGAAGTGAGCATGATGCGCTGTGATAAATTGGACACCATTGATACTATTTTACGCGGAATCCGCAAAAAGAATATTCCCTTTGGGGGAGTGCAGGTTTTATTTATTGGAGATATGTATCAGTTACCACCGGTTGCTCCGGATGCCGATTGGAATATTTTGAAAGATTATTATATGAGTCCGTTTTTTTTCGATGCGCATGTAATTAAAGAAATTGACCTTGTATATGTCGAACTAAAAAAAATGTATCGTCAAAAACAACAATCGTTTATCGACCTGCTTAACAATGTTCGCAATAATACTGTTACGGAATTTGATTTTGAATTACTGCATAGTCGTTACCGCCCGATCTACGAATTGGAAAATACCGAAAAAGCAATAACAATTACTACCCATAATTATAAAGCGGATAAAATAAATAATGATGAATTAAATAAACTGCCAGGAGCGGAATTTGTTTTTAAAGGAAATATTGAAGGCGATTTTTCTGATAAATCCCTGCCAACGGAAGTAAATCTCACGTTAAAAGTTGGCGCACAGATCATGTTCATAAAAAATGATACCGGAGAAGACCGCGCTTTTTACAATGGAAAACTTGCAACTGTTAAGGCAATAACCAATGAAAAAATAACCGTAACAATGCAGGATGACGGTTCTGAATTTGAACTGAAAAAACAAACCTGGGAAAATATCAGATATAATTTCAATAAAGAAAAAAATGAAATAGAAGAGGAAGAACTTGGAAAATTTACACAGTACCCAATTAGGCTTGCATGGGCAATAACGATTCATAAAAGTCAGGGTTTAACTTTTGAAAATGTAATTATCGATGCGGGACAATCATTTACTCCGGGTCAGGTATATGTTGCTTTAAGCCGATGCACTACATTGGAGGGTATGACATTGTTATCGAAAATAAATCCTTATGTAATTGCAACCGACGAGAGAATTGTTGCATTTGCAAAACAGGAGGCGGAAGTGGAAAGATTATCTGCCATTTTATCTGATGAGAAAAAACACTATCAGGATAAATTATTGATCAATGCATTTAATTATGGAAGGGTATTAAAATATCAGGAAGAGTTTTATGCATTTGTTCAAAATAAAAAACTTCCTGATATAAAAGGTGCAATAATATTGGCAAAATCCATGCTTCAAAAATCACGCGAACAATATGTGGTAGCCGAAAAATTTAAAGAACAAATTCAAAACATTTTAAATAAAGAACCTCTCGATACAAAGTTATTAGAGGAACGGGTTACTAAAGGATTAACATGGTTTGCGGAAAATTTTTCCAGGGATCTGTTGCAACCACTTGCTGATCACATTGTTTCTTTATATGGAGCATCCAAGGTTAGAAAATACAACAAATATGTTCGTGAATTACTATCCGGATTGGAACATCATCTTAAAACATTATGTGCAGTAAGTTATGGGGATATTGTTTTCCTTAAGGAAGAAAATGCATATTTAAAATATTTACCCGTATTACCTGATCCGCCGGCAAAACCAAAAAAGGAAAAAAAATCATCGGAACCAAAACAAATTGAACCCCCAACGGAAACTTATCAGCATAAAAGTGTTACACTTTTAAAAGAAGGTAAAACTGTAGAAGAAATTGCCCTTATTCGAAATATTGAGGCAAGTACCATTATTGGACATCTTGGACCATTTATGTTAGAGGGTGAAATTAAATTAACAGATATTTTACCGCAGGAAAGAATTGATAGTATATTATCAATCATAAATAATGAAGATAATAATATTGATCTTGTTATTGATGCATCAACTAATGATTATAGAAACATACAGGCCATCTGGGATATTTTAGGCAAGGACTACAGTTATAATGAGATCAAGTTTGTATATAAGGATTGGAAGATTCAACAGGTGCAGAATTTGAGTAGATGATTATAACACATTTTGTTTAATAGATCTTTCAACAAAAAAAATAATAAAAATTTAATTTATTTTTTGAACAATTTCTGAAACACTTGCTATCAATCTGCAGCAAGACAATTATTACGGTTTTAATCCCCGCTTAACTTTTTTTAACAAAACATTTTCTGAACAAGTGATTAGGCATTTGGTTTTATTATCAAACTAAAAAATAGAACACAATGAAAAAAGTACTTCTCACCTTCGGAATGTCGTTATCGATGATAGCCGCATTCTCACAAACTGCACGCGTGCAGGTAATTCATAATTCAGCAGATCCGGCAGCAAATGTTGTGGACGTATACCTGAATGATGATCTTTTAATTAATGACTTTAAATTCCGCACTGCATCACCATTTATTGATGCGCCTTCCGGTATTCCATTAACTATAGGCATTGCACCTTCCACAAGTTTAACTGCGGATGAAAGTATTGCGACATTCACCTATACATTAACAGATGGAGAAAAGTATGTAATAATTGCAAACGGTGTTTTAAATCCCGCTGATTTTGCTGCAAACCCGGATGGTGTTGCAACAGGTTTTAATTTATTTGTTAATGCAGGTATGCGTGAAAGCAGTTTAGATCCTAACAATCTCGACTTTGTATTTTTTCACGGTGCCAGTGATGCACCAAATGTTGATGCAATTGCACGTGATGTAGCAACTGTTGTTGACAATGCATCGTATACTAATTTTACAGGCTATGTTAGCGTTCCTGCTGATAAATATATTATAGATGTTACACCTGGTGCTGATCCTGCAACAATTGTAACTTCATCAAGAGCATTTTTATCAAATGCAGGTGGTGCAGCGGCAGTAATTTTTGCGAGTGGATTTTTAGATCCTGTTGCAAATAATAATGGAAAATCATTTAAATTATTTTATGCATTGCCTGATGGAACAGTAAAAAATTTACCTTTTGTTACTAATTCCAAATTGCAGGTAATTCACAATTCTCCTGACCCTGCTGCAGCTCTTGTTGATGTTTATGTTGATGGTGTTTTAGCAATCGACAATTTTGAATTCAGAACTGCAACACCATATATTGATGTTCCAGGTAATACACCGGTGAGTATCGCTGTTGCTCCCCCTACAAGTGAATCGGTTGACGATGCAATTGCAATCATAAATGCAACTTTCAAGGCTGGTTATACTTATATTGCTATGGCAAGTGGTGTTTTAAATCCGGATCTGTTTGTTGCAAATCCTGATGGATTGGATATCGGATTTCAATTATTGGTAAAAGAAAATACCGAAGCAATTAGCGACAGGGCAAATGGATTGGAATTTTTTGGAGTACATGGATCACCTGATGCCCCAACAGTGGATATTATTGCCCGTGATGTAACTACATTATTAGACAATGTGTTTTATGGTGCAGTTAGCGGATACCAGATAGTTCCTGCAAATACAACTTATATTTTAGATGTAGCTTTAGGTGATGCACCAGAAACCGTGGTTGCATCTTATGAAGCAAATTTAACAGGCGTATTAGGGCAGAGTGCAGTTGTATATGCAAGTGGATTTCTATCTCCGGAATTAAATCCTGAAGGTAGTCAGGCATTTGGATTATATTATACATTAGTTGATGGTACTACAGGTGCATTTCCAGTATATGTTATGCGCACAGGTGCTGAGCTGATGGGTAATGATATCGTATATCCTAATCCTGCAACTGATAACATTAATATAAATGTTCCGGCTGGTTTTAATGGAAATGTAAGTGTAGTTTCCATTAATGGTCAGGTGTTAAAAAATATGCAGATCAACTCGGAAGTTGGAGAAAATATCCAATTGAATATTGCAGATCTTGCATCGGGAATCTATACTATAAATTTAAATTCTGCTACAGGAATAATTACAAATAAAATAGTAGTTGAATAATCAAATATTTTAAATTAAAAAAGCCGGCAGTGATGCCGGCTTTTTAGTTTATAATAACATTGTTGAGATAATTTGTCTCATTGGGCTATTACAGCGAAGGCTTTAGCTCCTATTTGTATATTATGTTCTGATACAATTATTGCATTATATATTCCGGATGGAAGTGAAGAAATATTAATTTCGGAATAATCATTATCCAACATCTTATATCTGGTAATTTCTACACCGGATGCATTGATAATAATAATTTCTTTCCCTGCAATTTCGCTTTCAATAAAATCAAAATTGATGGTTGTACTTGTTGGGTTAGGATATAGTTGAAAGTTGATGGAATATTTATTTTCTTCAATTCCAACTTCAGGAATGGAATAAACCGTCTCATATTTTACTAAGAATGTAGTTATTTCCGCAATGCCGTCAATGGTTCCTGCACCTTCAAATGTGATATTTTCGGTTGCAATTCCCGCACCGATCAAATTATTATAAATATCTACTGTTGCTGCTGTATAAGATTCCGTGTCGTCGCCATCTGTTTGCGCAACTAAATTAGCAGAACCATCAGTTCCAATTTCACAATAAAATCCATCATATGCTACATCGGCATATAAAACCAGTCCGTCTGTTTCAAATGCACCTGTAAAATATCCATACACATAAAGGTTATCATTATTTCCTTTTGTCATTCCATACATTAAATCATCCGCTTCTCCACCACCGTGAACAAACCAATCAAATCCACCCGCACTATTATAGCGGGTAACAAAAAAATCAGTGCTGCCATAAGAAGTATTTGTTCCACCCTGATGACTGATTTCCTCATTCATATTTGCAGCTAAATAAATGTAGTCATTTGCGTCCAATTCAATGTCCATCCAATATTGATATTCGCTATTCTCACTTCCTAATGTACGCAACCAATGAAAATATCCTTCGGTATCTGTTTTAACTAAAAAAATATCTACATCCCCATAACTGGTAAAGGGAACATCCGTTAACATAAAATCACCCTCAAAATATCCGGAAAGTATTAATTCGCCATTTGAATCAAATGCTATTGCACATCCACCATCTCCATCCGGTCCGCCAATTGTCTTCATCCAAATGGGATCAAGATTGCTATCGAACAAACCGTAGATCGCATCTGTATCACCATAAAAGGGCACAAGTTCGACACCATGTGCAAATGAACCTTCAGATACCCCGCAAACTCCATAATTTCCTGTTGCATCAGTTGCAATTGCAACAAAATGCACATTCGTTTCACCATTTGTCCCGGTTATGTCGATACAAGTTCCTTCAGGATTGTAAACCGCTATAAATGCCCTGCCAAAATTATCAGACTCATTACCCATGAGTAAGGGGCCGAAATCAACCATTCCAAGACTACTACCTGCTATTACAATATTCCCATTATTATCTACAATTAAATCTCTTACATACACCATATTTGTAGAGGTGATATTAACGATCCATTGAAGTTCTCCAGCAGCATTAAATTTTCCCAACCAACTGTTATATGGATTTTCAGGGATGATTTCTACACCGTCAATTTCTATTGTATCGCTGAAAACAGCAGCTGCATAAATATTTCCGATTGCATCCGTTGCGAGCATATCGCAAGTTCCCGTTGCAAATCCCTTTGCCCAAAATGCATTTTGTGCCTGAGATGTAATTGTTAAAATAATAAGTAATGTAAATGTTAAAATATTTTTCGTTTTCATATGCCTTTATTTACTTTTAACAAATATGGGGCAAATATTCAACAATTCTAAATTTTCATCTTAAATAACCAGCGTAATTATTGAAATTTAAATTAAGGAAGACAGAATTCTGGATTGTTTACCAGTTGCCAAATACAATTTCAGGGTATCCGAGAAATGTAAGATCGCGTTTATCGAATAACAAAACAAGGTCGTAGCGCCTGCATTTATCATTTAAAACTATACCATTATTAGTCGTTTTCGTTCCGGGAATAAATCCTTTTTCATCCCTTGGATCAAGATGCATTAATGCAATTAAGTAATTGTTATAATAAGTATAAAATACTTGTAAATTGATGTATCGCACAACAAATTCTTGTATAACAGGTTGTTGTTTTAAGGTATCTGATATATTTGATCTTTTAGTACTTTCCCCTTTTATAAATTCCCGGGTTTCAAACCTATTGCGCATAAACAGGGTGTCGTTGCTGTATTCACACTTTTCAGTAAGTGAATATTCACTTTTAAAGGTCGTGGAATCAACCAAATGATTATTGAAATATATTTTGGATGTAAAATTTGTAACCTTTTTACAATCAATATACTCCTCATTCAAGAAAATATTTTCTACTTTATAAAAAGAATTTAAAAAAATGAGGTGTTTCATTTTAGAAGACACATCGGCATCTGTTTGTGCTTCTACAACTTGCAATACATCGCCATCAAATCGAAAAATACTCCCGGTAAAATAATAGTTTTTTTCGAATTTAAATTTTTCTTTTAACAATAGAAATACATATTCCTCATCATATCCAACAATATCAAATACCGGAAGTTTAAAATATTTGATTTCATTCGTTTTATAATAGAATAAAAAGGTTGTTTTCGCATTTTGCTTAAAAATAAATTCTGATGTGGAAATTAGATCTGTTCTGTAATTTTCAAAATCATATCGCATTGGTCCCATCTTAAAACTTTGTTTTGTTTCTTCATTAACAACAAAGTAGTTGTATCCTGTTTTGCCCATATTGATCGTTTCGACATAAAATTCGGGTTCTGGAACATTAACTACATGGTAGCGGTGATCATAGGTAGTGTCTACCGAAATAGTATATTCACATTCGGAAGTGTCAATTTTATTGATCATGCTGATATCAATATTGAAGAGTTCATCGGGTGCTAGATCATAAAAATACACACCTTCACATTGAGTAAAAACAGATCTTATATATCCAAAAAATAATATAGTTATGGCAAAGAATAACTTCAAGAGGGTAATGGTTGAATAAGTTAAAACGAAGAATAAACCAATTTATTTCCTACTCATTCTTATATCTTAAAAAAATAAATACTTACACAAATCTACTTTTCTCCATCCCCAACCATTCCAAGGCCGTTCCATTTAATAATCTTTCTTTAACATTATTTTCCAGAGGCATACTTTCAATTAATTTGCCCGGATGATGTTCTCCTAATGGAAATGGATAATCAGATCCCATCGCCAATTGGTTGGGCCCGCATAATTCCAATAAATAATTAAGCATTAAAGGATCGTGTACTAAGGTGTCGAGATAAAATTTATCGAGATAATTACGAGGATTTATTTTGTTATCAATAGCAACAAGATCAGGTCTAACATTAAATCCGTGCTCAATTCTTCCTATTGTGGATGGGAAACTTCCGCCTCCATGTGCAAATGCAACTTTTAAATTTGGCAACTTTTCAAACACTCCTCCAAATATCATGGAACAAATTGCCAGAGACGATTCAGCCGGCATACCAACAAGCCAGGGCAGCCAATATTTATTCATTTTATCTTTTCCCATCATATCCCAGGGATGCACAAATATGGCTGCATTTAATTTTTCGGCGGCTTCAAAAAAAGGAAATAATTCTTCGGCATTTAAATTCCAATCATTTACATGACTGCCAATTTCTATTCCCGCCATTCCGAGTTCCTGCATACAGCGCTGCATTTCCTGGATACTTAATTGCGGATCTTGCAGAGGCACAGTTCCCAATCCTACAAATCTTTTAGGGTTGCGAGAAACAACTTCTGCAATAAAATCATTTTGAAAACGCGAAGTTTCTAATGCATAAGCAGCATTTTTTTCCCAGTAATGAAACATCACCGGTATTGCGCTTAAAACCTGTACGTGCACTCCATGTTCATCACAATCTTTTAGCCTAACATCAGCATCCCAGCAATTTGATTGTATCTCCCTGAAAAATTTGTCCCCCTGCATCATTCTGGCGCAGCCCGGACAATGATGATCAAGATGTATATATCGTGCATCAAAAAACTTTTCACTCCACTTGGGCAAATGTTCAGGTATAATGTGAGTATGGATATCAATTTTTAACATGTTCTATATTTTAATCCCAAAGAGGGATTTGCAAATTTCGATTAAAATTGAGTGATTTATATCATTTACACAAATCAATTTGTCGGATAACTTTGTAGAGAAAAACAAATAATATGTACAAACGGAAATCGTGGCAGGAAAAATTCGAAGTAAAACGCGATCCCGAAATTGTGATATCAGAACGCGATTTTGCTGATGTTCCTGCAGGTGCATCCATGTTAATTGCTACACCCGGGATAGTGGCCAACTATATCAAACATATTCCAAAAGGTAAAACAGGGAGTTTACAACAGATGCGAAAAGATCTCGCAGCGGAATATCATGCCGATTATATGTGCCCGATCACAGCTGGAATATTTTTACGCATAGTTGCAGAAGCTGCCTATGAAGAATATGAAAAAGGCAAGGCATTAAAAAATATTACACCATTCTGGAGAATGATTGATGAAAGATCACCAACACTTAAAAAATTATCTTTTGGTAAAGAGTTTGTTTTGGATATGCGGCAGAAAGAAAAGTTGGTAGAGGTAACATAATTCATCAACTGGGGTAAAAAAAGAGGAACCTGCCTGACGCGGTCAGCAGGCAGGTTCCCCTTTTTTTACACTATTTGTTTTCAATGTGTTACATTTTCACACCGGCGGTTCCATCACCGCTCCACAATTTTTACAAGTGCGCAGATCAACATCCAAATAAAATTTATTTAAGATCTGTGGCAATTGATTTACGATGTCTTTTAATGGAAAATGTTCCTCATGTAATTTAGTATTACATTTTTCACAAAACCACATACATGCATCAAATTCCTTTTCAGTGCGATATCTTTCAATAACTAAACCAACGGTATTTGCCGGACGACGAGGTGAATGCGGAACATTTGGCGGCAATAAAAACATGTCGCCCTCTTTAATTTCAATATTTCTCGCCTTTCCATCTTCCTGGATACAAACCGTGATATCTCCTTCCACCTGATAAAATAATTCCTCCCCATCCTCAAAATGAAAATCCTTACGCGCATTTGGTCCGCCAACCACCATCACAATAAAATCTTCATTCGCTTTATATACCTGCTGATTTCCAACCGGTGGTTTTAATAAGTGACGATTTTCGTCTATCCATTTTTTTAAATTAAAAGGTGCTGCTACTGCCATAACTTTGATTGTTTAATTTTGAAGTAAATTTATAAAGAATTATGAATATCAGTTTGGAAAATAAAACCGCGATCGTATGTGGAAGCACACAGGGAATTGGAAAAGCATGTGCAATGGAACTTGCCGGATTGGGGGCTGAAATTATTCTGATTGCCCGCGATAGTGAAAAATTAAAAGTGGTTCTTGCCGAGTTACCTGACAATATGGATCAAAAACATCAATTTCTTGTTTCTGATTTCTCCAAACCCGAAGAGTTGAAAGCAAACGTTTTGCGCTTTTTAGAGGAATATCAAAAACCCGTTCATATACTTATCAATAATACAGGAGGTCCGGCTGCAGGAAAAATTTCTGATGCCCTGGAAGAACAATTTCTAAACACTTTCAACGCACACCTTATTTGCAATCACATTCTTGCAATGGCGGTTATTCCAGGCATGAAACAGGCAGAGTATGGCCGTATCATCAATATTATTTCAACTTCCGTTAAAACTCCCATTCCTAATCTCGGCGTGTCAAATACAATCAGGGCGGCAGTTGCCAACTGGGCCAAAACCCTTGCAGGAGAGGTGGGTCAATACAATATTACAGTAAATAACGTCCTCCCCGGAGCCACAAAAACAGAAAGATTAAATGCAATAATTCAAAATAATGCTTCCAAAAACAATGCAAACCCGGAAGAGGTTGAGCAAAAAATGATTGAAGAAATTCCCATGAAACGTTTCGGCGAAGCAAATGAAGTGGCTAATGCCGTAGCCTTTTTGTGCTCTCCTGCTGCCGGTTATATCAATGGGATAAATTTGCCTGTTGATGGGGGGAGGACGGCGAGTTTGTAAAACAATGTTCGGGGTTCTGAGTTCTGGGTTCGGGGTTCTGGGTTCGGGGCATAAAGACCCTCCTTTTTTAACCTTTCTCAACCCTTCCTTCCTTTTTCACCCTTAGACCCCTACCCTTCGATTCTTCGAATCTTAATGATGGTGTCCACCCGGACCGTGAACATGACCATGTTCCAATTCTTCCGGAGAAGCATCTCTGATCTCCAAAATTTCTCCCTTGAAACATAGATTAACACCGGCTAAAGGATGGTTAAAGTCAAGCAGAACCTCCGTTTCGCCAACTTCTGCAACTCTTGCACGTATCAGGTTTCCGCCTTGATCGCGGAGGTTTATCACCTTATCAATTTGAAGAAGGTCATCAGCAATCTGACCATCAATCATAAAAATATCCTTAGGAACGTATTCCAAGGCAGTATCGTCAAATTCGCCATAAGCATTTGCCGAAGCGATCTGAAATTCAAAAAGGCTTCCAACAGTTTTACCTTCCAGGTTGGTTTCAAACTCCGGTAATAAACCGCCTGCACCGAATAAAAATACAAATGGCTGATCAGCGTTCACAACTTCGATCAGGTCGCCGTCTGCGTTATCTTCGCGCAGTTCGTAGGTAAGCGATATTACCTTGTTTTTTGCAATTGACATACAATAAAATTTGTTAAAGCCTCAAAATTAATGATAATCTGAGTATTTGAAGCATGATTTTTGCTGTTGAGTGGCGGTTTTAACGAAAGAAAAATTGCCAATTGAAACCCAAATGCAATAAAATCAACCCTTATTATTGTTCAAAACCCAATAATCATTAGCTTTGCAATCCTTTTAATTCACCAGATAAACAAAAATCAACTTACCACATATGCAAATGAAAGTTTTTAAAACCCTGTTCCTGTTGATAGGGTTGGTGTCTGCGACATCGGCGTTTGGCCAAAATGGAAAAACCGGTTCCAATAATGAAGTGCTTTTTACAGTAAATGGCCAGCCGGTAACAAAAGAGGAGTTCCTTTATGTTTACAAAAAGAACAACCCCGATAAACAAAATGATTTTTCTAAAGAAAGTTTAAACGAATATCTCGATCTGTATATCAATTTTAAATTGAAAGTAACAGAAGCAAGAGCTGAAAAGATTGATACTACTGAAAAGGTTAGAGAAGAACTTCAAAAATATGGTGATCAGCTGATCAAATCCAATTTTGATAAAGAAGTATTGGAACCCGCTGCAGTTCGTATGTATAATCGTTTGCAATCGGAGCGTTTGGTTTACCATATCATGGTAACTTTGGATCCCGCACAAAAAGGAGCAGATAGCACCGCAGCAATTGCGAAGTTGACTGCAGCCCACGATCGTTTAATGAAAGGGGAAGATTTTGGTAAAATTGCAGCTGAAATTTCTGCTGATAAAAATAATCCTAACGACCCCGGACTGGTTGGTTGGATAACATCTGGTCAGATCCCCGATATGAATTTTGAAAATACCGCATTCTCACTTGCACCGGGCACATTTTCACCGGTTGTTAAAACTAAATTTGGTTACCATATTATAAAAGTTGCCAAAGAACGCCCTGCATCGGGTACGGTAACTGTTGCACACATTCTGATAAAAACGGGAAAAGATGCAAAACCGGAAGATATAGCAAAAGCAAAAGCCAAAGCAGACAGTATTTTATCCGTAATTAAAGCAGGTGCAGATTTTGAAGAAATGGCACAAACATATTCAGAAGATAAAACCAGTTCTGCAAATGGTGGAAAATTAGAAGCATTTACAACAGGTAAAATGGTAATGCCTTTTCAAGAGGCTGCTTTTGCCCTGAAAAATCCAGGTGATATTTCAAATGTTGTTCAAACTGCATTCGGTTGGCACATAATTAAACTCCTTGAAAAAAAACCAAACGGATCTTATGATGAAATGAAGGAAGAATTAAAAAGCAAAATTGAAAAATCAGCTGAATATAAAACACTGCGAAATGAGTTTGTGGAAAAAGCAAAAACAAAATATGCTTTCACAGAAAATCAGGTCGCAAAAAACGAAATGTTGGTTCTATTAGATTCCAGTTTTATTAAAAATAACTGGAGCATGAGCAGGGCAGCAAATATGAATAAGACCATGTTCACCATTGGAAGTAAATCTTTTACACAACAAGACATGGCTTCTTATCTCGATATTAATCAACGCAGTTCACGAGATAAGAATATAGAGGAAAAATACAATAAACTTTATACCACTGCAATGGAGCAAACTATTATTGAATACGATCTTTCTGAACGCAATATTGATTTTAAAAGATTATTGCAGGAATATCGCGACGGATTGCCATTATTTGCAATGCTTGAACGCAAAATATGGTCAAAAGGATCAACTGATTCCGTAGGTTTAAAAAATTACTACGAACAACACAAAAGCGAATACATGTGGGAAGAAAGAGTTGATGCAAGTGTATATACCTGTGCAGATCCAAAAATTGCAAAAGAGGTAAGAAAATTGGCTTCCAAAAATACCTCTGATAAAGATATCATGGCCCAATACAATACTGATTCCACCGAATTAGTTACTATAAAAAGCGCCTTATTTTTACCCGGTCAGGATACAAACGTTGACAAATTGAACAAAAAACCAGGTAGTGGTGAAGATATTTTAAATGCAAATGGGTCAATCACTTTTGTTGTGTTGCGCAAAGTGGTTGCACCAACAAATAAAACATTGGATGAAGCACGTGGTTATGTGATCTCTGCCTACCAGGATGAATTAGAAAAACAATGGATTGCAGAATTACACAAAAAATATCCAGTAAATATCGATCAGAAAGTATTTAATTCAATGGTAAAATAAATTGCCTGTTAAAAATATATTCATAGCACTTTTAATATGCGCAGTGGTTCCCGGTTGTAAAAAAAATACAGTGGAAGAAGACCGGGAACCACTGGCAAGAGTGTACGATAAATATCTTTATGTCAACGAAGTGCAGGGCTTGATAAATGAAAATACAAGCAAAGAGGATAGTGCAAGAATAATTAACGAATATATCGACAATTGGGTACGTCAAAATCTTATCCTTAAAGTTGCTGAAGATAATTTACAGGCCACCGTTGGAGAGATCAACAAACAAGCACAGGCATACAAGGAATCGCTTATCATTTATGCATACGAAAAACAATGGTTAGCTGAAAATCTCGACACCCTGGTTGCAGAAGACTCACTTAAAATCTATTTCGAACAAAACAGCAAAGACTTTATTCTCAAAGGCGATATCTATAAATTGGCTTATGCAGTTACCCCGGCAACAAATAAAACAGCTGATTCCATTCAATTTTGGTTTTCCAGGGGTATAGAAAAATATCGGTATGAACTTGAGCGTTATTGTGCTTCAAATTGCAACCTGTTTTCCCTGAATTCTGATGTATGGCTGAATGAAGACGATCTGTTTAAACTTTTACCCTATAATATGTATGCGGATGGAAAGTTCAGAACAAAAGGACCAGTTTATTATTCGGATGCACAGGATAAATATTTTGTAAAAGTAGAAGATTATTATATTTCAGGGAATACCGCTCCCTTCGAATATTATAAAGAAGGAATAAAAGATATCATTATCAATAAAAGGAAAATGGAGTTGATAAATAATACCTATCAACAAATTTACCTCGAAGGAATAAAACGCAATAACGCAGAATTTATAAAAAAAGCAGAATGAAAAAAATATTTTTTTTACTACTTGCATTTACTTGGGTTTCAAGTAGTTTCGCTCAACCTCTTATAGATAAAATAGTGGGGCAAGTTGGAGACAAGATCATTTTAATGAGTGAAATAGAATCCTTTTATTATGAGGAATTACAAAAAGGTGATGTTGCAGATGATTATCGCTGTCGTATTATGCAGGAGCTGATCACTCAAAAACTGATGTTAATCCAGGCTGCAAAAGACAGTATTGAAATTACAGAGGATGAGGTGGAAAACAATATTGATAACCGTATCCGATATTTCGAAAACCTTTTCGGCTCTCAGGAAAAAATGGAAGAATTTTATGGCAAGTCGGTACAGGAAATAAAAGAAGAGTTTAGAGATGATGTGCGCAATTTATTATTGATACAACGTATGCAGGAATCTATATTCGGAAGTATGTCGGTTTCTCCAAGTGAAGTAAAAGAATTTTATAACAGTATTCCAAAAGATTCACTTCCGCTTATAAATGCCGAGGTGGAATATTCGCAACTCGTAATTGTTCCAAAAGCAAATGCAGAACAAAAACAAATTGCAAAAGATAAAGCAGAAGATATCAGAAAACGAATATTGGCTGGGGAAGATTTTTGCACCCTTGCGAGTTTTTATGCTTCCGATGATAATTGCGGAGACTTGGGATGTGCACCGCGCGAAAAATATGTTACAGAATTTTCTGCAGCAGCATTTAAATTAAAACCCGGAGAGATTTCAGAAGTGGTAGAAACACAATTTGGTTATCACATTATTAAAATGGAAAGCAGGCAAGGAGAAAAAGCCTGTTTACGCCATATATTAATTCAGCCTCCCGTTACAAATCTCAATTTTGTTGCCGCTAATAAAAAATTAGATAGTATCAGAGCAGAGATCATGTCGGGCAAAATAACTTTTTGTGAAGCTGTGAAAAAATATTCCAACGATGAAAATACAAATCGCACCTGCGGCGTTATGGTTAATCAGCAATCAGGAGAGTCAACCTTTGAAATTTCAGAATTAGCACCGGATGATTACTATTCCATTGAAAATTTAAAGCCGGGAGAGTTGTCGGGAATTTTGCCTTACACAACGGCCGACAGCAAAAAGGCATTGCGCATAGTTCGTTTGGATGCACAAACAGCTCCGCATGTAGTTAATTTAAAAGACGATTATGCAAAATTGCAAAATGCAACATTATCAAGAAAACAGATTGCAGTAATGAGCGAGTGGGTAGCTGAAAAAGCACAAAAGGAATATATCAAAATTGATCCGGCTTATAACGATTGTAAAGAATTACATGAATTGATAGATACTGCAGAAAAATAATGAATGTTATAACCTGTTAATTATTTTTTTAGGTCCTGAAAATTATATTGTTTTGTTTAAAATACCAGTATGAAAGAATTTAAAAACGATGTGGAAGCTATTGACTCACTTGCTGCCGATTTCAAGTCATTAAAGGCTGAAATTGGAAAAGTAATAATAGGTCAAGATGATGTGGTGCAAAAAGTATTATTAAGTATTTTTTCAGATGGTCACAGTTTATTGGTTGGAGTTCCGGGATTGGCAAAAACATTATTGATAAAAACCATTGCAGATGTTCTACATCTTTCCTTCAAACGCATCCAGTTCACTCCCGATCTTATGCCGAGCGATATTACCGGAAATGAGATATTGGATGAGAACAGAACATTTAAATTTATAAAAGGACCTGTATTTGCAAATATTATTTTGGCAGATGAGATCAACAGAACTCCGCCTAAAACACAAGCTGCTTTATTAGAGGCAATGCAGGAAAAAAATGTAACCATAGGTGGAACTTTACATAAACTGGAATTACCATTTTTCGTTCTGGCAACTCAAAACCCGATTGAACAGGAAGGAACTTATCCCTTACCTGAAGCGCAACTCGACCGATTTATGTTCGAGATAAATCTCGATTATCCTGATTTTGATGCAGAAATAGAAGTTGTAAAATCTACCACTTCGGATAAAAAAACAACATTAAATAAAATTATCGGCGCAGAAGAGATCATGTATTATCAGCATGTTATCAGAAGAATTCCCATTGCAGATAATGTTTTGAATTATGCCGTTTTGCTGGCATCTAAAACAAGACCTAACACAAAAAATGCGGATGCAAAAGCAACACAATATTTAAGCTGGGGTGCCGGACCACGAGCTTCACAATACCTTGTTCTCGGTGCAAAATGTAATGCTGCAATTAACGGGAAATATTCTCCCGACATTGAAGATGTAAAAGCCGTAGCGCTTCCCGTTCTCCGCCATCGTATCGTTCGCAACTACAAAGCGGAAGCGGATGGAATTGGGGTGGATGAGCTGATCAGGGGGATGTTATGAATTGGTGAGTGGTGAGTAGGGAGTGGTGAGAATGCTCCATGTAAGCCGGATTTTTTTCCTCCTGACTAATGACTCCTGACAATTGGTGAGTGGTGAGTAGGGAGTGGTGAGAATGCTCCATGTAAGCTGGATTTTTTTCCTCCTGACTAATGACTCCTGACAATTGGTGAGTGGTGAATAGGGAGTGGTGAGAATGCTCCACGCAAGCCGGATTTTCTTACTCCTGACCAATGACTCCTGACAATTTGAACCATAATTCTTCAATTGAGGTTTCTCCTACTTATTAAGTAACTTTGCACTTCAGAAATAAAAATATTTCGTGAGCGATAACATTAAGCATGAATGCGGCATTGCCCTCATTCGATTATTAAAGCCACTCTCCTACTACCATAAAAAATATGGAACTCCATTGTACGGTTTAAATAAATTGTATCTCCTCATGGAAAAGGAGCATAATCGTGGACAGGATGGAGCAGGTATTGCAACAATTAAAATAGATCTGGCGCCGGGTTATAAGTTTTTGGACAGAAGAAGAAGTATTTCTCCAACTGCCATTAAAGATATTTTCGAGGATATTTTTAAAAAAACACGGAAGATCCAGAAAAAAAATCCGGAACTCTATAATAATACCGAATGGATGAAAAAAAATGTGCCCTTTACCGGTGAGGTTTTAATGGGACATTTGCGTTACGGAACTTATGGAAGAAATGATATCGATAGTTGCCATCCATTTGTTCGCGAAAATAACTGGATGACAAGAAATCTTGTGCTCGCCGGTAATTTTAATATGGTAAATAACGATGAATTGTTTCAGCAATTACTGGAATTAGGGCAGCATCCGACACAATTTGTAGATACCGTTACGGTAATGGAAAAAATTGGTCATTTTTTAGATGATGAAGTGCAGAATTTATTTGATGAGAGAAAGGAGTATCACGACAACAAAACTTTAACGCAATTAATTGCGAGCGATCTGGATGTACAGAGAATTTTAGCCCGCTCTTCCAAAGATTTTGAAGGCGGATATGCAATGACAGGCATGTTTGGACACGGAGATGCATTTGTAATGCGCGATCCAAATGGTATTCGACCTTTATATTATTATCAGGATGATGAAGTGGTGGTTGCTGCCAGCGAACGACCTGCAATAATGACAACCTTTGATGTTCCTTTTGATGCAGTAAAGGAATTAACTCCCGGACATGCATTGATCATTAAAAAGAAAGGAACAGTTCGTGAAGCAATGTGCCGGCCACAAGCTGAAAAACTTTCCTGTTCATTTGAAAGAATTTATTTCTCCAGAGGAAATGATAAAGAGATCTATGAGGAAAGAAAAAATCTTGGACGTGTATTGACAGATAAAGTTTTAAAAGCTGTTAATTACGATTTTGAAAATACAATTTTTTCATTCATCCCAAATACCGCTGAAATTGCATTTTACGGATTAATAAAAGGCATAGAAGAACATCTTGCACATCACAAAGCAGAAGAAATAAATAAATTAAATGGCAACAAAAATATTGAAGCCATTCAGAAAATATTAAGTCTGCGACCGCGCGTGGAAAAACTCGCGTTAAAAGATGTAAAGCTTCGCACATTTATCACCAACGATCACGACAGAACTGATCTTGTGAGCCATGTATATGATGTAACTTATGGACAGGTTACAGATAGCAAGGACACCATCGTTTTGCTGGATGATTCTATTGTAAGGGGAACAACATTGCGTCAAAGTATCATTGCAATTTTAGACAGATTACATCCTAAAAAAATAATTATAGTTTCTTCCGCACCGCAAATTCGTTATCCCGATTGTTACGGAATTGACATGAGTAAAATGGGCGATTTTGTAGCATTCCGTGCAATGATGGAATTATTAAAAGAAGCCGGCAAAGAACATATGGTAAATGAAGTTTACGAAGAATGTAAAAAAGTAAATAAATTACCCAACGAAAAAACCTACAACGCAGTAAAAAAACTCTACGATCAATTTACCGAAGAACAAATTTCCAATAAAATTGCTGAGATCGTAAAAGCTCCAACAATAAAAGCAGAGGTTGCAGTTATTTATCAAACTGTAGACAATCTCCATCTTGCAGTACCAAAAAATTTAGGCGATTGGTATTTTACCGGAAACTACCCTACTCCGGGTGGAAATAAGGTTGCGAATAAGGCGTTTATGAATTTTGTGGAGAAGAAAGATGTACGCGCTTATTGAATGTACCAATGTTCCGATGAACAGCCAAATAAATGTACCGATGTACAAATGAACAGCCAAATAAATGTACCGATGTACAAATGAACAGCCGAAAAAAATTGACAATTGATAATTGACAATTGATAATGAAACAGCCGGTTAACGGAACACCTGAATATTTTAGAAACCAAGGTAGGGAGCGGCTGACAAATTAACAAATGGTATAATTAGCAAATGGGAGTTCTGTTGAAAGAATCATGATTTGTTTAACATTCCAAAACTTTTTGCGGTAATTCCACCAACAATTCCCAAGAAAAGTGGACTCACTACAAGCTCAACGAGCATGCGTTTAATTGTATAGAGATTTAAGGATGCGTGCATGAATGCATAAAAATAAATGGTCACTAATAGTCCAACCCATACTGCAAGCAGAAACCCTTTTCCAAATGTTTTAATATTCATTTTATAAAACAGAAAAGCAAACAAAGTAGCAATACTAAGACCATGCACAAACAGCGCCCAAATTACAGGTGGGTCTTTTATTAGTCCTTCGTAAGGTAATACATTGGACAAATAAAAATCGATCATCAGTATTCCAAATACAAGCCAGGCCAAAATAAAAAATGCTACGGCTCCAATTAATGCAGCTATAATTGATTTTGAATTCATGATACAGTTGGATTTTGTTTCGAGGCAAATTTATCGGATGTCTGTGGAAACAGACTTGGAAAAATCCGACAAAATAAATGCTGATGGTGGATCTCCTGTATATCGTTTAAAATCATTGGTAAGATGTGCATGGTCGTAGTAACCCATCTCCCATGCAATTTCGGAGAGTGTTTTTGAATTGTTGGATTGCAAACGGTACAATACCTTATTGAAACGTGTGAGATTTATAAATTCTTTAGGTGAGATTCCGATCTGATTATTAAATTGTCGTTCCAAATGTCGAACAGTAGTAAAATGTGTTTTTGCTAATTTCTCCGTTTTAATAATTCCGTTGTAATCGGAAATGTCTGAAATTATATTTAAGAGCGAATACTTTGGCGGGGATAATTTATCCAAATAAAACTGATCTATGTATGGAATAAAATCTTGAATTATTTTTTTTATATCTGGAAAATATTTAAAATTTAATTCCTGAAACTGATTTGCATAAACATTTAAGGAGTCGAATTTATAGAAATGCGAAAATGCGCCCGGTTTAAATTTTATACCAAACAATAACACTTTTCCAAGCAAAACCTGTTCATCCGTTTGGGTCATTGTACCAACAATATAGACACGTTCATGATTAATTTCCTTATTAAATTTTATTGAATTGAAATCTTCACCCAAGTTTAGCAAGAGGTTTATACCTCCATCATCAGGAACAAGCTTTATAATTTCTTTTTCATACACAAAACCGGAAAGCAGCCAATATTTTTCTATATAGGGTTGTAACGCCGGCGATGGTATGTAACATTTATATATCATTGAAACATGAAAGTTCCTATACTACAATTGACATAGAATTTCTTGTCTTCGATCAACATTCATCAAAAATAATGGTTTTTGTAAAATTGTAGTTTTATATTTTTACAAATGAAATGACTTCCAAAACTTCAGCGTCGTTGCTTATTTTGATAATATACATAGCATTATTTAATTTCGAAATATCGATGGTGGTTTTCTTACCCGACTGATCAACATTGCCTTTAGTGACTGCCCTTCCATGTATATCATAAATTTTATAGGTAGCATTTTCTGCTAAGGTGCTATTATTGTGTTCAATAGTGATAACACCTGAGCTTGGTGATGGATACAATGTAAAGTCAATTGTTTCCCCATCTGCTACCGGTGGTAATGGAATCAATTTAAAAACTGCAGTGAAGGTAATTTCGTCAACATCAACATTTGTTTCAAATGCAGGATTCAAGGTATCAGTTATAAATTGATTTGGCAACCAATACTCAAAAGTATATCCTGAATCTGCCACGGCGGTAAGTTGAATAGGTACGCCGTCAAAATATATTCCTTCCCATGGATAAATGGTTGGTTGAATTGTATTTAATTTGATTGCTCCTGCACTATCCGGAAATATGTTTAAGGTTACCTCTACTTCTTTAATCAGTTCAAATTCCTCAATCAGATCACCTCTCACTTTATTACTTCTGCACCCTAATTGTTGTTGAAACGTGTTGTGATTTTGTTCAAAGGTTGCCATTTGTCCATCTATATCAAATGGATCACCCCATCGCGCATATTCATTTGGCATTTCCACAACCATTTTATCATAAAATTTTTGTTCCTCAGCATATAAGGTATCTTTTAAATAACTGGTGTTCATGAGATCTGCATAACGATTTATAAAAGAATTTTTGTATGCTGTATTTTGAATGCTTTGCAACCAAATATTGATGTATGGATTTTCCGTGCTTTGATCCAGCATGTAGCGAATATGATTGTCAGAGCAATTAGTCCAGCTATTTGGTCTCATCGATAACTCCAGATCTATCAAGGCAAACCGCCAGCGATAATTTGTTTTATCGGAACGATATATTTTAATATTATTTCCCGGCCAATCAGTATTTCCCATCCACGATTCACCAATAATATAATCGGTGTAATGGGCAAGATCAAAATAATGATCAGCTAGTGTCATATAATCAGAAAGTGCCGGATCAATTTCATTAAATGCATTATAGTCGTTAAAGAAATTTTCCGAATTTCCCTCAAGTGCTCTAAGAATTAAATTATAAAAGTAACTCAACGATAAAATTTCAACGGAATCTTCATTGATATTTTCTCGCTCATCAAAAAACTCGGCATTAAATTTTTCACGCAGTTCGTATAAACCAAAATATTCGCCATTGATATACACTGTTACAGGTTCCATTGCAGAATAATAATTATTGGTACCCTTACTCATCATGCTCACCTGACAAGCGTCTTTTTGAGGAAAGGTCAACCATTGGTTGCTGTCGTTTCTTAAATACACCTCGCTGTATTTATCACGAAAAGGAATATTGGGTATTAAAGTTTCATGTATAGTTTCCTCCCCCAGTGCCGAGTGATCAAATGTTAGGCGAAACGAATGTTGCGGATAAGCCCTGCTCCCTCCTGCGCCTCCATCCATGCGCATTGCAGTTCTGGTTTGAAATAATATTGGGTGATCACTTTCTTTTGTTAACCAGGTAACATGCGCAGCTTTTATCCAATCGGAATTGTAATTATCAAAAATTCCGTTTTCTCCATACAGATTTGAATTTTGTGTGGTGACAAACAATATTGGTGTACTGTGATCAATATCAAATAAATAAGTACCATATGCATCAACACTGGGTAAATAATTGTTTGCAACAAGAGGAAAAATTTTAGCCCTTATTACCGTTGCGCCTGATATCAGCATGGAATCTTCAATAAATTCCGGTGATAAAAATGTTGGATCGCTTCCATCTAAAGTATACACTACTTTGGTTAAAATAGCTTCAGGATTCGGGTTATTTATTTTGAGGTAAAAACTACTATTAAATATCCCGGAGGCAACAGACAAAACTGGTGCCTGCAATGTATCTGTAAATAAAGTTGCGCCATTATTGGACATGCCGGGGCTTGGCGACATCCAGGAAACAATTTCTGATGCATCTGGCGTAAGTCCTATCGAAACATCTGCTTGCGGTGATGCTACATTTAACGAACTAATATTTGTGCCTGCAGGGTCAAACAAATAAACAGTTTCCCCTTCCGAATCAATTTTGAAATTTGTGTGATTTAAATATCCGCCTGAAGGAATTAAATTTCCTGTTAAATCATTTAACATTGTTGCATTAACGGATACATCAATATAGGTATAAACAATAGTATTGGTGGATACTACCTGAAAGCCAATTGAATTTATTGGTCCGGCAACAATTCCTGCATCTATCAATTCGCTTGCATGTATAAGTATTTGGTGACGAGCACTCCAATACCAATTTCCATAAGGAGCGGGGTAATCTGTATTGGTATTTTGAATTGTTCCATAATCTAAGACCTCATTATTTATCATCAGGTTTGGCCTTTGTGAATACGTGGCACCAAATGGCGCGGAGCAAGAAGCATCACTCCCATCATTAAACGTTGCAGTAGTTGATACATATGGCGTAGCAGTTTGAAAAAAAATTGCGTTTTCGGTGTATCCTGTATTTAGGTAGGAACAAATATTAATAACCAAATTACTTACACCATCCCATTCAAAAACAGAAGTAAAATTATGCGTGTTCCAACCCACAATCGGAGAATAATCAAGATCAGTAACAGCATTTAAAAAGGGTGCAGTTTCATAACGATCCTTTTCACTGCAAAAAATTCGTTTGAATTCGCCGGGAGCAATAACCAATCCTGATAAGGGCCACTGAGCAGGTTCTGAAAGTTTGTCGCTTAAAGCGTGATCTGTAAGGTCAACAGGAGAAACTCCTGCATTATAAATTTCTATCCAGTCCTCATTTTCACCGTCTTCATCTATTCCACCAATATAATTTTTATTGCAAGCTTCATTAATTACAATTTGGGCATAACTCATTTGAAAACTAATTACTAAAAACAGAATGTTGAGTAAAGTAGATTTATACAGCATAAATATTAATTATATACAAGATTTCAAATAAGCAATTGTGCCACCACAATTCAAAGCTTTTGATTTTTCAAAACTAATATTTTTTATTGAAAGTTTAATTTAAGATACCTAAACCCTTCGAAATTAAAGGTTTTCGATTTTCGAATAAATAATTTATGCTTACTAATAAAAACAAAGTTCTGGTATAATAAACTTCTAAAACACCAGATAAGTGAAAAATGTTACAATGTTTGTAATTGCAATTCAAATTAGAAATGTTGTTGAAAAAGATACATTCATATCTAAATATCAAGTTGCAATAAATAAACTATAAATACAGGAGTATACCCAGAACTTAAGGTTATACTCCTGTTAAGCATCTAACTTAACTATGGCTATATTATTATTGATTTTTTTGAAGATAAAATTCAGTAATTAATTTTTAATCAATCTTTTCACCATCTTATTGCCAAATACATCACTGAATTGCAACCAATAAATGCCTGCCGGTATTTTCGAAATGTCAATACTTACTGCAGATTCATTGGTTTGCAAGGTCCAAAGGTATTGTCCCTGAATATTCAGAAGTTTTATTGTTGTATAGTTTTTTAGGCCGCTTATTTGACAATTGTTATGCGCCGGATTTGGCGAAATAATTAGCGAGGCAAATGGACCGAAATTTTCATTTATATCAGTAAGCGGAGCTTCCGGGATAATATGACTGTAATAAACATCCTCCTCACCATTGAGTGTATTGGTCCAGGCAAGGTGAGCACCAGTTTCGTCGGAGATCATATCGAAATAATCACCCATTTTATTTTGATTGGGATAACCAACATGCGGGTCGAAAGTATCGGATAATTTCTCATTTACTGTCCAGGTTATTCCCTGATCATTTGAATACGAATAATATAAAGCTGAATGATCAGTGCCGGCCGGAGCATCGCGTGTGTCGAGCCAGATCGCATCGATTCGGCCATTCGGAGCCACCGACATGGTGCCAAACCATTGTATGTTTGAAGTGCCTTCATCATCGTTTATGCGCATTGGGTCACTCCATGTTGCACCGCCATCTGTGCTTCTGCTAAACATTACATCAGCCTCATCTCCAATGTCCGATCTCCAAACACTCGCAAGCACATAAACATTTCCTTCTCCCGGTCCACCGGAACGATCCACATCTATATTTGCCTGACCGGAAAGGCCTTCAGGATTTATGGAGCCCCATCCGCTGATATCGCCGTCCATAAAAACATCTACGGAAGGGTTCCAGGTAACGGTTGCGCCCGGTATTTTAGCTGTTTCCGATTTGTATACTTTCACATGTTGGCTATTATCGCCGCCACCAACTATATATAGATCACCCGAATTATTTATTGCCATGGTACCGTAATACGGGTCATCGTCAACCACAGTGCAATCTTCATAGCTATCATTTAAATCTGTTGAACGGATGAAATTACCCGGTAAGCACGAACTGCTGAACTGCGACCAAAATGCATAAATATTATTAGTTCCAACTCCTCCCGTGCGATCAACTGCCATCCATTGTTTGTCGCCGCCACCTGCATGCGTTCCGCTATTCCACGAAACTGCACCATCATTACTCTCATAAACCCTACAAACCAAATCAGGTGTAACAGATAAACTGTTATAATAAAAATTTCCCTGCAAATCGAAATCAAGCACCGGATCTGAGCGAAAAACGCCCGGGTTAATGGAGCCGGGAAATGTCCATGTACTGCCGCCATCGGAAGTATAGCTCCATCCGGCCTGACGAAAGTTACTTTCAACATTATCAAATTGTCGCCAGCCTATTACGATGGATTCAGGTTTGAACTGGTCGTAAGCAATATTGGGTTCGTTGGCTGCGTCGTCAATTATATTCATGCCGCTGCTGTCAACATTAACCTGAACAGTTACGATTGATGTAATTGTAGTTTTCCCGTGGCTGTAACCCGAATATCGATAAGCAGGAGAAGTTTTTTGATTGTTATAAGCATTCGGCTTATATGGATCGCCGATTTGCTCCTGTTCCATTCCGGGGTATGCCTTTTTGGGGGTGGAAACTACTTGTGCAATTGCGGTGCCTTGGAGTAACAAAATGCCAATTATTATTGGCATCAGCATTTGAAAATTTGTTTTCATGGTTTTAATTTTTTAAGTAAAAAAATAAATTTTGGGGGGTGATGATGTGTAAATTTACAGAAGATAATGGAGTTATGCAATGGATGCCGATTTGATTTTGTACACAAAAATCTTTTTTTGAAAACTTAGCTGAAGGTTGAACTAATCATTGAGTATGGTGATGATTACCCTCAATAAGTCTATTTAATTTAGCTTTTCCAGAGCAAAAAACGTTAAAGAAATTAATAATAAACAAATTCATAAGTTTCCTCAGTGGTTAATTGCCATAATTCATTTTTAAAGTTATAATTCCTAACTTTTAATAAAAGCAAATTATCTGAAAAAAAATATACTGCTTTTGTATTCTCACCATTTATACCGGCTTTCTCGCGCCAAACTTCGACCTGATTATTTTCTAGATATTGAATTTTGGTTATTCTATTCCATTCTTGTTGATTAGAAAGTTGAATTTTATTTATTTGCTCAATCTGATCATAATCATTATATTGATACTCCATTTTAAAAATGTAATCTGTATCATAGTTTAATGCACTTTCTGCTTTTGTGTTGATTGTTTTTATTAAGCGCAACTGATTGTCGTAATAATAAATTGTTTTTGATAACGCTGTATCTACATATAAGTTGCTCGAATTAGGAAAATATTTGCTAAATACTGAATCCAATTTTCCGTTTCGATTGTTAAAATATTCAACGGTTTCAACCATGGTATCTTCACTATATCTTTTTTCTGAAATTAAATTTTTCTTTTTATAATTATAAATTGTTGAATCAGTCTCTTGGTATTCATCGTTCCAATAATCTCCCCTTGTAGAAATTTCAACTTTTTGGTTTTTTTGTATTGAAACATTTGTATTGACCTATTCACCATGGTATCGCCTTCTTCAATTATCCAATCATAATAACTACCGCTTATAAACCTTCTTCCACGGTATTTGAAACTACTTCGCATAATTTCATTTTTATAGTAATTAGTGTAATTTTTTTGTATCCCATTTTTATAAAATTCTACAATCTCAACATTCAAAGTGTCGGCTTTATCAGCTTGGTAATTAACTGTTATTTTGCACAATCTAGCAATTTTACTTGTAGAAATATTTTTAGTATATTTTTTTGCCTCCCCTCCCAATAGAAATTCATTAAAAAAGTCTATCTCCGTTTGGCTTTTTACCAAATTACAAATCATAAAAAATAAAAAGAAAATAGGAATTCTCATCCAATAAAGATACTTAGCTGATTGTTTTATTAGTCATCAATTCGCAATAAACTGAAGCAAACTATCCATTTTTAAACTAGAAATTCTTCCATTGTAAGTTTTTACTTTTCCCGTCTCAGACCTCACAGGTTTCCCAAACCTGTGAGGTCATCGAGAAGCATTTGTTAATTTGATAGTCTGGTAAGTGGATAATTGATTCTCCACCCAAGCTGACTTCACAATTTTAAGTAAACCCCTATTATGGTGATTCTCATCAAAACATCCGGAAAACAAATCGCTCCGGTCTGACCACAAAGCTTTAAACTCAGCAGAATTCCCCATTTGCTAATTGGCTAATCCCCAATGCGCAGCATTGCGCTAATTTGCTAATCATCTCCTCCTTCCCATGGTTTCTATAATCTCCCGGTTTTTCGAAATTCCGGCTGTTCATCGGTACATCATTTTTCATCGGTACATTGGTACATTTTCCCTACCTTTGCACAAATTTTCTCTCAATAATTATGGAAATTCAAGTTCTTGAAGACGTAGTGATCAAATTTGCCGGCGATAGTGGTGACGGTATGCAACTTACAGGCGGACAATTTACTACAAATACAGCCCTTTTGGGTTCCGATCTGGCAACTTTTCCTGACTTCCCAGCCGAAATTCGTGCACCTATAGGTACATTACCGGGTGTTTCGGGATTTCAGTTACATTTCAGCAGCCGTAAGATCTATACTCCCGGCGATTTGTGTGATGTTTTGGTGGCTATGAACGTTGCTGCACTAAAAGTGAACCTTACCGCGATTAAAAAAGGCGCTATTGTAATTGTAAATACCGATGGTTTTGACGCTAAAAACATGCGTCTCGCTAATGCTGCCACCAATCCTTTGGAAGATGGCACTTTGGAAGGATTTGAGGTGATAAAAATTGACGTTACAAAACTTACCCGCGAAGCTCTTGCCGATATCACCATGGGTGTAAAAGAAAAAGACCGCTGTAAGAATATGTTCGTTTTGGGATTCCTATATTACATGTATAGCAGATCTACAGATTCGACCGAACGTTTTTTAACGGCTAAGTTTTCTAAAAAACCCGATATTCTTGAGGCTAACTTAAGAGCGTTAAAGGCTGGATATAATTATGCCGATACCACGGAAGTATTTTCTTCCCGTTATAAAGTAGAAGCAGCAAAATTGGATCCCGGAACCTATCGCTCCATCATTGGAAACGACGCGGCTTCCATGGGTTTTATCGCAGCTTCACAAAAATCGGGATTGCCTTTGTTTTTAGGTTCTTATCCAATTACTCCGGCGTCAGATATATTACATTTTTTAGCAAAATATAAGAATTTCGGAATCAGAACTTTTCAAGCTGAGGATGAAATTGCAGCAATATGTTCCGCAATTGGCGCTGCCTTTGGCGGACATTTAGCTTTAACCACCACATCAGGTCCTGGTGTTGCCTTAAAAGGCGAAGCTATGGGTCTTGCGGTGATGTTGGAAATGCCGTTGGTTGTAGTAAATATTCAAAGAGCTGGTCCTTCCACCGGTATGCCGACAAAAACAGAACAAGCGGATCTTTTACAAGCACTTTACGGAAGAAACGGCGAGTGTCCTATGCCGGTAATAGCTGCTGCAACTGCAAGTGATGCATTTGAAACAGCTTTCGAAGCCTGCAGAATTGCATTGCAACACATGACACCGGTTATGTTCTTAAGTGATGGTTACATCGCAAACGGAGCAGAACCATGGAAATTTCCGAAAGCGGAAGATCTTCCGGAAATTAAAGTGGAATTTGCAAAACCTATTGAAGATGGTTCTACTTATTTACCATACAAACGCGATGAAAAATTATCCCGTCCCTGGGCAATTCCAGGAACAAAAGGTTTGGAACATCGCATAGGTGGATTAGAAAAAGAAGCAGAAACAGGAAATATTTCTTACGACCCTGAAAACCATGAATTCATGGTAAAATTGCGTGAAGAAAAAGTAGAACGCATCGCCGATTATATTCCTCTCCAAAAAATTGAAAGCGGTCCTGAAAAAGGTAAAATTTTAGTGTTGGGATGGGGATCAACATATGGTTCTATTCAAAGTGCGGTTAATCATTTATTGGCAGATGGTTATACAGGAATTGCACATGCACATTTGCGTTATATAAAACCTTTCCCAAAAAATTTAGGAGAGATCTTATTTAATTACGACAAAGTAATTATTCCTGAAATTAATAACGGACAATTAGTAAAAGTGATCAGAGATAAATTTATGATTCCTGCAATTGCATATAATAAAATTAAAGGAACTCCGATCACGAGTACGGAATTGATTGAAGTTATTCTTAAAGAATATGCTGAATAAATGTACCAATGGAACAGCCAAAAGATGTACCAATTTACCGATGAACAGCCGCATTAACGAAACACCATAAAGTTGATTTTGCGGCAGAAAATAAATTATCAAATTACCAGACTATCAAATTAATAAATATCATGAGTGAAACGATTCAATTAACAGCGAAAGATTTTCAAACTGACCAGGAAGTACGGTGGTGCCCGGGTTGTGGGGATTATTCTATTTTGAAACAAGTGCATACGGTATTACCTGGCTTGGGTATTGCGAGAGAAAATATTGTAGTGGTATCTGGAATCGGCTGTTCATCGCGGTTTCCGTATTATACCAATACCTTCGGAATGCACAGTATTCACGGTCGCGCAACAGCAGTTGCCTCCGGATTAAAAGCTGCTCGTCCCGAATTAAGTGTTTGGATTGTTACAGGTGATGGTGATGGTTTATCTATCGGCGGAAATCACATGATACATTTATTGCGCAGAAATTTTAATGTGAATATTTTATTATTCAACAACGAAATTTATGGTTTAACAAAAGGACAATATTCTCCTACATCACCGGTTGGAAAAGTTGCTAAATCAACTCCTGTTGGAAGTATTGATCATCCATTTAATCCTGCAGCTTTGGCATTGGGTGCCGATGCAACTTTTGTTGCAAGAAGCATGGACAGAGATCCCGCACATTTGCAGGAAGCATTAATGCGCGCTAATGCACATAAAGGAACTTCTTTCTTAGAAATATATCAGAACTGTAATATTTTTAATGATGGTGCTTTTGAAGCATTTACAGAAAAAGCAACAAAAAAAGAAAATGATATTTTCGTTCGTCACGGTCAACCATTGGTTTATGGCGAAGGAGATAATAAGGGAATTAAATTAGATGGATTTACTCCAATATCCGTTGATCTTACTTCCGGTTTTTCTAAAGATGATCTTTGGATCCACGACGAAACAGATATTTATAAAGCACAAATATTAGCGCGCATTTTTGATAACCCTGCAAACGTAGGACATCTTCCTCGACCCTTCGGAATTTTTTATGCAAATAGCGCTCGTCCTACCTATGAAGATATGATGACTGATCAATTAAATGCAGCGTTAGGTAAAGGTGTTCCTGATCTGGATAAATTATTGAGAGGATCGGAGATCTGGGAAATCAAATAGGACTTAGGAAGTAGGACATAGGACATAGGATTGATATAGGACATGGGAAAGCGGACATAGGACGCGATATACGGGAAAACACAGGTGTATCGGGTATCAGGTATCAAGTATAAGGAAAACAAATGGTGGGAAATGCATTAATGCGAAGCTAGTGAAGCTTTCGCTCTCAGCGAAGGTCTCACTAACGTTACACCCAGAAAATTTCGCAAGTAATTTAAACTCCATTTTGGGTATCAGGTATCAAGTATCAGGTATCAGGAAAACAAAAAGTAGAACCTGCTAAAATTTCGAAGAAATTTAAACTCCTCTCTCCTTTCTCCTCTCTCCTCTCTCCTTATTTTGATTATCCAAAAAAATATCTTTACCTTTCGACACCATTTGATACGGACACGACTCAAATCTCAAAAAAATTAATATGAAAAAAATCTTACTTCTGATGTTGGCTGCAGCGCCTTTCGTTGTACAAAGCCAATGTACCACTACTAATGCCACTGATTGCGATTGTTTAGACGGTAGTTCCGATTGCGACCTGCTTCCGGACATTACTTCCAGCGACGACCTTTTGATGGAGGCGGGCTCCCTGATCGAAAATCCGGGTGAAATTCTGCTTTCCGTTGGAACTCCGAATATTGGTCACGGGCCATTGCGTGTTGTTGCAACCGACTATTATGTTTGTGGAGGTGATACTATTTTTGATGCTACCGGTTTGGAAACCTGTCCGGATGGGTCAGCTCCTCACCAAATAATTGACCAGAGAATTTACCATAAAAACGGAACCGAAATGACCTATTGGGATAAAAACGCAGGTTCCATGACTTATCACCCTGACCACGGTCACTTTCACACTGATAATTGGGGTGTATATACTTTGCGCAAACCGGTTGACGGGGTTGATGATCCAACCGAATGGCCAATACTTGGTTATGGAACAAAAATGGGATTCTGTTTAATGGATCTTGCCAATTGTGCTTCACCGGGTAATTATGGGCATTGTCGCGAAGATGATGGAACTGTTATTACAAACGATATTGAAAATTATGGTTTAGGTGGTGGCAATTACAATTGTGCGATCACAAATCAGGGAATTTCAGTTGGTTACTTAGATATTTACGATTATTACCTTGATGGTATGACCATTGATGTTCCTGCCGGAGTTTGTAATGGCGATTATTATATCGTTGTTGAAATTGATCCGAACGGAAATTATTTAGAAGAAAGTGATAATAATAATGTGAGCGCTGTGCCATTTACTTTAACTGATCAACCGGAAGATGTTACTTCATTACCAGTTACCTATTCTGGTGGAACTATGATAACTCCCGGAACATTAACAATTTGTGCAAGCGAATCCATTGAATTAAGTACTGCACCTATCGGCACAGGATATACCTGGTCGAATGGGGAAACAACAAATACAATTA
The DNA here is from genome assembly GCA_044227505.1 of Chitinophagales bacterium. GTDB lineage: Bacteria > Bacteroidota > Bacteroidia > Chitinophagales > BACL12 > UBA7236. The sequence continues at coordinate 61,126 of JBGAWP010000005.1, read as the reverse complement.
CCGTTACAGAATCAGGTGAATATTATTGTTTTGTTGAACGCGAATGCGGAGATTTAATTACGGATACTATTACAATTGAATTTATTGAAACTACTCCTCCTACAATTGCTGCAGTAGAGGCTGTTTGTGCAGGAACACCTGCAATGATAACCGCAACAGCAGATGGAATTGTAAATTGGTATGATGCTGCAATTGGCGGAACATTATTAGGAACAGGAACAACCCTGACCACTGTTGATCTTTTTGAAAATACAACCTTTTACGCAGAAAATATAGATGAAACAATTACCTATATAGATGCACATGTTGGTCAGGTGGATCACGAAGGTTCAAATTATAGCACTGGTTCTCCTTATAATGGATATGAAATATTTGATACCTACGAGGATATTACTTTATCTTCTGTGAAGGTATATACCGATTATCCGGGTGAGCGTCAAATTGAATTAAGAAATGCAGCTGATGTTGTGTTGGAATCTTTATTAATTGATATCCCAACAGGAACAACAATAATTGATCTTAATTTTGATGTTCCGGCAGGATCAGGATATCGTTTAGGAACTAATGATGCTGTTAACGATGATACATTCGGAGAAATTTCTCCATTTTTAAAACGCAGTACTGCAGGAACAGATTATCCATATAATATTGATGGTTTGATCAGCATAACAAACAGCAGTTATGACGAAAGTCGTTTTTATTATTTCTACGACTGGCATGTTACAGGCACAGGAATATTTTCTTGCCAAAGCGACAGAGCATCTGTTGATGTAGAAGTTAAAGTTTGTTCGGCTATTGGAGATATATCTTCTTTAAATTCATTTAATATATATCCAAATCCGGCAAATACAGAATTTAATATCGAATTAAATACAACGCCGGTTGAAGAATTAATTATAACTGTTACAAATGTTACGGGTCAGCAGATCTTTAATAAAACAATTTCCAATGCAAACGGTGAAATAAATGTTCCGGTTAATATTTCCGGAAATGCATCAGGCGTTTATCTGGTAAAAGTTGTTTCAGAAGGAAATGCAGTGAGTAAAAATATTATTGTAGAATAGTCCAGAAGCAGATCAAAATATTAATTAATAAAACCCTGAATAGAGCTCATTTGCTCGCTTCAGGGTTTTTTCGTTGAATAGCCTCCTAAAAACAGAGCAGCTTTGCATTACCTAATTACATTAATTTTCAATAGTTAAATTATTTCCCGAAGAGAGGTATTAATTGCATTCTTCGAGGTTTTACCTTTTAATCCAATACGTTTTTGCCGATTGTGGTGTCGCTGTAATATTTGTTGCCCCAAATGAAAAGTCAACAGGTTAATATTTGTTATACACCTTTGTTTTAGTTTGTGTATTCATGACTAATTATTTTATATATTGTGGGTTTTAATTGTTGCCACGAATGCACGAAAGAACAGCCATCGGGAGAGTTTATTATTATGTGATAAATATTTTTATTCGTGTATTCGTGGCAACTCTTTTGTGTTTTGTGGGTTAAAAATGAAATACAATTTTTTATTCGTCGCCATCCGAAATTAAAAAACCCTTCCGCATTACACGAAAGGGTTAAAAAATTTATCTTACTCAGAAATTAATCAGCTTTAAATAAATAATGTATTCCTACATATATCCCTCCGAAAAAATTATGTGAAGCGGCATATCCCGTTACCTCTCTGGTAGGTTTTGAATTAATATCCGTTAAACCATAATACACTTTAATTGCCGGTGTAACAAACAAATTATCGTTGAGGTAAATATCAACCCCAGCGTCAGCAGAAAAGCCGAAATCCAATTTAGAAAAATAATCTTCCATAGGTTCAATTGCATCTGTTTTAGCAAATTCAGCTACTACTGTATCCAATATTATACTATTGTCAAGTGTAACAATATTCCCATCATCATAAACATCGGCTTCAAATTTTTGATCGGCAGATAATAATAACCCAATGGTTGGTCCTACCATCAAGTGGTATGAAATGATCGATTTTTTTGCACGTGTTGATTGATACCTGAATAAGATCGGAATAGATAAATAATTCAGATCAACGTAACGGAATGTTTCCACCTTGATCCTTTTTCCCTGGCCATCATCTGCAAGACTGAAGGAACTCGAAACATCTGAATAATCCTGACCGAGAGGAGCGTAATTCAATTCCAATTGAACACCCATATTATCCGTAAAATTATATCCAAGCGCCACACCGGGAACTACACCGAAGTTTCTGATATAATCTAATTCCTTATATCCATAAATATTCTGATTCACGATCCAAACGCTGTTGAATCCGGCATTTAATCCGGCGTGAAAACCTGTCTGACCAAAGGCACCAAGTGCTGCAAAGGTTAAGACTAAAAAGAGTATACGATTTTTCATAATTACGATTTTAATGTTCTACAATGGATATTTTATTGTTAAAGCCCCAAAAATAATCATAACAATTGTATGAATTATTGCTTAATCAATTTATTTGTGACAAGCTTTAAAAATTCATCAAAAATTAAATGCATTACAACCTTGCATTAATATAAAACTTTACTTTTTCAGACCAATCTCCCTAAGTCTTTCATTTAAATATTCGCCGGCGGTGATTGACTCATAATTGATCGGGTTTTGTGTGGTAATACAGGAGGGTAAACAGGTTAGATCCATTTCAGATTTTGGGTGTAAAAAGAAAGGTATGGAGAAACGCGGTGTGTGCCATCTTTCCCGTGGTGGGTTCACTACCCGGTGTGTTGTTGATTTTAATTCATTATTGGTAAGGCGTTGCAACATGTCGCCCACATTAACTACAATTTCAGTGGGAGCTGTTTTTACGGCAACCCAATTACCAGCTGTGTCCATCACTTCTAACCCATCGGCACTTGCACCAACTAATAAAGTAATGAGGTTAATATCTTCATGTTGTTCAGCACGTATCGCAGAAGCGGGTTCTTGTGTAATAGGTGGATAATAGATGGCTCGTAAAATAGAATTTCCATTGTGGATCTTTTCATCAAAATAAAATTCATCCAGTCCTAAAAACAAAGCGAGAGATTGCAATAAAAAACGACCTGAATTTTCAAAACTTCTATATAATCTATATCCAAGATCGTTAAATTCTGGTAACTCCATAACCTTCACATTTTCAGGATAATTATCTGAAACCACTTCACCGTCGATCACTGTTTGGCCAATTTGCCAGAATTCTTTGAGATCTGCGGCCTGACTGTGTTTCGCGTGTTCTTTTCCGAAAGAAGTATAACCGCGTTGTCCGGCTAATCCAGGAACTTCATATTTTCTTTTGATATTTTCCGGGAGAGCAAAAAAATCTTCCACCGATTTATAAAAATCGTCTACCAATTTTTGGTCAATGCCATGATTTTGAACTGCCACAAAGCCAACTTCCTGATAGGCTTTACCAAGTTCTGCAACGAATTTCAGTTTCCTCGCCTTATCTCCTGATGTGAAATCTGCAAGGTTTACGGTAGGTATGGAGTTCATGATGGTAAAATTAATGAAAAATGAGAAATGAGTGATGAGAATGAGTAATGAGTTATGAGTAATGAGTATGATTCTCGTGGGCGGATATTTTTTCTCCTAACTAATGAATCCTGAGTAATGGTGAGTGGTGAATAGTGAGTGGTGAGCTTAATCCTTGTAATCTGAATGTTTATTTTCCTGACTATTGACTCTTAACAATTGAATGAGTAATGAGTAATGAGTTTACTTCGATTATGGATGTAAATTTGATTTCTACCTAAAAATTTCAACACGGAGCATAAAATATTCGGTAGTCGACTGCCACACTCATTACTCATCACTCATTACTCATTCACCTGAAAGTTTCATTTCGGAGGATAAATCAATCGGCAGTGGTGGACTTACATTCTCACCACTCCCCACTCACCACTCCCCTTTTTCAAGGCTCCAATCTTCCATAAAACCTTGGAAACGGAATAGATTCCCTGATGTGCTGACTGCCGCTGATCCACATCACCATGCGTTCCAGTCCGAGTCCAAAACCTGCATGGGGAACGGAGCCATATTTGCGCAAATCGAGATACCATTGGAATGCTTCCACCGGTAATTGTTCGTGTTTGATACGTTCCAATAACAGGTCGTGATCATCTTCCCGCTCCGCACCACCAACAATTTCACCATATCCTTCAGGTGCCAGAACATCCACCCCTTTTACATATCTCGGATCCTTTGGATCGCGTTTCATATAAAATGCTTTAATGGCGGCCGGCCAGTTATAGACCATTACCGGACAGGAAAATAAACGTGTTAATACTGTTTCATCACTTCCCCCAAAATCGTTTCCATGTTCGAAATTTTTTGCAGAAAGCAGCCATTGAGGAATATTATCTGCCTTTTCCTGCAGATCTTTTATCTCATTTTTTAAGGTGTCGATCTTATTTTTATTGAAGTTGATCTCCCCTTGTTTTAATGCGCCACTGTTGATCTTATTTTCGCGTTCCGTAATTTCATTTTCTAAGGTGGTGATCTTTTCTTTCAAATCAAGCAGATCATTTTCCAATGTTTTAATGCTGTTTTTCCCATCCACATCCTTTTCTCCGCGTATAATTTTTACTGCATCATCGTAATGAATTCTTGGGAATTGTAAGGATACGGCGTTGGATAAAAATGTGATATTCCGCTCCAAAATTTCAAGTTCTTCTTTGCAATTTTCTAAAACATCGGCAACCACCGATTTTAAAAACTGTTCGATCAGATCCATATCCATATCAAGATCATAAAACGCCATTTCGGGTTCTATCATCCAAAATTCGGAGAGATGGCGTCGTGTTTTACTTTTTTCGGCGCGAAATGTTGGTCCGAAAGTGTAAATTTTACCATGCGCAAATGCAAGCGATTCCCCGTATAACTGTCCACTCTGACTCAGATAGGCCGGTCTTCCGTAAAAATCGGTTTCAAACAGGGTAGATGTTCCTTCGCAGGCATTTCCTGTAAAAATGGGAGCATCCATTTGTAAAAAATCATTTTGCTGAAAGAAATTATGGATTGCAAAAATGACCCTATTGCGCAAACGCATCATGGCCCATTGTTTTTTGCTGCGGAGCCATAAGTGGCGATTATCAATTAAAAATTCAATGCCATGTTCTTTTTTAGCAATGGGATATTCCTCTGCTATCTGAATTATCTCCAAACCGGAAACCTGAACTTCATACCCTCCAACCTGGCGTTCATCTTTTACTACTGAGCCAGTAAGAGAAAGAGAGCTTTCCAGTGTTAATTTTTTAGCATTTTCAAATACTTCTGTATTTACTTTATTGGCATCAACCACGCACTGAGCAAATCCGCTACCATCGCGCAAAATAATAAATACCAGCCCTTTGCTTTCGCGTTTATTGCTCACCCAACCCTTCAGGCTTACCTCTTTTCCTTCAAATTGATGTAGTTCCCGTATGTATTGAAATTTTTCTATACGCATATAATTTAAATTAATGGGTGCAAAATTACAATGAATTTTAATGATGCAGCCAGGTGCTGAAATTATTCAATAATCAATTTTTTCTATTCATACAATAGGAAAAACAGCATAAACAGAAATAATTTCGGGGTAAATTTGGGGCGGGTTAGAATTAATAAACAATGTTACACCAAAGACTAAGTCAGAAATTATTACAAAAATTATCGCCGCAACAAATTCAGTTAATGAAATTGTTGCAGGTTCCTACCGACCAATTGGAGCAGCGGATCAAGGAAGAGTTGGAGTCCAATCCTGCCTTAGAGGAAGGAGATAATGAGGAGGAAGAGCTTACCAGCACAGAAGAAATGTTTCGTGAAGAAGAAGGAGGCAAGGAGGAGGCCGGGGATGAAAACGATGATTCCACAAACGATGAACTTGATCTGGACGATTATATCAATGATGATGAAACCGCCGACTACAAAACCCGTGATGATAGTTATGGTGATGATGAGGATGACAACAAAACCGTTCCATACGCAATAAACGATACCTTCCACGAAAATCTGAGCAAACAATTAGGCATGTGCGATATGGATGAACGCCGTGAAAAAATTGCACAACAAATTTTAGGTAGTATTGATGATGATGGATATTTAAGAAGAGAAATTTCAGCAATTGTGGATGATCTTGCATTTTCACAAAATGTGGTGACAGATGAAGAAGAGATCATAGAAATATTAGATATGATCCAGGGATTTGATCCGCCGGGAGTTGGCGCAAGAGATCTGCGTGAGTGTTTATTATTACAACTTGAAAGAAAATTACATACCAAGAGTGTAAAAACCGCGATCAATATCGTGGAGAATTATTTTGAGGAATTCACAAAAAAACATTACGAAAAATTAGCTAAACATTTAAAGGTTGAAGAGGAAGAATTAAAACCTGCTGTAAACGAGATCATTAAATTAAATCCCAAACCGGGTGGAAGTGCAAAAGAAGATGGCGGAGCTGCTTTTCAATATATTATTCCCGATTTTACTATTATAAATAACAATGGTGAACTGGAATTAAAATTAAATTCCCGCAATGCTCCGGAACTGCATGTGAGTCGCGACTTTAAAGAAATGGTTGTCGATTATAAAAAAAGTGCACTAAAAGACAAAAAACAAAAGGAAGCCATATTATTCATCAAACAAAAAATTGATGCAGCCAAATGGTTTATTGACGCAATAAAACAACGTCAACATACTTTGTGGAGTACAATGTATGAAATAATGTTGCACCAATACGATTTCTTTTTAACGGGTGATGAAACTCAAATGAACCCGATGATCTTAAAAGACATCGCAGAAAAAACAAACCTTGACATTTCCACAGTAAGTCGAGTGGCGAACAGTAAATATGTTCAAACGGAATTTGGTACTTACTCTTTAAAATTCTTTTTCAGTGAATCTCTATCAACCGATTCTGGGGAGGAGGTTTCCACCCGCGAGGTGAAGAAAATACTTTCCGGTTTAATTGAATCAGAAAATAAAAAAATTCCTTTGAGCGATCAGGAGTTAATGGAAGACCTGCGAAAACGCGGATATAATATTGCAAGAAGAACAGTGGCAAAATACAGAGAACAATTGGATATTCCCGTGGCGAGGTTAAGAAAGGAATTATGATAAAAAAGATCTTCGGTCATTTTTTTTCCATACTCTTCGTTCCGCTGTTGTTACCGTTATATGGATCTATATACGCTATTTATTCTAATCCATTTAATTATCCGGATCAAGATATGAATAAACTTATGCTATTGCGTGTAGCATTACTCACTTTTATATTTCCTGCATTTACCATTTCATTATTAGCCGCTTTAAAATTTATTAAATCGGTGAACGTATATGAACGACAAGAAAGAATTATCCCCTATATAACGGCGGGTTTTTTTTATATCTGGGCCTTCTATGTATTTTTTAAAGAGGAATTCTATCCTCAGATTACTTTTATATTATTAGCATCCACCATTGCTGTTTTTTTAAATTTCATGATCAATATCCTAGTGCTTAAAGTAAGCATGCATGCAAGTGGAGCCGGAGGAATGATAGCAACCATAATGATTTTACTTCCATATGCACATTATAACTCTCTCGGAATTTTTATCATCACTATTTTATGTGCAGGATGTATTGGCGCAGCACGTTTAGTATTAAAGGCCCACACCGAACGCGAAGTGTATCTCGGATATCTGACGGGATTTTTTAGTTTTATGGTGGCGTATAATTTCTTCCACTTTTGATCGCGGATGTACTTTTGGATCGCGGATTTTAGGGATTTCGCGGATTGCACTGATGTGTTTTGGGAGGAGTCATTAGTCAGGAGAAAAAACTTCCGGCATTCGAGGGGCACTCTCACTACTCCCTACTCACCACTCACTCATTTGTCAGGAGTCATTAGTCAGGAGTAAAAACTTCCGGCTTACGATATTCCGGACTCACGATTCACGATTGACGATTCACGAAAAATTTTCATTGGTCAGGAGGAGAAATTCCGGTTTACAAGGATCATACTCACCACTCCCTACTCACCACTCACCCTGACAATATCCTCATTTTTCAACCATCCAACATTGCCATCAGGCATTTTAATTTCTGTCCAATTATTATCAGATTCCAATAACTGCACTTTTAATCCTTCATGAATTAAAAACATATTTGTGCTGCTTTCGTTAGGTTCACTTTTAACGATGGAACTTGGCGCCATAACAATGGCAAACTGATAATTATTATCGTAGTTGTTCCTGCCAACCGCAGAAATAAAAGTTATTACAAAAAATAAAAGTGAAACCGCAAATCCCCAAAAACCATATTGTTGAAAATTTCTTTTTTTGGAATATCGGTAAATAACAAATCCTGCCAGTGCTATCCACAAAAATAATATACAAAAAAATGCCCAACTGTGAACAGAGAAAATTTTAATAAAATCGCGCGACCATATTGTAATAAGTGTTTCGTTTATTGGTTCTATTTTATCCCTTATCCTCAAATTTGCAAGTTCCAGATTGTATTTGATATCTTCATTACGACCATCATACATCAATGCACGTTCATAATTTAAAACGGATAACCCGAGTTTATTTATTTTATAATAACAATTCCCAAGATTGTAATACAATGTTGCACTGGGTCCGTTTTGGGATAATAAAGTTTCGTATATCTGTATGGATTTTGTATATTCTCCTTTTTCATACATAACATTACCATACACAAAAGTGGTAGTATCAATATTGGTATCAGTGCTATCTTTCTGTCCAAATAATGGATAAGCCAAAACAATAAAGAAAAATATTGAAATAAATTGTTTTATCATTTTATTTCCGTTTCTAATTTAGTAATAATATCCATTGCGTCTTTGTAAACATGTTCTAAAGTTGCAGAACTCAATTGCGGCGCAAACAAAGAAACTTCACAGGTATTTAAAAGTTGTAAGGTATTGTCGCATGTGTTTTCTGAAACCTGCCGACGCACCAAAACTTCCCGTATATTTTCTTTTGAAAGATCACTGTGTTTAATATTGAGCTTATCGGCCAAATACCCCCATAAAGTTTTAATAATTTCGTCGTAAAATGCTTTTGCATTATTGGTTGCTACAAATTCTTTTGCTTTTACCAATCGTTTTTTTGCCGTGGTATTTGCCTTTGAATATTTAAGTGCAACATGATCACTCAATATTTTCTTTCTTTTGGCGGTTAATACAAATATTCCGATCCCAGCAAAAAATGGCAACCCGAGTAAGGTATAAAACGCTGCTGTTCCATAAAAACGGTTTGCTGAATTTACATAATTCGGACCGGTTTTTTTAATATACCGAATATCATTCGCGAGCATTTCCACATCTTCCTTATTAGCAGCATAATTTCCTGCTGAAGGATTGTAACCTGGTCCGGCTTCAACAATTACTTTATAGGTTTCTGAGGAGATTGTTTCATACTTTTTCTTTTCAGGATTGAAAAATGACCATGTGTATGCAGGGATTGTAAATTCGCCGGGTGATCTGGGTATTAATAAATATTCGTAGGTTTTTGAGTTGCTGTTGGAAGATGTTTTTGGATCATATGTTTCCCAACCCGGAGGAAGATTTAATACCGGTGCATTAAATAATTCCAGATTTCCATTTCCGGTAATAATAACTCTGTAAGTAAGAGGTTCGTCGGTTTTTGTGGATATTGCATTCAGTTCTGTTTTCATGCTGAATTTACCTACTGCCCCATTAAAATCTGCAGGGGCATTTGCAGGCAGTTCCAACACATTAATTTTTACTGCAGAGGAGGAAACCGATGCACGCACCTCTTTATTTCCTGAGCTGAAAGGATTGGAGAAAAAATCATCTAAATAATCCTGCATCGGGTCACCTGATTTGGATTTTTGTTTTTTTACCTGAACCCCAAATAAACCATCCAATGTAATTGGATCCACTTCCAGCTTTCCTGCCTTTTGTGCAGTAAGTATTGTTTTTTTAAAGGTACTTACCTCATATACTTCACCATTTATTGTTTCCGTTTGCGCTTGCTGTTCACTTAATTCAATTTCCGTGGCATAAAATCCATCATATTTTGGCACCTTAACGGCCTGCATAATTCTATAACCATAAATGGAAGAATTTTTTTTCACGCAAAATTTTAAGGTAACGGTAACATCCTCTCCCTTGTAGATCTCCTGATCGCTTACTTCGGTTTTTATTAAAACATTATCTTGTATGTATTTATTAATATCCGTGTTTGTTTCATTTTGTTTTGTTGTTTGATCAACAGTATTATTTTGTGTGGAAGTGGGTTTATCTACAACTTCTATTGCAATAGGTTGAGAGGAAAGTGTTTTATCATTACTTTTTACATAGGCAGCTCCGATAGTAAATTTTCCGATATTTTTTGGTTGCAAAACATATGAATAAGAAACTGAGGATGTAACCTTTCCATTCACGATCATTGTGCTTGATGATTGATTAGGGCCTCCCATAACAATAAAATCAGCCATTGCAGGTGGGCGAAAATCTTTTAGCGTTCCTCCGTTGTTTACAGTGAGTGTCAATTGAAATCTCTCACTTAATGCAACCTTCGATTTACTCACGCTTGCAGTTAATGACGCCTGTTGCGCAAAAAGCTGCACAATAAAAAACATCATTATTCCGGTTGTAAGTATCTTTTTCATAATTACCAATCTTTTTCTGCTTCCGCTCCGGCAGACTGAACTTTCTGTTTATTTACTTTTTCCTGAACATTTTTATCATCCTGATTCAATGCCTGCATAATACGTTCCAACTCTTCCTTTGTATATTGTTTAGGCTGAGATTGTTTTTGTTCCTGCTGTTTATCTTTTTGCGGTTGTTGCTCTTTGTTTTGATCCTGCTGATCCTCCTTTTTCTGATCTTCTTTTTTCTGATCCTCTTTTTTATCGTCTTGATTCTTTTTTTGTTGTTGCTGCTGTTGCTGGATCATTTTTTGAGCATAAGCAAGATTATATTTTGTATCCACATCATCAGGGTTGTTGCGCAACGCCTGCTTGTATGCATTAATACTTTCTTCGTATTTTTTTTGTTCCAGCAGCGCGTTCCCCATATTGTGATATGCCTGAGATCTCACTTCAGGATCATTTGTGTTTTCTGCAGCTATTCTAAATTGATTCAGTGCCCCTTCATAATCCTTTTGCTGAAAAAGGGAATTTCCCAAATTAAAATTACCTGCGTCTGATTCAGGATTAACCTTTAATGCTTCGTTGTAACTTTTTTGAGCACCCGGGAAATCCTGTTCGGTGTATTTTTTATTCCCCTCGTCAATGGCCACATTTTCCTTTTGTGCCATCAATAATGAGGTTGTCAACAATAAGAATATAACTACACTATATTTCATATCAAGTGTTTTTTACAGCGTCAAATAAATTTATTTTTTCAAGCCATTTTGGTTTTTTATCCGATAAGAAGAATTCGAGGGTCATGAACAATAAGCCGATTCCCAAAAAGATCTGAAAGTGATTTGCGTATTCAGAAAACTCATACGAATCATCTTTGGTCTTATCCAATGCATCAATTTCTTCATATACCTTTTGCACCACTTTTCGCCCTTCACTAACATTCATATACAATCCACCGGACTCTGCGGCCAATTCCTGCATTATTTGTTCATTTAGTTTTGTGAGCACTATATTTCCTTCTTTATCTTTTTTAAATCCTTCCGATTTATTTCCCTTTTTTATAGGAATAGGCCCTCCGTTTTTAGTGCCAACGCCGAGGGTAATTATTTTAATATTTTTATCCGCAGCTTCTTTAGCCATTTCCACGGCGTTTTCATCATGACTTTCTCCATCTGTGATAATAATGATTGCTTTTCCTTTTTTTGAATTTTCTTCCCCTCCCGTTTCAAATTCCACTAAAGCGGTCTCAATTGCTTTTCCTATTTCAGTACCTTGCGACGAAACCATACCGGTGTTAATCGTATTTAAATACATAAGCGCCGCTCTCGAATCTCTGGTAAGCGGCATTTGCACATAACTCTGACCTGCAAAAACGATCAACCCGATTTTATTGGATGCTAATTTTTCGATCAATTGACTCGTTGTTAGTTTTGCCTGTTCTAGCCTGTCGGGTTTTACGTCAGTTGCCAGCATACTATTTGAAACATCAAAACAAATGATCACTTCAGCGCTTTCTCCGGTAATTTTTTGTTTTTTGGAACCCATTCGCAAATTTGCAAGTCCAATAACAAAACATGCAAGCGCTACCATTAATAAGGAGATCTTTATCCACTTTCTTTTAAGCGAGTTCTGTTGCATCAACCGGTTGATCAAATGTTCATCACCCAGTTTTTTTATAGCTTTTACTCGCCATAGAACATAAAAATAAAATAATACTACCACAAAAGGCAGTATTAACAACAAATATAAATATGTACTATTTTCGAATTGCATTTACGTTACTGATCTGAAAATTGTATGTCTTAAAATTAATTCAATTAATAATAAAATAAACCCCGCTAAAACAAACAAATGAAATTGCTCGTCATATCTTCTGGTAATATCAACATCTATTTTTTGTTTCTCAATTGTATCAATTTCCCGGTAAATTTCTGTTAATTTTTCCTTCGAGGTCGCTTTAAAATAGGTTCCTCCGGTAATATCTGCTATTTCCTTTAAAGTTGACTCATCAAATGAAATACGAGGATCAAGGTCAAACACTCTTCTCCCATTTTTATCAACAACCGGAATGGGCAAATTCGTATCGCTTCCCACGCCTATTGTATAAACCCGAATATTTAATTGTTTAGCTGCATTTGCGGCATCTATCGGTGAAAATTTTCCACCCATCCTTACACCATCCGTTAAGAGTATGATCACCTTGGTACTTAAATTAGTGGTATCAGCCAACCTGTTAACTGACATAAATAATCCATCACCAATTGCAGTGCCATCTTGTAAATACCAATTATCGGCATTATCCACCTGGGTTTTTAATAATTCATGATCCAGAGTTGCGGGGCATTGTGTAAATGTTTCACCTGCAAATACTACCAATCCGATCCTATCACCCGGGCGACTATCAATAAATTCCTTTGCTGCAACTTTGGCCGCTTCCATCCTGTTTGGCCTGAAATCTATTGCGTACATACTTGTTGAAACATCAAGCGACAACATCATATCAATTCCTTCAGAAGAAATTCTTTTATTGCTGAAACCGGTTTGCGGACGTGCAAGCGCAATTACGATCACAATGAAACTTAATATCCTCAAAATAAACAACAGCGGCAGCCATTTAATTTTTAATGGGGTACTATTTTTATTTTTAAACCCCTCCAATGAGGAGATCTTAAACTCCACATATTTGCTGCGCCCCCGATTTTTATTATAATAGAAATATAACGGCAGCAGCAAAAGCAGCAAAAAGAACCATGGGTCTTCAAATCTAATATCTTTTATAAGATCCATCATTGTTTTGTATCAGGTTTTGGTTCTACCGGCTTTGTTGATTCCACAAATGAAAATGCATTTTGCATTGCCGATATATTTTCATTTTGAAGTGGTCGCGACTTAGCAAATTTTGCAAGATCAGCCAATTCGAGTATAAAACGAATATGTTCTATTTGCTGCGCAGATACATCAACATTATTTAATTGTGCAAGTATTTCATCTGAAGTACTCTCCAATGCCTTAATACCGAAACGTTTTTCCAAATAAGCACGAACAATTTCCGTTAATTCAGAATAATATTCCTTAAGGTCATCCTTTTGCCACAATTTTTTTAAATCCAATTCTTTCAGTAGTTGAATTGTTTTTTCATAATAGGAAACAGTGGGAACTTTTTCTTTAATAATTATTTGAATTTTGCTTTTAAAGAAAACAAAATAAATCACTAAAGCAATTCCAGCCAATAATATTAATCCACCAACAATATAAATCCATGTATAATTTACAACCTTTACCTGAATTACTTCTTTAATGGGTTTTATAGTTGCTGTGGTATCCACGGGCACTGTTTGTACGGTAAACAAAACAGAATCTGAAAACGCAAAATACATTGCGGTATCGCGTAATTTTTTGTAGGCTATTTTAATTTGTGGAAGATAATAGGTCCCGGAATCGTAGATGCTGAAAACCAATTCCTGTCTTAAATTATACGTATTATTAATGCGTGTGGTATCAATAGGGTTGCTTGTGATAAGATCATAGGTTGTTATGTTGTTTTCGTTTGGCCAGTCCAGCGTATATGTTGAATCGGAAGTAACATTCAATTGAACACGAATATAATCGCCGATAAGATATTGGCCCTTATCGGTTTTTACAGATACACTAACCTGAGCATTTATTAGTGTTGTTATAATTAATAAAAGTAATATAAGTACTATTCCTTTCCTCATGGTTCGTTATCGCATCATTATTCTTTTCCTGAAAAATTTATGTAATTCGTTGATATAGGGTTTTTCACTATTGATACTAATTGTATCCGCACCACTTTTCGAAAATGTTGTCTTGAATTGTGATACATTTTCAATAAAATTCTTTTTGTACTGATTTCTGGTTCTCTCATTGGAAGTATCAACCCACATCACTTCATTTTTTTCAGCATCAAACATGCGTACTATACCAACATCAGGTAATTCTTCTTCTCTTTTATCATGAATGTGCACCCCAATTAGGTCGTGCTTACGTGCAGCGATCCGCAAAGGTTTTTCATAGTCTTTGTCGATAAAATCACTAAAAACAAATGCTATACTTCTTTTTTTCACCACATTATTAAAGTATTCCATCGCCAGGGAAATATTTGTTTTTGTCCCCTCCGGGGCAACCTCCAATAAATCACTTATAATTCTCAAAATATGCGACTTGCCTTTTTTGGGAGGAATAAATTTTTCGATGCGATCGGAAAATAATATCACCCCAACTTTATCATTATTATTAATTGCTGAAAATGATAATACTGCTGCAATTTCGGTAATTAATGCATTTTTCATTTGAATTTGAGTTCCGAAATACGACGATTGACTTACATCAATAATTAACATCACGGTCAACTCTCTCTCTTCTTCAAATACTTTTATATAGGGATGACTCATTCGTGCAGTAACATTCCACTCAATATTGCGCACATCATCGCCAAAAGTATATTCCCTCACTTCGCTAAAACTCATCCCCCTTCCTTTAAATGCAGAATGATATTCTCCCGAAAAGATATTCTGGGAAATACCCTTGGTTTTTATTTCAATGGACCTGACTTTTTTTAACAACGCTGCCTTATCCAATTTGGTAATTTTTTAGTTTGGTAATTTATTAATTGGTTGCGCTGGCTGTCAACTCTGCTGAGACCCTCCTATAAGCGATAACCTCAGTTTCTCCGTATTAAACGTTTTCAACCCCTTCAACCTTTCTCATGGCACCTCCACCACATTCAAAATCTCGGAAATAATTTCTTCCGAAGTAATATTTTCCGCCTCTGCTTCATAAGTTAATCCAATTCGATGGCGAAGCACATCATGACATATTGCGCGCACATCTTCTGGAATTACGTAACCTCTTCTTTTAATAAATGCATAAGCCTTACTCGCCAATGCAAGATTAATAGAAGCACGCGGAGAACCTCCGTACGTAATGAGATGTTTTATTTTGTTTAGTTTAAAATCCTCCGGTTTTCTTGTTGCAAAAACGATATCGAGAATATAATTCTCAATTTTTTCATCCATATAAACATCCTTAACAAGATTTCTTGCTGAAAGTATTTGCTCAGGTGAAATAACTTGTTTTATTTTTATTTCTGCCCCGGTCACATTTTGCCTGATGATAAGTTTTTCATCTTCTTTTGTGGGGTAATTTATCACCACTTTCATCATAAATCTGTCCACTTGCGCCTCAGGCAACGGGTATGTTCCCTCCTGTTCAATTGGATTTTGAGTTGCCAGTACCAAAAAAGGCTCTTCCAATTTATACGTTTTATCACCAATAGTAACCTGCTTTTCCTGCATGGATTCCAATAATGCACTTTGCACTTTTGCAGGTGCTCTGTTTATCTCATCGGCCAAAATAAAATTGGCAAAAATTGGCCCCTTCTTTACACTGAAAACATTGTCTTTTTGATTGTAAATGAGCGTACCTACCAGATCGGCCGGTAAAAGGTCGGGAGTGAATTGAATTCTGGAAAATTTTGCGTTGATTGCATTTGCTAATGTCTTGATAGCCAACGTTTTAGCTAATCCAGGAACTCCCTCTAATAGAATATGACCTTGCGAAAGCAGACCCAGTAAAAGTCTGTCTATCATGTATTTTTGACCAATAATTACTTTGGATGTTTCCAGACGCAAAAGATCGATAAATGCGCTTTCTTCGTGTATTCGGTCGTTAAGTTCTTTAATTTCAGCAGATGCCAAAGTTTCCATGTAATATAAGTTTAGTCAATTAAAAAATCACAGGGTTGCAAAGTTAACAATGCACACCCCGATTAAATTTGGTGTGCAAAGTTAATTAAGGTTAATGTAAGGATAAACATTGTTAACCAACCTTTTATAACAAAAACCCTTCCCGTGTATACCTTTAGCATCGAATTACCAAAAACAGTAAAATGGAAGATAAAATACAGGTAACAGCAAGTTTAGGTTCAACTCCTTATAAAACTATACTTACCAACGGCAGATCAGAAATATTAGCCGATGAACCGGAACATAAAGGAGGCTCTGATACGGGCCCCTCACCGAGGGAATTATTAAGCATGAGTTTGGCTGCATGTACCTCTATTACATTAAGAATGTATTCTGATCAAAAAAAATGGGACGTGGGTGATATAAATGTAAATGTGGAGTTAGAAAATCAGGAATCAGAAACAATTTTTCACAGAATGCTCCGGTTTAGCAAACCGCTAACAGAAGAAATGAAGAATAGATTAATTTTAGTAGCCGATAAATGTCCCGTGCATAAAATATTAACAAAATCAATAAAAATAAATACCGAATTAATTCTCAGCACATAAAAATGGAATCTAAAAACGAAATTCTCAACAGAGAAGATATAAAAATTATAATTGATGGCTTTTATGAAAAAGTGAAGGCTGATGATGTTATTGGATTTATTTTTAACGATATCGCTAAGGTAAATTGGGAAGAACATTTACCCATTATGTATGATTTTTGGGAAGCAACAGTGCTGGGCACAACCGTGTATACAAGAAATGCAATGTCACCACATTTTAAATTAAATGAACAAATAAAATTAACCGCAATACATTTTGACCGTTGGTTGAAATTATTTACCGAAACAATTGAC
Organism: Chitinophagales bacterium; assembly: GCA_044227505.1. Lineage (GTDB taxonomy): Bacteria > Bacteroidota > Bacteroidia > Chitinophagales > BACL12 > UBA7236. The sequence goes on along the minus strand of JBGAWP010000005.1, from coordinate 43,933 downwards.
CGTTTATACAGCGGTGAAAAAGCAGAGGAAATGAAAATGAGAGGAAAAAATATTGCTGGATTGATGTTGTTTAAAATGGGAGATGAAAATAAGCTGAAAATAATTTAAGATCAAGCCGGATACTCCACAAAATTATTTTCCGTTTCGTACAGTTGAATTTTAATATCATAGGAATCATCCAAATGTTTGCGGAATTTTTCCCAGATCACCTTTGCAATATTTTCTGCAGTTGGGTTTAAATATTTAAAATCAGGAACATCCAGATTTAAATTATTGTGATCGAAGGGCTCGATAACTAATTGATCGATCAGGTGTTTTACCCTTTTAAGATCTATTACATAACCTGTCTCCGGATTTATGTCGCCGGTTATTTTTACGATGAGTGTATAATTATGTCCGTGATAATTCGGATTATTACACAAACCAAAAATGTGATCATTGGTTTCCTCATCCCACGCTGGATTAAAAAGCCTGTGCGCGGCATTAAAAGTAGCTCTTCTGCATACAGTAGTTCTCATATTATTATCTAATTACAACAAACAATCCACTGCAAAGTTTGTTAAAAAATCAAAAATGTTTGCTATTTTATGTTTTTCCACTACTTAGATTGTTTCCAAATAACATTTTTGGTTTAATTTTACCGTCATTCGGCAAATGGTTAAAGAAAACACGATACATCACCTAAAAGTGCCCTCCATTGATGGAGGAGTAATTGATTTTGCTGCGTTTAAGGGAAAAAAAGTGCTTGTTGTGAACACTGCGAGCGATTGTGAATTTACCACTCAATATCGTCAGTTGCAGGAGTTGTTCACTAATTATAAAAATAATCTTGTTGTAGTGGGCTTTCCCTCGAATAATTTTGGGGAGCAGGAGCCTGGAACAAATAAAGAGATCCGAAATTTTTGTTCTTATCGATATGGCGTTACTTTCCCGCTTGCTGCAAAAAGTGAAGTGATAGGCGATGCAATTAATCCTGTTTTCAAATGGTTAAATGAGCAGGAACTTGACGGCGATCTTAATAAATCCATCACCTGGAATTTTCAAAAATTTCTGCTTAATGAAGATGGAAAACTAATTGCCGTATTTCCACCTTCCATGGACCCGATCAATGAGGAATTATTGGAGCTATTGAATTTGAATTGATGATTTATTAATTGTTTAATTCTAAAAATGGAAGGATTCATAGAAGTTTTTCCTAGATTTTTAAATTAGATATTACTGAAGAAATTGAATTTAACCTGAGCATAAATAAAATAGTGTATTAGGTAATTATGGTTTTTAGATGGATTAACCTCTTAGTATTTTTCACCTTTGTATTTGCGCAACTTTGCGGTGTTCGAGCCTTTGCGGCAAAAAAAATCCTCCATTTCTCTTAACTTTATCCCCAAAACAAATTCATGTTTTTTAAAGATGTAACAGGCCATACCAGGATCAAAAAGCAACTCATTAAAGCGGTTGAGGAAAACCGTGTGAGTCACGCGCAATTATTTTTAGGTCCTGAAGGATGTGGAAATCTTGTTATGGCATTAGCTTACGCACAATACATTAATTGCGAAAATAGAACCACAGAAGATTCCTGTGGAAAATGCCCGAGTTGCATTAAATCACAAAAATTTATTCACCCCGATATACATTATACATTTCCCTTTGTTAAAACCGACAAAAAAGAATTGTGTGCCGATTATATGCCCGAATGGAGAGAGTTTTTGCAAAAAACTCCCTATGCAAATTACAATCAATGGATAACATCCATAGCAGCAGAAAATAAACAGGGAAATATCACCTCCAAAGAATGTTCCGATATTCTTCGCAGATTAAGTATGAAAAATTTCGAGGCATCCTATAAAGTTTTAATACTTTGGTTGCCTGAATTTCTGGAAAAGGAAGGAAACCGCTTATTAAAAATAATTGAAGAACCACCTGATAATACCGTTTTTATTCTGGTTGCCAATGATCAGGAAAGAGTGCTCAATACTATCATGTCGCGATTACAGATCGTAAAATTCAATCGCCTTACTGATGAGGAAATTATCAATACGCTGATGGAAAAATTCAATATCCAAATGCCACAAGCTAAAAAGATAGCGGCTTTGAGTGATGGCGACTTTAATGAAGCAGCACAATTGGTGGAGATGCAGGAAGATGGAGAAGGCATTCTAATCAGGGAGTGGATGGAAGTGTGTTATCGCCAGAATGTGAAGGGATTATATGCCTGGAACGACAAATTCGTAAAACAGGGGAGGGAAAATCAGAAAAATTTCTTTCAATATTGCCTACACTTCTTTAGGGAGATATTGCTTATTGAAGCAGGTGCAGCAAGCATTTCCAAGCTTACCGATGCCGAATTAAAAACGGCTGCCGGTCTGGGCAAACTTCTGGGTGTAGAAAAAATTACCCGAATTCTCGAACTGTTTGATAAAAGTATTTACTTTGTAGAAAGAAACGTAAATGCGAAAATATTGATTACATACGTTTCTATATCCCTTTTAAAACAGTTTCAACCAAATTACAATTACCGTGAGCCATTTTTTGAAAAATGGTCCATTTAAAATATATAAGAAATGAGTTGTGCAGGATGTTCAGTTGGTTCCAATACCGGAACCCCTACGGGATGCAAGAGTAACGGGCATTGTGCCACCGGAGGATGTAATAAATTAAATACTTACGATTGGTTGCGTTTTCTCCCTGTTCCGGTGGGACAAGAGTGCAATGTGCACGAAATAAGCTTCAAGAATGGAATACGCAAAGGCTTTTACGCCAATAAAAATAAAATAGATGTGATGACCGGCGACATGGTTTGCGTAGAGACAGATAGCGGATTTGATGTTGGCCGCATCTCACTTTCCGGTGAATTAGTGAAATTGCAGATGAAAAAGCGCAAGGTAAATCCTGAAAGTCAGTTTTTACCCATTTTGCGCAAAGCGACTGAAACGGACGTTCAAAAAATGATGGAAGGCCGGGCAATGGAGGGCGCAACAATGTTAAAAGCCAGAAAATTTGCCCGTGAACTCAATCTGGATATGAAGATCGGAGAGGTGGAATATCAAGGGGATAAAAGAAAGGCCACATTTTATTATATCGCCGACGATCGTGTTGATTTCAGGGAATTGATAAAATTATACGCCAAGGAGTTCCGTGTTAAAGTGGAAATGCGGCAAATAGGAGCCCGGCAGGAAGCAGGAAAAATTGGAGGATTGGGCTCTTGCGGACGTGAATTATGTTGCTCAACTTGGCTTACAGATTTTAAATCGGTAGGAACAAATGCTGCCCGATATCAGAATCTCAGTATCAACCAATCTAAATTATCCGGTCAATGCGGCAGATTAAAATGCTGTTTGAATTATGAATTGGATACCTACATGGATGCTTTACATGAGTTTCCGAAAGACGCCGATTTTTTAAAGACGGAAAATGGAGATGCTCGATTAGTTAAAACAGATATCTTTAAAAAATTAATGGTATATGAATACAGTGATGCCAGTAAACAATATGCATTAACCATCGACAAAGTAAAAGAAATTCGCGCCATGAATGTGGAGGGGAAAAAACCTGAACATCTGGAAGGATTAAAAGTAGAAGCGGAACCTGCTAAAAAGGAAGTGGATTATATTAATGTAATAGAACATGTGAGTTTAAAAACAATAGAAAAGGCCGGTAAGAAAAATAAAAATCCAAACCAAAGAAACCCGAATCAACGCAATCCAAATCAAAGAAATCCAAATCAAAAACAACAAAATCCACGGCAACAAAATCAGCAGGATAATAATCCAAACAGAAATAAAAGACCGGAAGACAAGGTAAATCCAAACCGCGATAACAGAAATAACCCTAATCGCGACAACAGGAACAACCCCAATCGCAATAATAGGAATAATCCAAACAGAGATAATAGAAACAATCCGAATAACAGAAATAATAATCCCGACGATAAAAAATAATTTGTTTTGAAAAAACTTTTCCAGCTATATTGTTTATTGTTTGTCGCAATATTATTTTCCGCTTGCGAGCAATCACGTGTTTTCGATAAAAATATTTCGCTTGAAAAAGAAGGATGGTTTTATGGAGAACAAGAAAATTTTGAAGTTTCTGTTCTCGATACAAATATTTCGTACAACTTATATATCAATGTTCGGCATACTGACGAATATCCCTATAATAATCTATGGTTAAATATGACCACTGTTTTTCCTGATAGTACCGTTCAGAAAAATAAAGTAAGTGTAATTTTATCTGAATCAAACGGCGAATGGACAGGTGATTGTGTTGACGGTATTTGTTTTAATTCGGTGCTTGTTCAAAGTAATTTTTTACTTCCTCAAAAAGGAAAATACACCATAACCCTTGAACAGGATATGCGCATGAATCCGCTTCCTTTTATTTTAAGTATTGGGGTGAAGCTGGAGAAATTTGGTGTTCAACCGCAAAAATAATTTAGAAATTTATTCTTTCATTTTATTTCAGACCTGCACAGGTTTCCCAAACCTGTGAGGTCGACGGCGCTCATTTTTTCATTCCTTCACTCCTTCATTCTTTCATTCCCAATTCATCTCCAACAACTGCGGACAATGGTCGCTGTGCATGGCATCGGGATAGATCTTTGCACCAACAAGGTCCTTCGCCAAATTTTCGGTGACAGCAATATAATCTATCCTCCATCCTTTATTATTTGCCCTTGCATTTGCTCTGTAACTCCACCAAGTATATTGGTGTGGATCCTTATTAAAAAAACGAAGGCTGTCAATATACCCCGAACCATAAAAAGTATCCATCCATGCGCGTTCTTCGGGTAAAAATCCGGAGCTGTTTTTATTTCCCTTTGGATCGTGAATGTCTAAAGGAGTATGTGCAATATTATAATCACCACAAACAATTAATTTTTTTCTATTTTTCTGCACCTCCTGTAAATGCGTGGAAATATAATCGAGGAATTGATATTTAACTCCCTGCCGAACATCACCTGTAGTGCCGGAAGGAAAATAAATGGAGTAAACACTTTTATCTCCGTAATCGGCACGAATAACCCTGCCTTCAAAATCATAATCCTTATTTCCACAACCTATCACAACATTGTCCGGTTTTATTTTTGAAAAAATGGCGACACCGCTGTATCCTTTTTTTGTTGCCGGATGCCAGTAATGGTGATAACCCAGTTGATCAAAAAGTGTAACGTCCAACTGTCCGGGTTCTGCTTTTAATTCTTGTACACAAATGATATCAAATGCATGTTCCCGCACCCAGTCGAGCCACCCCCGGTTCATTGCAGCGCGAATGCCATTCAGATTATAGGTTATGATCTTCATTTTATAAAAATTTTAAACTTGATTTAAGATTGTAAAAGTATACAGGAGTTACTATATTCGCGATGAAATACCACACAAATGCTTAAAAAATTAACTTTTTATTTGTTGTTAACCGGATTAATCCCGCTGACATTTGCACAAACCCCTGCACAACCATACATCATTCTTATCACCATGGATGATATGAATACCATGATGGAAGGTTTTGAATACTTTCCGCAGGCCTCTACTCCTAATTTAAATACCCTGGTACAAAATGGAACTGTTTTTACAAATGCAAATTGTGCTTCCCCAAAATGTGCGCCGGCAAGAACGTCGCTTGTTACAGGTAAAGACGTTTTATATACTCAGGTTTATGATAATACAAGTTATGCCTGTTACAATTTCAGAAAAAATTTTCAGGTTGCCGATGGAAATGGGGAAGTATATACCTTGCCGGGATATTTAAAAGACAACGCTGATTATTATACCTATACTATCGGAAAAGTATTTCATTGTTATGAAGCATTTTCCGATTTTGACGACGAAACACCGAATCCATGTTTAAGAGAACTTTCCTGGAACAATGCTTTTGTGTATGTAGAAGATGATATTATCAACCCGATTGGCGACGCAGTAAATGAAGGAATATTTACATTAAAATGGGCGCGTCTCGACGACACACTTATTGATTATATGGAAGATGATGTAAGTGTGGATGCTGCAATTGAATTTATTGATGACTTTGCTGCATTCGGCACGGATGTTACCTGTGGAAATCCATTTTTTCTTGGATTGGGAATTAAAAAACCACATGCGAATTTTTACGTTCCGGAAAGTTTTTTCAACGAGGATTATGTAGAGGATATTTACGCAGAACCATTTAATAAACCGTATAACGAACCCTATAATGCTTTTCCTTATAACGGACTCCTGATGCCACCACAACCAGTTCCAAAATGGGCTGATTACGATTCACTCGGATATATGGGACAATTATTTGCCTCTGATAATGAAGCAGAACTTTTTGATGAATACGGAGAGAGTTTAATTACACTTCCCGAAATTGAAGCCGGAATAAGTGATGCAGAAAGAATTGAAATAATTAATGAAACCGAAAGAGCAAATGCAATTTTAGCATATATAGCAGGTATTAATTTTTTGGATTATGAATTGGGAAGATTTTTAACCGCACTTCAATCACATCCGGAAATTTACAATAACTGCATAATTATTTTAACATCGGACCATGGCTTTTCCCTTGGAACAAAAAGACATTGGGGTAAATTTTCCATGTGGGAACCTGACGTAAGAGTACCACTGGTATTTGCAGACATGCGTAATCCCGTGGCACAAACATGTGGTAAAAGTGTAAGTACTTTAGATATTTTTCCAACTCTTTTAGACCTGCTCGATATTCCCGAACCAACATTTGCTGCAGGCGGAAGATATCTTGACGGACACAGTTTTTTGCCGTTAATGAACAACCCTGAATTAATGTGGGAAAAACCATCACTGTCTACAGTTAAAACTAAAAATCCTGTAGGAATGGTAAACGAAGCTTCCTGTTTTCCGCAGTATAGCATCCGAAATAATAGATTTAAATATATTAAATATCAGACCAATAATAATCCTCCCCTTTTAACATGTGATGAAACAGCAAGTTTTATGGAGGAAGAATTATACGACATGGGTGTTGATCGCGAAACAGATCCTTACGAATGGAATAATTTAATAAATGATCCCGCATATGCACCTGTAGTTAATTACATGCATCAGTTTCTACCTGACAGTGCTTTATATATGCAAAAAGCCTTTATTGTAAATATAGCCAATGCCGGCACTGTACCTTGCTTCTTAAAAAATAACAGCAAAATAAAATTACAGGCTACACTTTATAACCCGGAAGGAGAATTATTAACCGGTGCCGGTTATACCTTTAAATGGACAAATAATTTAACCGGTGCAGAATATTTTGGTAAAAATTATAACTTTAATATGCTTACAGTTTCGCCGGCAGTTTATTCAAGTAAAGACAGAATTTTATTTTATCTTGAAGTAACAGAAACAGCTACAGGCGATCTTGTTGCATTTAATACAAAAACATATTTTATTAATACCGCAAATACTCCTTTTGGCGGGTTTACGCTCACCAACGACGTTCCCGGATTAACAACCTCAATTAATACCTATTCCTTAACAGGCAGTTATACAAATACGTATTGGGATTTTGGAGATGGAAATACCTCAGAAGAATATTTACCTGATACACATTATTACACAGCACCCGGAATTTATACGGTTACAAATTATATTCAATATGGTAATGGCTGTTTAAAAAATTATCACCGCACAGCCAATTTATTGCGGGAAGGCGTGTCGGAGTATACATGTGCTTTATACCCAAATCCTGCAAATACCCAATTAAATATTACCTTACAGAATGAACTTGAGGATGCGCAGATACAAATTTTAAACATCCTTGGCCAGGTAGTTTATAGCGAAACAAAAAGTTCCAGAAATAAATTGATACAACTTAATATTCAAACTATTCCCGCTGGTTCTTATATTCTTGAAATACGTTCAGAAAATGTATTCACCAACGCCAAATTCGAAATCGTAAGATAATTTTATATTTAATGAAATCAGCCAAATACCGGCTGATTTCATTAAATCAAACTTCTGCTTTCGGTAGTTCTGCCGAGAAAATACCCAAATTCTAACCATAAAATTGGGTTATGAACTCCCTTTACTAACTCAAAGAGGTATTTCACAATTAAAATGGGTCAATTCGCATGTTTCTGCTTGTATGTGATAGGGATAATAGTAATTTTAGTTTATCCAATACCATGTTCTATTACCCAAAATTGACTCTATTTTTTCTATTTGCCCTGTGTCAGATGATCTAAAGTTACACGCATCGCTATAGTTAATTTAGGTTCAATTTGAATCACAAAAAATAATTTAATTTATTCCTTATTTAAATAATTTAAAATATAAATGTTCAAACACACACAGCATGAAAAACACATTTTTATTTTTATTATTGCTTGGAGCGGTGATAAATTTACAAGCTCAGGTTGAGCTCGCGAAACCCAATATTATTTATATCATCATTGACGATCTCAACGATTACATTGAACCCTATGATGGACATCCTCAGGTAAAAACGCCTAACATAAAAAGTATTGCAGATAGCGGCACTGTGTTTTTGAATGCATTTGCCACTTCACCTGTATGTGCTGCTTCCCGCGCGAGTATTTTTACCGGTAAAGATGCCTCATACACCGGCCTAATAAATAATCAGGATATTAATTGTGCTGATTATCGCGCAAGTTTCATACCGGGAAATTATATTATTACCTTACCTCAATATTTGAAAGACAGTGCCGGATATTTTACTGCGGGATTTGATAAAATTTTTCATTGCGATGCATCTTCAAACGAATTTGATACAGAAACCCCCGATGTATGCTCCAAAACAAAATCCTGGAATAAATTCATCACTGTCGAACAGGGTGCCGGAATAAATGCGGCTGCCGAAGAAAGTGATGAAGACATAGATCAATTTAAATGGGCGAAGCTGGATAGCAGTTTTGAAAGCTCCTTGGAAGATTACATTGCAACAGATAGTGTAATTCAAACAATTGATGATTATATTGCTCATCCGGATCTGTTTTGCAACCGCCCATTATTTCTTTCATTAGGATATCATCTTCCGCATTTACCGATGTACGTTACAGAAAATTATTATCCGGAATTTTATCAGGATAATATTTACGAAGAGCCATTTAACAAACCTTACAACAATCCCTATAATGCATTTCCTTATAATGGAATTGTAATGCCTCCCCAACCAAAAATTGTATGGAACGATTATGATAATTTAGGACCATTGGGACAAAGTTCAGCAACCACCTATATCCACAACGCCTTTATAAGTAATTGTGAATCCATTGATCCTTTACCGTTAATGGAAGAAGCACTTTCGGAGGAAGAAAAAATATTAATACTTACGGAATCAAAACGCGCAAATGCTGTGATGGCCTATATTGCATCCATCCAGTTTATTGATGCACAGGTTGGGAGAATTTTAGAAAAATTAAAAGAAAATCCTGCTCTTTATTATAATACCGTAATAATAATCAGTAGTGATCATGGTTATTCATTGGGTGAAAAAAAACATTGGGCTAAGAGAGCTTTATGGGAAACGGATCTGCGTGTTCCTGTAATAATTACAGATAATAGAAATATGTCATCGCAGTTTTGCAGCAGTACTATAAGTTTACTCGATCTGTTTCCAACCATCTGCGATCTCGCTCAAATTAACGAACCGGTTTTTCCTGATGGAGAAAATTATTTGGACGGCAATTCGCTATCTCCCCTTTTATCACAACCGGAACTCAATATTGAAAAACCGGTACTCAGCACCTACAAACGGGAAAGCGGTGAAGAGTCATCTTGTTTTCCTCAATATTCTGTACGCAATAATAAGTTTCACTATATCAGACACAGGTCTAATAATGAAGACGATGGTGCTGATTGTAATTATGAACTTTCCACAGTGGAAGAGGAACTTTATAAAATAGGGAAAAATCGCGAAGGAGATCCCAATGAATGGAACAATTTGATAAATAATGAAGATTACAAATCAGTTATTCATTACTTACAACAATGGCTTCCCGATAGTTCTAAATATTTGCAATCTGCCTTTACAATTAAAATTCACAATCAAACCCTGCCCTGTTATTTACCGAATAATGGAAATTTAAAATTAACTCCCATCATTTATAATGAACAGGGCCTTTTAATGGCAGGAGCAGAACTCGATCCTTATACTTTTAAATGGACTAATAGTTATAACGATGATGCCTATTTTGGCAAGGTACTTAATTTTGATATGGCAACAATTTTACCCACACTTTTTGACCTTCAAAGCGAAATTGTATTTAATCTGGAAGTAACCGAAACAGCAACAGGTTCAATAATGGGTTTCAATAACAAAATTATATATATAAATAACCTGAATACTCCAACGGTTGACTTTGGACTCCATTCAAACTACCTCCAAACCAGTGTTGATATTATTGACTATACAATTCTTGGAACGTATACAAATAGCTACTGGGAATTTGGCGATGGCACAAGTTCGGAGGATTATTGGCCCGCCACACATTTTTTTCCCATTCCAAGCATATATACTATCAAAAACTATATCGAATACGGAAATGGCTGCGAAATGCATGTGGACCAGACCATTGAAATTTTAAAACAATCTCAGGTTATTCCCGGCTTGGAGATATATCCAAATCCTGCATCTGAAAGATTAACGATAGTCTTACAGAATAAGGAAAACCAGGCTCAAATTCAAATAATTAACATGTTAGGTCAAACAATTTTCAGTTCAGATACCTATCCTTCAGAAAAAATGATATATTTGGACATTGAAAAAATACCTGCAGGAAGTTATATCCTGAAAGTGAATACAGCAACAACTTCTGCAAGTAAAATAATTGAAATTATTTAACCCTATCACTTTTGAAGTTTAATAAAAGCCAAATGAAAATTCGAATTTCACTCCTTTTTTTTATTGTTTCCCTTGTTCAACTTTCAGCACAAGTTGTTCCCGTTAAACCCAATTTTATTTTTATTGTGGTGGACGATCTCAACGATTATATTGAAAGTTACAGCGGCCATCCTCAGGTGGAGACTCCGAATATTAATGCAATTGCCGCTAACGGGACTACCTTTTTAAACGGCTATGTAAATTCACCCGGTTGTGCACCTTCCAGAACAAGTTTCCTATCGGGCAAGGATGTTGCCTATACCAAAGTATTCAATAATGAAGACTATTTGGGTAAATTTCGAACCAATTTTACAGCTGCGGAGGGGAATGCAGAAGTTTTTACATTACCTGAAATATTAAAAGACTCCGGCGGTTATTATACGTTCGCCTTAGAAAAAATATTCCACAATGCCGCATCCAACGATTACGATAAAACCACACCTGATTTTTGTGAAAAAGGTTTGTCATGGAATAAAATGAAACACTTCGATGAAACACTTGATTTAATGGATCTTTTGGATGATTATTCATTTGCTCCGAATTTTAACTGGGGAATGATCCCCGATTCGCTTGAACCCTTATTGCAGGATTATATCCTAACCGATAGCGCTATGCGATTTATTAGTCAATATGCTGATGGATCTTATAATACCTGCGACAGACCCTTCTTTTTAGCCTTAGGATATAATAGGCCTCATTCCGATAGATATATTCCTCAAAAATATTATCAGCCTTATTATTTGCATGACGTTTACGAGGAACCTTTTGTTGCTCCGTATAATTCTCCGGCAAACGCATTTCCTTATAATGGCCACGTAATGCCACCACAACCCGAACCTATATATAATGATTATTATCAGCTTCCCGATCTTGGAGTAGGACAAAAATTAGCTGATTTTGGTGAAGGATATCAGGAGCTCATTGATTTTACAAACGATCTTCCTTTTTTACCCGAAATTGACCCCGGCTTAACGGATGAGGAGAGAATAGAAATATTAAAACAAACCGCTGCTTGTAATGAAGACGCTACTTACGTTGCTGCAGTGCAATATATCGATGCGATGATAGGGAAAGTACTCGATACACTTAATGCCTTTCCCGAATTACTGGAAAATACGATCATCGTTTTGGTTGGTGATAATGGTTATTCATTGGGGGAAAAGAGACACTGGACAAAGTGGTCGTTATGGGAAACAGATCTGCGTGTTCCATTTATTATTGTAGATCCATCAAGACCAGGAAATCAGGTAAGCACAAGAAATGTATCTCTTTTAGATCTTTTTCCCACCATATGCGACCTCGCTGATGTTGCGTATCCCACTTTTGCAGACGGAAGTGATTACCTCGATGGACATAGTATAGTTCCTTTGCTCGACAACCCAAATTTATTTATCGAAAATCCTTCCTTATCCACCACAAAAAGAACAACGGGTATAGGAGGTTGCTTCCCGCATTATTCAGTACGCAATGAAAAATACCATTACATACGATATCAAAAAAACAACAACGGCGATCTTGCAATAAACGTTTGTGATTTGGGTGGTGTATATTACGAAGAAGAACTATATGAAATTGGCGTTGACCGGGAAACCGATCCAAATGAATGGAATAATTTGGCGGCAGATCCGAATTATGCACCGGTTATCGATTATCTGGAAGAATTTATGCCTGGTGGTTCCATGTATTTACAAAAAGCATTTACGGTACAAACTTCCACAAAAACTTTACCTTGTTTTTTAAATAATAGCACAACTGTAAAAATTTCTTCCTTTTTATATTCCGATATGGGCGTTGCAATAACCGGGGGCGCCCTATCCAACTATCAATTTAAATGGACCAATAATTTAACTGCAGCAATTTTTTACGGAAGAAATTATAATTTTAATACAGCAACAATTCCTGCCGCGGTTTTTGCCGCAAACAATAAAATAATTTTTTATCTGGAGGTAACAGATCTTACTTCAGGACAGATGGTGGCATTTAATACAAAAACAATTTCTATTAATAGTGCAAACACGCCATCATCCACATTCAGTGTTGTTACCGATCCTGTTTTAAATAGCGCAGATATTGTGTCCTATAATATTATTGGAAGCTATACAAATACCTACTGGACCTTCGGTGATGGAACTACTTCGGAGGAATATATACCTGACACACATTTTTATGCAGCTCCGGGTCCTTATACAATCAGAAATTATATTGAGTATGGAAATGGATGTCTGAAAAGCAAGGCGAAAAATATTACTATTACGCGGGAAGGAGAAATCAATATGAATTTTTCCCTTTACCCCAATCCCGCATCAGAAGTAGTCACCATTGAATTAGATGAAAATTTTATGGAAGGAACTTTACAGATCGTAAATATATTAGGCGAAGAAGTAATAACCAGATCATTTTCAGAATACGACGATGTTATCCGGATAAATACATCGAATTTGTCTTCTGGAACTTATATTGTAAAAATTAATGCAGGCAAATATTCAGGAAATAAAACGTTCGAAATTGTGAATTAAAAACAAATGAACATATTAAATCCGAGTTATGAAATGCACAATCAGTAACCTGATATTGCTCCTATTTGTTCTCAGTGCAAAAGCACAAGTGGGCGCCGAAAAACCAAATATCATTCTGATCGTTTCTGACGACCTGAATAATTACATCCAATTGCTGAACAGCAATCCGGATATAGAAACTCCAAATATCACAGAAATTGCAAATAATGGTATTCTATTCACAAATGCTTATGTTTCCTGCCCTCTGTGTGGACCTTCACGCACCAGCTTTTTAACCGGCAAAGACCTCCACTATACCCAGGTTTATTCAAACGACAAATTGAAATGTTTTGATTTTCAATCAAATTTTACGCCTGCAAAAGGAAATGAGGAATATTATACATTGCCGGGCTATTTAAAAAACACCGGAGGATATTTTACCTATAGTTTAAATAAAATATTTCATTGCCCTGTCAACCTTGTTGAATATGATGAAGACACGGAAGATGCCTGCGAAAAAACTAAAGCGTGGAACAGATATTATTATTATGAAGATGAAGATTTTCTTGCTCCCATTATTGCAGATATTGATGAAGGAGTTGATGGTTATAATTTTGGTAAATTGAACGACACCTTAGAGCCATATCTGGATGATTATATCGCGGTTGACAGCGCTATTTCTTTTATAAATCAGGTAGCAATTGATGAAAGTGTTATCTGCAATAAACCATTTTTTCTTGCTCTGGGAATAAACAAACCGCATAAAACACAATTTTTACCTGAGAAATATTTTCTTGACGCTTATATCGATGATTTTAGTGCGGATCCGTTTAATATTCCCTATAATTTTCCTGCAAATGCTTTTCCGGCAAATGGTGTCATAATGCCTCCACAACCTGAAATTCCTTTTTCCGATCTTGATAGTTTGCCTTTGGGTGGATTAGGACGTGAAATGGTGGAAGCAAAAGACACTTCCTTTGTAGAATGGGTTTTGGAAGACCTTTCTCCCTATCCTGTTATTGATCCGGATCTTACGGAAGAAGAACGCATAGATATTTTGACCTGGAGTAAAAGAGCAAATGCAGTTATGGCCTATCTGGCAGCAGTAAATTTTGTTGATGCACAGGTAGGAAGATTATTTGAAACACTTAGCGCTCATCCCGAGATATTAAACAATTCCATTATTATTTTTATGGGAGACAATGGGTATTCACTTGGTCAAAAAAGACATTGGGAAAAATATGCACTTTGGGATACCGATGTAAGAACTTCACTCATCATTGCCGATTTCAGAGAACCGGTAAATAAAGTTTGCACCAGAACCGTAGGATTATTAGATCTTTTTCCAACGATCTGCGATCTTGTTGAAATTGAATACCCGCAATTTATCGACGGCTCTGATTATTTAGATGGAGAAAGCCTTCTTCCTTTAATTAATAATCCTTTGGCAATATGGGAAAGGCCGGTGCTTAGTTCGGAAAAACAACGGGATGTGGAGGAATTACATTGTTTCCCCCAATATTCTGTTCGCAACGAACGGTTTCATTACATTCGCTATCAATCCAATGGAGGAGGCGAACTGATATGCGATGAACCAAGCAGTTATTTTGAGGAAGAATTATATGAAATTGGTATTGACAGAAAGGTTGATCCATATGAATGGAACAATTTAATTAATGATGAAGATTATACTCCTGTACTTAATTATCTGAGACTTTTTTTACCGGATAACCTGTTGTATTTGCAGAAAGTTTATTCCGCCAAAATTGTAACCAAAACGCTTCCTTGCTTATTAAATGATCACACTTCCTTTAAACTTCAAGTCAATTTATATAATGATGAAGGCGTTTTAATAACAGGTGCGGCTTTATCAAATTATCAGTTTAAATGGACCAATAATTTAACTGCAGCTGTATTTATTGGAAAAACCTACAGTTTTAACACCGCCACAATTCTTCCTGCTGAGTTTGCAGCAAATGACAAGATCAGATTTTATCTTGAAGTTACCGATTTATTATCAGGAGAACTTGTGGCTTTTAATACACATGAAATATTCATAAATGGTGCAAATAAACCCGTATCATCTTTTAATATAGTAACCGATGATGTATTTAACAGCGCCGATATTGTTTCATACAGCATTACTGGCAGTTACACGAATACCTACTGGACTTTCGGCGATGGCATTACCTCTGAGGAATTTATTCCGGATACTCATTTTTATACTGCCCCCGGACCCTATACCATTACCAATTTTATTGAGTACGGAAATGGATGCCTGAAAAGTAAGGCAAAAAATATCACGATTACCAGGAAAGGAATTGTAGCTTTGAATTTTAGTGTATTCCCAAATCCTGTTGATGATATTTTAAATATTGTATTAGACAAACCGACAACCGAATTATCAGTTAAAATAATTGATGTTTTAGGAAAAGAGGTGTTTGAACAAAAATATTTATCTCCTCAGATGTCCATTCAGATCAATACACAGAAATTAATTCCGGGCAATTATATTATTGTTGTAAATTCAGGTGAATTTACCGGAAATAAATTGTTGGAAATTGTAAGATAAATAAATTTTATATATCATCTTTAGTTATAAATAATTTGAAAAACACACTGTACATTTTATTATTCTTTTTCTTTCCCTATGCTCCATAATTACATGTAAAGATATGAATGTCTTTGCCAAACTGTATTTAAATCTTCAGTGATCAATTATTTAAATTTTTCTATTGATTTGAGGCCGTTCCCGGTAGGTCAATAATTTGTGCAAATAATCACAAACAGGAAATTAAGGTTTTGCCCTTTGAAGTATTACATTAAGAAATTTTTTAATATAAAGTGCTTTTATTTCAAGTTTTTCCAGGTTCACCAATAACCCTTCACTAACTCAAGTGTGCAATTCATGTAGTTATTTATTGATTTCACCCGAAAAACACTTCACATTTGTTAAATTTAAGTAAATTTACCTTTAATAATGCGTTAAACGCAATTTTTGAAAAATTCATTTAATTTATTGCAGATTCCAGGTTAAATGGTAAACACTAAAGTATCGTGCGGACTGATTTGTTCAAACCAACAATTTGCATATTTTAAATTTCCCATTTTTGGAATGAGAAAACAACTTGATCCATTTTTGTTTTTGCTGTTTGGAACCTTTTTGTTCCCTAAAATATCTTTTGCACAAACTGCAGAAAAACCGAATATCATTTTTATTATGTTTGATGATCTTAACGACTGGGTTGAGCCTTTCGGGGGGCACCCACAAGTTGAAACTCCAAATTTAAATGCTATTTCCTCTCTTGGAACCACTTTTTTAAATGCTTATTGTTCCGCCCCTGTATGTGCGCCTTCCAGAACAAGTTTGTTATTAGGCAAAAATCCAACCTACACTGGTGTTTATAACAATGAAGAATTTAATGAATTCGATTTCAGATCTAACTTCCCTCCGGAAAAATATTTAATTACTTTACCCGAATATTTAAAAGATAATGGCGGATATTATACGATCACCTTTAACAAAATTTTTCATGCTGACCAAAATTTTAATGATTATGATGATATTACTTTAGATAATTGCGCAAAAACACTATCATGGAATGAAGATATATATACTGGAAATAATGGAGGTATCATTAATGTTGGTGAATCCTTGGATGAGGATGTAGGTAAATTCGAATGGGCGCAGATCGACGACTCTCTTACAACCGATATGCAGGACTTTACGATCACAGATAAAGCTGCAACATTTCTAAACGATTATGCAACTAATCCTTCCGATTTTTGCGATAAACCTTTTTTTCTTGCACTGGGTTATCACAAACCACATTTAGAATTATTTATTCCTGAACAATATTTTCTACCTTTTTACATTTCCGATTTTTTTCAAACTCCGTATCAAATTCCTTATAACGATCCGAAGGAAACTTTTCCATATAATGGCGTTGTGCTTCCTCCTCAACCGGTAATACCCTATTCCGATTACGACAGCTTAAATTTTGTTGGCAAAAGCCTTTCAAATGTGGCAGTGCATAATGATTTTGAAACTTGGGCCGATAGTATCAGTTTAATACTTTCCATCAGCGATACTTTAGACACTGAACAATCAGCCAACGTACTCATGAAATCTAAATTGGCAAATGCAACCATGGCCTATCTTGCTGCAGTAAAATTTGTTGATGAACAACTGGGAAGATTCTGGGATGCACTTAATACGCACCCTGAACTTTTAAACAATTCGGTGATTATTATATCCAGTGATCATGGATTCGCGTTAGATGAAAAAAAACACTGGAAAAAAAATGCCCTTTGGGAAACCGATATTCGAATTCCATTTATAATAATTGACATGCGAAATCCAATTCAAAAAACCTGCACAATTAATGTAAGTTTACTGGATCTTTTTCCAACCATATGCGATCTAACATTAAATGCATATCCGCTTTTTCCGGATAGCTCCAAATATCTTGAAGGTAAAAGCCTCGTTTCTATTTTAAATGACAGCACATTACACTACGAATCACCTGTGCTTACAACTTATATGGCAGAAGATGGGAAACAAGTTTCCTGTAATGAACAATATTCAGTTCGCAACGAACGGTTTCATTATATACAATATCATTCTAACAATGTGCAGGGAAACTTAACTTGTGACTCATTAAATTCTGTCTTATTAGAAGAACTGTATGAAATAGGAACTTTTCGTGAAACCGATCCCAATGAATGGAATAATCTAATAGGCAATCCTGATTTTATTCCAGTTGTTGAATATTTATCACAATGGATTCCTGGTCATCCATTATATACTAAAACAACATTTAATCTTGATCCTCATTTCGACCAAACAAGTTGCCAGCTTATTCTTGAGGATTCCATTTTTCTTTCTTTTGAAATTTATGATACAGCGGGTCTCAAAATTTCACCACCCGAAGAATATCTTTATTATTGGACCAATAATATCACAGATGATACTATATTTTCAACAGAAACTTATTTTGCGTTCAATGATATTCAAGTTTTTAATACTTCAAAAAGAGTAATTTTTTATGTGCATATGTTAGATACAAATACCCATGTAATTGTAGGATTTGATCTTATTTATGCATATTTATTTGATCAGGAATTGCCCGAAATTTCCTTTGACGTAAATACTACTTACCAATCTAATTCCGTATCAGTTTACAACGTATCAGTTGAAGGAGAATATGATTCTATATGGTGGGATTTTGGAGATGGTAATTACTTTTATGGCCAATATCCCGGTGAACATATCTATAACGAATATGGAATCTTTACAATAACCTGCTATGTTTCATTTGGAAATTATGATACTTGTATCATAGAATTGAGCCGTGAAGTTGAAATAGTATCATTTAACTATGCCGCAGAAGAAAACCTTTTAATATTTCCTGATCCTTCCTATGGATTAATAAATGTGGCCACAAAAGAATTAGTGCAAGAGGGAGAGATCTTAATTACAGATGTGGCGGGAAAACTTTTAAATCAATTTATTCTGCATCAAAACGGTTTGCTGATTCATGCGATCGACCTGTCTAATTTACCGCAGGGGTTATATTTTATCACACTAAAATCTCCTACCTTTACTTCATCAAAACCATTCATCATTATCTGAGATCCAAATGGGGAAACACATATCACATATCAGCCTTTTATTGTTCTTTGTGTTGACAAGACTAAATGGATTTGCTCAGGCCGACACAAAACCCAATATAATTTTAATCGTTGTGGATGATCTCAACGATTATATTGAAGGAATGGGAGGAAGTCAGGAATCAACAACTCCGAATATTAGTAGAATTTCAGACAATGGGACATTATTTACAAATGCATTCTGTTCCGCACCATTGTGTTGTCCTTCCAGAACGAGTTTTCTCACAGGAAAAGATCCGAGTTATACAAATATTTACAGCGCAGCAGGATACAAGTGCAACAATTTTTCACAAAATTTTACTGCTGCCGGAAACAATGACGAGTATTTTACTATTCCCGGTTATTTAAAAGACAGCCTCGGATATTTTACATTTGGCTTAAATAAAATATTTCATTGTTATGAAAATTTCCAAGAATACGATTCTTTAACAGCCGAACCATGTGAAAAAGAATTGTCATGGAATAAAATATTTGTTTACAACGATTCTCCAACTATTGCACCCGGCTTAGTGGAACAAGGTGTTTTTAATAATGAATGGTCAGCAATTAACGATACCATGGAAAAACACATGATGGATTATGTTGCTGTGGATACCGCAACAAAATTTATTCAACAATTCGCACTGGATAATACAATTACATGTGGCAATCCCTTTTTTATTGCCCTGGGAATAAAAAAACCGCATAAACCATTATACATTCCGGAAAAATATTTTAAACCGGAATATATTGCCGATTTTTATGAGGAACCATTTGATATCCCGTTTCATTTTCCCGCAAATTCGTATCCACAAAACGGCATAATTATGCCGCCACAACCCAAAATTCCATTCTCAGATTATTATAATTTACCTACAGATAGTATGGGACAGGGAATGGTGAAAGGAGCTGACAATAATTTTAATGAGTGGGCTGAAGACCTTTCACCTATGCCCATTATTGATGCCGCGTTCGATGATTCATTGACACTTGATTTACTTTCCTGGTCGAAAAGGGCAAATTGTGTTATGGCTTATCTTGCGGGAATAAAATATTTGGATGCACAAATAGGAAGATTACTAGACTCTTTAGAATCATATCCTGAAATATATAATAATACAGTGATAATTTTAGTGGGTGATAACGGATATGGTTTGGGAGAAAAAAAACATTGGGGTAAACGCACTCTTTGGGAAACTGATATTCGTGTCCCATTCATTATTTCAGATCTAAGAGAGCCGAATAAACAAATGTGTAACACTACGGTAAGTTTGCTTGACCTTTTTCCAACTATTTGCGATCTTATCGGTTCAGAATATCCAACATTTCTCGATGGCACACAATATCTCGATGGAAAGACATTGTATTCTCTTTTACAAGAGCCTGCTCAACATTGGGAACGGCCTATTTTGTCGGGCGTGAAAAAAGAATCTAATTCTGAAGGAGCTTGTTTTCCTCAATACTCCGTTCGAAATGATCGTTTTCATTACATCAAATATCAGTCTAATGGCGGAGGCCTAACTATCTGCGATTCTGTTAATAGTTATTTCGAAGAAGAATTATATGAAATTGGTATCAACAGAGAAATTGATCCCAACGAATGGAACAATCTTATCAATAACGAGGATTATAACCCGGTGGTTGAATATTTACAACAATGGCTACCCGATAGTTCCATGTTCAATACAAAAACGTACTCAGTATTTATTAAAAAAGATCCTATGGATTGTTTTCTAAGTTATACTGATACCATAGATCTGTTCTTTGAATTATTAGATACATCAGGTGTTGCTATTACTCCACCGGGAGAATTATTGTACATATGGACAAATAATCTTACCTCTGACACAATTAATTCTACATCAGCTTCCTTCCTGATCTCTGAAATTCCTGACGCAATATTTAATTCAAATTCAAAACTTATATTTTATTTACAGGTAATTGATACCACTTCAGGCTCGATAAATGCTTTCGATATGGAATACTATTTTATTGATCCTGAAAATTCACCGGATGTGTCTTTTGAACTTCTTTCCGCTGACCCTCTCGTTTATGTGAATGAGTTTGAAATAACCGGCTCCTATAATTCCTATTGGTGGTTGATAAATAGCGACAGTGTATTTTATAATGAAATTCCGGAAGAAATAACATTTGATACACCGGCACCATATACTATAAGTTGCTATGTTCAATATGGAAATAATGATTGTGTGCTAAGTTATTCTCAAACTATATACAAACCACTCATTAATTATTTTAAGGATGACATTTTATATATAATACCAAATCCTGCTCATAACAATGTTACAATTTACCTTAAGTCAGGCATATCAAGCAATGAACTAAATATGTTTGATCTAAATGGAAAATTAGTCAGGCGTTTTGATCTCAGTGAAGATATTGGTTCCAGTTATTATAATTTTAATGTGGAGGATATAGAAAATGGTGTATATATTCTTAACATAACCAGCGAAATAAATTCAACCTCCTCACCCTTAATTATTATGCGTTGAAATGAATTTTAAATTTATTAAATATCATTTTTTGTGTTGTTTGTTTTTACTTTTTGCAACCGGAATTAGCAAAGCACAAGCAGATCAACCCAATTTTATTTTCATCGTAGTGGATGACTTAAATGATTATATTGAAGGATATACCGACCAACCCCAAATTGAAACTCCAAATGTAAAAGCACTTGCTGAGGAAGGAACTCTTTTTTTAAATGCTTATGCAAGTGCTGCCGGATGTGGTCCTTCCAGAACAAGTTTTTTCAGTGGAAAAGATCTGCAGTATACGCAGGTATTTAATAATGAAGATTATCAAAGTAAATTCCGCGACAATTTTACTTTGGAAAAAAACAATGAAGAGGTTTTTACTTTTCCTCAATTGCTAAAAGATTCCGCCGGATATTTTACATATGCCATAAATAAACTGTTTCATAATCCCAATGAAAATGATTTTGATAAAACAGTGGGAACACCTGCTTGCGAAAGAACATTATCGTGGAGTGAAATGCGTTTTTTCGAAGACTCCGACTCCCTGCTTGAAGCATTCAGCGCTTATGCATTTGGTGGTGGTTTTGATTGGGGAATGATTCCCGATTCCATGGAATATTTAATGGAAGATTATATGGGTGCTGATACTGCCATTGCATTTATAAATGCGTATGCTGATAGTACTGCAAATACTTGCGGAAGACCATTTTTTCTCGGCATGGGATTCTTCCGGCCTCATTCACAAAGATATATTCCTGAAAAATATTATCCTCCCTATTATTTGGAAGATGTATATGCAGAACCTTTTGTAATTCCCTATAATGATCCGGTTGGCACTTTTCCCTATAATGGAATTGTAATGCCACCCCAACCCGACACCATGTTTCAGGATTATTATGATCTTCCCGAAGATGGAATAGGAAGATTTTTTGCGGATAATGGTAAAGTGTATGATCAAATTACCGATTATGTGGATGCATTATCACCTCTGCCCGAAATTGAAGCCGGTTTAACGGACGCACAACGCGAGGCAATTTTATTTGAATCAGTGAATGCAAATTATAATATAAACTATATCGCAGCAGTACAATTTATTGATGCACAAATAGGACGTGTTATGGATGCATTAAATGCACATCCGGAATTAAAGGAAAATACCATCATTATTTTAATCAGCGATAATGGTTACAGTTTAGGTGAAAAAAGACACTGGACAAAATGGAGTTTATGGGAGCCGGATATTCGTATTCCATTTCTTATAATTGACCCCTCAAGACCGGGAAATCAAATTTCCAATGCAACAGTATCGCTCCTCGATCTTTTTCCAACCATTAGCGATATGGCAGGTTTGGATTACCCGCATTTTTCTGATGGAACAACTTACCTCGACGGACATAGTTTAATTCCGATTTTAGATCAGCCGGAAATGAAATTGGAAAACCCCTCTTTAACCACTTACAAAAAAAACACATCCATGGGTTCCTGTTATCCGCACCATTCCGTGCGCAACGATAGATTCCATTATATTCGTTACAGAGAAAATAATGACGGAACTTTTGCCACTACGTTTTGTGATTCTACCTATGTAGGTTTTCAGGAAGAATTATATGAAATAGGTGTTAATCGCGAAACAGATCCATATGAATGGAATAATTTAATTAATAACGATGATTATCAACCCGTAATTCATTATTTGCAACAGTGGATACCTGATAGTGCCTTATATCTTCAAAAAACAATTAAACCTTATATCATAAATAACTCCTTGTCGTGTATCGCAGCACATGATGATACATTGCAACTTGGTTTTGAACTTTATGATACTGCGGGAATTCTTATCACTCCTCCTGTAAATTATGTTTACAAATGGACAAATAATTTAACGGATGATATTTATTACGGAACTGAATATAACTTCGAAATGCAATTAATAAACGAAGTTGATTTTGTTACCAATTATCGAATAATGATCTATCTCGAAATTATTGACACCATAAATAATATTACTGCAGGATTTGACCTCAAATACTTTTTCATCAATACCCTGTTTGAACCCGAGGTTTCTTTTAATCTTATGAATAATGTGGGACTCGAAGTTTGCATTCAAGACTACGAGATCACCGGGATCTACAGCGATACCTGGTGGGATTTTGGTGATGGTTATACCAGTGATGATCTTATTCCCGGAAATTATACCTATACTACCATAGGTACCTATGTTGTTACCAATTATGTTGAATATGGCAACGACAGTTGTGTAAAGGTATTTTCTGAATCTATCAATCTCAATCTCCCCGAGATACCCGATCAGGTGATCTCCTTTTATCCGAACCCTGCAAGTAATCAGTTGTTTATCAGTTTCCCGGGTCAATTGGATTTTGCCACACTCGCGGTGTATGATATTACGGGCCGAAGAGTGAACACACAACAATATCTCACCAGCGCTTGTGCTTTTTCTTGTTCATTGGACGTTTCTGAATATAAACCCGGAATGTATGTTTTTGTGTTGCAAAGCGGCGACGATCATTATGAAGCAACCTTCCTTGTAAATCATTAAAATTAATTTCTCCACACGGCTAAAATTATTGTGCCTTGCGCTATACTGCCATTTTGCCTATAAACGTTTACATCCAAATGACAAATTCCTTTGTTAATTTTGTGTGGATTACAAGAAATTAGTAACTTTGGATTGAATAAGCCAGGAATAACCTTATGAATAGAATTCTCTTAGCTTTAATTATTGTTTCATCAGTAATGAGCTCCTCAGCTCAGGATATTCATTTTTCGCAATATTCTCAGTCACCGCTGACCCTAAATCCTGCCTTAACCGGCTTGACTCCCTGTACATACAGAGGGGTGTTAAACTATAGAAATCAGTGGGCAAGTGCCGTTGGGCCTGCATCTTATCAAACTTTTGCTGGATCGTTCGACGCCGGTCTCTGGAGAGATAAAATGAATGGAAACATCTTTGGCGTTGGCGCTATGGTGTATAACGATGTTTCCGGTGATGGCTCTCTTACCAACCTTACCATGATGGGTTCATTTGCCTATCACCAAAAGCTGGGTGATGAAAACCATTACCTTTCCGTTGGAGGTCAGATCGGATTTGTTCAAAAACGCGTGGATTACAATAAATTGATATTCGAATCCCAAATTGGAGTAAATGGTATAGATCCTACACTTCCAAGCGGAGAATATGGTGATGATAACTTTTCTTACCTAGACCTCAATGCCGGTGTAAACTGGAGAAGCCGCTTTAGCGATAATTTCGCCATGCAAGTAGGGGGAGCCTATTTTCACCTTACCGAACCTACCGAAACCTTTTATAACTACAACGTAAATAAATTAAATGCCCATTATGTGGGTTATGGATCATTTAAACTTGGCGTAGGGAAAAATTCTGTTGTAATTCCTTCCTTCTTATACATGGAACAAACAGAAGGTTCAAACGTACAAATGAACAGTGGTATTGATGTTGGATTACAATTGGAGAAAGGAGTATCTATGGTTTACATCGGAGCACACTACAGAACAGTAGATAATATAGATGTTGCCGATGCACTTATTGTTAATCTCGGACTCGATTATAACAATATCAATTTCGGATTAAGTTATGATATTAACGTTTCTGGTTTATCAACTGTTACCGATTACCGCGGAGGTATCGAATTATCCTTTATATATTGGGGTTGTATAGATATTAATCCTAAAATGAAACCAATAGATTGCCCTAGATTTTAATTAATTACTTCAAAATATTGATAAAAGATCCCGGTAAGTTTTATCGGGATTTTTTTTGCAATTTATTTAATTAAAATTCGTTTTTTAATAATTATTATGACGATCTTAAATCCATTAACCCTCATTATTAGTTTATTATTTATTTCATGTAGGCAGGAGAAAAAAGAAATTTCCCCGGAACCTGAAATTATTACTATTCCCATAATTAATAATAAACCTGTTGCGGAAGAAGTGCCTTTCGACAGTTTCAATCGCGATAATATAACGGCTCAACTCCAAAATAAAATTCTCAACAAACAACCTTTGGTGGCGCATGTATTTGTTCCACTATGTGATAATGATAATCAGGGAATTGTGCCCGTTTCCGCGAGCCTTGGTGATGGAAAAAATCTAAAAACAAATTTATATTGGGGAGCCGGTTATGGATTAAAAACACATTTTAAAAAAACAGGTTGGACTGTAATTTCAGATGAAATTGACACTTCGCTCACTGTAATGGAGCGCATTGTTTTTCAAAAAACATTAGTGAATGGAACAAAAATAATTGTTATTGCCGATGCATATGCAGGAGATAAAATGCAACTTTGCCTGGAAGATTTTTTTAATACACTTGCTGAAAAACGCAGCGAGACCGTTAAAATAAATGATGAGCTGAATATTGATCTCAACAAAACAGATATGGTTGCTTTTACAGGCCACAATGGTTTAATGGATAATAATGTAAGTGAACATATAAATAAAAATGCAAAACAAAAAGACGCCGTTGTAATTGCATGCATCTCACACTCCTATTTTAAAGAAAAACTAAATTATCTCAACGCATATCCATTGGTAACCACAACAAGTTTGATGGCACCGGAAGCTTATGTACTGAATGCGATCATTAATTCCTGGGCTAATATGGACGATGAAAAAACAATATTTTTGAATGCGGCCACTG
Organism: Chitinophagales bacterium; assembly: GCA_044227505.1. Classification (GTDB taxonomy): domain Bacteria; phylum Bacteroidota; class Bacteroidia; order Chitinophagales; family BACL12; genus UBA7236. The sequence goes on along the minus strand of JBGAWP010000005.1, from coordinate 17,765 downwards.
CATATAGTAATTATCAAAAGTGCAGTTTAAAAGCAGCGAAAAATATTTTTACTACCGGCTGGTAATGTAATAATCAGATCGTGAAAATAACTTCCTTTTCCGGAACACGGAATTGTTCATGGTAAAGCCCCTCTTCAGTTCCCGGCCCACAACTTATGATCATATTTATTTCATACGACGATGGAAATTTTAAATACCTTTTTACTTTATGAGAATCAAATCCTTCCATAGGACAGGTGTCGTAACCTTCCGCTTTCATGCTCAACATAAAAGTTTGTGCTGCTAATGCTGCAGATTTATGACATACCACCCGAAGGTCATTTTTGCTTACCTGCCAAACAACAGGTCTCCAAAAAGAAGCAATACTTACCACTAATTTTCTTATGAGTCCGGCAATTCCAAACCAATCCTGAAAATAATAAAATAACATAAGACTGGAATAATATTTTAATCTCCGTTTTTCTCTTGCAGTTAATTCTTTTTCCGGTTTATTATCATATCGCGCATGATGAAAAGCATAATTTGATGCCGCTCTTTGTTTATATTTTTTTTTCGGAATAACTATAATTACCATTTCGCGAGCCGTTCTTGCTGCACTTTGATTCATACAAAATTTCGAGATCACCTTTAATTTTTCTGCACTTTTAACATGGTAGAATTCCCACATCTGCATATTACTTGAGTTGGGAGCGAGTAATGCTCTTTGTATACTCCTATGTACAGCACCCGAATCAAATGGTTTTTCGGCATCGTAAATACGCATACTTCGGCGACCTTTAACTATCTGATCAAATTGTGTTGTGGCGTCTGTCATAAAAATAATTTTAACGAAGGTAAACATGCCGCAACCCTTTTCAAAAAATCCGCTTACCAAATATCGAAAGAAAAATAATTTTCATGGAATTTCAAATTATTGACCAGGTAATAATCGATATTATTTGATTTGTTCTCTCTATTTTTGCAAGGTGATAATCCATCTCAATCATTTAGAGTCAGAACTTAATGAAAAAACACGTTTACGCGGGTACGATTTCTATTGTGAGGGTCGCGTAAAATCTGTTTTTAACATCAATGGTATCGAATGGATGGCAGTGGTGCAGGGTTACGACGATCACGTAGTTCAACTAAAACGCCATAACGATTCCATCACATATTGGGAATGTAATTGCAACGATGTGGAAGACCCCTGCAAACATGTTGCTGCAGTATTATTTTATATAAAAAAAGAAGGCAATAAATTAGTCAAACTCGACACAACCGGATACGAAGAGATCAAAGAGCATTTAAGTTATCTCCCCCCACACGTCCTCCGCTATTTGATCTTAAAATACGCCGCAGAAAATACTCCGTTCAGGAAGTTTTTGAATGGATTTTTTAATATTGAAAAGAAATAGGAGAGAGGAGTTTAAATTTCTTCGAAATTTTAGCAGGTTCTACTTTTTGTTTTCCCGATACCTGATACTTGATACCTGATACCTGATACTTGATACCTGATACCTTTTGTTCCTATATCCATTTTCCCATGTCCTATGTCAAGTCCCGTGTCCCGTGTCCCGTGTCCCGTGTCCCATGTCCCATGTCCCGTGTCCCATGTCCCATGTCCCGTGTCCTAAACAAGCCGAATCCCATCCTTTTCAATCGTAATTATCCGCTGTTTATACAAACTTCCAACCACTTGTTTAAACGTTTTTTTGCTCATGCTGAAATACGCATAAATATCTTCCGGATCGCTTTTATCGTGAAAGGGTAAAAAGCCATTACTTTCTTCCAATAACCGAATTACTTTATCGAGTTCGCTTTCAATTCTTTCGTATCCGTGTTTTCCTTCAGCAACATCAATTTTATTATCCATGCGGATCTTTTTGATGTGACCCTCCAATTTATCTCCAAGCATTACATGTTTAAAAATATCGCTGAAGTGCAATAAACCTAAATGTTTTCTGTTGATCAATACATTATATCCAAGATCTGTTTCTTTTAAAATTATGAGTTCAACAGTTTCATGTTCTTTTACCGTAATTGCAGAATTTCCGGCGTCCATTTTTAAATTTTCGGTTGCCGCGAGTCTCCCATTATCATCAAGAATAATTTTTACCCAATGTTTCTCTCCTATTTCCACCGGGCCGGCCATTTGCGATTTGTGTAAAAAAAGATCTTTAATCAATCCAAAATCGAGATATGCACCTGATGGCGTAACGCTTAATACCGTAAGCTCCACAATATCCCCCAAAATTCCCTTTGGCGTTTCCGTGGTTGCTATTAACCGGTTTTCACTGTCGTGATAAATAAAAACATTAACCACATCACCTTCCTTTATTCCTTTTGGGACCTGTTTTATCGGAAGTAAAATTCCTGTCTCCTCATCGTCTAAATAAACACCTTGTGGTGTTGACCGTATTGCTGTTAAATAATTATATTCCCCTACTTTAATCATAAAAATAATTTGACAACTGTAAATTTACGAATTTATACAACCAATTAATTTGGAGTGATCAGAATTTAGAAATAGCCTCCTCTAAAACTTCGTCAATTCCATTTTGCAATTCAACAAGATCATTTTTTACATAAATATCAGGTGCCAGACCAACTCCCTCATACGAAATGCCGTCAGGTAATTTTACATCCTGTGTGCTCAATGAATAAAACCATCCATTGGCAAGTTGAGCAGTAACTAAAGTGGAGTGTGCTGCATTTGTTGTATCTCCGATGATAGTTACATTTGGCAGTTGCATAAACATCATGGTTGTTCTTTCGCCGGCACTTATAGTGTATCTGTCGGTGAGTAAAACTATAGGTTTATTAAAATATGATCCTTTTGGCTCCAGATACCAATTATACCATTGGGTATAATCTTGAATTCCGGGGCCATTCTTAGTGCGCGACGTAAAAACTAATCGTTTTTGATCTGTAAGTCTATTTAAGGAAGAAAGAGCCCAGGTAAAATCGCCACCACTGTTATGGCGAAGGTCAACAATTAAACCCTTAGAAGTAGAATTAAGGTCAAGCACCTCATTTAATATTTCCATATTATCTGCAATAAATGGAAAATAAATATAGGTTATGTCACCATTAATTGTTCCATAGGTATATTCCTCTTCTGAAACAAATCCGGCTTCCAAATAATTTGTTTTTAATATTTCCAAATTGAAAAGGCTGTCGTCTATTCTGTAGTTGTAATAAATATTGGAGTAAAAAACGGTCCTGTTTTCTGCTATTAATTGCACATGGCCATCGTTAAGGGGGGCCAACATATTAGTAATAACGGAATACAATTCATCATCTGTTGTATACTCCGTAACGAGAGGGCGATATACATTATACATCTCCATCCAATCAATTCCCCTTTCGTCAAAAACAGCATAATTTTCGTTGTACGAATTCCAGAAATATTCAAATATGGATTCAGGGTCATCAGCAGGTTCTTCAACGAAAAAAACTTTTTCACAGGAAAAAATCAACCAAGTGAACATAAAACAAAACAAAAAATAATATCGTGGTTTCCTCATTTTCTTATTTAAAAATGAAATGTTGAATTTATATTGAATGCATTTTGGTAATTAATTAAATTAAGGGGTGTTTTATTATGCATAAAATTAAAATGCCAGGAAGCGCCAATATCCCACCGTTGGTTTAGTGTATATATGTAATTCAATTTCAGACCCAATTGCTGCAATGTATTAAGTGATTGCAGGGAGCCATCCGCTAAATAAGCAAAAAATGTTTTTACACCATTATGGGAAGATATATTTTGTATAAATTCATCATCATTTGCAAGGTATGGCGACCGGGCAACCCAGGCAACCAGAGGAAAATAAACCGCTGCATTGAATGCATTTTTTTCGTTTAAGCGATATTCGAAATGCGACCAGGCTGACAAACCAAATGATGCAAAATATCCAAAATTGCTAAAATATCCCGCGTAATAATATTGAGCATGAATTGTGTTTTCACTCATGATTCCGCATTGAAGCGAATATTTTTCGGCAGTTTTCCATTTTTTTCCGAATCCATAATTAACTTTTACATGTGTGAAATCATTTTTTAAAGCCCTTAATTTTTGTGAATCCGGAACACTGTAATAATCAAATGCACTTAAATAAACAGGATCAAAGGAATCAAAATACAATTCTGCCAAATGGATAAATTCAGCATCTCTTTTATACTGCACCCCTAAATTTAAAGCAGTAAGATCCTTCAAAATAAAAGGTGAAAAAATAAGATCCTGGCTGGCAAGGTGATGCAGACCGTATTCTGCAAGAATATGATTTTTCGGTGTTAGTGAGTCCTGAGCAACCAGAGCGGAAAAACAGAACCAACAACAAAGTAGCAAGATTAATTTTCTTAAAAACATATGTTAAAAAAATAGCCTTTAATGCACTTTCTGTTTAACAGACAAATATAATATGTTTTAACTATCTGATTTAGGTTTTTGAAGCAAACACAATATCTTTGTATCACAACATAATTTTCACTCAAAAACAAAAACTAACTAAGTGCAAAAAACCTGGTATAAAACAGAGATCGGAAGATTCAGAACAGTTGCAATTTGCGAAGGAACATCATTTCTTGTTTTATTATTTATAGCCATGCCGCTTAAGTATCTCGCAGATATGCCTATGGCAGTAGAAATTGTTGGCTGGATCCACGGCGGGTTATTTGTGCTGTACATGTTTACAGGTCTCGAAACAAAAATGGCATTAAATTGGAGCTTTAAAAAAACCGCAATTGCTGTAATTGCCTCCATTATTCCATTCGGACCCTTTGTGTTAGATAAAAAATTATTGCAACCGGAAATTGAAAAGGCTTAAGTATTAATTAAATATTTTTGAAATTATTATGAAACATTTTATTTATTTGTTTTTATTTTTTCTGAGCACTTCTGTTTTTGGGCAAACCGATTCCATGAAATTGGTGACCGGAACAAAATGCAGCATGGTACCTCCAAAAGGATTTTCTCCCGGAGTTGGTTTTACAGGTTTTCAGCAACCAGAGACAGGTGCATCCATAATGGTGATGGAATTTCCGGCCCCGTATAAACAAATAATTGCCGGATTTAATGGAAACGCATTAAAAGCACAAGGTATGACCTTGGTTAAAAGTGAGGATACTGAATTTAATGGAAGACCAGCAACCATGATGTTCATTAAACAAGTGGTTAACAATACTAATTATTTTAAACACACACTTGTATTCGGCGATTCCACTTTTACAGTAATGGTAAATGGTATTTATCCTGAATCAGCGAGCGGACTTGAAGAGGAAATTAAAAAATCAATCTTCACCGTTAAATATGATCCTATACAAACAGTAGATGGAGAACAAACTGCAGAATTTAAAATTGACATAAAAAAATCAGATCTCAAATTCGCGAATTATATACAAGGCAGTTTAATTTATACTGCCGATGGAAAAATGCCTACAGAATCAGAAAACAACTCGATGATAATTGTAGGATCTTCCTTTCAAAACGTGGCGATTGACAACAGAAAGGAATATTGTATCAAACGTATAAAATCATTACCCTACGGAGAAAAAAATGTGGTGGAAGAAATTAATCCTGTCACCATAAATTATTTAGAAGGATTTGAATTAATTGCCTACGGTTTCGATAAAGAAAATCAGAAACAACTTACCTATCAAACCATCCTCTATACCGATGCCGGAACCTATTATATCATTCTCGCTTCCACTACTTCTGATTTTGAAAAGAATTTAATAGATTTTAAAGAAGTTGCCAGGTCGTTTGAGAGGAAGTGAGGGGAAGGGGAGCAGTGGGCAGTGGCAGTGGGCAGTTTGTAGATATGGAGATCTTTGCTCCGTAGTTAAATTTCAACTTAAGAAAAAGTAAGCTCCCCTATGGGGTTGGGGGCCCGTGAGCAGTTTGTAACATTGGAGATCTTTACTCCGAGCCAAAGCTTAACGGCTAACCTATCTCTTGACTCGGAGGCCATCTAACTACTATATACTATCTACTATATACTCCTCCTTGCTTTTTCCATAAACTACCCTTACATTTATCAAAAATTAAATCTATGGGCTTTTTCGAGCGAATGTCAAATGGATGGAAAATTTCTATGAGTAGTTTTTCGGTCCTCAGAAAAAACAAACAATTGATCCTTTTTCCGATCTTATCGGGAATTTCATTAATTGTATTAACACTTTCATACATGGTGATTTTATTTGCACCAAATGGATGGGATTTTTATACTACCTATGAAGAAAGTTCTTTCGTGCATTACTTAATGTTATTTGTTTTTTATCTCATTAATTATTTTGTGATCGTATTTTTTAATATGGCACTTATTCATTGCGCGAAAATTTATTTTGAAGGAGGAAAACCAACTATTAGCGATGGACTCTCTTTTAGCATGAGCAGAATTGGTGATATTTTAGCATGGTCTGCCGTTGCTGCAACCGTAGGATTAATTTTCAGAATGCTGGAAGAAAATCTCGGCCGCATTGGTCAGATCATCACAGCAATACTGGGTGTTGCATGGTCAATTACTACCTTTTTTGTTGTTCCGGTTCTTGCATACGAAAACCTTTCTCCCATTGCAGCATATAAACGCTCCGTTAGCATTATGAAAGAAAAATGGGGTGAATCATTAGGTGCAACATTCAGCTTCGGAATTATTCAACTACTTGCAGTATTATTAATTTCTGTGCCCCTGTTTTTTATTGGATCTCAATTCGGAATAATTACAGGAATTATATTTGCTGCTATCGGATTATTACTTGTTATTTCTATTATTTCTGCTGCACAAGCAATTTTTATTTCAGCAGTGTATTTTAATATCAACGATAAACCCACTCCGGATTTCGACAGCGAAACACTCGATGGAATTTTTATTCAGAAGGAGAAGAAGTCCTTGTTTTAGGAAAAAGGAGAAAGGAGTGAGGAGTGAGGAGTTTAAATTTCTTGCGAAATTTTTGGGGGTTTAACGTTAGTGAGACCTTCGCTAAAAGCGAAAGCCTCACTTCCTCCGGATGTAAATCCCACCCTTTGTTTTCCTGATTCCTGATACTTGATACCTGATACACAAAAGGAGAAAGGAGAGAGGAGAAAGGAGAAGTGCTCCTAAGCTAAAGCTACGGAGGACAAGGAGTTTAAATTTCCTGCGAAATTTTTTTGGGTTTTAACGTTAGTGAGACCTTCGCTAAGAGCGAAAGCCTCACTAGGTTCGCATTAATGCATTTCCCACCCTTTGTTTTCCTGATACTTGATTCCTGATACTTGATACCCTTTTGAAGGAGTTTAAATTTTTGCGAAATTTTTTTGGGTGTAACGTTAGTGAGACCTTCGCTAAGAGCGAAAGCCTCACTTCCTAAGTCCATTTTCCCATGTCCTATATCAAGGCCTGTCAATGCCTGAAATAGGTTGACCGTTTTAAAAGTAAAAATTCACCTTTTAAAACGTTAAAAAAATGGAAAAAAAGCAACAATTCACTCAAAGCCGATCTGAACGTCAGCATCGTACGTTCAGTGAAAATTTTAAGAAGCAAAAAGTTCGTGAGCTGGAATCAGGCCGTAGTTCGGTTTGGGAAATAGCAAAACAATATGATGTAACCCGGACCAATGTTTATCGCTGGATGCGTAAATTTGGTTCCATGAAAAGTAAAAAAGAACGTGTCATTGTCGAGACGGACAGTGATACAAAAGAGCTACTTGCCCTAAAGAAAAAGATCGCGGATCTGGAGCGTATCATTGGTCAAAAACAAATATTGCTTGAGTTTAAGGATAAGATGATCGACCTGGCAGAGGAGACATATCAGGTGGACATTAAAAAAAAATTCTCCACAAAACAATCCGATACTTCTGGTTCAACAGAAAGCGATACACCTTCAGTTTAAATCAACTTTATAAAGCATTAAAAATCAGTAAACAGGCTGTTCACAATATGATAAACCGGTATCGAAAAAACATGGAAGAAGAACATCAGTTATTATTGCTGGTGCATGATATACGGAAGGATCATCCAACAATGGGTGTGCGGGATATTTATTATAAACTGCGTCCGGAAAACATGGGAAGAGATGCTTTTGAAGCACTTTGCAAACGCTATGATCTGATGAGTAAACGAGATAGAAATTATCGCAGAACTACCGATAGCACTGGGGTTGTACGGTTTGACAATTTAATGGAAACGATTGAATTAACATCAACAGATCAATTGTGGCAGACCGATATTACGTATTTTGAAGTGAATAGAAAATTTTATTACCTGACGTTTATATTGGATGCTTATTCGAGAAGAATAGTGGGTTATCATGTATCAAAAAGATTATATACGGAAGATACTACTTTACCTGCATTGTGGATGGCAATTCTTCTTAGAGGCAATAAAAAATTATGTAAATTAATATTACACTCTGATGGAGGAGGTCAATATTATGATACGGATTTTTTAGAGCTCACAAAGCTTTTTGAAATAACGAACAGCATGTGTGAATATGCCTGGGAAAATGGAAAAGCAGAACGCATAAACGGAATAATAAAAAACAATTATCTGAAACACTGGAATATTAATACTTATGAGGAACTGGTCAAAGAAGTTGACCGTGCGGTGTATCTCTATAACACAGAAAAACCCCACATTGAGTTACAACGCATGTCACCTGTGGTATTTGAGAATAAACTAATATCTTTATCGGAGCAAACGACGCCGATGATGACGAAGTCATTAAACGCAAAAGCCAGATTTTTAGGGGCATCGAGCCCCAAAAAATCTGAGCAAACTCCGCCTCTGAATCAAAATGTATTACCGCAATGACTTCAAAGAAAGAGTTATATAAAACGGTCAACCTTATTTAGGCATTGACAAAGTCTGTCCTATGTCCTGTGTCCTATGTCCTGTGTCCTATGTCCTATGTCCTATGTCCTATGTCCTATGTCCTATGTCCTTTGTCGCGCCCCCCACGCCCTCACTTATTGATCCGTTCCAGCTTGATCTCAATTGCATCTCTTACACTGATAGGCACCATTTCCGACTCGACATTGGTAAGTTCCAGTCCGAAATCCTCATGGGTTGGAAGGCTCATCGACTTAATAAGGCGATATCCTTTCACAACAAATTGTTCCCAAGGCGTTAATTTATTATCGCTGGCAACACGGGTATTTAGAAGAATAAATTTAAAATCGGCATACATGTGATGTTTGCGCAAACTCGGATAGTTGCTTAAAATATCCACTTCTCCGCTTGCTGCCATTTCTTCCACAATTTTGCGGAACATCACATTTACCTTATGATCCACCTTAAATCCGAAACGCAATCGCACAAAAAATATCTTTTTCGGAATTATGGTGTCAATAGAATAGGAAGCTAAATAAGGATCGTTGGCAATATCCACATGCACGAACCAATAAACATCAGCGCGTTTTGGCCTCTTTCTGAAAATGGAATAAATGATATTGGAATCAATATGGTTTTTATCATTTACCATAGCCATATAAACCAGATTGGTTGCTTCTTTGGGAATAGTTTCATCGCGCATCAGATCCTGAATTGCAGGTAAATAACTGTCTATCTCCACAAATTCAGTGTGTTTAGCACGTAATTTTCTCGCCTGGTAAAATATCCATAGGCAAAAGAAGAACCCTACTGCAAGTGACATTGTAAACCAACCACCGTGCATGAATTTCATTGCATTAGAAAGAAAAAATACTCCTTCAATAAACAAATACAACGTTGCAAAAGCTCCTATAATGAACCAACTTTTTTTACGCAGCCTCATTAAACTGGTCAATAAAAGAGTTGTCATCAACATATCAATTGTAATGGCAAGTCCATAGGCTGCTTCCATGTTTCTTGACTCGCGAAATAATAATACTACAACAATACATCCAGCCAATAAAAACCAATTAATGGCAGGCAAATAAATTTGTCCCTTTTGAGTTGTAGGGTATACTACTTTAAGATTTGTCCAGAGTTTTAATTTCATCGCCTCATTAACCATGGTAAAACAACCACTAATTAATGCCTGACTGGCGATAATGGTTGCAGCAGATGTTATTACAATTCCAATCGGAAGAAACCATGATGGCATCAGGGTATAAAATAAACTGTGTTCATGCATGGGTTCGCCTACCAATTCAAGAGCATGTGCAGATTGACCTAAATAACTCAATAACAACATGGAAATAACAAAATTCCAGCTCATACGCACATTTTGTTTCCCGCAATGTCCAAGGTCAGAATATAAAGCTTCTGCTCCGGTGGTGCAAAGAAAAACACCTCCTAAAAGCCAAATTCCACCTTTAAAGTTAGCCAGAAGATTAAATGCCCAATATGGATTTAATGCTTCTAAAACCTGAGGTTGTTTGATCAATTCCAGAGCACCAAAAGTGCCAATCATAAGAAACCAAACCATCATGATAGGTCCAAAAGTACTCCCTACCACTTTTGTCCCAAACTGCTGAAACACAAATAAGGCTATCAATATTGTAATTACAATAGGAACCGTATTAATATCTGGATTTAATATTTTTAATCCTTCAACAGCAGAAGATATGGAAATTGGAGGCGTAATGAAACCATCAGCAATTAGGGCGGCGCAACCTATCAAAGCCGGAATGATGGCCCATTTTATTTTATATCTCCGTAATAATGCATATAAGGCAAATATTCCTCCTTCTCCGTTATTATCTGCATTCAGGGCAAGATAAACATATTTGATGGTGGTAATTATTATGAGTGTCCAAAATACACAACTCATACCACCATAGATCAATTCTTTCGAGATTTCAAGGTCGCCAAAAATGGCACTCATCACATAGATTGGTGATGTACCAATATCTCCGAAAACAATTCCGAGTGTTATCAATACACCCGCACCGGTTAATTTACTATTATGGGAAGCTTTTGCAGACATTAAAAAAACGGGCAAATATAAGATGCACTTATATACTTAGCTAATAAAACAGAAAATAATGGCGGATAATATTCAGCACATATAATGCACATCAATAAATGTGAAAACAAATGCCTTTAATCCGTTAACTGGCTTTGGTTATATTCCTTTTGAAAAGTGACGAAATCCTTCGTTTTGTAATGCCCTTCTCCGTAATAAATAAGGGTAAGTTTCATTTTTGCAGCATCTTTGTACCCTGCTTCCACGGCAATTTTCTTTCCCATCGGATCAATAAAACTTATAGTCGGATATCCAATTCTCCCTCCGGGACGCGAAGCCATTTCCATTGCAAAATCATGCGTGCCTCTTTTTCCAACGGCTTTCATCTTATACATCTTGCCGGCAAATTCAACGGAATCCATTTGCTCCGCATCAAATTTTATTGCGTAAAAATATTTATTTGTGAGTTCGATAACTTCGGGATCCATATAGGTTTCCTTATCCAACCGTTTACACCATCCACACCAATCGGTATAAAAATCAACCATTATCAGTTTACCGTCCTTTATTTTGTCTTTTTTGATATTTTTCGAAACAGTTTTATTCACTGCTTCCAGGGTGGTCCAATGAATACTGTCGTTTAATTCAGCTTCAACGCTTGCGCGTGATACGGTTTTATTTGACGGGTAAACCGACAAAAATGCAGAGATCAATAATTCTACGATCATAGGGATTTATTGGGATATAGAGGATTGGAATGCTGCGTAATAAGTTGGCCAATCGGTTGTTTTATTTGCATCAGTTCCGAAATAAACCAAAATCGGTTCCAATTGCTGAGGTGTGAGATAACCTGCAATCGGTTGTATCATATTTAATTCCTCATCTAAAAATACCATTGTAGGATATCCTAACCCGTTTTGTGTGGAAGCAATATAAACAGCAAATTCATGTGTACTCTTTCTCGGTTGGGGTGAATAATTCGGGTTGGTGAAAGTCTGTCCTTTAAAAAGGATGGAATCACCACTTTCTGCGTTAAATTTTGTGGGAATATAGTATTCTGATAAAATTTTTCTGATCACCGGATTGGAAAAAGTATTTGCATCAAGCATTTTACAAGGACCACACCAGGTTGTATACACATCAATAAATAATTTCTTTTTGGTTGTTTTTTGCAGCTCAATGGATTCCATAACGGTATTCCATTTAAATTCAGCAACCGTAGAATCAGCTACAGCTGTAACCGCCACAGCAGGCTCAATGACATTTTCAGTGGATTTTTGGGGTAATCCAAATGCTAATAAAGTTCCTGTAATAATGATCAAAACAGCAACAACGTAATATTTCTTCTGCATAGGTTTGTTTTATATTTCAACTTTAGTCAAACAAAAATAATTCCATAAATGTTAACTTGCAATCATTAACTAACTCTTAACATGTTGAAACGAAAAATAGTTGTAGCAATTACAGGAGCAAGCGGGGCAATTTATGCAAAGGTTTTGTTGGATACACTTTCCAAAATAACTAACCAAATAAACTCTGTGGGAATTGTAATGAGCGATAATGCGAAGGCGGTTTGGAAATTTGAATTGGGGGATGAAAGTTACAATCACTACAATTTTACATTTTACCAAAAAAATGATTTTAACGCTCCATTTGCCTCAGGTTCAGCGAGATATGATACGATGATCATTTGTCCCTGTTCCATGGGAACACTTGGAAGAATAGCCACAGGCATCTCAAATGATCTTGTTACAAGGGCTGCCGATGTTATTTTGAAAGAGCGTCGAAAACTGATTTTAATTGCGCGGGATACACCCTATAACCTGATTCATATCCGCAATATGGAAACTGTTACTTTGGCTGGAGGAATTATTTGTCCTGCCTCACCCTCTTTTTACAGTCTTCCCAAAAATTTCGAAGAATTAGCCGCAACAGTGGTGAACCGGGTCTTGGATCTGGCTGGGTTTGAGGTGGAGGGATTCAGGTGGAACGATGAACAATTGACAATTGACAATTGAGAATTGACAATTTCACCACTCACCATTCACCACTCACCCAATCTCAATTCATCAATAAATTCAATAAAGTCCCGGAAAAGTGGGATCAAACTCATTACTCATTACACATTTTCGTGAAGCGTGAATGGTGAGTGGTGAGTGGTGAGTAAAATCTCGATAATTTGAATGATTTTTTTCCCTCCAAAAAAATATTGACAATTTATTGAGGGGAGAGAGCTCGTTCCGGAGCAGTAACGAACTCTCGATTGACGATTCACGACATTCGGTATCTTCGCGCCGTGATTGCCTCTGCTTTTAAAATATATACCGATTCGTATAAAGGATTGACCCGATCTGTGTGGATATTGGCCATAATCCAATTCATTAACAGAAGTGGAAGTATGGTATTACCCTTTATGTCGGTGTATATGACCACTTCATTGGGTTATAGCACAACTGATGCCGGAATCATTATATCGGTATTTGGTGCCGGTAGTATGCTTGGTTCTTATTTGGGAGGGAGATTTACTGATAGTATGGGGCCATTTAAAGTGCAAACATTGAGTTTGATTTTTGGAGGAATTTCTTATCTCATTTTGCCATTTTTTACAGATTTATATTTGCTGGCAATTGGTGTTTTTATTTGCGGGGTTATAAATGACAGTATGCGACCGGCTTCTTCAGCAATGATCGGTTATTTTTCCACGCCTGAAACCACCACGCGATCCTTTTCACTTTTACGAATGGCGATCAATCTTGGTGTGGCAATCGGTCCCGCCATAGCCGGGTTGTTGGCCGGTGTGAGTTATGTGTGGCTGTTTGTGGGTGATGGAGTTACCTGTATTATTGCGGGACTTGTATTTTATTTTATGTTCAGGGATAAACAACCTCAATTACATAAGATAAAACCTGTTGAAGGGGAACGAAAACAATCTCCTTATCGCGACAATCAATTTATCGTGTTTTTGATGATGGTATTTTTATATGCTGCGGCATTTTTCCAGATATTCAGCAGTATCCCATTGTATTATAAAGATGTATATCTCAAACCGGAATATGTAATTGGATTGCTTATCGGCTTTAACGGGCTTATTGTTTTTGTTTTTGAGATGATAATCGTTTCTCAAATTGAAAAAAGGTATACTCCGGGGAAATTGATCGTTGCCGGAACTATCATGTTGGGACTTTCCTTTTTTCTCTTCAACGTTGGGCATAGCATGTTTATACTTTTGTTATCAATGGCGTTACTCAGTTTTTCTGAAATTTTTGCAATGCCATTTATGATATCCCATGCAATAAAAACCTCCTCACCCTCAACGCGGGGTAGTTATGTGGCATCTTATACGATTGCATGGTCTTTGGCTTTTATTATATCACCCATTGGCAGCACAGCCCTGATCGAAAATTTTAATTATGCGACACTTTGGTGGGTAATGGGGGGAATATGTATTGTTGCGGCCTACGGCTTTGGAAACAATATGAAGAAAGTTGCCGATGCGCAGGATCACGTACCATTGAATGAAAAGGAATTGTAAAAAAAATGCAAACGCTCCCATTTGCACGTTTACCCGTAACCTCCTTATTATCTTTACACAAAAAAAGAGCTTTGAAAATTTCTCTTTTAATACTTGTTTTATCTTGCCTTTTATTATCCTGTGGTAATGAGGATATGGAAGTTTACAAAACTGCTCCACAAAATAAATATATCCTTTGCCGAGGTTCTGAACTTTATTTGAATGATGGCAAAAAATGGAAAACAAATTTTGAAACTACTCGTGGAATAAATGAGATGCTTACACTCCTGAACGACTTTGAGCAACCTGCCGATACTACTGCCTATCATAATTTAGCAAATGCATTAATTGAAGATTATATTTATATCATTAATTATTGTTCCTACATGGGTGAATCACATGAATTAGTGCACGCTTATTTATTTCCCCTGCAAGAAATAATTGTCCCAATGCAGGTTGGAGGCGAAATTACCTGTGTCAATCAATTTGATAAGATCAAAAAACATTTGGAGACTTATCATGAGTATTTTGAGTGACATGTAGTAGATCTCTTGTGTTGATCACTAAATGTTTCAGTTCTGAGCCTGCCTGCCGACTGCGTCAGCGTCAGGCAGGTTCAGAGTTCGGGGTTCTGGGTTAGCAAAAATTTACATATTTAGCAAAAGTCTTCGGGTGTTGATCCGATTAATGTTTTTTATTTTTTGATTGTTATTTTTTATTTCTCTAGTTTCCTGCATTCGGACCTTTATTCTCCAATGTTACAAACTGCGACTGTGACTGCGACTGTGACTGCTAACTTTACAACAACTTTAATTCGGAGGAAATTTTACCAATGTTACAGCCTCCCAACTGCCACTACCAACGTCATTTTTACCTCATTTTTAGACAATTTCCATTTCCATTTAGGATAATTCTATATATCTTTATTTATAAATCAATTCAATTTCAGTAATCAATACATATGAACCTCAAACTCCTCCTCCTCTCCTTCTCCATCATCACACTTTTTTCAAATCTCAAAGCCCAACAGGCAGATTGCAATAACCTGTATCTCGACGCAGATACATTTTATCTCCACTATCTCGATGATACCGTTGTGGAGGGTAATTTATTTTACAACGATACTGTCTGGTCCGTTTATCCTTTTATTCATATTATTTTGGAGGATACAACAATTATTACTTCAGATGATTTTATGGTTCTTTCATCACTGGATTCCGGATATGTACAATTTTTTAATTTTGATGTCAATTTCAAAACGGAGATGTATCCGAATAACACTCCTGTAAGTGCATTTTTTCATATTTATGACTCAGACTGGCCGGGAGATTCTATAGTGAATTGTTATTTGCCGATTACCATTATGCTTACGAATTTTACACAAGACTATATTCATGAAGAGAAATTGATCCATTATTCTCTTTTCCCAAATCCGATAAATAACTCAGCAATTTTACAATTTGAAAATGCAAAACATGAAAATTGCAATTTAGAATTGTTTAATATGGAAGGAAAAGTGGTGAGAACAATTTCTAATATAAATTCTGAACAAATAGAAATTGCAAAACAAAATTTAACCGACGGAATATATTTTTTTACAATAAGTACAGATAAAAATGTAATTGCTTCGGGTAAATTTGTTGTAAACTAATTTAACTCCTGCCCACTACAAAACCAGAGGTCTAAGGTTGCAATATCTCTTGCATATTTGAAAAAGATTTTCTTATTTTACAATAAAAAACTGATGAAAACACTAACATTAACCAGCTTCTTACTTTCTTTTATTTCCACTGCAATTTTGTCTCAAACCCCAGGTGAACTTGACTTAACGTTTGGAGAAGGCGGAATTTCAGTTTATGATTTTGATGGAAAGGATGAAACAGTATTAGGAATTGCTGTTCAGGACGATGGCAAAATTATAACCGTTGGATATACATATAATGACGTAAACAGAGATTGCCTGATAACCAGACATTTGGAAAACGGCGATCTGGATATGGATTTTGGTATTGGTGGAAAGATCATCAGCGATTTTGGTTTCGATGCTGATACCTATGCTGATGTGATCATAAGGGATGGTGGAAAATTTCTTTGTGCAGGTTATTTGAGCAATGCTACAGATTATGATTTTTTATTGACCCAATATAATGAGGATGGAACTTTGGATACCGATTTTGGCACTGATGCGATTCTTGACGTTGATGGTGACGATGTATTAAGATCTATCAGAATTGATGGCGAAGGTCGTATTGTTGTTGCTGCTTCAACAGGCGAAAGCGCTCCTGATTGTGCTGTTGTTAGATTTACAGAAAATGGAATTCCAGATCCAACTTTTTCTTCTGATGGTTGCGCTCAAATTTCCGGTTTTGGTTTTTCTTCAGATATTACCACTGAACTAATAGTGTTACCTGATAACAAAATAGCGGTTTGTGGAATAACCTTCACCGGACTTGGAAATAGATTTGCTGTAATGCGTTTAAATGAAAATGGCACCATGGATAACAGTTTTAGTGGTGATGGAATAGATGTTCCTGATTTCGGAACAGCGCTTGAAGCAGCTACCGGTATTTTTTTGCAGGGGGATAAATTATTGGTTGGTGGTGATGTTTTTACTGGTAACATTAATCTTGGTTTTGTCAGATATAACGATAATGGAACTCTGGATAACTCCTTTGGCACAGATGGAAAACTTGACATTGATATCACCGGCACTACAGAATATTCGGGAAATATGATTCTTCAGCCGGATGGTAAATTTCTTATTGGCGGATACACCTGGAACGGGGAAAATTTTGATGCATTACTCACACGATTAAATGCGGATCTTACTCCTGATCTTACATTCGGCACTGATGGATATGTGATCACCGGTGTTGGTGATACTTTAGAAAATATTTGGGAAAATGTTTTACAACCTGATGGTAAAATAATTTGCGGGGGAACTACGCATAATGGTTTAAATTATGATTATTTAATGATAAGATATAATTCAGGATTGGAAGTTGGCATAGAAGACACAGAAATTATTAAACCTGAATATTTGTTATTTCCTAACCCAATGAGTGAAGTTGCAAATCTGGAATTTGAAAATCCACAACATGAAAATCATACTTTTTTATTATTTAATTCTAAAGGAGAAGTAGTTCAGGCTATAAATAATGTCAGCGGAGAAAACATGGAAATATCCAAAGGAAAATTGCCAACAGGCTTGTATTTTTTTCAACTCGGGATCGAAGGATATATAAAATATTCCGGCAAATTAATGATCGAATAAAATTTATTCATTATCTTATATTTTTTAATAATCCTTTAAGTATAAATTCATTAATTTTTTGAATTATTTTTTCATATTTTCGCATACATCATAAAGAGATTTGTGTTCAGTTTCCAGTCTATAAACAATATCT
>JBGAWP010000059.1:0-25924 GCA_044227505.1 Chitinophagales bacterium | reverse complement strand
CACAGGTAAAACAAACATTGGAAGATGCGGTAAAAAAATTGGAATTAAAGCAGGATTTTAATTAAGGAGATCGTATAAAATTTTACGCCTTTGAATAAATGCCCAATTTTTTTGGCAAATACTCAAAGGCGTAATTTATTTAATAAAGGTAATTTTATTTACCTGCTATTTTCATATTTTGAAAAGTCTGATCCTTCAGCGAACTCAATGCCTTCAGATATGCTTCATCACTTGAGTTAGCCACTATCCAATATGCTTCGAAATTAAAAAGATCGCGGGCAATAACTGATTTAATTACTGTTGCGAGTTTAGCTTCACATAACGCAAAATCCGCTTCGTTTTTAATTACGCTATCTGCTGCAGCATAATCAAAAAATTGTTGCCATAATTTCTGATCAACCACAAATTCTTTATTGAATTCCATTGCATTTGCATATTCCTTTGTTAGATCGTCCCTGTTTTTATTCACGTATGTAAGGGAGAATTGATTTACAATTCCTTTACCAACAACCTCAGCATAATAATCAGTAGCCCAGGTTGTATCTAAAGCGATAAAAATATCAGGCATTATTCCACCCCCACCATACACCACGCGTTTACCGCTGGTATAAAAAGTGAGTGAATCAGGATAATGGTATATTGAATCTCCCAGCAATTCTCCATCGCGATAACGTTCACCTAATTCATTGTGGTAAGCATCTAAACCATCCTCATACGATTTTTGAATACATCTTCCGGAAGGAGTATAGTAGCGAGAAACAGTAAGTCTCATGGCAGAGCCATCAGGCAAATTAAAAGAACGTTGAACCAAACCCTTTCCAAAACTTCTTCTTCCGATTACAAGAGCGCGATCCCAGTCTTGCAGAGCTCCGGTAACGATCTCGCTTGCCGATGCGGATCCTTCATCTATTAAAACGATAACCTTTCCTTTCAACATTGATCCATCACCTACTGAATTGGCATCTTGTCGCGGATAGGCTTTTCCTTCGGTATAAACTATAAGTCTGTTTGCAGGTAAAAATTCATTTGCCATATCTATGGCAGCATTTAAATATCCACCGCCATTTCCGCGGAGGTCGAGTATCAGGTTCTGCATTCCCTGGGCGCGTAATTCGCTAAGAGCTAATTTGAATTCTTCCGTTGTTGTTGCGGCAAATTTACTTACCCGTATATAACCGGTCTCCGGTTCTGCCATATACTTGGCATCAACACTGTAAAGCTGAATAACATCTCTGGTGATCTTGAATTCTAATGTTTTTTTAGAGCCCTTGCGTTCAATATATACAGTAACATTTGTACCCTTTTTGCCGCGTAACCGATCGGTTACGCCTTTATTTGACATTCCGATCCCGGCTACTTCCTCTTCATTTATTTTCACGATCTTATCGCCCGCCATCAAACCCACCTTTTCACTTGGGCCGCCGGATATTACTCCAACCACAATAATTGTATCATTCAGGAGGTTGAATTGTATACCAACTCCTTCAAAATTACCTTCTAATGGTTCGTTTGCCTCTTTAAGCTCTTCTTCCGTGAAATAAACAGAATGTGGATCCAGTTTGGTTAAAACTTCCACAATCGCGTCCTCAACTAACTTACCGGCATCCACATCATCCATATACCTGTCGTCAACAATGGAGAGAAAACGTTCGAATTTTTCTAATGCCTCTGCTTCTGTTAATTCAGCGGGTGGATCTGTTTTTACGATGGTTTGTTGTACAAAAGCAACTTGAGAACCGGTTGCAACCAGTGCGAACAATAAAATTTTTAATTTATTCATAATTTAAGGGTGTTCTTTGATATTTAAGTTCAAATTTAATTTGATTTTTTCTATTAACGAGGAAAAAGCCCAAATAGGTTCAATTTAACAAAACTTAACCTTAATAAGGATCTGTTCCTCAAAATTGTATACACAGCAATCTTGCCAAAAAAATCTTGTATCACTATTTTCAATTGTTATTCGGACCTGACAGGCCTAAAAGCTCTTTATTATTTGAATGGGATTATTATTTTTTTAGTTTTCCATATTTCACTTGTGTAATTTTGAGCCGGAATTTAAAAACCACCTGCCATTTTGTACAATTATCGCAAAAACAGTCATACACACGCGATTTATTACATGATAACCTCAACGTTCCTGTTTGCATTGATGAATGTTATGGTAAAGATGCTGGAGGGAATTCCTTCTCACGAAATTGTATTGTTCAGGTCAGTAATCACACTTATTATCACCTTTTACCTGATGCGCAGAAGCAATATTGCGCCTTTGGGTAAAAGTCATCACCTGGTTATGGTAGGCAGAGGATTAGCAGGATCAGTGGCATTACTTATATTTTTTTACACGATAAAACATCTTCCTCTTGCAACAGCAGTAACCGTTGCATATTTGTCGCCGATATTCACCATTATTTTCGCTTCTCTATTGCTGCGGGAACACGTAAACTGGAAACAGTGGTTATTTTTTACCTTCTCATTTTTGGGAATTATTTTTATTAATGGTATAGAATTAAATGATGATACAACAATCGTTCTTCTAGGGGTATTGGGAGCTTCCTTTTCAGGGTTAGCCTATAATGCACTCAGAAAGACGGCAGGATTTGTTGATCCGCTGGTTGTTGTTTTTTATTTACCCCTGATAACCATACCTATTATTACACCGTTTTGTGTGCAGCATTGGGTTACACCACATGGATGGGAATGGTTGATATTATTGGGAGTTGGGGTTGTGACACAATTTGCGCAATTAAATATGACAAAAGCCTATCAGATGGAAAGAGCGGGTGCCATTGCAAATTGGGCTTACTTAGGTGTTGTTTTTGCATTGATCTTCGGTTATTTTCTATTTGATGAAAGATATGATGCAATAGCCATTGCAGGGATGTTGATTGTTGTTGCAGGAATTATTTTAAATTTCCTCTATGTAAATAGGGTAACTTCCGCAAAAAGATTTAAAGCGTATTTCAGAGGATTTCCCGGGTTGTGATTTTTCGTGAATCGTGAAGCGTGAGGCGTGAATCCGAATTTCGATGTCCGGAGATTTGAACTCCTGACAATATTTTCGTAAAGTGTGAATAGTGAGTCCGATTTAATTCGCCGGAGACTTTAAGTTCATTCCTCTTGACTCCTGACTAATGACAATTTTTCGTGAATCGTAAATCCTGAGTCAGGTTTTAGCAAATTATTTATTGTTTAATAAATACACTTGAAATCGCGGCACTGCCATCAATAATTTCGGCAATATATGTTCCCGGGGCAAGAGTTGAAATATTAAGTGGGATTTGATTTATACCTTTTTCCAATGGATGCACAAATTGTTTCAATAAAATTCCATCTGCGGAATAAATATTTACATTTCCTGTACTGTTGAAATTTACACTGTAATAAAGTGTAATTGAATTAATTGCGGGATTTGGTGAAATGGTAAGTGCAGTATTTACATCTGAGGTAAGTGAAATAACATTGGAATATTTAAAATTATTATCCTGATCGAACATCTTTAATCGGTAGTAGGTTGTTTGTGCCACCGGGTTTCTGTCTAACAGTTCATAATTAATTTCCGATATGGAATTTCCTGCTGCAGCTACAATACCAATTTGTGCAAACTGAACAGCATCGGCAGAACTCTCCACACTAAAATAATTGCTATTCTTTTCATTTGCTGTTATCCAATTTAATAAATTTCCCTCCACAGTTGCTTTACCACTGAATGTCAATAATTCAACAGGTAATAATGCATCTGTACCATCCACTATTCCGTGAATTCTGTATACAGATGGAGGAATTGTTGCACTTATGCCTGCAATGGTATAATTATTCGGGCAGGTTTCGTAACCGGGTGTGAGGAAAGGTGGCGGAGAGGTCATTACCAAAATATTATTCGGATATCCGTCATTGGCAAAAAATCGTAAAGCGCCCAACCATGTTGATGCGTAAAACGGGCATTCTGCTTCCAGGATCGGACCCGGATCTGAAATGATCGTATAATTATATATTCCGGCACTTGCCAATGCATACCACTCTACAGATAGCTGACAATTTGTTGTTAACTGATCTAAAATTCCATCTGCCGGTGAAAAGGGATTATCAAGAATTGTTGCACCTACAATACCCGGATTAGTTCCGATATCGCAATACATTATTTTGCCGAGAAGATTAATGGTACCCGGTTGCACATAACCAATAATATTGGAAGTTGTTGCAGCAGTGGTATTTATTTGAAAAGGTTCTTCGCCATCTAAAAATGTGGATTGTATTCCTACAGGATAATAATAATTTGCAGTTCCGGTAACTCCTCTTCTGAATTTACCTTCAATATAATTATTTGCACCACTTGTTGCATATCCCGAAATGGAAGCAACGGCGTTATTAATTAAATATAATTCATAACTGTAAAGAGAACCATTATTGCCATGTGAAACAATATCCGTTCTGATAATACCATTTGATTCAAATTGAATAGTACCTGCGGCATTTACGTTAACATTGGCCTGTAAAGAAACCAACTGCCCTGGTGCCGATTTATCTATTTTTAAATTGTAAAACTGATTTGTAGTGGCAACAAGTCCGTTCATTGTTCCTCTTATCACCTGGGCAGATCCACCGGAAAATCTTTCAGTGCCATTTGAAATGTAGGAACCGGCAACAAGCGGATAATTTTCCCAATCGCCGGTCAATTCTATTTCGCCTGCATCATTTTGCACTTCTCCACCACTATTGATAATTGCACCGTTCACATATAAGGTGGGCATTCCACCTGCAATTCCATCCACATATATTTCTTTACCTACTGTATTTCCTTCCACATAAATTTGTGAAAAGGAAAATCCCATGGTAAAAAAAATAATTATTGTGGTAGAAATTAATTTCATTAAAAATAAAATATTTAAAGGTTGTTGAGTTTAGTTATCATCGTTTCAATTTCAATTATTTTCTTTTCTTTAGTAATTGTTGAAAGATAAATATCTTCCTTTATTAATAAAATACTTTCATTTAATTTTTTAATTAACAAGGGTCTGTTGTTTATTAACTGTTGTTCAATTAATTCGGAGCGTTCATAAATTTCTTTAATATATAATGCCTGATCTTCTGCGCTTACCCAAAGGTCGGTAAGTAATTCGCCGAGCGAAAAACTTCCGTTTTGTTTCCATTCATCGCGTCCGGCAATATTTGGCAGGTGACGGTAAATTGAAACAAATTCTTCTAATTCAGTTAAAGTTAAATGACGATATTCCTCGCAATTTTCGAGGTCGTTTTCCACTACTTCTTTATCGAAATATTCATCGAAAACAAAATCACTTAATAATGAATTATCATCATACACTGATTCAGCCGTAACTGTTCCGGGACCGCGATTATCAGCACCATAAAATAACAAAGGGTTACCTACCACAAGGGGGTCGGCAAAGGTATAATAGGTATCAACTCCTGTTGTGATCAAAGCTCCTGATGATCCAAATCTGGTAACCGGACGGGATGTTGAAGCAACAGGTGCAAATGCGCCGGTGCAAATAGTTGGAGTAAGATCTGCATAATATCCGAATGCAGTATTGTATCCATATCCGTTATCCAATTGAACGATACATCCTCCGCCTAACGCAAGAATATTATTATTCCAACATACTTCCACGCAAACATTGGAAGTGCCATCCCAAACAAAAGGAACAGCAAGATTAAAATCATTATTACCTGTTAGTAAAGTATATAATGCAGAAGTATAATAGGATGTCATTCCTGCTTCATAGGCAGTAAGTGTAGTTGTTGCTGTATTTTTTAATTTAATTTCCAGACTTGCAAGTGTGAAGGGGCCAGGGGCGATAACAATAAATCCAACCATATTAATATTACCTGCACATAATCCTGCGGCAGATAATTCGGAAGCGCGATATAATAATTGTGTTCTGTCGCCACCCCACCACGTATTGAACGGACTTGCGAGATAATTAGGCATTCCATAACCGGTAGCGGGATTGGAAGCTTCGAATACACCAAGCGTAACGGGTGAGGTACATCCTGAATAGGCAGTATAATCTCCAAAACCTTCCACTTCACTATTTTCCAATTTCACATAAGAGGGTATGGATGTTCTCCCTTCATGCCACCCTTCCGTTGCATTCCATCTTATTGTTCCTGGAACAGGTGTAGCTGCAACTCCTCCTCCGGTAATTATTATTGCACCGTTGATATCAAGTTTTTCCAGTGGTGTTGATGTGCCAATTCCAACATTACCTTGAGCATTTAATACAGCAGGTAATATTAAAATGAAACATAAAATATAGGTGCGGAATAACTTCATTATTTTATAGACTATTTATTTTGATTGTGTTCTATTAATTCTAAAAGTTTGTTTATTTTTTGTTCCTTTTCCTGAGCACTTAATGTTGCATCTCCTTCTATTAATATTATTTCCTCTCTGTAAGCATCTGTGAGTGGATCCAATGCAACATTCATAATGGATTCCATTTCTTTTATTTTTTGGTGCAATTCCATGATATATAATGCCTGGGTTTCATAAGTTACCCAAAGTTCCGTTGCTATTTTTCCTACTGGAGATCTTCCCTTATTATTCCATTCTGTTCTGCCGGTCATAGTGGGAAGGTGTCGCTGTGCTTCCATAAATTCAATCATTTCCGGCAACGATAATTGTTTGTGATCGCGGTTATTTTTAAGATCGGTCTCAGATATTTTTCCATCAAAATAGTGATCAAAAACAAAATCACTTAATTGAATATTTTCATCATATACAGCTTCTGCAGTAAGTGAACCCGGACCGTGATGCATGTATGGCACAGGTAAAACAGGGTTGCCTACAACCACAGCTTTATCGTAATAAACATAATCATCAATTCCAGTTAGCGCACTGGTGGTATTTCCTGTAACATAAAGAACAGGACGCGCGGTAGAAACGCCGATTGCAGCCAAAATACCACAACCGGGCGGGCCAACTGATGCTTGTGCATAACGAGTGCCATTAAATCCTACGGGAGAAGTCCAATCAACGCTAGTATTTGACACTCCAGTTGAATTATCGTAACAGATCTCTACTAAGACATTGGATGCGCCGTCCCAATTAAATGGTGTTGTTAAAACGAAGGTATTTAATCCGGTTACGATGGAAAAAGACACCGGGCCATAAACAGTGGTGACTCCGGTTTCCCAGGCAGTACCTGTCAGATCTGTTGTAGTAGTTGACTTCATTTTGATGGTAAACCCGTTTATTGCTCCGGGTGACCCAATGGAAGATACATCCCAGGCCAATTCAGTAATATTTCCGGCACATAGTCCCCAACCCAAAAATTCGGAAGCCTTGTATAAATATTGCGCTTTTTTTTCAGAATATTGTGTTGCAAATGGTGTTTCATTCGGTCCCGTACTCGTGCCGGTTACTGCACCAATATTTACGGTAGAAATAAATCCGCAGGAAAGTGAAGTGTAATCGCCATTAAATAAATAATAGTTATAATTTTCAATGGGTGCCCATAATCCCGACGACATATAACCATCGTGGTATCCGGTTGCTGAATTGTATTCTATCGTACCTGGAACCGTAGTTCCGGCAACGGAATTTCCGCTTACGATCATTGCGCCGTTCACATCCAGTTTTTCTGCAGGAGTGTTTGTACCAATACCAACCTCTCCCTGTGCGAATATTTCTGCAGCAGAAAAAACAAAAATAATTATGAAAATCGATATGCCTGTGTGCCTTTTCAAATATTTATTTTTCTGAATTTAATTTATCTAGTTGTTCTTCAAGTGTATCGAGTCTGGAATTTAATTCTATTAAATATAATGATTGTGTTTCGGTAGTAGTCCATAATTGTGTGCTTAATTCACCGACAGAAAATTTTCCGTTTTGTTTCCATTCCTCTCTTCCCTCTATGGTTGGAAGATGTCTTTCATCTATCATGAATTTAATCATTTCTTCCAAAGTAAACATTTCATAGTCGGCATGTAATTTTGCATCTTCCGCTTTTATTTCACCATCAAAATAATGATCAAAAACATAATCGCTTATTAGGGTGTTATCATCATAGATCGCTTCACCTGTAATTGTTCCGGGGCCGTGGAATTCATATGGAGCAGGTATTAAGGGTGAACCAATTACAATTCCCTTATTAAATTTATTGTAATTATTCGCGGTGAGATAAGTACCGAAGGACGAGCCCCCGATTTTAATTACAGGACGTTGCGTTGATGTTGTTGCCAATGTTGTAAAACTACATCCACCTAAAGCTGTGGTTATTTGTCGGTACACTGTGGCATTATATCCTAATGCAACTGTGGATGATTCAATTGTTGGATTTGTCCCTGAGGTGGTGTTATCATAACACAATTCAAATATCAAATTACTTGTGCCGTCCCATAAATATGGTGTAGTAAAATTAAATGTATTTGTGCCTGCAACTATAGTAATTGTTGATGGCCCGAATGTGGTTACTGTTCCGGTTTCAAAAGTTGAAGTAAGGGTAGTTGTAGCGGTATTTTTAACTTTAATTGTAAATGAATTATAGGTTGGCGTTGTGCCAATAGAAATTACATTAAAGCCAATAGATGTAATGTCACCGGAACAATAGCCTGCGGCAGTTAATTCGGTAGCAGTAAATAAATATTGAATTTTTTTATCCTGTGTTAAACTATAAAAAGGAGATAATGCAGTTGTTGTAGTAATATAGGTTCCAAAAGTATTTATAATACTCAAACCGCAACCGGTACTGGAATAAGTTCCTGCTAAATAATCATAATCATTTTCCTGTTTCCTCCATTCTCCTGACGACAACCATCCTTCATGCCAGCCTTCCGTTGTATTATATTGAATGGTTCCGGGCGCGGTTACACCGGCAGTTGATTCACTTCTGATAATAACAGCACCGTTCACATCAAGTTTTTCCTGAGGTGTAACTGTTCCGATACCAACTTCACCCTGTGCAAACATTGAATTTTGCAGGGTGAGGGTCAAAATAATACAGTTCCCAATAAGTAAAAGTCGTCGCATTTAGAGGCTAAAAAACCTTTCAAATATAGCAAATCGTTAGAAATTCAAAATTTCTGAATCATTTTACAAAATAATTTTTATTAAATAAAAATGTTCAAAATTCTAAAACTTTGTAAAAGTTGATAATATTCAATTTAATTATATATTAAAAAAA
The DNA here is from genome assembly GCA_044227505.1 of Chitinophagales bacterium. Lineage (GTDB taxonomy): Bacteria > Bacteroidota > Bacteroidia > Chitinophagales > BACL12 > UBA7236. Next base: position 16,781 of record JBGAWP010000059.1, on the reverse strand, counting down.
TGTTTATGAAAATTTTATGCAAATTATTTTTGTTTTTCAATTTCAAGATTTCTACATTTAATCGATTTTTTACATTTCGACTCTAATTTCATTCTAAAACTTAAAGAACTATGACTTTACATTACACATTGTACGGGTATTCCTGTACCCTCATCCGAACCACAAAATTGATGGTATTGGGTGTGCTTATGCTTGCCGTTACGCAGTCAAATGCTCAGGTAGGGGCCTATGGATTCACACCTATTAGTGGAACCTATACTCCACTTGTTGGTGGAACTTCAGTTCCTATTCTTGCGGATGATATTATTTCTGCCACTATTGCATTACCCTTCACATTTACTTTTAATGGAGTAGCTTACAGCAGTTTTAAGGTTTCGTCCAACGGATTTTTAACTTTTAATACCGGTGCTACATCCTCTTATCTGACAAATGATCTGGATTTTGTATCAACATTGGTTAGGCCATTATTGGCACCACTTTGGGATGACCTTGAAGGTAGTTCTGTTGACGGTGCTACTGCCACCTACCAAACTTCAGGTGTTTCACCTAATCAGGTGTTTACATTTGAATGGAATAAATGGCAATGGCGTTATGTAGCGACTGGCGCGGTTATTTCATTTCAGGTAAAACTCTATGAGACATCAAACAATATTGAATTTGTTTACCAGCAAGAAGCCACAGCTGTAAATACTGGTTCTGCATCAATTGGTCTTGCAGGCCAAACTACCGGCTCAGGCAATTTTCTTTCGTTAGATGGAACCGGTGTTGCACCTATTGCAAGTTCAACAACTGAATATGCACTTTTAGCAACTAAACCAGCAACAGGTCAAATATATCGTTTTACACCTCCAAGTCTTTGTACCGGAACACCTTCACCGGGTTCAATTCCAACTACAGCAACCGCTTGTTCTGGTGCCGGAGCCCTAGTTGCACTTAACGTAACCGGTTATACCACCGGTACAGGTATTACTTTTCAATGGGAAGAATCAGATGATAATGGAGTTGGAGATGCCTGGGCGAATGCCGTTGGTGGAACCGGATCCACTACTTCTTCCTATTTACATCCGGCTCTTCCTTCCAATATTTATTACAGATGTAAGGTAACTTGCACCGGAAGTGGTCTTTTCGACTACACAAATAGTTGTGCTGTAACTGTTACAACCTCTCCAACCGGGGATATTTTTGCTAATCCAATCATCGTGCCTTCAATACCTGCTGTTCTCTCCGGAGATAATCTTGCAGCAAACTGCTGGACAAACAATTACGGACAATCTTCTCCGGATGTTTATTATCAGGTTGTTGCAACTTGTAATGGAACGATGAGGGTTCAAACATGTGCAAGCACCGGAACATTAAGTGACACTTATATTCATATTTTAGACGCAGCCGGTGTTTTACTTCAGTCTGATGATGATGGTTGCCCTGCCGCAGACCTGAAATCAAGTGACTCTATTACAATGACAGCCGGTTCCACTTATTATATTGTTGTAGAAGGATTCAGCACCAATACAGGAACTTATACCGTTGATGTTACCACAACAACATCATTCTCCACTTTTTATGCTGATGCCGATGGTGATTTCTATGGTGATCTTCTCAGCACAGTTTCAGTTTGTGATGGTTTAGCTCCAACCGGTTATGTGGGCAATTTTGATGATTGTGATGACACTGATGCTGCAGTTAATCCTACTGCTACAGAAGTTTGCAATGGATACGATGACAACTGTAATGGTTTGGTAGATGATGCTGATCCAGGAGTTGTTGGAGTTTCAACATGGTTTGCAGATGCTGACGGTGATGGATTTGGTGATGGCGCTGTTACAGTAAACTCTTGTTCTCCTCCGGGCGGATATGTAGATAATGCTGACGATTGCGATGATACCGATGCTTCCGTTAATCCGGGTGCTGCAGAGGTATGTTCCAATGGTGTTGATGACAATTGTGATGGTGAAATTGATGAAGGATCTGTAACTGCTGTAATTGCTCCAACTGGAACCGTTGCAACATGTAAAAATGACCCATTAATGTTTTCAGTAGAACCTTGTGCAGGTTGCACATATCAGTGGTTTAAAAACGACAATGCAATTCCGGGTGCCGTTGGTACTACATATAGCACCGATAAGGCGGCATATTATAATGTTCAGGTAAATGCACCTTCCGGTTGTTTTGATCTTTCAGACTATACATTATTAAATATAAATCCACAGCCTAATGCTAATATATCAGCACCTAACGGAACAAGTTTATGTACAACAGTTAAATTGAAAGCCAGTTACGATGCAACTTATACCTATCAATGGTATTTAGGTGGCTCACCTATTGGTGGTGCAACTGCATGGTCGCACATTGCAACTTCTCCGGGAAGTTATTATTGTGATATTACAAATGCTTTTGGTTGTTCCAGAAATACTGCTTCCATGTCAGTTACTTCATGTCGTGAAGATATGAATACAGATAATGCAGATATTTTAAATATTTATCCAAACCCAACATCACAAGTATTTAATATAGATTTAAATATTGCAAGTGCTGCTACAGAAACTGCAATAATCAGAATTTATAATGTTACAGGTGAAGTTGTATTTGAAACTTCAGCTGAAGTTGTAAATGGTAAATTGTTTGAACAAATTTCTATTGATAATCAGATTTCAGGCGGTATCTATTTAGTGAATATACATGCAGGAAATAAAGAATTCAATAAAAATTTAGTTATTACTAAGTAATTAAATTATTTAAATTTAAAAAGCGTCGGGATGAAAATTCCGGCGCTTTTTTTTATTGTGAATGCGAAAGAATGAAGGAAAGGAATGAAAAATAAGGGGGAACGCTGATGACGCGGATTGGGCGGATTTAAGTGGATAAAAAAAGGGGATGAAGGAATGAAGCCCGACGACCTCACAGGTCTGGGAGACCTGTGCAGGTCTGAGGGAAGGGGGAAGGAAAGAATCGAAGGGAGAAGATTCGAAGGAGAAGGAAGGAAGGGGATGGAAGGTTAAAAAGAAGGAATGAACATCCTCGACCTACATAGTTTTTTTAACCTGGTAGGACTGAGGGAAGGAGAAAGAAAAGAATGAATAAATGAAGATTAATCCCTGAAGCATTTTCGAAAACTGGAAACCAGAGAAATAATAAATAACAATCAAAAAATAAAAAACATTAATCTGATTCTAACCCGAAACTTTTACTAACCATGTAAACTTTTACTAACCCAGAACTCAGAACTCGGAACACAGAACCTAGAACTCATTCATAATCAAACTCCCCGTATTCACTTTTAATGCTAACACTTTTTTTCTTCGCAGTATCTACGTAACCAATAATTTGGGCATCTATATTAAATTGTTTCGCGATAGCGATTATTTCTTCTGCAGTTTTTTCATCAGTGTAAAATTCGAGGCGATGTCCCATATTAAATACGCGAAACATTTCTTTCCAATCGGTTTTTGATTCTTCCTGAATCAATTTAAATAAAGGTGGAACGGTTAATAGGTTATTTTTAACAATATGCACTTCATCAATAAAATGCAACACCTTTGTTTGTCCTCCACCACTACAGTGAATTATTCCGGAAATATTTTTTCTAAAACGATCTAAAATGTTTTTTAATACCGGCAAATAGGTGCGGGTAGGTGAGAGCACTAATTTTCCGATATCCGTATTTAATTTTCCAATGTTAATTTTATCGGTAACAAGTTTATTGCCAGTATAAACCACTTGATCAGGAATTGCAGGATTAAAACTTTCGGGATATTTTTCGGCATATATTTTAGCAAAAACATCATGACGGGCGCTAGTTAATCCATTACTCCCCATTCCGCCGTTATATTCCTGCTCATAAGTGGCACAACCATAACTGGCAAGTGCTACAATTACATTCCCTGGCTGGATATTGTTGATCACAAGATCATTTTTTTTAATCCTGCCGAAGGCGGTTATACCAACATCAATTGTTCTTACAATATCGCCAACGTCGGCAGTTTCACCACCTGCATGATGAATATGTACATCATTATCCTGCATGGTTTGTAAAAATTCCATCGTTCCATTTATCACCTCGGCAATGATTTCACCAGGGATTACATTTTTATTTCTACCGATGGTTGAGGAGATCACAATATTATCGGTGATACCAACACAAGCCATATCGTCCAGGTTCATTACCAGAGCATCCTGGGCAATACCTTTCCAAACACTGATATCACCGGTTTCTTTCCAATAGATGTAAGCGAGCGCAGTTTTTGTGCCTGCAGTGTCGGCATGCATTACATTGCAGCTTTCTGTATCTCCTCCAATAAAATCAGGTAATATCTTACAAAATGCTTTTGGGTACAATCCCTTATCTAAATGAGAGATAGCCTTATGTACGTCCTCCTTCTGTGACGAAACCCCTCTTAAACCATATTTATCCTGATTCATGCTGCAAAATTACGGAAATGCCGGCATCACCCGATTTGTTAGGTAAAAATTAATTAACAATTAATTAATCAAATTGATAGTTCACTATCTTTTATACGCAAGTATTTTAGCCAAAGTTTAATTTTGCCCTATATTCCAATAATATAGGGTATGGCGAAAAGTAAAATAAAAGGGTTGAAACTGAAATATATTAACCGGGATCTCAGCTGGTTATCGTTTAATGAGCGTGTTTTGCAGGAAGCAGAGGATATTAGGGTACCTCTTAATGAACGCATTCGATTTTTAGGAATTTTTTCCAATAATCAGGATGAATTGTTCCGGGTACGGGTTGCGGTTCTTCGTCGCATGGTGAAAATGGAAAAATCATCATTAAAACTTTTTGATAGTAATCCAGCCAAGATCCTCAATCAAATTCAGAAAAAAGTACTCGTTTTAAAGAATAGGTTCGATAATGCTTATCTTAAAATTCTTGAGGATTTAAAAAAACATAAAATATTTATTTTAAATGAGCGGGAAGTAAATAGCCAGCAAGGAGAAATTATCCGTCATTATTTTAACGAAAAGGTTCATCAGCGTCTTTTTCCTATTATGTTGGATAATGCTAAAAAGATCCCTTTACTTAATGATAAAACAATTTATCTGGCAGTAAGGATGATAAAAAAGGATAAACCCAATGCAACGAGATATTCCTTAATTGAAGTGCCCGATGGAGAGCCCTCTCGTTTTTTTGTATTGCCGGATGATGGAGAAAAACAATTTATTATTTTATTGGACGATATCATCAGATATAATCTTGACTCGATTTATTATATATTTAATTACGATAAAATTGAAGCATATACCATTAAAATAACGCGGGATGCGGAGTTGGATTTTCATCCTGATCTGTCACAAAGTGTTTTGGAGATCATTCAAAAAAGTGTGAAACGAAGAACAAAAGGAGAAACAACACGATTTATTTACGATGCTGAGATGCCGGAAGAAATGCTTCAGTTTTTTGCAAAGAAGATGAAACTACAACGCAACGATGCAATTATACCCGGTGCGCGATATCACAATTTCAAAGATTTCATCAATTTTCCTGACTTAAATAGAATTGACCTCCGATATGAAAAATTGCCACCTGTTCATCATCCCCTGTTAAATACAAATTCGAGTATCACAAGTGTGTTGCGTCAACGCGATATATTGTTGCATTTTCCCTATCAAAGTTTTCATCACATTATTGACTTACTTCGTGAAGTTGCAATTAACCCGAATGTAACTAGTATCAGCATGACACTTTACCGGGTTGCTAAAAATTCAAGTGTGGTTATGAGCCTGATCAATGCCGCAAGAAATGGTAAGCAGGTAACGGTTATTATGGAATTACAGGCAAGGTTCGATGAGGAAAATAACATATTTTGGGCGAACAAATTACAAGAGGAAGGAGTTACTGTTTTATTTGGTGTAAATAATTTAAAAGTACATGCAAAATTATGTCTTATAACACATTTGCATGAAGGCAAAAATGTATATTATTCCATAATTGGAACAGGAAATTTCAATGAAAATACAGCTCGTTTGTATACTGATTTTTTCTTGTTAACATCAAAACCGGAGATTACAAAAGAGGTAAAAAAGATTTTTGAGTTCTTTAACAATAGGTTTGAAATGAGCAAATATAAAAACCTGATGTTGGCTCCAATTAATTTGCGATTAAAATTAAAACAACTTATTAGCAGGGAGACAAAAAATGCGAAGGAAGGAAAACCTGCACGATTATTTTTTAAGGTAAATAATTTGGTTGATAAAGAGATAATAAAAAAACTATACGAGGCAAGTGTTGCGGGGGTTGAAATTCGCTTGATCGTTCGCGGCATTTGTTCATTGGTTCCCGGTGTAACCGGGTTGAGTGAAAATATTGAAGCGATAAGTATTCTCGATCGGTTTTTGGAACATCCTCGTGTTTTTTGTTTTCATAATGGAGGTAAGGAGGAAATTTATATTGGCTCGGCTGATCTTATGGAGCGCAATATCGATTTTCGAATAGAAGTATTAACCAATATTCTTGACAAGGAAGTTCGCAAACAATTAAAGGAAATTTTAGAAATACAATGGAGAGATAATGTTAAAGCAAGAACATTAAGTCACGGGCATTTAAATGAATATATTACCCCTGCAAAAGGAGAAAAACTTGTTCAAAGCCAAACTGCTATCTATTCTTATTTTAAAAATTTGTATGAAACCAGGGCTATAAAATAATAATTATATAATAAGGATGAAATTTGCTGCAATTGATATAGGAAGTAATGCAATTCGATTATTGATCGAGAATGTTTATGAAACACAAAAAGGACCTGTTTTTCATAAAGATTCCATGATCAGGATACCTGTTCGTTTAGGAGAAGATGCATTTTTGGATGGAATAATATCTGAGGAAAAGGTGGAAATGGTTATCAAAACAATGATAGCAATGAAACACATTATTGACATTCATAAAGTGATCGATTATAAAGTTGTTGCCACTTCTGCCATGCGCGAGGCAAAAAACAGCCCTGAAATTATTAATCAGGTGAAATTGGCCACAGGAATGGAAATTCAGGTAATTTCGGGAGACTCTGAAGGGAAAACAATAATGGAACTGCCACTGGAACAATCAGGAATGGAACCGAATGATTATTATTTATATATTGATGTAGGTGGAGGAAGTACTGAACTCGCTTTGTTGGGACAGGGGAAATTGATAGCGAATAGATCTTTTAATATCGGTACTTTAAGAATATTAAATGATCAGGTTACGGAAAATGACTGGAGAGAAATTCCTGAATGGTTAAAAAAACACAAGAACTTTAATTTTGAATTAAGTGCAATTGGTGTCGGTGGAAATATTAATCATATCATGAAACACTATGGGAAATCCGGGAAAATTTATCTGAGTATTTCCATTCTTAAACGTGTAATGATGTATATGGATGAATTGAGTATGGGTGAACGTGTTCGCGATCTTGGATTAAAACCAGATCGTGCCGATGTGATCGTTCCCGCACTTAAAATTTATATCAATGTAATGAAGTGGGCAGGTATAGAAAAAATATTTGTTCCTAAGCAAGGCCTAAGTGATGGGTTGATCACCGAATTATATCATAACTGGAAAAGTAAGGTGAGTGAAGCAGGAGTGGAAAAATAAAATCCAATTATCCATGATCGCTTCTATTTAATAGATGCTAAAGTCTATTTGAATATTAATTTTATTTTCTTCACCTAAAGGTCATAATTGGCATCAAATACCAGATTTTGGCCTCAAAGTATATTTTTCAGATCTCCGGAAAAATCTCCTTTAATTTCTCCTCTCTATATTTAAATATTTTTTTTACCTGTGCATCAACAAATAATTTTTCTGCCAACCATCCGAAAACGTTTTTACCAACATCATAATATAATAGGTCAGTCATGATGGTACCCTCTGCACTGGCTTTAAAATGGTGTTCATGGTGCCAGATACGGTATGGACCTTTTCGTTGTTCATCAATAAAATAATGGGGTTCATCAATATGAGTTATTTCTGTTACCCAATCCATGGGTATGTTTAGGAGCGGGGTAATTTTATATGTGATGAGCAAACCGGCATACATTTTATCGGGCACTACAGATGTTATCTTAAATATCATATCAGATGGAGTGATCTTGTTCAGATTATTTGGGGACGAAAAAAAATCCCAGGCTACCTGCAGGGTAATAGGTAAAAGGATCTCGGAGCGGAGTATTTTCATGTATAAGTGATAAGTAAGCGTATTAACAATAATAATGCGATTTTGTTGAAAGGAGCAGATCAAAAGATCATCCAACATAACCCCCAACCCTATTATAAAGGTTTTGTGGCTCCCAAATTCGTTTTTCTCCTAAATACATTCTTTTTAATGTTCGTTGGGGAGTAAAATGTAAACTCTTTAAAAACTGTATAGCTTCTAAATTATCTACAGGCAAGGTTGCAATATCATTATCCAACAGTCGTTGCTGCATCAATGCAATTCCTGCAATAGGATTTTCTGCAACAATTAAACCTTCTCCAAAACCGGGAAGATAAAAACCCTGCAATCGATTGTCGTCAAAATATACCTTTGCAGAATTAAAATGCTCTTCCAGTCTAAAAAATCGATCCTCTCCGCTCACGCGTTTGTCGAGATCTCTGATCGCTTCTTTGTGTTTGTCTTTTATTCCGATTATATTCTCTGAAATATCCAACTCAAAATCTGCTTCAGGTTGTTTAAATATTATATAATCAGTATCCTCTATAAATCCCTGTTTTATATATACAGGAAATCCAAGATCCGTTGCCAGTAAATGAGCACTCTTACACTTTTGTTCTTCTGCAATTTCCAATAACCTTTTAGTGATCAAATTGCCAAGTCCCTTATTTCTGTGATCCGGATGGACAACTATATGTGCAAGCCATGCAGCATCGTTATGGATAATTGCAGAACCGATGCCGACAAGTTTATGATGGATTTCAAGTTTTAACGGAAAACAAAAATCAGAGAGCAGATAATAAATAAAATGCGGTGAAATATCTTTCCAATCCGGCGGATTAATGGAGGGTATCCGGGAAAGATCTTCGATGTTAAAATTTTCAAGTTTATAATTTTCCAATGTTATATTCGTATTAATTATCAGCAATCAGTTCAATCCATTCGCGGACTACTTTTTCCAAAGAATTCTTTTTATTATCTATATCCTCCATGGAGTAAAATCTTGCTTCACGACGGTCTTTCCAATCTCCTTCCAACAAGCCTCCGCTTTCAGTGATCATGGTTCCGTTATGAAAAATAAAAATGATCTGCACGAATTTTTCCTGGTGCAGATTAAATGCGGCCATGTCTTTTATAAAATAATAACTCGGTGCATTCCATTTAACACGTTCTGTTATTTTATCACTGGCAGCTTTAATAATTCTGCGAAGTTCTTCTGCTTTTTTATTTTTCGAAGTGATTGTCTTTTTAGCAGGCATAAAAGTTTGAACAATATTATTATTCTAAAGTTTTTTTCAAATTTACAAGACTTACCATCATATCATTCCCTAGCATTTTTGGGAGGTCCATAATTAACAACATAAAATTGGATGGGTATTTCATTGCACTTTTAAATCCCCATTTCACTTTTGTATTTCCGTCTGGTAAAGTTTCAGCTGACATATATCCATTTGCTTTACCTTCAAAAGGTTTAAGAAAATGCAATAAAAATTCAATTTTTTCCCCTTCTTCCACTTTTGTTATGGTTTGTGATCCATGTCCAACTTTTTTATTTTCACTTTCCCATTGGTATACAAATCCTGTAGTTCCATCTGTGCCGGTATAGGATCTTTTTGAATTTGGATCCATCATCACCCAAACACTGTATTGGTCCTGATTTTTAATATGTTTGATATAATCAAAAACGGCATTTTTGTCCTTATTGATCACGATCTCTTTCTCAACGGTGTAATTTTTTTTGACAAATAATGCGATAATTAAAGGGATGCTGATTATTGCTACTATGGCAATTAAAATGATGATGGCGATATTCATATATAAAGGATTTGTGTAGGTTTAATATTATGCTTTAAAAAGGTACAGTTTCCCATCGGAGAATAAAATTAATACTTGTAACAAACTTAACCAATTTTAAGTATCCCCTCAATTTAATAGGAAGTTTACCGGAAGTGTATACCAAACTTCCACATTTTTGCCATTTTGTTTTCCGGGGGTCCAGGCAGGCATCTCATTAATCACGCGCATTGCCTCAAAATCAATAAGTGGATAAATAGGATTTATTGTTTTGATATTATGAATTTTCCCTGTTTCACCCACTGAAAATATAACAATTGTCTTACCCTGTATGCTATTATCTCTGGCATCACGAGGATATTTAATTTTTGTTGAAAGATATTTATAAAGTGCGGAGACGCCACCTTTATATTCGGGTAGTTGTTCTTGCAATTTAGCTTGTTCAATAATGGTGTCAATATCGGATTCTGTAGAATGTTTAACAGTAGAAATTGTATCCCCGTCTGCATTAAAACTGTATTCGAATTTTAAATTTCCGGTATTACTGAAAGTATAGGTTTTACTTAAGAATCCATTGCTGTATAGATTTTTTTCTGTAATTATACCACTTTCATTATAATTGTACGAGGTATCAGTTAATATTCCATTTTCGTAATGATCGAGGTTGTGTAATTTACCATCCTCATAATAATATCGGGAAATACCGTTTTTTACATTGTTTTTAAAATAAGTTTCCAGCGATAATTTGCCGTTTTTATAAAAGATCATTTCTGATTCCATTTCACCCTTTTTATTATAGGGAGTTATGGAATATAAAGTGCCGTCCTCATTAAAGATGAAGGTCGTATCCGTTTTTAGCCCCTTTTCCAGATCGCTGTATTGATATTTATGTATCAATTTGCCGTTTTTTAATTCCACACGAATTTTAACGGCACCCTCAGGATATTTTTTAGCACATTGAACAGTTGCCTTGTATTGATAATCACTAACTGAGGACAATACAAAATCTGCATTAAAATAATAGGTGATAATATATTGGGCTGGCATGCAGGTGTATGAAAAAACCAATAAGACAATTAATGTTTTTTTCATATCAGCTGCTTAATTCAATCCCCTGAAATCCACAGGCACCACCTTACTTATTCCCATTTCAGGCATGGTAACTCCATAAATAATATCCACTTCCGCCATGGTGCGTTTATTATGTGTAACAATAATGAATTGAGATTTATCAGCGAATTTTCTGATGGTATTATTGAACTTCATGATATTATTGTCATCCAACGGTGCATCCACCTCATCCAGAATACAAAACGGAGCTGGTTTTAATAAGTATAATGCGAACAATAAACTCATTCCTGTTAAAGTTTTTTCACCACCGCTCAACTGATCAATTACCTGTGGTTTTTTTCCTTTAGGTTTTGCAATAATTTCAATTTGTGCTTCGAGCGGATCATAATCATCTTTTAAAATGAGATCGCAATCATCCTCCTCATTAAACAGGGAGCGGAATACCATTTTGAAATTATCTCTGATCTGTATAAATGCATCATCAAATTTCTTGCGGGCGGTTTCATCAATTTCCTGTATGGTGGTTAATAAAGATGCCTTTGCACTTAAAAGGTCATCGCGTTGTGCTTTTATAAAATCGTAACGCGTTTTCATTTCTTCATATGCCTGTATCGCCATTGGATTCACATCACCATAATTCTCCAAACGTTTTTTGGCAGCATCCACTTTTTCCTGCAATTCCTCTAAGGTAACATCTACCGGAGGCTCGTTATCCAATATACTGTCGAGTTCAACCTGAAACTCAACCCACAATCTTTCTTTTGTTGCGGCTAATTGAACCTTCAGGTCGTTCAATCTGTCTTTAATACTACTTAATGTAAAATCGCTGCTGTCTTTTTTCTTTTGCAGGGCTTTAATTTTATCTTCCGTTTCCGCAACTTCTCCACGGCTGCCATAATACGTGGCTTCTTCGCGACTGAGTAATTGCTCCATTACCACTTTTTCATCGTACATTTTTAATAATGTACTTTGAATTTCTTCTATTTTTTTATGTGTGTCGGTAATTTCCTCAATTACTTCATCCAATTGTTTCTTGCTGCTGGTCACAGTTAGGATCGCCTCATCCCGTCTCGCTTTTTTATAATTGAGATCCTGTTCAACGCTTTGGAATTTGTTGAGTTGCTGATGGTATTTAATGTTTTCCTGATTATATTGGTTGGAGTGTACATTTAATTTTTCAGCCACTTCGCGATAGGCGATCTCCATTTCCAGCAGGTCTTTCTGACGTTCCTCCTTTAATGCGAGTTGTTTTTCATGCGCCTCATTTAATTTTATGCTTTCATCATCTGTCTCCTGAATCTGACGATTAAAAGTTACGCGTTTTTCTTCCATCTGGTGCAACAACTGTTCGATGGATTCAATGCGTGCTTTAGCGGTCATTAATTGTTGAACAACCTTATTTAATTCCTCACGACCTTGCTGAATATCTTTATCGTGTGATGATTGTTGCAGTTCCGATAATCGGGTTTGTTTTTCCTTTAAGATTGCACTTATGGCAGTATCTTCTTCCTGGAATTTTTTGATCTCTGATTCTAATGTCTCCAGCGTTTTTTCACGGCCAATTCTTTTTCCTTTGAACAATCCTACAGATCCACCGGTAATTGTTTTTCCTGACTTTGCAAATTTTCCCGATTTATGTAATAAATTGATATCCGGATATTCAGAAGATAATTTAGCGGAAAGCGTTTCAAAATCCTCATCACCATTTAAGATATATACATTACCCAATAAATGATTTGCAAGAGCAGCATATTTATCATTTACAGTAACCACATCGAGTGCGGAAATTACTCCGGGAATATTTTTTGCGGATGCACCATTTTTAAACTCCGAAAGCAGGAAAAAATTCGCACGTCCTTTTTCTTTGGTTGCTAATTCGTTAATGGCTCCAAGTGCATGCGCCATATTCGGAACAATATAATAATTCAGCCATGGGTCGAGAAAACTCTCCAGCGCAGTTTTATATTCATCCTTACAACTCACCACATCCGATAGGAGTGGAGCATCTTTCATGCTCGCCACATTCTTTTTCAAAAATTTGATGGATTCAGGGAATCCTTCAAAACTTTCGAGCATATTTTTTGTGAGGTTGTATTCATTTTTCTTGGCATCGTAACTGCGGCGAACATTAATTAATTCGTTGCGCGTTTTTTCTATGTCTTTTTGGATGGATGTTATATCTTGTTTGAGGGTATTTTCATCTTTCACAAGATTATCAACAACCAACTGAGCAGCAATTTTATTCTCCTCATGAGATATCAATTCTTCGCGAAGTGGTTCCAGTTTATTGCCATGAGTGCCTTTATCCGATTCGATATTACCTAATTCACGGTGGTAATTTTCCAATCGCACTTTGTTGATGGCGATCTTTTTATCGATATCGTATAATTCGCGTTCCGCTGCTTTGAAAATATTTTGTGTGCCTTCTAATTTTTCTCTTGCTACATCATGTTCATTTTTTACTTTCTCCAGATCTTCGAGATATTTTTGAAGCGATTGTTTAATTGCATTCAGTTTTTCAACTTCTTCCGCTAATCGTTGCTCCAGATTTGTAATATCACCTTCTGTTGATTGAATATAATTTTCCGCATCGGTAATTGATTTTATCAGACTGATTTGTTTTTCATCCAAAAATTTGATGCGCTCTTTGCTGATATTGCCTTCATTTTCTTTTGTATGTATCTCGTTGGTAACTAAATTGAGATCTTTTTGCAATTTACTCAGCGCTTGTTCTTTATCTATCAGTGCAGTTTTTTTATCCGCAATACTTGCCTCAAGCGCATTTATTTCTGCTTCAATTTGCAGTTTGGTATCACTTTCAAATGTTTGTTGATTGCTCAGTTGTTTGTAAATATCTTTATGCGATTGTAAGGTTAATACGGCAAGATCAATACTGTTTAATTTATAGTCCGCCTTCAATTTTTGATGACGTTGTGCGCGTTTTGCCTGTTTTTCGAGTTCTTTTAAATTGTTTTCAATTTCAAACAAAAGATCCTCCACACGATCAAGATCAAGCTGAGTGGCGCTTAATTTATTGAGTGTTTCTTTTTTTCTTGCTTTATATTTTGATATACCGGCGGCCTGTTCAAATAATCTTCTGCGCGAATTGTCCTTGTCGTGCAAGATATCATCGAGCATCCCCAATTCTATAATGGAATAAGAATCTGTGCTGATACCGGTATCTAAAAAGAGGCTATGAATATCTTTCAATCGGCAGGTAACACCATTAATACGGTATTCACTTTCGCCTGTTTTAAAGTAGTGTCTGGAAACGGTAACCGTAGAAAACTCCGTTGCGAGCAGGTTTCGGGTATTTTCAAACGTGAGACTCACTTCCGCCATTCCTGACGATTTACGGTTCTTGGTTCCGTTAAAAATGAGGTTTTCCATTCTTTCTGTTCGGAGTGCAGTAGGTTTTTGTTCACCTAATACCCAGCGGATAGCATCCACTACATTCGACTTACCGCAGCCGTTAGGGCCAACAACGCCGGTAATATTCTCATTAAAATGGAGCACAGTCTTATCTGCAAAACTCTTAAATCCCTTAATTTCCAGTGTACTTAGTTTCATAATCTTATCCTGAGATACAAAGTAAACGAACGCATTCGCCATCCTCAAAAATGCGTCGAAATTAAAATCAACAATCGTGGATAACTTATGTTTGAAGGAATAAAAAATGAAGGAATGAACTCCGATGACCTCACAGGTTTGGGTAACCTGTGCAGGTCTATGGGAATACAGAAAAAAAAAGGGAACCCAGATGACGCGGATCGGGCGGATTTAAAAGGATAAAAAAAAGATGAAAATTTAAAGGGATGAAGAAAGGGAATGAGGGGGGAAATAAAATTAAGAATGAAAGAATGAATGCCCTCGACCTACAAGGTTTTTTTAAACCTGGTAGGTCTGAGGGAAGGGGAAATTAAATTAAGAATGAAAGAATGAAGGAATGAACGCACTCGACATTCCAGGTTTCGTGAACCTCGACCTCACAGGTTTTGGAAATCTGTGAGGTCTTTGGGGAGAAAAATGAATCGTTAACTTAGACAAATTCCGAAATAACCATATTAATTTCGGAATCAAATCCGAAAATATTATGATTATTTCGGATTGTAATCCGAAAATATTATGATATTTTTGGATTACAATCCGAAATAATTATGTAAATTTGTGGTAAGAGACAGGAAAAATGATCGCTAGAAGTTTACAGAATGCAATAAAATCAAGGCTTTTCAAAGGAAAGGCGTTGCTATTGTTTGGTCCAAGGCAATCTGGAAAATCAACTTTGGTAGAATCGTTTTTGGAGGGGCAGGATAAAAGCTGGTTATATATGAATGGTGACGACAGTGATATCAGGGAATTACTCACCGGTTCGAGTGCAACGAAGTTGAGGTCCATACTTGGTAAAAATCAGATATTGTTTATTGATGAAGCGCAACGAATCCCAAATATCGGCCTAACGATAAAATTGATAACGGACAGAATAAAAGATGTGCAGGTTATTGCCACTGGTTCTTCTGCGTTTGAATTGACGTATAAACTCAACGAACCGTTAACAGGTCGTAAATATGAATTTACATTATATCCTTTGAGTTTTGGTGAAATGGTGGATCATCATGGACTGCTGGAAGAAAAACGGTTGATCGAACAAAGAATGCTTTATGGATATTATCCGGAAATTGTTGTTAATCCGGATGAAGGCAAGGAATTATTGAAATTGTTGGCGAACAGTTATTTGTATAAGGACCTGTTAATGCTTGAGCAAATTAAAAAACCCGGATTAATTGAAAAATTATTAAAGGCAATTGCATTACAAATTGGCAGTGAAGTAAGTTATCATGAACTGGCACAAATGGTAGGAAGTGATGATAAGACCATAGATAAATATATAGACCTTTTAGAAAAAGCGTATGTTGTATTTCGTTTACCCGCATTGAGTCGCAATGTGCGCAATGAAATAAAAAAAGGCAAAAAAATATATTTTTATGATTGTGGGATCAGAAATGCCATCATCAATAATTTTAGTCCTTTAAATTCAAGAACAGATGTAGGAGGATTATGGGAAAACTTTTTGGTTTCCGAAAGGATTAAATATTTACAAAACAATCTACTGGAAGCAAAACATTATTTCTGGCGTACCACACAGCAACAGGAAATAGATCTTTTAGAAGAAGCCGGAAACAAAATGAGTGCCTTTGAGTTTAAATGGGGCAAAAATACCAAAGTGCGTTTTCCTCAAACTTTTACCGATAATTACAAGGCAAAAACGATGATTGTTTCACCGGGAAATGTGGAGGAGTTTTTAATTAGATGACCTCACAGGTTTTTGACCGCTCGACCTAACAGGTTTTCGACGACTCGACCTCACAGGTTTTGCAAACCTGTGCAGGTCTCGGGGGGATGAAAGAATGAAGGAATGAAAAAAAGGGGGAACCCGCCAGTGGTCGGGCAGGCGCTGATAACGCGGATCAGGCTGATTTAAAAGATAAAAAAAGGAATGATGGATTTAAAGGGATAAAAATGAATGAATCATTTAAAGATTGAAGCACATTATTTTAAAACAACTCCGGATTTATTATCGTAAAAGGTAAGTATCATTTCACCTTTAAATTTACGATTATGAACACTGCTTACAATTTTCTGATATTGTTTGATCGCTTTATTAATGAAAGTAAATCCGGAAAACGCCTTAAAAAAGACGGCTCTCACTTAAGGTCGTCAACTTTGGAAAGGTATGAACTCACCAGAAATGCCTTATTGCGCTTCAGTGCGAAA
>JBGAWP010000058.1:0-27004 GCA_044227505.1 Chitinophagales bacterium | reverse complement strand
CTAATCTATGATAATTAGTAGCATAATCTAAGTCAAATAATTCAGCTACGCCTCCAAGTCCATTATTTGATTGAATAAAACTAGTTCCATTAGTACTTTCATAAAACCCTCCATCACATCCCACGTATATTGTATTAATATTTGTCCCATCATATGCTGGAAATTGTATGTCCATGATATCATCATGTACTGATGATATAGGATTTGCAGTATTACCTCCATCATTTGAATAATATAAGTTTACCGAGCCAATATAAATCCTTGAAAAGTCGGCATTAACTGCAAATGATAGTCTGAATCCACTCGCGAGATTTTTAATATCAATCGCACTAAATTCACCGATTTCTTTATTTACATTTGTTGAAAATCCATCTTGTGAAATATACAAATCTAAATAGTTTATTGGGGATGGGGGTGGATATAAGCTGGGATTTGCAATCATTACTAAAGCACCGATGTAATTATTATATGCACTCGGTGAATTTCTGGGCGCAACTGTTAATAAAATTCTTCCAGTTCTAGAGTTAGGGTCACTTTGAAGTGTTAGTAATTTAGATGTTTTATCCTCCCATAAATTGAATTCCTCTGTGTATTTGTATATCTTTCTACTAGAGACATATAAAATGGTTTTTCCGAGAGAGCCCCCATGCTGAATTTCCATGTCCCAAAAATATTTATCGGGATTTGTGATTTCATCCATCAAAAAAACCTCCCAATCCAAACCTCCATTCGTTGACTTGTAAATTTCACCACCAGGTGTCGCCCATGTTACATCTCCGCCTGGTAACCACCTTAATATTGCATATGCAACATTTGGATTATTGGGGTCAAACAAAATTTTCGAGACTCTCATCCAATTATCTTTATTTATATTAAATCTTGTATCATCTAAATCCTTTGAAAGACTTGTAGGGTTAAAAGTTGATCCTCCATCTGTGGAAAGGTATATCCCTGTGCTACTTGTTCGCTTTTCCCATTCTGCAAAAGGTCCTTGATTGTCTCCGGTTCCAATGAGAATATTTTGTGAATTATTTGGATCTATTGCTATTGTAGCAATGCCACTCCTCGTAAACATTGAAGGAAATTCCGAATTTATTAAACTACTTGAATTTTCAGATTCATCTCTTATATACATTGAACCTCGTGGTGAACTTAGATAGAGTAAATTTGAATTAGTTGGATGCAATGCAATGCAGCAAATTCGGCCTGCTCCATGTAACGAGCTAGTTGTTCCGCCTAAAGTTAGTACATTGTCAAAGGGCCCTGCAAAATTCCATGTCCCTGGAGTTTGGGCTAAACAATTACCTATTAAAATAGTTGTGATGAGAATGGTAAGTAGAGTTTTCATGATAAAGGATTTTGGTTAAAAGATCATTATTTTATTAATAAATGAGTTGTCATTAAAAATTGTTTTCACAATATACGTTCCTTTTGGAAATTTTGAAACATCGATTACAATAGTGTTATTTAGTATTGATTTTTCTTCTAAAATTAGTTTTCCTGCTAAATCAAATAATAAAACATGATTACATATTAGGCCGTTAAATTTGATAGTAAGGAAATCATTAACCGGATTAGGAAATATTTCAGGTGCTAAGATATTGTTGAGCTCTGTCAAATTTTGGACAGAATAATCAATATAAGTTGAATCACAATTTGCAAATTCAGAGAAGAGAGAATATAATTGCTCCCCATTTTCAAAGTAACAAATTAATTCATATTTATTATTTAAAGTATATCCGTTGTTTAAGAGAAAAGCTAAGGTTGGACCATATTGGCTGCCAATACCTTCAATTATGTAAGTCGCTACTAGTGAATCTTCATAATCACCAAAGTCGTAATTATAAAATTGATTAGTGTATCTTATATTGAATCTTTTCCGATAATTATCACCAATTTGGATTGAATCAATTGATTCAACATAGGCATCAGGGTAATTTATAAAAGCATATGTATTGGAAATGTTTTGGCCTTCAATAACACTGAAATCATATAGAAGTGTGTCAGTATCAGCTATTCTGACATATACCCTTTTTGCAATTGAATCATCACGAAAATGAATGTATTGAGCTCCCGGGAAACCTGCATAGTCTATTCGCAAATATTCTTTTCCTTCAATTAAAGTATCACTCAAACTAACAAATTTTAAGACTTCCTTAGTACTATCTCCAAAATCTTGAATGAATTGATTATGATATTGATTAAGTACACTCCATTGAGCTCCATTATGGAATGGATGATATACATTAGTTTGACCAATTATGAAATTAGAAAGAAGAGTAAATAAAGAAGCAGCAAAAAATGTTTTCATATTATTGTTTGTGCTATCAAATTTATTGGTTTTAAGTATTAATTCCTAATAAATTTACAATATCGGCAAAAATATTATTTGTGGCTGAACAGCCGCTGGCTTTAAACTAAATGGGCGGATTTGTTTTACCCATGTTTTACCTAAAATTCAAAATAACATGTAAAATACTGATATTACTACGTTTGCAGAAGTTTAAAGTGACCCGGATTGGATTCGAACCAATGACCCCCAGCTTAGAAGGCTGATGCTCTATCCAGCTGAGCTACCGGGCCGGAATGGCGCAAAGGTAATGGTTTTTAGTGAAAATCAGAAAGCCAGGAAGCCGAAAGATACTGTTGGAACGGCAAAAAAGAATGCTCGCGCATTTTTAATGGTGTTTCCCTGTGGATATAGGGAAGAGGATATTTCGTAATCACCTCCCAGTAATTCATTGTCAAAACTGCTGCTCGTATGCGAATTATCTAGAAAATATCCGGCTTCAAGCGATATATCCATGGTAACCTTATCCCAGAAAATTGTTTTAACTCCGTAGCTTACAGAAATACCCATTGTAGAACTTTCCTCCCATTGATAATTTGCAAGTTCGTCAGGTACATTATTTCTGCTGAATTCACTTTGTACCAGTTCAGTTGAAAAACCGTAACGGGTAACATAAAAACCGAAATAAGTTCCCAGCGGAGCAGGTGTTGCAGTGGTGTAAGTTTTATATCCCAAAGAAAACATATGTCCCTTACTTTCCACACCGATAAGATCGGTAAGGTCATCGTTTACGGAATAATAATTAATGTTTGAAGTATAATTAAATGGATTATAACGCAACACAAAGGACCCGCTGTTAAAAAGAGCGTATTCAACATTTAATTTAATAATATGTTTAAACATGATCGGCTGGTTCTCTTCTGTATAATAATCATCAGCTAAATTGTAACTGAAATACTTGGCCGAAAGATTGGAAAGCGGAGAGTACCCAAGTTCCACCATGAATTTTTTACCCTGGTATCCAACCGATTGTGCATTCAATTGGGATATAAATAAAAATGGGACAAATAAATATAATAGACGATTTTTCATTTTGTAAGGAGTGGGGTTTAATTGGATGTGGTTGTGGTGGAGGAAGTGGTTGTGGCATTTTTAGGTTCCGTGGATATCTCATACAACATTTCGTAAGTATGAGAATTTAAAATGGCACGGGTATCGTTGTTGTCGAGGAATAAAAATTTGAGCACATTTGCTTCACGTGTTTTCACGTTATACAATAAACTCAAATAAAAGAATTCATATTCAGGTGATACCAATTCATAAATGCCGTAGGGTAAAAGCGGAATAAAGAAAGGTGACAAAGCGATATATACAATGGGACCTAAAATATTCTGCCTGTTGCGCATGGAAATAATACCTGTCCATAAAAAATAATCAGTGTTATATTTATTCGCAATGGAATCTATCGTCGCCTGATTATATCCCGGCATATTGATATTGCCAAAATCGAGTTGCTCCGAAAACCAGTCGTTGAGCTCGGTCATATCCGTAAACTTTTCAGCATCGGTATTTTCTAAGGTCAATGGGTCGATAATTTCCAGATCCATATCCAACAGTGCAGCATTGTCTTTCAGGATATCCATATAATTAATTTCACCCTCTTCGCTGGAAACATATTCCACTCCGCCGTTCTTGCGAAGGTCGAGGCGCCTGTAAAATGGATTTACAACTACCACTCTGTCGATACCGAGTTTTGAACCATAAAAATAATCGCGGGTATCGCCTTTATTCACATATTTTATACCCGCCTTCTTATATGCTTTTGCATTTGCTTCCCGTTCATCGCGCTCCGCTACTGCATCGTTCCAGAGTTTTCTGAAGTCTTTATTCTCCCAATAATCATAATATGCGTAGAGCAATGGTTTTTTATATTTATCAGCCCTTATCTTTTCCGTACTTGCCCGTTTGGAGCGCACTGTTGCGGTCTTTCTTGATTTTTTTGTGGACTTTTCACTGATCACCACTTTTATTTTGGGATTAGCAATATCCGATAGTGCATATAAACTATCTCTCGATACTGTTTTATCTTCATAAAAATCATGTTCATCATTAAAGTGATAAAAAACAAGATCATTCACAAGCGATTCGCAAATTGGTAATATCTCTTTATCCTCAGGATATTTTAAATGCAAATTAAATGCATAGTTCAGCGACATTACATTTAATTCCACATCGTTCATCGCCCACAATAAAAAATAGAGTTGTTGTTGTTCGCCTTCGTAGGTTTCGAAACGCGCTTTTTCAGCATAAACTTCATCATCCTTGCTGTTTCTGAATTTTGTAAGTCCGGTCAAAGATTTTGCAATGATCTTTTCTAAATATTTATTTCCCGGTTCCTTTTGTAAAATTAAATAGGAGCTATAAATAGCATCCTGAAAGAAATTGTTGTGCAAATAAAACATGGGCAATTCATATCTCGCTACATTGCGCAAAGCGAGGAATTTATTTTCAGAAACAAGATACGGTTCACGATTATCGGTATTTACATTGCGCATGAATTCGCGAACACCTTCTCTTCGTTCAGCAATACTTGGATGGGTGCTTTTATTTGCTTCCTTTGCTGAAACAGTTTCAGGTGTTCCGCTGATCCTTTTTACGGAATCCATTTTTAAATTCTTTGAAATAACATAATGTGGGCCTTCAAAAAATTCGATAGGAAAACTTACATTTTCATAAGGCAGATAGGAATATTTTAATACATCAAAAACAGCGTCCAATGTGGTGGTATCTGCATAATATTTTGTTTTGATCAGGGTTTGTATTCCATAATCATCCGCCTCTGTTTCCAATGTTTGTGAATATCGGTTTTTAGTGATCATGGTATTATCAAAAGATGATTTTTTAAGGAGAGAATTATTAGAGCTTTTTTTATCTATCTCCACTGCCTCCATATAAAAATCTAGTCCGTGTTCACGTGCAATATGGCCTATCTCATGACCCATAACATAAGCAAGTTGAGCTTCATTGTCGAGCATGGCGATCAACCCCATGCTGATAAAAATATTTCCACCTGCACCCGCAAATGCATTAACCACAGGGGAGCGCAGTAAATAAAAATGCACCTTACTTCTTAATTCCGGATTATCCTTTAATAACTCATCCGCAATTGCATCCAGATAAGAATTGTATTCCGGATTGTACAAGACAGTTCCGCTGCGCATCATCTCATCAATAGAAAACCCACTTTCGAGATAATATTGTTGTTTCGTCTTTATTTCCTGTTTCGAAATATCCGATTCTATGAGCTGAATTTCTTCATAAAATTTTTCCGTGGAAGGAGTGTAAACCTCAGGAGGAAGTGTTCCCTTATTCGTAACTCGTTGATAGTCACCTGTAGTTTGGCCATTGCTGAGGTTGGCAACACAGCAAAAAGCTACCATCAATAAAACCTTATTCATACTTGTGTGGATTAGAATTGTCTACAATATTAATAATTTTTATTGATGACTTGGCGAAATTCCGCAACAAAAAAAAGAGCGAGGTTATAAACCTCACTCTTTCAATGTGTTAAATAAATTATCTTAAGGTTTATCCTTTAATGTAAGATGTTTAATACCAACGTTCCACATCGTAAAACTGATCCAATCGGCATCTTCCTGAATGGTTTTTGTAAGTGGTTTACCGGCTCCATGCCCCGCTTCTGTGTCTATCCTGATCAAACACGGAGGTCCATCAGGAGCCTGCGCTGCCTGCAATGCTGCAGCATATTTAAAGGAATGTCCGGGCACTACACGATCATCATGATCGGCAGTGGTTACCAAAGTTGCAGGATATTTGGTGCCTGGTTTTAAATTATGAAGCGGTGAATATTTATACAAATAATTAAATGCTTCTGCGGAGCTGTCGGCGCAACCATATTCGGTTATCCAGCCGTGACCAACTGTAAATTTATGATAACGCAACATATCCATAACACCAACTCCGGGTAATGCAACTGCATAAAGATCAGGACGTTGTGTCATACATGCCCCGACTAATAATCCGCCATTACTTCTTCCCGAAATTGCAAGTTTGGTTTTAGAGGTGTATCCTTTATCTATTAAATATTCTGCAGCGGCGATAAAATCGTCGAATACATTCTGTTTCTTTTCAAACATAGCGGCCTCGTGCCATGCTTCACCATATTCTGAACCTCCGCGAATATTGGCAAGTGCATACACAAATCCTTGTTCCAGCATTGCTAAACGGGCAGTATTGAAATTTGGAGGTAAGGCAATATTAAATCCGCCATAACCATATAATAAACATGGATTTTTTCCGTCTAATTCAATTCCCTTTTTATGTACTATAAACATCGGCACTTTTGTGCCGTCTTTACTGCTGTAAAAAACTTGTTTCATTTCATAACCTGAAGCATCAAATTTTATTTCTGATTTTTTATAGAGATCTAATTTACCGGATTTAATATCGTATTTATAAATATCAGCGGGAGAAAGAAAAGTTGTAAAGGAAAAGAATACAAATTCATCGTCTTTTTCTCCGTTAAATCCTGCAACATTTCCACCTATTCCATCATTTGGCAATGCGATCTGACGTTCAGCTTTTCCTGTTCTGGAAAATTGGAACACTACAGGGCGAACATCTTTTAAATAAGATGCAAATATTTTTCCACCTGCTAAAGAAACATTACTTAAAATTTCATCCTGTTCGGCAATGATCACTTTCCAGTTTTCGGGTGCCGGATTTTTAGGGTCTACCTGAACAACTTTATAATTAGGTGCATTGTGATTTGTGAATACAATTAATTTATCATCATCATTATCCAATACACTGTATTCATTCTCAAATCCTTCAAATAAAGTTTTAAATCCACTGTTTGGAACGCGCAGATCCTTCCATAAAATGGAGCTTCCGGATGTTCCGGGACTGATATTTATAAATAAATACCGTTCATCTTCGGTAGTTTGTGTCCCTAAATAAAAAGTTGGATTTTTAGGATCCGCATAAATTAATTTATCTGCCGATTGTGCAGTGCCTAATTTATGAAAAAATACTTTTTGATTGATACTGTTTCCTGTAAATGTTTTACTCGGCTTATCATATGCGCTGTAATAAAATCCATCGCCAACCCAGGCTGCACCACTGAATTTTGTCCATTCCAGTTTATCAGTTAAATATTCATTTTTTGCAACATCTTTAACTAATATATTACTCCAATCGCTACCTGCTCCGCTTTCTGTAATTGCAAGATATTTTCTGTCGTTGGAAAATCCTGCAAAATTCTGCACCAAAGTTCCTCCTTCCGATAATTTATTCGGATCGATAAATACTTTTTCGGATCCTTCTAATCCTTCTCGATAATAAGTAACACTTTGATTTTGAACTCCATCGTGTTTAGTATAAAAGTAATATTTACCCGATCTGTAAGGAACTCCCATTTTTGGATAATTGATTAATTCTGCAAGCCGTTCTTTCAACTGTTCGCGATAGGGAATTTGTGCAAGGTAATCACCGGTAATATCATTTTCAGCAGTTACCCAATTTCTCACTGCAGAATCTTCATTTGCTTCTGCTTCCAGCCATCGGTAAGGATCACTTACCATTGTTCCAAAATAATTGGAAGAGGAATCAGTTGTTAGTGTGGCAGGATACGTTACTTTACCCGGACCCATCACTTCTTCCTCCGGTTCAGTTTTAGTTTTACAAGAGATCATGGTGACACAGGCTGTTGCGATAAGTAAATAGTTCTTCATTTGTGTAATATTTGAAGTAAAATTACGGGTTGTGCATCTAAGCAGCAAGGACCAAAAGTGTATTTAACGTATTTTAATTAATTGATAAAGGAGAGAGGAGTTATCCCAGCGGGAAAGGAGAGAGGAGAAAGGAGAGAGGAGAAAGGAGTTTAAATTTCTTGCGAAATTTAAGAATACATCGTGTTTTCCTGATACCTGATACTTGATACCCGATACTCAAAAAAAGAAGTTTAAATTTCTTGCGAAATTTTAGAAAATTCCATTTTTCCTGATACCTGATACTTGATACCTGATACTTGCTACCTGATACTTGATACTAAAAAGGAGAGAGGAGAAAGGAGAGAGGAGTTTAAATTTCTTACGAAATTTTAGAAAATTCCACAATTTGTTTTCCTGATACCTGATACCTGATACTTGATACAATTTGTTCCTATGTCAAATTTACAATGTCCTATGTCCTATGTCCTATGTCCTATGTCCCCCTCAAAGCCATCCACCGCATCATATCATTTTTCGTAATTATACCCATCAATTTATTATCCTGAACAACGGGCAAACTGCTAATCCAATTATCCTGCATTATTTTCAGAGCATCTTCAATTGTGGTTTCGGGAGCAATGGTGAGTATTTCTTTGCGCATTAATTTTTTAACTGGAATTGATTCGGTGTTGCCTTGTGCTTCATATAATTCTTTTAAATGTCCGGAGGTTATTACACCCATTAATTTTCCTTTTTTATCTTCAATAATTACATGATTTACATCGTGCCACATCATAATATTTTTTACTAGTGCAATTGGATCATCCGGATAAACTGTTAATACATCGGTACTCATCAGTTGTTTAATTATGGTCATATTGCTGATCTGATGTTTTACAGCAGTCGCGGTATCAATTCCATCCCAATTGCAAACAGGAATATTATTTTGTTGATACGCGTGCATACTTTCTGTCATCACTTTTACTGCATCACTTACATTTATTTCCTTTTTTAATTTTCGAAAATTATTTACCTGCCATTGTGCACCTGTATTTGTTTTTAATCTTTTCTCTATAGTTCCGAGATAAATAAATATTTCCTCCTCAGGGATCCCTGAATTTTTTAATCCTTCATGTGCAAGCGGTAAAAGTTCCTGCAAAATGAGTTCCTTTGCTGAAATTGCTTTATCTCTCCAGATAAAAACACTTTCAATACCAGATCGTGCGGCCTTAAAGAAATTGGATTTTACATCTTTAAAATCGAAATGTTCCCATATTTTTTTTGTGTTTTCCGGTCTGGCTTTCATTAATCCAATCCAGAAAGCCATATTGGCTACTTCATCCAGAATAGTGGGACCGGCAGGCACATATCTGTTTTCGATGCGCAAATGTGGTTTATTATCTGATATGCCATAACACATGCGATTCCATCTGTACACTGTGCCATTGTGTAAACGCAAGGCTTTTAATTCAGGTATTTTATTATTTTTAATATCCTCCAACGAATTTTCATTTATTGCTGCAGGCATTAAAACTTCGAAACGGGTAATATCTTCCTTATATATTTCAGTAATGGAATTATAGATCCAATCCTTTCCAAAAGTTACACGCGGACGTTGTTCTCTTATTTCATCAATGCTATGTCGTGTATCTATACTTTGCTGAAATAAAGCAATGCGTATCTCACTCCATAATTCTTTACCTAATAATAAAGGTGAATTGGAAGTAACTGCTAAAACAGGAGCAGAAATTGCCAATGCCCAGTTATATGCCGGAACAAATTCCTCTGGTTTGATCTGTAGATGTGATTGAAAACTTGTATTACATGCTTCAAACATAATACTGTCGTGACGGATGTGAATTTCATCTACGCCTTTTAAATAGAGGTCGAATTTTCGTCCTCGTAAATTTCGCAGCTTTTTGCTGAGGTGATGATAACGATCAAGCGGTGTTAAATAATCAAGTGTTATTTCATTTCTGGAAATGGTGGGCAATATTCCTGCGAGTACCAATTTTGAATTAAATTTTTCTGCTGATTTTTGTGCAAGGAAAAATTTTTCCGAAAGGTCTCTTTCAATTGCTGAAAAACAACCGGCTTTTAATTCAATAGGGTTTAAATTAATTTCTAAATTGTATTTTGCAAGTTCAGTGGTAAAAGCTTTGTCGTTTAAGTCCGCCAATATTTCGAGGGCGTTATTTGCGGGCTTCCATTCCTCATTTACAATGCATATTTCCTGTTCGGCACCTATTCTTTCAATATCCCCATCAAATAATTGATTATTTATCATGTGTTCCAGTGCCTCAATATCGTTGAGTAATGCATTTACAAATTGCATATACTTACTTTTGGTCCCTCTGATTTGTGAAGTCGTATCTCCCATGGTTTGGTCTAGTTCCTCAAATATAAAATTAAACTATCCTAAATAAAGTGATATTAATCATAAATAGTTGAAATAGTTGCCGTAAATTTCTAAAATTGCAAACCTAATGGGTTATATGGATCAAACTGAAGAACAAATGCTTGCTAAAATTCAAATTGAAGCAAGCTGGAAGCAAAAATTGGGCAAAGAATTTACGGCAGCATATTTTCAGCAGATCAAACATTTTTTGTTCGCTGAAAAACAAAAAGGCCTGCTTATTTATCCCCCGGGGAAGTGGATCTTTAATGCCTATAATTTAACTCCATTCGATAAAGTAAAGGTGGTGATTTTAGGTCAGGATCCCTATCATGGACCGGGTCAGGCGCATGGTTTGTGTTTTAGTGTTCAAAAAGGAGTAAAACCACCTCCTTCACTGGTAAATATTTATAAAGAATTAAAAAGTGATCTTAATATCGAGCCACCACAACATGGTTTTTTAGAAAGTTGGGCGCAACAGGGGGTTTTCTTATTAAATGCGATACTTACAGTTGAAAAAGATAAACCGGCAAGTCATCAACACATTGGTTGGCAAAATTTTACGGATGCAACGATCCAACATCTCAATGCCGAGCGAAAAAATCTTGTGTTTTTATTATGGGGAAATTATGCACAACAAAAGGCGGCAATGATAGATCAGAACAAACATTTGATCCTGAAAACCACTCATCCTTCTCCTTTCAGCGCCTACAACGGGTTTCTTGGATGCAAACATTTCAGCAAAACAAATGATTATTTGCAAAGACATAACATCGAACCAATTGATTGGAGGATAGACTGATCTTTTAATAAAGATTTACTTTTTAAGAGTAAAATCCTCAAATAATTTTGAGAAAAGGTTAAAATTTCTCGTAATATATTTTTTTTTGTTAATTTCGATTCAGAATTAAAACTATGATTATTTAAAATGTTATTAATGGCGAGTGCACAAGCATTAACAGATCGCTTTATTATTTACTTTAATTTACTGATCATGAAAAAGAATCTGACATTTATAGTAATAGGTTTTTTAGTAACGCAGATGCATGCACAGGTTACTCCTGTTAAATTGCCTTTATATGGTTACGATTTCATCGCAAATGTGAACGATAAATTATTATTTTTTGCAAACGACGGCACAAATCCTGAGGATTATGAATTGTGGGCCAGTGATGGTACCGAAGCCGGCACCATGTTAATTAAAGACATTAATCCCGGAGCAAATGGAAGTATTTTGGATAATAGTTACTGGGGTCCCCAATTTACCGATCGCATGCCTGTAGTTTTTAACGATGAACTCTATTTTCTCGCATATGACTTTGCACACGGAATGGAAATTTGGAAAACGGATGGAACAGAAGCAGGTACTGAGTTGCTGAAAGACATAAATATTGGACCCCAAGGTTTTTTTGATCCCGAATTTAATTATCCCTATTTTACCGAACTTGATGGCGAATTATTTTTCGCAGCCAACGATGGATCGCATGGATTTGAACTTTGGAAAACGGATGGAACTGATGCAGGTACCATAATGGTTAAAGACATTTCCGCGGATAATGTATATGGATCCAATCCGGAACATCTCATAAATTTTAATGGCACCTTAATATTTACTGCGAGAGATGATGTGTACGGATATGAAATTTATAAAAGTGATGGTACAACAGCAGGAACCATGATCATAAAGGATATTGTTCCCGGTATTAATGGCGCAATGAATAATGGATATGCGGGTAGTATCGATCCTCAGTTTACTGTGATAGACAACTATTTATATTTTACTGGCCGTATAGACGAAACATTGCCTGTTTTATATTATTTGTACCGAACTGATGGAACTGCAGCAGGAACTATAACTTTAAATAATACCTTGCAAAATGTAACCGGGTTTACAAACTTAAACGACAACTGTTACTTTTATGCCTTTGATGGTGATTATTATAATTCGGCTTTTTGGAAAAGTGACGGCACACCAGGCGGTACGGAAATAATAGAAACTGAAGATGAAATTCAGGCTATGTTCACTTCAAGATCAATTTATAATAAAAATGGTTCATTATATTTTTATGGCAATGCTGAAGGATTTACAAAGTATGGTTTGTGTAAAAGTGATGGCACCACTGCAGGAACTTCCATGATCTACGATCTGGAAGGATTAGGATCGGTTCCGGAGATATCAAATTTTAACAGCGAAGCGGATAGGCCCGAATTTTACTGTCGTGCGTTAGTAAAAGTTTCTGAATTTGCAATGCAAAACCGTATAATGCAAAGTAGCGGAACCGAAGCTTCTACCATTATTTATCCCGGTGTTTCCCCTTTTAGAACTACTGCATTTTTAGATGGTGATGTGTATTTTTTTGGCATCGATACCACCGACGAAGAAAATTGGGGATTATTTAAATTGGAGCCAATGCTAACTGAAAATATTATTGGCTCAAATCCTTATATCCACTTATCGATATATCCCAACCCCGCTACAAGTCATGTAAACATTTATTTGCCATTTAATATTGTAAATGGAAAATATATCATTTATGATTCCAATGGAAAAAAGGTAAGAGATGAGTATCGATTATCAGGCGACCAAATAATGGTCAATACAAATGGTCTTGATAATGGACTTTATTTTATTCAATTACTTGGAGATGAAAAATCGTTTTCGGGATCATTTATGGTTTTAAACGAATAATATTAGTTTAAATCCATTTTGAATTGTTGATAAAGGGATTTATTTGAAATTTTAATCTGTAGAAATTAAATGGGAATTATATCCGAATTCATATATTTTCCGTAATTTAAATGCCATGATCAACAAGAACCTCATTTTCGGAATATTGTTACTATGTAGCTTCAGTGGGTTTACACAAAAGATAAATACGGATAGTTTACGACAAGTAGTTGCTCTAAATAAGAAAGACACGAATACTGTTGTTGCCTGCAGAATGCTGGCAGGGCTTGTGGTACATCAGGATCAGCAGGAGGCATTGGAGTTTGCGAGGAAGGGAGTTGAACTTGGAAAAGAAATTAAATGGAATAAAGGGATCGCGGGATGTTATTTAAATATTGCTGCAGCTTACGGGTTTGCATCAAAATTTGATTCTGCATTGATATTTCAGGACTCCTCGCTGGTTTATGCTTATAAAGAGGGAGAACCAAAACGTTTGGCACTTATTTATTTAAATAAGGCAGATGTATATATGCAGTTGCGTCTATTCGATAAAGCATTGCAATATTGCGATTCATCATCCGTATATGCCGAACTCGCAAATAACGACGATAGAAAAGCTCGTATATTTCAAACCATTGGTTCTATATATTATTATCAGGAGTTGTATGATAAAAGTGTTGAATATTATAATAAAGCTTTAGTACTTTATAATAAGATCAATAATATGGCAATGGCTTCTATTGTGATTAATAATCTCGCCAACATCTATAAACACCAAAAAAATTATGATCTCGCATTAAAAAGTTTGTTTTCAGCAATTAAAATTGGAGATAGTATTAACGATTTGAATAACATGTCGATGTACCATAGCAATATTGGTGATGTTTATATGGAACAAAATAAATATGCGGAAGCAGAAAGATACTATGCAATGGGGCTTAAATTCGCCCTGGAACAACGCGATAGTAATGATATAGCACGAAACTATGCTCAACTGGCTGATGTGAATTTAAGGCTGAATAAGCCGGAGCTGAGTATACAATTTGCCTCCAAAGCATATAATATAGCAAAAAGAAATTTCTATAATGAACACATAGCATCCTCCAGCGATATTTTTTCCAAAGCGTATTATAAAACAGGAGATTTTAAAATGGCATTTGACTTTTTTGAATTAAACAGAATTGTTAACGACACGCTCAATAAACAACAATTTAACGCAGATATTATCGCAATGCAAACGCGATTTGATGTGACACAAAAGGAAAAGACCATTCAATTATTGAATGAAAATGCAGCAATCCAACAGCAATTGATAAAACGAAAAAACAGTTTAAATTATATTCTTTTAGCCGGATTTATTCTAGTAGCGATTACAGCATTTACCATTTATAACCGATATAAACTTAAACAACAATTAAAGGAATTTCAATGGAGAAACATTATTGCCGCAGATCTGCACGATGATATCGGTTCAACATTAAGCAGCATACGGATGTATAGTGATATTGTGAATGATAAAATCAAAGCGCAATACCCGGACGCCTCATCTCTTTTATCACGCATGAGCGAAAGTTCCAGGGAAATGATCGATAATATGAGTGATATCGTTTGGGCGATCAAACCATTAAACGATTCATTTGAAAACCTGGCAGATAGAATGTTTAATTTCGCTTCCGGCTTATGTAATTCTCATCAAATTGTGTTGCAAATGCCTGTATACAAAGAATTGGAAAATATAAAAATTGGAATGGAAGAGCGACGTGATCTATATCTTATTTTTAAAGAGACCTTAAATAACGCCATTAAATATGCTACTGCAACTCAAATAGATATTCATTTTTCGAGAACAAAAAATATTTTGATCATGTCGATCAAAGATAATGGTATTGGATTTGATCCAACTTTTAAAAGTAATAAGGTGGGTGGCAACGGACTTAAAAATATGAGAGACAGAGCTGCACAACACAACTGGAAGTTAACAATAGATTCCGCTGTGGATAAGGGAACTGAAGTGAAATTGTTTATCCATCATATTTAACATTATATTTTAAGTAAAAATAAACCATTAAAACATACCTAAATAAATGGCTGTTTTAATGGTTTAATTAATTAATATTATTTAAAGATCAGGTTGCGGAGTAATGCGCAAGTAGGGTTTGACCTTTTTATATCCTTTAGGAAATTTTTTATCTGCATCTTCATCCGAAACTGCCGGATTGTGCCTGAAGTGGTTGTCGCTGTAAAATCGGGTGCAATATCGCCTAATCGTAATGCCATATTTATAATTTTTTAATGTGTTAGGTAATGAAAATTAAGAGCTAAATTAAATATTGCAGCCAACCCATTAGAAATTGATCTTTAAATTTTACGTAAATGTTCATACAATCTGTGTAAAATATTCCACAACATTTTAATGGATCGTTCGTAATATCTGCCGGAATCTGAGAACTGTCAAGGCAAAATACTTATGGAATAAGGATTGTATAACAATTACTAAAATATTTAGTTAATCAAAATTTATTATATGAAAAAGCGAAGCAAATCCGCAATTTTAGCTGTAATAGTATTATTTATTACGGCAAATTTCGATGTAAATGCATCATCCTCTTTTACAATAAATGATAACACAATAAAGCATTTTAATAAGGAGTATCCTTTTGAAACATCCGGCTACAAAATTGATTTTAAAAAAGATGAAGATGGTGATGGGGTAAAAGATAAAAAGGATGAATGCCCTGGAACTCCTGGAGGAGTGGTAGTTGATAAAAAGGGATGCCCCGTGGATAATGATCTTGACGGTGTAGCCGATTTCCTTGATAAGTGTCCATCTGTAATGGGAGCGGTAGCATTAAATGGATGCCCCGACAAGGATAAAGATGCAGTTGCAGATATTGATGATAGTTGTCCGGAGGTTCCAGGTCTTGCTCGATTTATGGGTTGTCCTGATAGTGATGGAGATGGTATTGAAGATGCAAAGGATAAATGTCCGAACGCAAAAGGACTAGATCTTTTTAAAGGTTGTCCCGACACTGATGGAGATGGTGTGGAAGATGCAAATGACAAATGTCCTGATTCTAAAAAGGGAATTAAAGTTGATGCTAGCGGTTGTGTTGCTGATAGCGACAGAGATGGTATTTCTGATTCAGAGGACAAATGCCCTGACACTCCAAATGGAACAAAAGTTGATATAAGAGGTTGTGCGGCGGATACAGATGGAGATGGAATAATTGACTCCGAAGATAAATGTCCAACAACAAAGGCCGAAGGTACAACAAATGGTTGTCCCGTAGTTAAACCCGATGTTAAAAAACGACTTGATTTTGCTGCGAGAGGAATTTTATTTGAATCAGGAAAAGCTACCCTCAAACCTAGTTCATATGATATGTTGGATGAAGTGATCAGTATTTTAAAAGAGTATCCAGATTACAATTTGAGAATAGGCGGACACACTGACAGCGATGGTACTGAGGAGGCGAATTTGTTGTTATCACAGGCGAGAGTTGATGCAGTAAAAGCCTATTTATTATCCAAAGGAGCATCAGGTTCAAGAATGGAAGCAACAGGATTTGGTGAGTCAAAACCAATAGCAACAAATAATACCTCTGCAGGAAAAATGCAAAACCGAAGAGTGGAACTTGAATTATATCTTAAATAAATACTGTTTTATGTTGCATTTACCTATTTTATAAATTAAATATTTTCATTTTTAGTAGAAGCAGTTTGGGTTTTAATCCAAACTGCTTTTTTTATAAGGCGTAATTACGTATAATTAAATTGGAAATTGTGCGAAATATTGGATTAAATTTGTGCAAAGCAACACAAGTTGATGCAACTATTCAACCAATTTCTTAGAATGATTCCTGGGGTCTTTTTTAGGTTAATAGGCTGCGTTGTCATATTTTTAAGTGATGGCAAACTATATTCTCAAAAATTTATTCTGGAAGAATTTGGATCCCGACAGGGGTTAGCAAGTGCGGAAATTTATACTTTGTTTCAGGATGATATTGGTTATTTGTGGATGGGCACCCGATTGGGCGTAAGCAAGTTCGATGGGTTGAAATTTACAAATTATAATGGGAGTTCTGATACTCGATTTGGCAAGGTTTATTCCATTACTCAGGATGCCGATAATTGTATTTGGATAGGTGCCGAAAATGGACTTTTTTTTTATTATGCTAATCAAATAAAACAAATTAAATTCGATAAATCATTTCCTGATCCATGGATATATTCGGTGCATTGTGCTGATGGTAGTTCAATCTGGATCGGTACCGCAAGTGGACCTGTTTTTCTTGATAAACAATTAATTGATAACCTTAAAAAAGGAGCTGTTTTAAAATATCATTTATTTAACGACTGGAAAAATTTTGCTGATCCGGGAAATCAGGTTTTAAAGATCACAAATCACAACTCTGATATTTATTTCGGTACTAGGGGTTCATTAATAAAATATAACGGATCAAAATATTCAAAGGTCTGGCAAAGCAAGGAAGCTCGATTGGAAGATATTTCCGAAATTAAATTTGGGAAAAACAAATCCATTTTTCTAACTACACGTGCAGGATTTAATTATGTAATTTACGAATCAAAAACAGATACCATACAAGGATTGATCTACAGTGGAGGCATAGATTATTTTTCGGATGATCAGTATTACCTGTTAGCCATCGATAAATTGTTTAAATTTCAAAATGGAAATTCAAATCAGGTTTGCGATTTGGCTCTTTATGGTTATGAGAATTTAACTGATGTTTTAGTCGATAAAGAAAAAAATATCTGGATCAGCACCTGGGAGGGTCTTATAAAGTTGCGCAGAAATATTTTCACGACATATTTGCCCGGTGAAACAAAAAATTTAAACGATATTTTTTCCGTAACACAATCGCCGGATGGCAAAATTGTTTTAGGAGGAAATAGAGGCAATGTGCTCCAGGCAGCAGAAACCGGATTTGAAAAATATTTACCCGGAGAAATTAAACCTTGGGAAAATGCTGAAGTATTTGGTATTTATATTAATGCAGATGGTTCAATTTGGTTTGGATCGGGATATCAGGGAATCAGTTTTTATAAAAACAACAAGGTCACAAACTTTGATGAAAGCCAACTTGGAGATACGCATGGTCAGGATTTTTATTACGACAACAATGGGAAATTTTATTGCCTTACGGAAGGTAAACTAACTCGGATTTTAAATGAGAAAGATCCTGAAAATACTTCATTTCAGGATTTCAGGTGGCCGGTATATTATGGCGGACAGTATATTAAATTGTTTGACCATGCAGTGCTTCCCAATAATGATACTTATTTCGCATCCAATTTCGGGTTGATATTTTTTAATGGCGATACTCTTGTAAAAACTATATCGAAGGATATTAATCTTAATGGAGCTATTATCACCGCTTTGGCCCTGGATAAACAAAACCAGCTATGGTTGTCGACCGGCAATTTTGGCATTTTTCATGTAAATGTGCATGGTGATTCAGTAACGGTTATTGAAAAATTTAATAAAGAAAATGGTTTATTGGCCGATGCTGCATTGGATATGTTAATGGATTCTAAAGGAAATATCTGGACAGCCCATTACAATGGATTATCCCTGTTAAATAATTCTGCCGGTTCGTGGAGGATAATAAAACGTGTTGATGAATCGGAAGGTTTTATTTCTGAGGATTTTACCTATATTAAAATGGCTGAAGATAAAACCAGGAATTTAATTTGGCTGGCAACAACAGGAGGAGTACAATATTTTGCTCCTGAGGAATTACAGTTCAACCGGAATAATGCAAATCCGGTTATTAGCAATGTGTTATTGTTTAATGGTGCAGTTTCAACTGCCGGTTATTCTTCCGGAAATGTTAATTTTAATGGTCTCCCGCTTGATCTTCTATTACCTCATAATAAAAATAGCATCACCTTTAAATTTCAGTCGGTTTCACTCACTATCCCTGAAAAAAATAAATGCCGTTATCGGTTGGTGGGATATAATTCAAATTGGAGTTATGCAGCAGGAATTGATGAAATAACCTTTGCTGCCCTTGCACCGGGAAAATATATTTTTGAATTGCAGGCAGCTAATAATGATGGTATTTGGAACACAAAAACAGATAGTTATGTTTTTGTTATCAAAAAACCGTACTGGACAACCTGGTGGTTCATTTTTTCTGCTATTGTTCTCACCGCAATGTTAAGTTATGCTTTTTATCGATATCGACTCAATCAGCTGCTTAAGATTACAAATATCAGAAATAAAATTGCAGGTGATCTGCACGATGATATTGGTTCCACTTTAAGCAGTATCAGAATGTATAGTGATATTGTGAGTGAACAGATTCAAAATAAAAATCCGGAATCGATACCGCTTTTGCAAAAAATGAGTGACAACTCAAAAGAAATGATTGAAAATATGAGCGATATCGTCTGGGCCATTAAACCTACCAACGATAACTTTAAAAATATTGAAAGCCGCATGTTCAATTTCGCAGTAGAATTATGTAATGCGAAAAATATCCGGTTAATAATGCAAAAAAATGTCACCCTCGAAAGCATTAAAATCCCAATGGAACAGAGGCGCGATTTATATTTAATTTTTAAGGAAGCTATAAATAACTCGGTTAAATATTCAACCTGTACACAGATAGAGGTCAAATTCAAAAAAATCGGAAACATTCTTGAAATGCATATTATCGATAATGGAATTGGATTTGACACTAATATTTTAGGCAATGCTGATGAAATAGATAGGGGTAGAAACGGTAATGGATTGAATAATTTGAGATCGCGGGCCTTGAAACACAAAGGTGTTTTGCAAGTAAATTCATCAGTCGGAAACGGAACCACCATCTTGCTGGTTATGCCCATCCCATAATTGTGGTATTTTTCTATGGTAAAACGATATTATCTTTGTTTTAATTCTGATTTATGGATCAAATAACGGTTGCAATTTTTGAGGATAATAAACACCTGCGGGACTCTTTGTTTTATTTGATCAATGGAACTGAAGGGTTTAAATGTATTGGGGCATACGCCGACTGCGGAGACCTGCTTTTTCAATTGCGTAAAAATACTCCCGATGTGGTTCTCATGGATATAGAAATGCCTGGGATTAACGGAATTGAAGGCGTTAAATTAATACGTGAAAATTTCCCTTCAATTCATGTATTAATGCAAACTGTCTTCCACGATGATGAAAATATATTTAACGCTGTTTGTGCCGGAGCTTCTGGCTATATTTTAAAGTCCACCTCGCCGGCTAATTATGTGGAAGCTATCCGAGATGTTAAAAATGGTGGAGCGCCTATGACAGGTTCTATTGCCCGTCGTGTGCTGGAATTGTTTCAGAAAGGTATATCCCCTGTTTCCCAAACGGATTATCAACTTACACCAAAAGAGAAAGAAATATTACAACAAATGGTGCAAGGTAAGAGTTTTAAAATGGTGGCTGATGCGTTAAGTATTACTTATGAAACTGTGAGAACGCATATGAAAAGTATTTATAATAAATTACACGTTAATTCCAATACAGAAGCAGTAAGCAAGGCAATTCGTGAAAAAATTGTTTAATTAATCACTTTAGATCTATCAATTTATTTTTTGGTGGAGATGTAGTCTTCCAGAATTTTATTGTGGTCAAATGCAAGATCGCCAATATCTTTAATTGCAATTTTAATACAGGATGCGGCATCAGATCCTGCCTTCTGTTCGCCGCCAATAATTTTTGCTTCGTAGGCCACAGAAATATAGCGTCCACGTGGGTCTCGGAAAGGATCACTGTATACTCCAATTAATCTGGTTAACTTAATATCGAGTCCGGTTTCTTCTTTTGCCTCCCTGATTGCCGTTACTTCAATTATTTCATCATCTTCCATTTTACCTCCAGGTAAAGCCCAATGATCCTTAAAAGGATCATATTTGCGTTTTGTTAAAACTATATCTCCATCATCATAAACAATAATGATATCAGCAGTAATTTGAACTTGTTTTCTCATTTAATATTTTTTCTGTTCGAGATAAAACAATAATTAATTTTCTTTCTATTATATATATTAATTATTCCGGTGTTGCATAAAAATACAAATTTGATCATAATTTTTCTAATGCTTTTATTGCTTTCTCTAAATTAAAACCTTTGCCAATTACAGGTTTCCAAAGATCACCAATTTTTGAAATTCTATCCATCATATTAAACATGGTAAAAAGTTTAGGGGTCAGGTCAGCATTTACTTCCTTCCACATTAAAGGAGCAGAAACTGTTGCATTGGGTCTGGGCCGCACACTATAAGGTGCTGCTATAGTTTGTCCCCGTCGGTTTTGTAAAAAATCGATATAGATCTGCTTTTTTCTTTTTTGAGGATTTCTGATCACACTTGTTGTTTCCGGTAATTGCTGATGAATAAAATTCGCCACTAATTCGGCGAATGTTTTAATCTGTTCATAATTATATTTGGCTCGCGCAGGAACGTAAATATGTAATCCGGTTGCACCTGAAGTTTTGCAATAACAATCTATCCCCAATAAATCAAATACCTGTTTTGTAAGTAATGCTGTTTTTACAACTTCCCTAAATGAAATTTCTCCCGGATCAAGATCAATTACCATCCAATCGGGGTACTCCAGGTTTGTATATTTAGAATTCCAGGGATTAATTTCTATGCATCCCAGGTTTGCCATATACAGCAGACTAGCCTCATTCTGGCATAACATATAATCAATATTTTTATCTCCGGAATCTGAATGTATCGATGCTGTTTTAACATACGCAGGTAAATTATTGGGTTCAACATCCTTCTGATAAAAACCGGTTTTGGTGATTCCATTTGGAAATCTGTTTAAAGAGTGTGCTCTGTCTTTTAAATATGGTAACATATAGGAGGCAACATTTTTATAGTATTCCAACAGATCACCTTTTGTGAACTTTTCTTTCGGCCAATATATTTTGTTGGTATTGGTAACCTTTACTGTGCCACCTGCCATTTTTATTCCGACCGCATTTGTGTTTTTTCCTTCCACACTTTTCTTCACACTTGATGTTTTAATAGGTTTTGAAGATTTGGATACAATAGAGCTTTTTGATTTTTTCTTTTTTGTATTTCCTATGTTCCTTCTAACCTTTGCTGGATTTTCCATATTGATATTTTTTGGATTTTTATCTGTTCTAAGTCCCATGAATACAGCATTTCGAAGAATTCCACCCTGTGTAAACATCGCAAATTTTACTTCACAAACCAGTTTGGGTTTTAGCCAGGTGGTTTTGTTTTTTAAAGGCAACACTTCAGTAAAAGGGGAGGAGCTCTGAGTTAATGGTTCCATTTTTTTATAAGTATCAATCAAGATATCCTCGGTAAATCCTGTGCCGCAATTTCCTACATATCGAAGCATATTTTTTTCATATACTCCCAATACGAGTGAGCCGAATTTATTTCGTGATCCTGTTGGTTCTGTAAAACCACATATAACAAATTCCTGGCGTTTGTGCGTTTTTATTTTTTTCCAGTCTGAACTCCTTCCCCCCGGAGTATAAATGCTATTAACATCTTTCGCAATAATTCCTTCCAGATCTTCCTTTTTAGCTTTCTGAAATAGAGCAGTGCCTTTTTCCTTTACAAAAGGAGCAAGTTTAATTTGTTTAAAAGAATATTTTTCAAAAAATAGTGATAATAGTTGTTTCCTTTCTTCTAAAGTAAGTGAAATGAGTGAGGAGCCGTTTAAATAAATAATATCAAAACAATAATACATTAATTTTCCTTTTGGTAGTTGCGAAAATCTCTGAAGTAACTGAAATTCTGCTTTTCCATTTTCGTCTTCTGCAATCACCTCCCCGTCCAGAATTACACAATCTTCAACTGAAGTAAATTGATCTGCGATCTGACTGAATTTGGAATTCAACGACAATTTATTGCGGGAAATCAGCTGTGTTTCACCATAATATATGGCAGCAAGTGTTCTTTAACCATCGTATTTATTTTCATAGATCCAATGGGGATCATCATTTATAGAATCTACCAATTGTGCGAGCATCGGGTTAGCAATCTTTTTTACGGCTTCCTCAAAGTCTTTTTTTTTTATCTTACCGGTTTTTGCAGTCGA
The DNA here is from genome assembly GCA_044227505.1 of Chitinophagales bacterium. Taxonomy (GTDB): domain Bacteria; phylum Bacteroidota; class Bacteroidia; order Chitinophagales; family BACL12; genus UBA7236. The sequence continues at coordinate 3,836 of JBGAWP010000058.1, read as the reverse complement.
TACTTTTATTGTTGATGTGCCTGAGCTTGATTTCGCTTTCGTGATTTTTCGCGAAGAAGTTTTTTTGGGAGTTTTGTCGTCTTTACTTTTTTCGAAACTTTCTTTTAATTTTTGAGAAACGGGTTTAATGGGATCAATTTTTTCAATATCGTATTTTTTTGTGATCGCAAATTCGTCATTCTTTTTTATTAATAACCAATTTTTTTCCTCTCCGGTTTTCATTCTCACCAAAGCAAATGCTCCGGAAATATTTTTTCCTTTTAGAATAATTTTCAGGTCGCCTTTCTTTAACCCCTCTTTCAATATTTTTTCGTTGGTAGATCCTGCTTTTTTTTCATAAGGGAGATATGTTCCTTCATCAAAAATTTCAACTACCCCTGCCCCATAATTTCCGGCAGGAATAATACCTTTGAATGTGCGATACTCATAAGGATGATCTTCCACCTCCACTGCCAGACGTTTGTCATTCGGGTTTAAAGATGGCCCCTTCGGAACCGCCCAGCTTTTTAATACACCATCCAATTCTAATCTGAAATCGTAATGCAAACGGGAGGCATTATGTCGCTGAATTACAAAACGCAATTGTTTACCGGAAACTCTCTTAGAACTTTTTGGTTCGGGAGTGTTTACGAAATTTCGTTTTTTATCGTAATCGTTCAATTTCACGTCATGATGCTTTTTTTCTCTTTACGGTAAGACTGGCCTTTAATTGATCCATCAGATCTTTTGATTTAACTGTAGTAGGAGTGAGTTTGCGAATTTTTGTTTTTTTACCTGCTGCCTTTGCTTTTATAATTTTTAATAACTCAGCCGAATAATCGTCTTTATAAGCGGAGAGATTAAATTTGCCGGAAAATTGTTTGATCAACGCAAGAGCCATTTTTAATTCCGCAGGTTTTACCTCTGTTGTTGCAGGTACTTTTATTTGAGAAGTTTCCCTTATTTCTTCCTGAAATCTGATCTTATTAAGAATTAGTATTTTTTCCCGAGGTTTTATTACACATAGTGTTTCTGTATTTCTTAAAACAAATGTTGCAACTGCAATCTTCCCCGACTTTTTTAATGCTTCACGTAATAAGCCATATGCTTTAAAACCCGACTTTTCCGGTTCCAAATAATATGGAGTTTCATAAAATATTGTATCAATTTCTTTTTCCAAAATAAATTGTTCTATTTCTATGAGTTTGGTTTTTTCAGGTGCCGCCTCCTCAAAATCCTCTGCTTCTAAAATAACAAAATCATCCTTATAAAAATACCCTTTTACAATGTTTTCCAAGTCAACCTCCCGATTGGTATTTTCATTAACCTTTTTATATCTGATACGAGAATGATCCTTTCTGTCTAACAAATCCAAATCTAAAGCACTCGAAGAGGTAGCACTATAAATTTTAATCGGAATGTTTACTAAACCAAAAGCAATTGAACCCTTCCAAATCGATTTCATATTATAAAATTAATGTAAAAAACGGAAATCGGTTTGTGTATTGCCGATTCCGTTTTTGCCCTGCTTTGCATAATGTTTTTTTAAATATTTACCCTTGTGATTCTGCAGCGGCCTCCGCATTGATCCTTTTGTTTTCCGCAATTCCGGTAAGCTTTGCATCTGCCGCTTTTTCTTCTTCCAATATCTCCATCAGAATTTTTGTGGCTTCCCTGTGTCCTAAAACCTGAGACAAAGCAACCAGCCCTCCATACGCAGCAATTTCATAATGTTCTACTTTCTGAGAAGCAATAATGATCCCTACATCACGAGTTAGAGTCTGGTCGTCAGTTTCGTCTATAATTTCTTCCACTTCTTCCACTAATCCCTGCATTGCAACACATTTTTTAGACACCGCATTTTCACCTATCGACTCAAATACCTGTTCCACTTTTTCAACCTGCTTTTTAGTTTGCAGCCAATGTTCATGTATTGCCTTTTTCAATAATGAAGTGGTAGCAGCTTCTTTCGCCACCGGTAATTTTTTTACCAAATACTTTTCTGCCCAATATACATCTTTTAGCAGATCAAGAAACAATGTGTTAAGAGCACTTTCATCGTCAACATCTTCAGTAAGATATTCAGATTTTTCTGAATTTTTTTCAGTGGATTCTGAAATTACAGAACTTGCATTGTTTGATACTTCAGGCTCGCCGTTGTTGCTCTCTGTAGTTAGATTTTTATTTGTTTTTTTCATATTTCAGCATTTAATTGTAAAGAATGTAAAGAATATAAAAGCACAATTATTATACCACCGGTTATATGCGGTGAATGATATACCATCCATAGGAAAGTAGTTAGTTTATGAGAAATTTTAACATCGACATGTGGAAATCCATCTACAGGATATGATATCTTATATTAAAAATTTAAATATCAATCTTTTACTCTAACCTTTTGAATTATAATTGATTACTCATGCTTACGGATAGAATGGTATATAATTTGAATTTTCAAAATGATTAAGAGTTAACAAATTTATTTAAATAAAAAAAACAAACAATTATGGCTTATTCTAATCGAAACAGAGGTCCCCGAAATCGGGACACATTTCAAATCGAATCACAAAATAATAGAACTCGTCGTACTTATCATGATGATGATCCGGGAGATGATGATTATGAAAATGAATATGATGACTTTGAAGAAGATGATGATTCTGACAATTATGAAACTTCAGGCAACTCGCGTCAGCGCCAGACCTATTTAGGGGGAAGGAATGATGACAGAAGAAATGATTTTGATGATGAAGATTACGATGATGACCGTAGATACGGTCGTGAAAATAATTCACGTGATATTGATGATCGTGATTTCCGTGATGACCGTTACGGAAGAAACGGTGATGATAGAAGAAACCGTGAGGATGATCTCCGGTATATAACAAACCAAAACGGTAGAAGAAATGATGATTACGGTCGTAATTCTGAAAATGAAAATGGTCGCAGAAATTATGAACGTGATGGACTAGAAAATAGAAGAAGAGAGGATGATGATCGAAGGGGATATAACGATGACCGCAGAAGTTATGACGATGATCGAAGGGGATATAACGATGACCGCAGAAGTTACAATGAAGACCGCCGGAGATACGATGATGACAGTAGATCAGATAATGGCGGAAGAAGGAGAAATGATAATTATGAAATACAAAGTGAACGGTCCGAAACAAAACGTTACGGAAGTAATGGAAGGCGCGAATCCGAATCAAATGGAAGAATGGAATCAAACTCTAACGGTAGACGCGAATCTGGAAATAACGGAAGGCGTGAATCAGAAACAAATGGAAGACGCGAATCTGGAAGTAATGGCAGACATGATTCAGAATCCGAAGGAAGACGAGGATCTGAATCTGACGGAAGACGTGTATCAAAATCCAACATCAGAGGAAAAGAAAATTCCGACTCAGGAAAAACTCGTCAACGCGGGTCAACATCCGGAAGTCGCAATTCATCTTCGGGCTCCAATAAGTTAACTTCAGGCGGTAAACGCACTTCCGGAACCTCGGGTCGTCAAAGCGCTAAAACTACAAAAACCAGTAAACGCACCAGTCGCTAATATTTAGCTTTTCATTAAATGAGTACCCGATCCGAAAATTTCGGATTGGGTATCATTTTTTTAATAAGGGAAAATTAAAATAGCCGTTGATCATTTGATCAACGGCTATTTATTTAAATAAATACCAAATTACAATGCTAACCCTGGGCAGGGCGATTTTTTTTTGTTTTTCTTGTTCCTTACTTAGATCAAGCACTTCCAACGCCTCCTTTCCTCTTTTGAGCGAGCTCTCGTCTTTGTACAAATGCAGTGATTGATCCTGAAGAACCGCCCATCGCCTTGCAATTCGCCGCTTCAC
>JBGAWP010000057.1:0-27043 GCA_044227505.1 Chitinophagales bacterium | reverse complement strand
TTGTCAATAGTCATTGGTCAGGAGTAAATGCATTCGGCTGTCGAGGAACTTACTCACCACTCACTACTCACCATTCACAGTGAATACTCATTAATCAGTAGTATAAATATTCGGCTAACCGGGATCAAACTCATTTCTCCCTTCCGACCAAGTCATCCGGGCGGGCATTACTCATCACTCATTTTCGTGAATCGTGAGGCGTGACGCATTCTCACCACTCCCCACTCACCACTCTCTCCCTTACTTATTCTCCTTCAACCCCTCATAATATTGCATATCCTGAACGAATTGATTCACTGCATTTTTTCCTTCGAGCATAAAGATCATGTTTCCTTTTTCGGTTTCGATGATACGTTTTTTGCTGTCGTAACTGAAAATTTCGGCGTTAAGATCTTCTCTTGATGTAAATAATTTTAATTGATTTCGTTTGTAGTGGATATAAATAAAATCTTCACTGGGTGTTAAGAAATATAAGGTGAAATAATCACCTCCACTTCTTTTACCGAATTCGGCATAACATTTAATATGTTGATTAAATGCCTGATCTCCAAACCAAATTAATTGCCCATCGGAACCGGTGGTATGAAAAGATCTTGTGCTTGGATCCCAAATCATTTTAATTCCAGACATAAATATGGTAACAGGGAAATCGCGGGGTTTTTCTAAATAACCTTTGGACGTTGCATCATCAATTAATCTGTTTGCTATTTTTGGTTCAGCTAATTCGTTAATAGCTGCGATAAGTTGCGTTTCAATATTATAATCAATTGGAGTTGCACCGGCATCGGCATTGGAGGTGAATAACATGGATCCCAATTTTTTGAGTAACTCATCCGGCAATGGTATTTCAAAAGTAACAGAGGCATCCATTTTGTATTGCTCGCTATTAGGACGTTTTATAATGGTTCCGTAAGCCTTAGTATCACAGAGGTCGGTTTTTAAACCCATTTTTAATCTTCCTTCTGCAAATAAAGCACCGGTTTTATCATTATATTTCATAATAGAACCTTTTTCGGTTGGATCATCCAATTTTCCGAGATTTCCTAAATAATAAGTTTGATCTGTTTCATTATAATATCCTTGTCCTCGCGCAGAAAATAATGTTGCATCATTTATTGCAACTTTACGTGCCATAATTGTTGTGTATAAAGCAGCGGTATCATTATATCTGAAAATCCCAGCGTATACAGAGTCGTTTTTTTCAGTAACTGCATCATTTAAACTAAATATTGGTTTTTTGGGATCAATATAGGAGTCAATCCGGAACCAATCAGTTCTGTAGTTTAGTGAATCATTCACCTTTAATTTTACATAACCCTTATATTTTAAAAATTGATCCCGACTATATAATTCCACTGCTCCTTTATATTTAACTCTATCCTCTAATACAAATCCTGCGGTATCAGAAATGTATCCTTTTGCCATCATATAATGATTGGTGACTTCCATTATGGAATCCACTTCTTTAACAACCATGATCTGTTCAATAGGAATGATCTGTTTTTTATTTTGCGGCGTGATATAATCGTATTGTCCATTACCACTCATATTTAATCTACCCTGAATATTTACAAGACAATCGTGTAAGTTGTGATAAAAATTTAAGGTGTCACCTACAATTTTGGCATAATATAAGGTTCCCATTTTGGCACCTTTTTCAATATACACTTTACCGCTGTCGGGAATAACATGCACATCTGCAATTTTTATCAGCGGCACACCTTCTGCGTTTAATTGATAGGTATTTAAATTAAATTTACCTTCTTTGGCTTGAAATACCAGACTATCCTGCCCACCATTTGTGGAATAAAAATTAGAATATTCTTTTGTGGAATTAAAATAAACAGTTCTTTCATCCATTACCCAATCGAATACGTTCATATCTGTTTTGTATTCGTTATAGGGTAATTCAGTCATAATGGTATCGTAATTTGCTTTAAAATGACCGATGCGTTTTTTGTAATCCACATCCATATTTACGTTATCCAATTTTAATGCAACAAGATCAGGTGTAACCTGTCCTATGGATACCGAGGCAGTATCAGCTTTTGCATTATTTGCGAGATAATTAAATTGATTTGAATTCATTTTTACCTCCCCCCAGATCATGGTTCCATCACCTTTTAATCCTTTAGAAGTTACTATGGAAGTTCCTTTTAATGTGGATGCCCCATCATACATATCAAATGGTTTTATTCCCTGTTCCACTATCATTTGGTCTTCATAAGGAAGCCATCTTGTTTTTACACCGGTGTTGGATGATTGCGGGAATTGCACTCCGGATTCCGTTTTAGCAACAATAAAATCATCCACATTTGCAAGGGTGGAATCGGGAAAGAATATAATATCTTTTGATTCTGAATGTGATGCCATAAAATCAATTGCACCAGAACCTCTGAAACCTTTATTACTTAAAGAAATATTACCCGTGTATTTCCCTAATTTTCCATAAGTAGGATAACCACCTGCAGGTGTCACACTTTTAAACCCAAGTGACCTGTCATCCTGTAATTTTAATGCTTCCCTGAAATCTGGAAATATTCCTGCGGAGACCATGGTTCCATCAAATTTAACCTTTCGAAAATCCAGTGAATCGGAACTTTCCAAAGTAAAGGGATCGAGTTTAAAGAAAAATCTTTCCTTATCATATACATCATTAAATATCTGTGGTTTCTGATAATCAGCAATTGAATAATCGTAGGTAGTAAAAATGGAATATTCGGGATATTTGACCTTACTGGATTTATTATCCGTTTTATCAATTTGAAGTCGCCCGGAAGTTACACTGATATTGGTTTTTACCGGTAAGTATAACGAATTTCCCATGTCATCTATTTCTGTAGATTCTACATATAATATCATGGAATCCACTTTGTTCATTTTAATATTGAAGGTATCGTAGCTAAAATAAAAATTCTGTCCTTTAAAATCTATATTACCTGAAACGATCAATCCATCGAAAAGCATGTCGCGATTCTTTTTAAGAACGAGTTTATCATCCTTGGGATAAATCAATACAAATTGGGAGTCGCTCAGATAAAATTGTTGAACGCCATTTATATTCATATCATAGTTTGTGAGATTTAAAGTAGCATTAGCTTCTTTTGTAAGCGATGGTATAGTTATGATGTCGTAATCTGTTTTTCCTGACGCAGCGGTTACATAATTAAATGTTTTTTGTTTTACATATACCAACTCATTTTCTTTATCATAAAAAATAAAACCTTCTTCCACCAATTGCAGTAATAAACTTTGAACTCCATCAACAGTAAGTGTTGGGTTAAGATCCTTTGCAAGCGCAAGTGTAGGTATAACTCTGGTTTTATAAGTTTCACAGTACCGTTTAATTTTTACCAGTGGTTGGTATGTTGCAACACCGCGCACTCTGTCAAAAAGTTTAGTACTGAACAGATCCTGACTTTCAAACCAACTCATTTTATTTCCGGCACCTTCAATGTTTTTCATTTTAATAATGGTGTCACTAAGCGCCCAATTCAGGTTGTCTACCTTTGCATCTACTTTGTGATAGGAACTATAAAACATTAAACTGGAAAATCCTTCATCCTGTCTTGTAATATTCATTGTGCTCATCATACCATCGTATCGAATGGATACGTCATGATGGTAAATGGAATCCGTTTTTGCAACACGAATAATAATTTCTGCATCTTTTGAATAAATGGAAGTTGCCGGTTCAATTAAAAATGTTTTTGATTTTGCCAATACGGAAGGTTTTCCCTTTGGATCTTTAAAACTCATTTCAGCGAGGGTGCTATCATCACCACTACCAATAATTTGTCCTCCCTTCAGAAAAAATCCGCCTTTATAGTCAACATTTACCATAATATCTTTTACGGTTAATGTTTTGTCGTACGTTTTGAATTGCGGGTAATCACTCTTGGATGGTTCATTATTTGTGATCAATCTGTCCAATAATTGCCCGGGCAATGGTTTGGTGAACATACCACCGAAATATAAACTTGCGGTGTCTGCAGTATATTCACTTGTTTCCGTATTGATCTTATAATTGGTGAGTTTGGCATAGGTAACAGTGGAATCCAATCCAGCACGACCCCACCCAACTATACCTCCGCTACCTTTCCATTCTTTGTCAAGCGGATAATAGACACCTTTTGTTTCGTTCAGAACCAAAGTATCTCCTTTGGTATAAGCGAAAATTCCGGTTTGTGGAAAGTGAACTTCCGGTATATCACCATTCAATTTGAATTCATATTCAAAAGAAGTATAACACCATGTTTTAGTAGGAGTATCATTTAATGCATTTTTTTCGAAAAAGGATGCTGAAAAATCAAGAAAGTGGTTATAGGTTGAGTAGCTACCCTTTTTGGAATTATCGAGTATGGTATTGCAAATTTCCATCCATTCGGAATATCGCTCCATTAATTGGCCCGACTTGGAAAATGCGACTGTGGCGTTAAGTACTGCTACAAACTGTGGCATCGGTTTCATCTTTCTATCCAGCATTTTGTTGCTTAAATTAATAACCAGGTCCAATTGTTCGGGTAATATATTGCCGGATTCCACCATTTTGGCGAATCGTTCATAACTGTCCTTTCCAATTTCATTGTTATTTGCACGCATGAATTCACTCAACTCCTTCAAAAATTGGTCGTGATCCGAAGAAAAGGAGGTAAGCTGCGAAAAAGCCTGCGCTAAGGTGAAAAGGGATATAAATAGAACAAATATTTTTTTCATGCCGTTAAGTTAAAGTACAAGTGTCAAAAGAGGGTAGGGTGCTAACGAATAAAAAGTGGAGAAATTATTTGATTTACACTTATTAATTCTGCTTTTCCACATTTAATTCACGCATTTTGGAATACTGCGCATATCCAGTCGGTTTTGGTGCGTGTGGATATTAAATTAAAAAAATAATTATTTGCTTCTTTTACCACATCGTTGATATCATTTTCCAATATTCCGCTTACGATCAAGAACCCCCCTTTATTGAGTGAACGAAAAAATAATGGAATATTGTCTATAATAATGGGTTTATTGATATTTGCCAGGATTATATCAAATTGTTTACCATCCATCAGGTCTATTTCACCCAATTCGGTTGTTATCTCGTCGTAAATTCCATTGAGTTTAATATTGTCGAGAGTGTTCTGAAATGCCCATTCATTATTATCAACGGCGAATACGCTTAATGCATTTTTTTTAACTGCGAGTATTGCTAAAATTCCGGTTCCGCATCCTGCATCACAAACAACCTTATTTTCGAAATTTAGCCCAAGCATTTCCTCCACCAATAAATAAGTTGATTCATGATGTCCGGTCCCAAAACTCATGCGCGGTTCAATTAATATATCAAATTCCATGTCATGATTTGCAGGATGAAAAGGCGCTCTTATGATACATTTTTCGGCAACTATTATTGGTTGAAAATTTTTCTCCCACTCTTCGTTCCAATTCTTATCCTCAAACTTTTTTTGCGACCAGGTGAAAATGAATTTTTGTTGTAAGTCAGCTAAATAGATATCCATTTCTGAAATTACATTTTTTCCCTCTTCAATATAAGCACTTAATTGATTTGCATTTTGCTCGAAAGTATCAAACCCTTTTTCAGATAATAAGGCCATTAATATTTCTGCTGTCTGATCATCAGCACTTGTGAAATTATATTCAAGATAATTCATTTATGATATTTAGGATAAACATGTAACATTGTTCAATTTAATATGTTTTATAAATATTAACTCGCTGTAATAATTTGAAAAAAATCATCTGCGGCCAAACTTGCTCCGCCAACCAAACCTCCATCAATATCCGGTTGAGAAAACAATGTTGCAGCATTGGAAGGTTTCACACTTCCACCGTATAAAATTAAACAATTTTCAGAAGTGTGTTCGCCAAATTTCTTTCTCAATTCTTCTCGTATGAAATGATGCATTTCCTGAGCTTGTTCAGGAGATGCTGTGAGTCCTGTACCTATTGCCCACACAGGTTCATAGGCGATAACTACCTGATTTATTTCTCTTTCTGCAAGTGTAAATAACGACTCTTGCAATTGCGTTTTTATCGTTGCGAAGTGATTCCTGTTGTTTCGTTCCTCTAAACGTTCTCCACAACAGAACACAGGCTGCAATTGATTTTGTAAAGCAGCTTTGATTTTTTTATGGATAAGGTCATTCGATTCCTTATAGATCTCTCTTCTCTCGCTATGTCCGATTAAAACGAATTTACATTTTATGCTTTTCAACATTTTTCCCGATGTTTCACCGGTAAAAGCACCTTCCTCGTTTTCGTTTATATTTTGTGCTCCAAATTGTATGTGACCATCACCATATTTTTGGATAAGCCGATCAAGAAATGGAAATGGTACTGCGATATAAATTTGATTGTTTATATCCACAGTATTTAATTTTTCCGATAATATTGCGATGGTATCCTCCGCTTCATTTATCGTTTTAAACATCTTCCAGTTTCCGGCTATTATTTTTTTTCGCATAATTTAAAGTTTTGGTTTGGAGTTGGGGGTAAGGAGTCATTAGTCAGGAGTCAAGGGATTATAATATTGATCAATAATGATTTTAAGTTAACTCCAAATTGTCAATTGTCAATTATCAATTATCAATTACTTATGTATAAATATCAATTGTCCCTTCCTGTATTTCTCACTTAGTTCATAAATATGAGTTAAAATTTTAATATCAGTATTATTTATTTCAGTATTTCTTCTGTGCATTACTTCTTTTGCAACTGCGAGTGCATCGGATAGTTTATAGGTGCTGAATCCGCTTGCGCCACCCCAACTGTAGGATGGAATAAAGTTTCTCGGAAATCCATCTCCAAAAATATTAGTGTTTACACCTACAACTGTTCCGGTATTAAACATGGTATTAATTCCGCACTTGGAATGATCACCCATTATTAGGCCACAAAATTGTAATCCTGTTGCTATAAATTGTTGTGCTACATAATCCCATAATTTTACCTCCGCATAATTATTTTTAAGGTTTGAATTATTGGTATCTGCACCTAGATTACACCATTCGCCAATAACACTGTTCCCTAAAAATCCATCATGTGCTTTATTGCTGTAACCTGTTATTACCGAATTATTTATTTCACCACCCACTTTGCAATGCGGGCCAATAGTAGTTGCACCATATATTTTTGCACCCATTTTTATGGTACTGAAATCGCCAATAGCAATGGGACCACGCAACATAGCTCCTTCCATTATTTCTGCATTTTTGCCGATATAAACGGGTCCTGTGGTGCTATTTATAATGCAACCTTCCACTATTGCACCTTCTTCCATAAAAACGGAATTGCCGATAATGGTGTTGGTAGATGAAATAGTTTGCGAAACTCTGTTTTTTGTGATGCGATCAAAATCCATTCTGAGTACAGCGTCATTATTTTGAAACAGATGCCATGACCTACTAATACAAATTGTATTTTCATCATAATTAACAACCTTAAATGATTTTGCGTGTTCTGCCAAACTCATTCCCGTAAAGTATTTTTCCGCGGAACGAATTGCAATAATTCCTCCCTGTTGCATTAAAACATCACCAGTTTTTAATTCAGAAATTGTTTTACAGAGTTTTGCATTGGGAATCACTCCTCCAAAGATGTAAATATTGTCTTCTGAATATTTTGCAGGAAATTTTTCGGAGAGATAAGTCTCCGTAAGATAAGAAACGTTTGATTGTAACGCAGCGATCCACTTTTCACGAATGGTATCAATACCAATTCTCAATTCGGCTGTGGGACGGGTAAATGTGAGTGGTAAAAGTTGCTGCCATCTTTTATCATCAAATAAAATGAAATTACTCATGCAGCAAAATTAAATGAAAAACCCCTTCCATGTATTGAACATGAAAGGGGCTGTATGCATTTTTATGATAATTATTTTTTTGCGTATCGCTTGTTAAATTTCTCAATACGGCCTGCTGTATCCAACATTTTCTCTTTTCCGGTAAAAAACGGATGGCTTTGGTTAGAGATCTCCAACTTGATAAGTGGATACTCATTGCCATCTTCCCATTTCATGGTTTCTCTGGTATTTGCAGTTGATTTGCCTAACCACGCTGTGTCAACGCTGAAGTCCTTAAATATTACGGTTCTGTAATTTTCCGGATGAATTCCTTTTTTCATTGCTTTATAAATTAAAGGTGCAAAATTAACCATTTCTTATCGTTATCGGAAATAATTATTGAAAATTTACTATTAATATTGTAGAGGCAATAGTTTTAAAGGTATGAAATGGCGCAAATTTAACGGAAATCAGATCGTAAGGCCAATTCTGGATGAGGTTAGAGAAACCCTGGAACGCGAATTGGCTGCAGGATACAAACTCAAGGTTTGCATAGGCTCCGACTCGCAGGTGTATGGTAAAGTGATCGAATTTGGGACGGTAATCGTCTTCCTTAGAGAGGGCAGGGGCGGTTTTATGTACATAGCCAATGAAAGCAGCACCCAAAAAATGTCGCTGAAAGAAAGGTTGTTGTTTGAAGTTTCGCGCTCTATCGAGATCGCATACGAGCTCTGCAACTTGCTAGATGAATATCAGGTTGACCTTGAGGTGCATGCAGATATCAATACCAACCCCGGTTTTCAGTCAAATCTTGCCCTGCACGAAGCCATGGGCTATATTTTAAGTATGGGCTTCGTCTTTAAGGCAAAACCGGAGTCTTTTGCATCTTCGAGTTGTGCGAATAAGGTGGTGTAGGAGAGAGGAGAGAGGAGAGAGGAGAGAGGAGTAAGGAGAGAGGAGTAAGGAGTGAGGAGTTGTTAACCTTCGATAAAGCTACGAATGGCACGTCAATCGTGAGGAGTGAATCCGGTACGGGTAACATTGGAGCTTCGGATTTTGAGATCAAAGTTTTTTCATAGTTGGGGCATTCTCATTACTCATAACTCATTACTCATAACTCATTTCCAGGTCGGAGTATTCTCACTATTCACCACTCACCTTAAGTATTGTCTCCAAATATTCCAAAATCTCCTCTTTTCCCTGCCTGTTTTCTGCTGAGGAAACGAAAATAGGAGGCAGTGTTTCCCAATTTTCGGATAATTGTTTTTTGTAGAGCTCAATATTCTCGGCAATTGGCTTTTTTCGGCGGTCTGCTTTGGTAAAAATGATCGCGAAAGGAATTTGATCCTCGCCAAGTTTATTGGTGAATTCCAGGTCTATTTTTTGGGGTGGAACTGCAGCATCTATCAGCTGAAATACGCATAACAATTGGTCTCGCATAATAAGATAACCATTGATCATCTTCTCCCATTCCCCCCTTTTTTCCCTGGAAACTTTTGCAAAACCATATCCCGGCAGGTCGACAAGATTCCAGGTTTTGTTGATGAGAAAATAATTAATTGTTTGGGTCTTTCCCGGAGTGGAACTTGTTTTTGCGAGGTGATTATGGTCGGTAAGCATGTTGATGAGTGATGATTTCCCAACGTTTGAGCGGCCTATGAAGGCAAATTCGGGAATATCCAATGGAGGACATTTTTTCACATCTACAAAACTTCCGGTGTAAGTTGCTGTTTTAATTATCACAGTGCAAAAATAGCTTTAAAGCAGGCAGGAAAGGTGTGGAGTTGGTAAATAGCATTCAGAAACAGGATTATTCAACGTAAATTTGCAACACAATGACAGAAGGTGTAACCCCCTATAAAACAGAGGAAGGAAAGAAGGAACAGGTTAAAAATATGTTCAATAATATAGCCGGGCGCTACGATTTTTTGAACAGAGTTTTATCGCTTGGCATTGATGTTTATTGGCGGAATAAGGCTATAAAAGCAATAAAGAAGTATCATCCGGAACATATTTTGGATGTGGCATGTGGAACAGGTGACTTTACAATAGCAGCCTTAAAAGCTGATCCTGTAAAGGTGACGGGCGTAGATATTTCGGAACAAATGCTGGAGGCGGGAAGAAAAAAGATCATTAAAAAAAAATTAACCAATAAAATTGCGCTTTTATCAGGGGATTCTGAAAATCTGAATTTTGAAGAGAATACTTTTGATGCATGCACCGTTGCTTATGGTGTTCGCAATTTTGAAGATCTGCAAAAAGGGATCAATGAAATTTATCGGGTAATAAAACCAAATGCTCCAATTATTATTTTAGAATTTTCTAAACCACGGGTATTTCCTGTAAAACAATTGTATAATTTTTATTTTGGCACAATACTTCCGGTGATAGGTCGTTTAGTTTCCGGCGATGCAAGAGCATACACATATTTGTTTGAGTCAGTTTCCCGGTTTCCGGAAGGAGATGCATTTATGGTTTATTTAAAAAATGCGGGATTTAAAAATTGTACGTGTAAAAGATTAACATTCGGAATATGTTCGCTCTATATAGCAGAAAAACAATTTTAATATTCTTTTTATTGGTTCCCTTTTTTGTAAAGGCACAGTTTAATGTGACCGAATATGAGAACAGATTTTCTATTAAACCTTACCATTTTGGAATTTCATTGGCGTATAACAGTTCCGATTTTAAAATTACTTTCAGCGATCAATTCATCAATCACGATTCTATTTTGATTGCGGAATCTACCACCGGACCTGGATTTAATCTTGGTATTATTGCGAATTTAAGAATAGGTAAATATCTTGATCTGCGATTTATTCCCGGATTATCTTTTGCGGAAAAGAATTTTGATTATACCTATAAAGATGAAACAACATCTTCCCAAACAATTGAATCTATTTATCTCACTTTTCCTTTCGATGTTAAATTTAAAAGCGCTGCATATAAAGATATGAAAGTGTATGTAATTGGCGGAGCCCAATTTTTATACGACCTGGGTTCCAATGCAGAAGCGAGAAATGCCGAGGAATTAGTGAAAATAAAAGCAAGTGATCTCGCTATCGATTATGGTTTGGGAATGGAATTTTATTTCCCCTATTTTATTTTCAGTCCCGAAATAAAAATATCCAACGGAATATTTAATCTACATAAATTAGATCCCAATCTGCAACAAAGTAATGTAATGGATAAGGTGTTTTCAAGGACAATATTATTTTCGATACATATTGAAGGTTAACTTTAGTTGTTCGTTCTGAGTTCTGTGTTCTGGGTTCACTTCGGAGGAAAATCTCCCGGGCTGTCGATCCGATTATCATTTTTTATTTTTTGATTATTATTTTTTATTCATCAAGGTTCACTTCGGAGGAAAATCTCCCGGGCTGTCTATCCGATAAATTGTTTTTATTTTTTGATTATTATTTTTTATTAATCAAGGTTCACTTCGGAGGAAAATCTCCCGGGTTGTCTATCCGATAAATGTTCTTTATTCCTTGTTCTTTATTCAATATTGTTGCTCTGGGTTCTGACATGTAGTAGATCTCCTGCGTCGATCATTACATGTTTTAGTTCTGGATTCACTTCGGAGGAAAATCTCCCGGGCTGTCGATCCGATTAACATTTTTTATTTTTTGATTATTATTTTTCATTCCCTCATCCTCGGGCCCCATCTCTTATCTTCCCCATGGGGAAAGACGTTTCTTTTACATTTTTTCAAAGTTTCTGCAAAATAAATTGCCTCACAATTCCTACAACCAAATTCCTCCGATGAATAATTTTCGGTATACAAAAGCATTCAATTTCTACAAACTTCCCCCTTATGAATGATATAGTTCTAGTATTAATTTTAGTAAAGTTTTAATTCGGAGAATTAATCATCAATGTTACAAACTGCCCACTGCCCACTGTTAACTATTCCCTACCTATGCAAAAAATAAACAATCTTTATTCCTCCTCCAATTCCTCCGCTGATGCGGGAATTAATTCTGTCTTCTCTTGCTTCGTTAATGTAATTATCTAAAAATATTACTTTACTTTCCGGATAGGTATAGCGATAACAGAAATAAGGTGTAAATGACATAAATCCCAAAGCCTCTTTTTTTTCAAATAAAATTTTTCTTACTCCGATTGCAGCTACATAACTATTATATCCTTTAATGAGATAATCGGTTTTTAATTCAGTGGTATCACCTGTATAGGAATAACCACCAAATTGACGATTAAAACCCAAAAGCAAACATGGTTGCCAACTGTAATTTGTTAAAAAGATATCTGCTCCTACAACATATCCTAAACCACTAAAATCGGTAAAAGAAAGACCGAAATAAGCATCAAATCTATTGCTGTATTTATATTCCGCAATAACTCCTCCATCAGAAACAATTCCTTTATACCCTATCATAAATCCAGCACCAAAATGTGATTTCACCTGTGCAAAGGTTAAGGAGGAAATTGACAGTAATAAAATTAAAAGGTATTTTTTCATTGTTAAATATCCTCAATAAAGATAAAACAATAAAGGAGAGAGGAGAAAGGAGAAAGGAGAAAGGAGAAAGGAGAAAGGAGAGAGGAGAAAGTCCTCCTACGGAGGACAAGGAGTTTAAATTTCTTGCGAAATTTTTGAGATTTAACGTTAGTGAAACCTTCGCTAAGAGCGAAAGCCTTACTAGCTTCGCATTAATGTATTTCTCAAAAATTATTTTCCTGATACTTGATACCTGATACCTCTTTTACGGAGTTTAAATTTCTTGCGAAATTTTTGAGATTTAATGTTGGTGAGACCTTCGCTAAGAGCGAAAGCCTCACTAGCTTCGCATTAATGTATTTCTCAAAAATTATTTTCCTGATACTTGATTCCTGATACCTCTTTTACGGAGTTTAAATTTCTTGCGAAATTTTTGAGATTTAACGTTAGTGAGACCTTCGCTAAGAGCGAAAGCCTCACTCGCTCCGAAATTTTACAAAATCCCACTGTTTGTTTTCCTACGTCCCCTTCCCATGTCCTATGTCTGTCCTACTTCCTAGGTCCTATTTCCTATGTCCCCCCTAGAACTTATTCAAAAACATCATACTCTCCACCGGACGAATGGTTCGATTCACGTATTTTGCATTTGCTTTCTTATTGTAGTAATTTTCTATTTCGCCTTTCACTTCAAAGTAAATTAGTTGGCCGATAGGCATGCCTGCATATATTCTTACAGGCTGGCTACAGCTTATCTCCAGGGTCCAGGTGTTGCAAAATCCAACATCACCTTTACCGGCAGTTGCGTGGATATCAATTCCTAAGCGGCCAACACTTGATTTGCCTTCTAAAAAAGGCACCTGAGCATGGGTTTCGGTATATTCTTCCGTAACACCTAAGTATAAAATACCCGGATGTATCACAAATCCTTCGTCAGGGATTATGATCTCCTCAATTTCGTTGTGTTTTTTTGCGTCGAGAATATGATTTTTGTATACCGCAAGGTATCTTCCTAAATGCACATCGTAGGAGTTCGTTCCTAAACAATCAGCGCGATAAGGTTCAATTAATATGGTGCCTTTCGCAATTTCCTTTTCAATTTCTTTGTCGGTAAGTATCATTTGTTGTTCTGATATTGGAGTTAATAATTGGATTTTAACAAGGTTTTCAGGTTGATTTAAGATCAGGTATTTTTTATGTTTATCTCCCAAACCATCACGGTCCTGTCATCGCCGCACGAAATTAAAGAGTTATTCCAGTTGCTCCAAAATAACTTATTCACGGAGTTGATATGTCCCCCGAATTTTTCCTGATCGATCACTTTCAGGAGATTAAAACTGGATGCATCC
This sequence comes from Chitinophagales bacterium, assembly GCA_044227505.1. Lineage (GTDB taxonomy): Bacteria > Bacteroidota > Bacteroidia > Chitinophagales > BACL12 > UBA7236. The sequence continues at coordinate 13,449 of JBGAWP010000057.1, read as the reverse complement.
CAAATTTTAATATGTTTATCCCGACCGGCTGTGGCAAACAATAGCCCGTCCGGACTCATTTTGATATCATTTATAGTGAACATATGTGCCGGCAGGGTTTTTACCAAGGCATAATTATTATTGCAATCCCAAATTAACAATTGTGCATCACGGGATCCTGAAATGAGATGATCTCCGGAAACTGTAAAGGCAGAGCAGAAAACAGAATTTTGATGACCTGACAGGATGTATTTTAAATGGTAGTCTGTTTTATCATAAACATAAAGTTTGTGATCAGAACTGGAAAATATAATATCATTATTCAGCCGGGAAACAGCAATGTTCCTTATACTTTTTTCGCAAACGGATATAGTATTGATAATGTTCTTGTTTGCAAGATCATAAATATACACCTTTCCGCTTCCACAGGCTAAGGCAATTAAATTTTCGTTTATCAGGTCAATTGCATAAACGGTTGATCCATCCGGAATAAATGTATGAATTTCCTCTTTTTTTTCGAGATCGGTAATGAATACAGTTCCTTCCAGGCTTCCGGTAATGAGTAATTGTAATGTTTTATGCAAATAAAGTGAAAAGATACTCCCGGGTATTCTGGCCAATCCTTGAGCACTATCCTCTCCATTTAATTGCCATTGTGCAACAATACCATCACCACTTCCCGACATTACGGTATTGGCATCACCACCTTCCCCCAAACAAAAAATACCGGCTGAGTGACCGGTTAAATGTTTAACTTTTGAAACTAAAATTTGAGACGGGTAAAACAAAATACTTTGTACAATAAAAGACTACCGAAATGGAAATTAAATAAAGACCCAAAGGTAATACTTGAAAGTGATATCACTTTAAAAGATCAACACAAGGAAATCAATACTTAATTATTGGTTGCTCCGTCGTTTATCCAACTTTTGATCCTTGCAATATCACATGAACTTAATTTTTCACCGCCAACGGGCATAAAAGATGTTCCTGATATCCATGCAACGGAAGCATAAAAAGTACTGTTCTGCGCATCACCCGGAGTGATATAATTACTTAAATTATCGAAGCCTTCCAAATTATTCCCACCTCCTAAAACACCCGCACTGGTAGCACTGTGGCAGGTTAGGCAGGAGTTCTCCAGTATTGGAAGTATGTCGGCATTATACGACATGTTAAGTGTATCACATTGGATGGTGCCGTATAATTCTTCATTATTATCGTAATAACAAGAAGAAAAGAAACTACCTGCAAATAATAATCCTGCGGCAATAAATAAAAGATATTTTGATTTAGTTGTCATTGTATTATTTTTTTAATCGTTTGGATATCCATTATCCAACCATATTCTGAGTTCATCTATTTTGCATTCCTGTAATCTGTTTCCACCAAGTGGCATTGCGCTATATCCGGCATCCTGATTTACTGAACCCCACAATCTGCCATCCTGAGCAACAGTTTTAACTCCATCGTCAGTTCCACTATCGAAATAACTTGTAAGATTTATGCCTGTTGAATTTCCGCTATCACCGTGACAGCCGTTACAATAGTTACTCATTAATGGAGCTATTGTTCCGGAATATGTAACATTGGTAGTATCACAACCGCCGCTGCATTCATTATTTCGTGCACCTTGGTTTATCCATGTTTTCAGCGTGTTGATCTGAGCGGAAGATAAGGGTTCATTTGGTGATGGTGGCATTGCATCTTCACCTCCGCCATCTGTTACCGATTCAATTAATTTGCTATTGTTTGCGTCAAATGGATCAACATAATCGCTGTTCATGATCGCTTCATAAGAAGAAAGGTCTTTTGCTTCCTCCTCTCCACCACCGGCAGCAGTATGACATCCGCTTTTAGCGCAATTTGAAATTATCAACGGAAGCACTTCATTTTGAAAATAAACTGTATCGGGATCGCAGTTTTCTGATACCGTAGGGTCTGTAAGATCAATAAAAGTATTGTGCTGACAAGATTCCACTACAATTGGAATAATAATAATCATTGCTGCGATATATAAGAACCTTTTCATAATTTCAATTTTTACGTTTTCTCAATTTTTTTAAATCCAACTTTAAATCATTCTACTTGCTAATTGAAATACGTATTAAATTCCAAAAAGGTGCTTAAATTAAGGTGATTGTTATCAGTTGTCAGGGTAACCGTCCTCAACCCAAATGCGAATCTGATCAATTAAACAATCCGGCAATCTGGTTCCTCCTGGTGGCATTGGTTCAAATCCGTAATCCTGATTAATTGCACCGAATAATCTTCCGTCAGATGCAACATCATAAATTCCTTCATTACTGCCCGTTCCAAGATAGGAGGTTAAGTCAATGCTTCCTGACGGACTGGTATTATCGTGACATCCGGAACAATATGCATCTAAAATTGGCATTATTACAGCGGCAAATGTTACTTCTGTAGTATCACAATCTGTGCAGGAATTGTTTTTTGCACCCTGTTCCATCCAAAGAACGATCATTTCAATTTCAGCATCGGTTAATGGACTCATTGGAGGAGGTGGCATTATATCATCAGCGTCGTTTTCGGTAGCTTTTTCAATTAATTCCGAATCCCAGGGATCAGAAATATCAATAATATCGCTCGACATTACTTTAACATACGAACTTAAATTTATTCCTTCCTCATGCGATTCATTATCGTGGCAACCACTAATTGCACAATTGGAAATAAGAATTGGGAAAATATCATTTTCAAAGTAAACCGTATCAGGATCGCAGTTCGAATATTCTATAGTGTCGGGACCACCTGTAGTATCAATAATATCCGGTGTTTCTACAATATCCTCAATAAAATCAATGGGTGTGTGCTTACAAGACTCACTTAAAACAACCAAACTTGCAATTGTTATAAGCGAGATTATTATCGATCTCCTTTTCATACTTCAATTAATACAACAAAATTATTCTGCATTCGTTTCGAATTCAAAGACATATTTTAACGTTTTCCGCTAAATAAGAGTATTTAGTATCAAGTAGGACATAGGACACATGACATAGGATATAGGACGGACACAGGACAAGGGAAGGGGACATAGGAAAACAAACGATGGGATTTGCAAAAATTTCGGGATGTTAGTGATGCTCTCAGTATTGATAAAATATCCCTCGCTCCGGTGCAACTGCGACTAGTTCAAAGGGTTTAAGGAGTTGAAGGGGTTCAAAACAGAGGAAAATCACGATGCAGACAACCTCACCACTCACTACTCACCACTCTCTGACAGGCGGCAAGTTTCAATCCGATGGAAATCATCCATGATAAAAACTACGACAGAAACTATGACTTCGATTCCAAACTATTATTCAATAATCCACTTAAATATGGCACGATATTTTATCTTCGTGTCGAAAATGATCATATGAAAAAACTCCACTATTTATTTTTAGTCCCTTTTGCCCTGTCAACGGTATTTATTTCCTGTGAGGATTTGAATTTGGATGATATACTTGGTGACGACGACATTGCTGCTGCTCTTAAGGAAGCTCTCAATGTTGGAACCGACACTGCGGTTACCAAAGGTTCGGCATTGAACGGATACTTTTTGAATCCTGATATCTCAATTTTATATCCGGAAGAAGCAGGTATTGTGCAAACAGTTGTTGGTGCAGTTCCGGGAGGGGATGAGTTAATTGACGAATTTATAGTATCGTTGAATCGTGCCGCAGAAGATGCAGCCGATGAAGCAAAACCTATTTTTGTTGATGCCATCACAAATATCACTTTTGATGATGCATTGAACATTTTAAACGGTGCAGATACTGCAGCAACAAATTACCTGAGAGTGAATACTTTCACCGGTTTGTATGATGCATTCAAACCTGATATTCAAAATTCATTGGAAGGAGTAGGCGCACAGCAGGTTTGGGAAGAGGTGATCGATCTTTATAATTCAATTCCTTTTACGGATGATGTGAATACCGACCTTGCTGATTATACAACTAATAAAGGATTAGATGGTTTATTTATTTTAGTTGGACAAGAAGAAATGAAGATCCGAACAGATATTGAACATCAGGTTTCACAATTGTTGCAGGATGTTTTTGGGGGTAATTAACGTTATATTTAAATAATAAACTCGCAAGGCTGCACTATATGTTGCAGCTTTGTTTTTTTATAGACTATGCAGCTGCAGGATTGTTTACACGATTACTTTTTATTGATGACAATTCCGGAAATTATTGCGGTGGTTACCGGAATTTTGAGTGTTTGGTATGCAAGAAAAGAAAGCATATTGGTGTATCCTATCGGTATTATTAGTGTTCTGCTCTATGTTTATATTTGTTTGGAGGTGAAATTATATGCCGATGCAGCTATCAATTTTTACTATTTTATTGTCAGTATTTACGGATGGTACTATTGGAAACACGGCGGAAAATTGCAAAACCCCGAATTATACAGGAGCGGAACCGAAATAGATTCCGACCTTTTAAATGCAGAAGGCTCATCAGGAATAATGGAGGAAGCGGAAATTGTATATAATAAGCTGTCCGTAAATTTTCTGTATTTATTCGCCGCATTTTTATTTGGAGGCATAATAGGGTATCTGTTGGATACTTATTCCGATTCCGTTGTTCCCTACTGGGATGGTATTACAACTGCTTTGTTTTTTGTTGCAATGATCCTTATGGCCCAAAAGAAAATTGAGCATTGGATATTCTGGATAATGGGAAATGCGATCTGTATACCTTTATTTTTTAGTAAAGGATTATGTTTAAGTTCATTTCAATACTGTATATTTACAATATTAGCTTTTGCAGGATTTATTTCCTGGTATCGTAAATTGCAAAATAAAATAGTTACAAAATGATGCGGAAAATAGTATTTACAGGACCGGAATCAACTGGAAAGACAACACTTACAGAAAAATTAGCAGGTTATTTAAATCTGCCATACGTACAGGAAATTTCGCGGTCGTTTTTACAGAACAAAAATGGCATTTATACCTATGAAGATCTCTGCAGTATTGCCATGCTTCAAATGAGTGAAGAGGAAAAAATAAAATCACTTAATCCACCGGTTTTAATTTGTGATACTGATCTCTTAACCATAAAAATTTGGTGCGAGGACAAATTTCAACAATGTGATCTTTGGCTTACACACGCATTTGCAGACAGAACCCCGGAAATGTATTTTCTGTGTTCACCCGATTTCCCCTGGGTTGCCGATCCATTGCGCGAAGATGAATCACGCCGCGAAGAACTGTATCTGGTGTATAAAGAGCACCTTATACAATATCGCAAGCGATTTATCGAACTTTCAGGCTCCGTGGAAAACAGAATGAATACCGTTTTGGGATATCTTGAACTAAGCAGAGGCAATATGTTCTGAAATTATATTAATTTTGCACCATCTCATGGGGTGTTGTCGGCTTCGGTTGACGACTGAGATCAAACCCATCGAACCTGACCGGGTAATTCCGGGTAGGGATAGAGGATCAACAATTTTCTTCCTTTCGCAGAGGCTCCATTTGCAGGAATTTATTTTATAAATAATTTTTTATGCAACGTGGACTTTTATTGTTTTTCGTTTTCATTTTTTTTATCGGAAATAATTTCGCACAAACACATATTTCCGGAACTGTTGTTGATGTTACCACTAACAATCCCATACCCAATGTTGCGGTATTTTTTTCTAAGTCAGATACCATGATATTTACAGGTGAAATGGGCGATTTTAATATCGTAACTAAAAATTTAGATTTCGATATTATTTTAAAACACCTCGCATTTCAGAAAGTGGATTCCGGTATGAAATATCAATGCACCGGTGTTAATCCGGCATTTTGTAATATCACGCTGTACATGGAACCAATTAATAATCTTTTTCAAACAGTTACCATTACAGCTTCACGCGTGGAAAATACTTCTCCCGTAACTATCACAAATATTTCAGGAATTGAATTAAATAAAAATAATTTTGGAGAAGATATGCCTTTTCTTTTGGAATCAACTCCATCAGCAGTGGTAACTTCTGATGCCGGAAATGGTGTGGGATATACCGGAATAAGAATTCGAGGTTCAGATGCTACGCGAGTAAATATTTCCATCAATGGAGTGCCTTATAATGATGCCGAAAGTCAGCAAACATATTGGGTTGATCTTCCTGATTTTGCAAGCAGTGTGGATGATATTCAAATTCAACGCGGCGTTGGAACTTCCACTTATGGTATCAGTTCCTTAGGGGCTTCCATAAATATATTTACAAATAAATTAGAGGTTAAACCCTATGCAAAATTAAATACGTCGGTAGGTTCATTTAATTTATTAAAAACTTCCGCAGCTTTCGGTACCGGAAAAATAAAAGAGCATTGGTATTTTGAAGGTCGCGCCTCTAAAGTTGATGCAGATGGATTTATTGATCGTTCACATGCAGATCTCGCTTCCTTTTTTATAACAACCGCATTTGCATCCGAAAAATATGCATCTGAATTAAATGTATTTTCGGGGGAAGAACATACCTATCAATCATGGGGAGGTGTTCCTGCGGAAATACTGGATACCAACAGAACCTATAATCCTTATACCTACAAAGATCAAACGGATAATTATGTGCAAACACATTATCAATGGCATCATCATTTTTATCTGAATTATTATTCTAAGATCGATCTTACATTTAATTATACAAAGGGTTCGGGATATTACGAGCAGTTGGAAGAAGAACAAAGTTTTGAAGATTACGGAGCCTCACCTTTTGTATTAAATACAGATACGGTTTTTGCAACCGATATGATAACGCAAAAATGGTTGGATAACGATTATCTCGGCGCATATTTGCAATACTCCAAAGAATTTAATGAACAGGTTCACCTGAATACCGGTGCTGCATATTATTATCTGAATGGAAATCATTTCGGCAAAATAATCTGGGCAGAATACGCATCTCCGTTTGGTTATGATTATTCCTGGTATGATAATGATGCAACAAAAAAAGACGGAAATATATTTGCACAATTAACTGCGGATATTCAGCGATTTAAGTTTTTTGCAGATGTTCAGGTTCGGCAGGTAAATTATGCTTTTCTTGGTGCTGATCAATATGGAAATTCAGTACAGCAAAATGTTGATCTGCTGTTTTTTAATCCTAAAATGGGAATTACCTGGTTGCACCACAAAAATGCTAATGCTTATATTTATTTTGGAAAATCCGGAAAGGAACCTAACAGAGATGATTTTGTGGAATCATCCCCATTAAGCAGACCATCACCTGAAATTTTATACAATGCCGAATTGGGTGAGCGATTACAATTTAAAGGTTGGCAATTAATGGCAAATTTTTATTATATGTATTATCGCGATCAGTTAATTCTCACCGGACAAATAAATGATGTGGGTGCATATACCAGAACAAATGTTCCTGAAAGTTACAGAACCGGAATTGAAGTTGCATGGAGTAAATTATTTTTTAATAAACTCAGCTGGAATGCAAATACTTCCTTAAGCAAGAATATAATTAATTCCTACACCGAATATGTTGATAATTGGGATGATGGTTCGCAGAAACCGTTTGAATATGAAGGAACACAAATTGCATTTTCTCCTTCTGTAATAGCTTACAGTAATTTAAATTACATATTGTTACAGAAACAAAATGAAAAAAAGAGATCGGAGCAACATCTTGATATTGCATTGATAAGTAAATTTGTGGGAAAACAATTTGCGGATAACACAGAAAATAATGAACGTGTTATAGATCCTTATTTGCTTAACGATATTAAATTGAGTTATGCCATAAAATGCGTTTCCATAAATGAATTATACATTTCTTTTATCACGCAAAATGTTTTGAATCAGGAATATGAGAGTAATGCCTGGATATATCGGTACATCACCGATAATGTTGAAAATCAGATGGTTGGGTATTATCCACAGGCTGGAAGAAATTGGGTGTTACAATTATCAATAGTGTTTTAATTGCACTTGAGGTAGTTTTCGTTGATAAATTGATATAAATCATTACAACAGTAACTAACTTTTGTTTTACCTTTATAAACTAAACGAAATGTGGATGAGATTTAATTATACCAAGGCAATTCTTTCTATATCTGCCACTATCCTTTTTACAGGGTTAATTATTCCACCGGTTGGAGAAGAATTCAGCTGGTCGAAAGAGGGTGATAATGCGAATTCAGAATTTGGTTTTTGGGTTGATGGCGGGGGAGATGTGAATGGAGATGGTTATGATGATGTAATAGTCGGCGCTCCTGAATATACCCATGCATTTGCAGGGGAAGGTGCCGTGTTTATCTTTTTTGGTTCTGCTGCAGGATTAGCTGATACGGCGGGTTGGGTGAAATACGGAGAACACGATAGTAGCGGGTTAGGAAGATGCGTTTCCATTAGAGGTGATGTGAATGGGGATGGTTATGCTGATGTGCTCATTGGTGCTCACCAGTTTAAAAATACCAAAGTAAATGAAGGGAAGGTGTATTTTTATAAAGGAGGTCCCGGCGGCCCTGATACCGTTGCATCATGGAGTATGGTAAGTAATAGAAAAGGTGCAAAACTCGGTGAAGCACTTGCCATGGTTGGAGATATTAATAAGGATGGATTTGATGATATCATGGTTGGCGCACATGGTTGGGATGATGATGAGGGTTTAGGTGATCTCGGAAATAAGGCAGGTAAGGCTTGGGTGTTTTTAGGCACTCCTGATGGTCCCGCTGAAACGGAAAATTTTGTGGAGATAGGGCTTACAACTGATGCCAATATCGGTGTATCGTTGGATAAAGCAGGAGATGTCAACGGCGATGGATATATGGATATCAGTATCGGTGGATATATTTTTCTGATCGGTGACGGTATGATCTGTGTTTTCAGAGGCGATGATACAGGGGTGGATGAAGACCTCGAATTTATGGCAGTAGGCGGTGCAATGGATACCTCGTTTTTTGCGATCAATCAATCAACGGCAGGCGATTTGAATGGGGATGGATATGATGATGTTGTGGTAGGTTCTCCGCGTTTTGATGCCAATGGAATTTATCAATCGGGAAGATTGAATGTATATTATGGTGGTTCCGACGGACTTACTGACGATATTGGTTGGGACAGTACGATGAACGTTTTGCCTTTAATGTAAATGAAGGTGGAGATATTAATCACGACGGATATGGTGATCTGTTGGTTGGATCTAAATACTACGACAACGGCGATCTTCCGAATGCAGGTAAGGCGGAATTATATTTGGGTGGTCCCAAAGGCCCTCAGCGTGTTCCAACCTGGACATTTAAAGGTCCCGATAGCAATGCTGTTGTAGGAACAAATTTGTGTAATGCAGGAGATATAAATGGAGATGGTTATGATGATATCGTTGTTTCAGGGGATGAATATACCGGTGATCTGGGAAGGGAAGGTATTGTATATGCGTTTTACGGACAACCACAACAATGTGATCCCCCTCAACATCCTTCCATTTATTTTATTACACCAAATTCTGTAACCATAGGTTGGTCATGGCTTTATGGGGCACATAAATACAGGTTATATCTCAAACGAGTGGATGTTGTTGGAATGCAATACACAGTGCCAACGCAAGATTCTGTGGTGATAGTTGGAGGACTGGTTCCGGGCGCACATTATATCGGATATGTGCAGGCAAAATGCGATGGTGGTTGGACCGACAGGTCAGTTATGCTCGATTTTGTTACACCTACACATCGTGAAGGGGAATTAACCGATATCAGTATATTTCCAACACTGGCAAACAGTCAGGTGTCTGTATCCTTAGGGTCTGCAACAGGGCTTACCTCCATCAGAATTTTTGATATTAAGGGCTCCATTTTGCTGAACAAACAATATCAGGTAAATGAAGCAAATACTGTTGTGGTGGTAAATGAAGTAAAGGAATTAGCGAAAGGCAGTTATTTTATTTTAGTGGAAAGCAACGGCAATAAAACAACAAAACAATTTATAAAGCAGTAAATATTTCCAGAATTATAGAACCGGCAACTTAACGCCGGTTTTTCTTTTTCGGGGATATTTCTATATTCACACCAAATTAAGCGACCATGAATCTGGAGAATGAGATCAAACAGACGAAATTTGACGACGAGTATCACAAACTTATGGTGAATCTGATGTTCACCAACAGTTGGTTAAGTATAAGACAAATTCAGTTTTTCAGAAATTACGACCTTTCGCCACAGCAATATAATATTTTGAGGATATTGCGCGGACAATACCCAAAACCAGCCAGTGTAAATCTGTTAATAGAACGCATGCTCGATAAAATGAGCAATGCCTCCCGACTAGTGGATAAACTTGCCCTAAAAGGTTTAGTAGAACGCAAAAAATGCAAAACCGATGCCCGCCAGGTTGATGTATTGTTATCCAAAAAAGGAATTAAATTATTAAAAGAAATAGACGAAGACATCAAAACCTTCGAACACGATCTGAACAAACTTGATAAAAAGGAAGCGGTGATGTTGAGTGATTTATTGGATAAAATGAGAGGTTGAAGACATTTGGTAATTTATTAATTTTCAATGATAGTATTTGGTAATTTGTTAATTTTCAATTTTGTAATTGATAGACAGGAGGATGCTAGTTCAATTCCCTAAAAATTAAAGTAGCATTATCGTTTACGAATCCCTTCATTTTGAAAATTAGGCTTCGGTTGAGAATACATCAAGTTTTAATAGTAACTTAAATTATCAAGAATAAATAAAATCATTTTGGCGTAAATTCAATTACCAAATTGAAAATTAACAAATTGAAAATACTAGAGTTTTAATAGGATCATAAATTATTAAGTGTAACTAAATTCATTTTGGCGTGTTTAAATTAACAAATTGACAATTAACAAATTAACAAATACCCACCGCTCGTTATGAAAACTTCGTTTGACCTTTCCCCCGAATGCTCCTTCAAAGCAGTCCGCAGCGGCGGCAAAGGTGGACAAAACGTCAACAAGGTTTCATCGAAAGTGGAATTATATTTTTCCATTTCCGATTCTCAAATTCTGACTGCCGAGCAAAAAGAAATATTATTGCAAAAATTATCCAACAGAATACCCGAAGATGGATTTATTCGCATTGTATGTGATGAAGATAGGTCTCAATTAAGAAATAAGAATAAAGCGATAGAAAAACTGCATGAATTAATAATTAAAGCCCTAACCCCGGTTAAAAAACGCATTAAAACCAAAACTCCAAAGGCCGTGAAGGAAAAGAGGATAAAGGAGAAAAAAATAAAGGGCGACGTAAAGAGTTTGAGGAGGAAGCCTGATGTGGAGTAGGGGTTTTTCCCGCCTTTTTACGGTTATGGTTATAACTGAACCCTTGAGGTTGCGTTGCCATGCATACCCTTTCTTTTGGAGTCTTTTATTGTCAGAAAAAATTTTAAAAATTGTTAGAAATTCTTGATTTGTCAATCTTTTTTGAATGGAGTGAGCTAAATATTATGAAGATTTTTTGGAAAAGATAGACCCCCAATGCCATAAGTGAACTATAGTTTCAGTTTCAAATTTTTCTAAGAATATATTTCGAAGGAAAATCTCGATGGCGTCAAACTGCCCACTGCCCACTGCCCACTGTTGACTGTGGACTCTTGACTCTTGACCATTGACTCTTGACCACCTTCCCCCAACCCCACAGGCGAGCTATAGTTTCAGTTTCAAATTTTAATAAGAATATAATTCGGAGTAACGATCTCCAATGTTACAAACTGCCCACTGCCCACTGTTGACTCTTGACTATCCCTCCATTATTTTATAACTCGTACTCCTCCCTCCACCTTCTTCTTTCATCAATATTTTTTTTCCCATCAGATCCTGTATATCTCTCAGCGCAGTATCCTGCGAACATTTGGTAATTGTTGCCCATTTGGAAGTGGTTAAGTTGCCTGTAAAACCATCTAATAATTTATTTATCATGAGAATTTGTCGCTCATTAAATATTTTGCCGGAATTATTATCCCAAAATTTTGACTTAGTAAAAACAGTTGACAATAAAATTTGTGTTTGTTTTAAAGCCTCTGATAAACAATTTAAAAACCAGACCAGCCATTCTGTTATATCCAGATCTCCCTTTTGGGTTTTTTCTAATACAGCATAATATTTTTTTCTTTGTTTACGTATCTGTGCACTCATGCTGTAAAATCGTTGAGCATTATTATCTGCGCGGCATAATTGCATATCAGTTAAGGTTCTGGCAATTCTTCCATTTCCATCGTCGAAAGGATGAATGGTGATAAACCATAAATGTGTTATTGCTGCTTTTAAAATAGGATCAGTGGAATCGTTGTTATTAAACCAATACATAAATGCCCCCATTTCACTTTCTATTAAATGCGATCCGGGAGCCTGAAAATGAATTACTCTTCTTTCAAAAGGCCCGGATACAACCTGCATGGGATCATGCAAGGCATTATTTCTCCAATCGCCAATTACTATTTTTTTATTATCGTTAATTACACCTTGAAATAAACAGGAATGCCATTTAAATAACCGTTCTTTAGAAATAGCATCCATAAAATTCTTTGTTGCCTCCAGCATCATTTCCACCACTCCATCCACATTTCTATCCGATTGAACCAAACCGGCAATATCCAATCCCAGTTTTCTAGCCACAGAAGACCTCACTTCATCCTTTTCAAATAATACTCCTTCAATTTCACTCGACTTCAATACATCAAGCGTAAGTATCTGAAGATTAGATTCATCTCTTAATCTAAATCCCAAAGACTCCATTTTACCTAAAAGCCTTGCCTGATCAACATGAATCTCATTTACCATAGAGGAAATAAGTCCCTTATTCCAGTAAAACGCCGGCCAATCCGGTAATTGATGTATATAAACAGCCATTCTCCGCTAATTATGCGGTGAATATACTGCGTATTCTCCACATATACAAATTAATCGCCGTATTTTTTGCGGAGAATAAATTCAGGTTTTAAAGGTTTGAGATCAAAAGTAAGCGCTAGTCCACCACAGTGGCAAAGAAGGTCAGAAAGTAAACAAGGTTTCTGCGAAAGAAGAGCTATAATTTTCTATTTCCGTCTAACCAATTCTGACTGCGGAGCAAAAAGAAATATTATTGCAAAAACAATCCAACAGAATTCACGAGGATGGATTTATTCGTATTGTTTGTGATGAAGACCGGTCTCAAATAGGAAATAAGAATAAAGCGATGGGAAACTGCATGAATTAATAATAAAAGCCCTCGCTCCGGTTAAAAAACGCATTAAGACCAAAACACCAAAGGCTGTGAGGGAAAAAAGGATAAAGGAAAAAAAGATAAAGGCTGATGTGAAGAGTTTGAGGAGAAAGCCGAATGTGGAGCAGATTAATAATTTATTCTTGTTTTTTTAATTGGTATAAATTAAACTATAAAATAGGTTATTAGAATTCAAACGGTATTGGTAATCGCTATAATTTTAATTGGATTTTTCAAATAGGCGGTAATTCGTAGTTTTAGAAAAAAAATCAAATAAATGAAATCTATTT
>JBGAWP010000056.1:0-28120 GCA_044227505.1 Chitinophagales bacterium | reverse complement strand
TCAACGAACAATATATAAAGTTATTTATTAAAAATCTTCATTGCTATATCCAGATCCTCGTTCACAATTTTAGCATATATCTGCGTAGTTTTCAAATTTGTATGGCCAACAAGCTTTGAGGCGTTTTCAAACTTCATACCTTTTCGAAGTGCTCTTGTTACAAATGTATGCCTTGAGGTATGAAAATGTATGTGTTTATTAATTTTTGCCTTTGTTGCTATCGCATTCAAATCTTTGTTTGTATAAGCCGTAGCTGAGGAAATTGACCTATGCAAAAACTTAGGATCCGTATAGTCTGTATCATTTTTGAAAATAGGAAAAATGAAATCTTCCTCGTTAGTAGTTTTAGACTTATACTTCTTGAGTATTTCTAAGGCTATTCCCGGAATTTTTACAGAAATAGGAGTACCTGTTTTTTGAGTATGAAGATTAATACGTTCCCCATCAAAATTTATCCATCGCATTTGTAAAAGGTCAGAAATTCTGATTCCTCCAACATAGGTGGCAAAAACATACATGTCCCTATGAATATCCATAATGCTGCCAGTTTTTAAAGACAAAGCTGCAATGGATGCCAATTCTGTTTCGTTCAGGTATTCTATATTAGTAGGTTCAGTTTTTAATTTAAATCGAAGAAAAGGGTTTTTTTCATAAGGCAACAGTTCTTCATTAATTGCTTCTCTCACAATGTTGCGTATTACTTTGAAATTACCATGTACAGTATTCGTTTTATTTTTTTGTGTATTGCGCAAATAGGATTCATATCCTTTTAACCATGTTACAGTCATATCGTCAAATAAAAGATCGCTAACTCCCATATATTCTTTGATCTTTTCAATCATCGCTCTAACTTTATAAAAGGTACCAGGTTTGGTTCTATGTTCATATGCTTTAAGAAATTTATCTGCATACCGAAGGAAACTAGGTGATGCTTCACCAACAACTGCTTTTTTCATTGTCTTTGTATTGACTCCAGTTGCTTTGGTTTCTAAATCCAGTGTATGGCTTTGTGTATTGGCTAGTTTTTCCGCAATGTAATTATTCATACGAGTAGAATTTGGATGCGATTTTTTCACCCTGCATTTCACATCATCCCAATCTTCTGGACTTATATAATATCCTAATGAAATATAAGAAGATTTTCTATCTTTAATAATTCTAAGGTAAATTGGAGCTTCGCCCCTTTTGTTTATCTTTCGCTCGTTTACGAATACTTTGAATGTTGGCATTTCTGTCTGTGTTTAGACTGTAAAAATAACAAACTTGGTAAAACATAGGTAAAACATTTGCCTCATTTGCCTACTTTTGAAAAGTTTAAAAGATGTTAAGAATTAGGTGAAAGACTTATGAATAGGGAATTTTTAAATTTATATGGTGCAGTTGGGTGCTATATTTCGAATCCAATCCGGGTCACTTTTACTTCTGGAAAAGAAATTTTATGAGTCTGGGTAAATAATTACAGATTCTAATTTGTAAATTCACTCCATGAAGACTACTTCTTTCATTATTTTATTATCTATATTTTCTTACAATTCTTACACTCAAATAACAGAATTTGCACCATTTGGAGCAAAATGGTGGTATCATATTGATCAGGAAACGCCCGAACTCTATCCAGTCTATATATTGTTTGAAGCCGAATCTGATACCATAATTGATGGTGTTGCTGCCGTTAAAATTTCTTCAAGCGATTTTTACATCAACGGATCTAAAATTTCTACGGGTTTCGAATACTTTAAAAATGATACTTCTGAAATATCGATATATAGAAATGGCTCCTTTCATACTTTTTTAAACTATAATGCATTAGCCGGCGATATTGTCACAGTATTAGATGAACCATTTAATGGATTTTTTGAATTTTCTGATGAAACATTTTACAAATTTGAATACATTATAGACTCGATAGGTATCGAATCAATAGATGGAATTAATTTGAATGTATATTACATACATGCATCGGATGATTCCGATTATTGGTTTGGCCATTTCAGCCCAGTTAAAAAAATAATTAAAAATATAGGGGCAGTTTTTGAATTAAGTTTACTGGGATACCCAAGCAACATTGAATTTGCTGGAGCCACGCCTAGAGGACTATACTGTTATGAAACAAATGATCTTAAATTATCACTTAATGGAGGCAGTTGCGACTCCATTGGAACAGATATTAGTTATTTAACCACCAGCAATTCGAATTTTCAAATTTCTGAAAGTAATTCATCTTTAATTATTAATCTGTTGTCTTCATCAAACTTTCGTGTGCGTTTCTACAGCATTTCCGGCTCTATTGTTTATGAAAATAATTCAAGCAAAGATGTTGAAATTAATAAGTCGGAATTCTCTAGCGGGATCTATATTTTAGAAATTTTTGATTATAGTGTAAGTGAACAATATACAAGAAAATATTTTGTTAAGTAATAATTTGAAATCAATAACATTTAATTAAGTTATAAATTATTCCTATAGTTAAAAGTACAATTTTATTTATGTGGAGAATAATCATTTATTTGCCTGTATATTAGAATTCCAAATTACATTTTATTCTTTATCACCCCCTCCTTTCAAAGTTAGTTTTTTTTTCAAAAGAGGTGAAACTTCCAATTATATTTCCCTACCTTTAATACAAATAAAACACTTCTATATGAAAATATTTACCTTATCACTCCTCTTGTTTATCTCCTCCCAAACAATTTTTGCCCAAATAGTTGGCTCCAATGTTTTTATTAAGGGAAACTTTGTAGAAGCCGGTATTAATGAATGTGGCGCCTTTGGTTCTGACGCCATGGCTCCTGTAGGTTATCATCCTACCGAGGCATCCGGATTAAGTTTTGTTGCAGACAGCGATATGGATGGATGGGCTACAGGCTCTCCGAATTATTGCGGCGATTATTCTGTGCCGGGTTCTCCTGTTGAAGGTTGGGCCATTCAGATCGGAGCATCAGTTTGGATAAACACTGATCAATTTTGTGGCAGTAGTGATATTCCAGGCTCTATTACCGATTACACCACTGCTCCCGCTGCGTCCTCAGCAACATGGGAAGGCAATATCATTGACGCCGCATTAAATGTTGAGCAGCAAACTATAATAAAAACAAACAAGCGTTATATGAAAACAACTATTACACTCACTAATATTGGAGCAACACCATTATCAGAGGTGTATTATATGCGCAACATCGATCCCGATAATGATCAACCCTGGAGCGGAGATTTTACTACTGACAATATCATCGTTTCTAATCCCCCGATAGGCACTGACGCACTCGTGACTTCGGAGGGAATCATTTATGGATGTTACCTGGGAATTGGAGCAAGAAACAGCAATGCACGAGTATCATACGGTAATTTTGCCACATACGATGGCACTCCTTCAGAGGTTTGGAATGGCACCGGAGGTTATTCTATTACAGGAGGTTCTATTGGTGATATTGCGAATTCCATTGCTTTTTATATTCCAACTATACCTGCAGGCGGATCGGAAACTATTTCTTTTGTTTACATTTTTTCTCCTGATGCCGTGGAAGAAGCACTAGCTGCAACAGCCGGAGGATTTGTTTGTGAAGCTCCAACCGGAATTACGTCAACCGTAAGCACAACAACCGCAAATATTAATTGGACCCCGGTTGCCGGAGCTACCGGATATACATTAAAATACAGACCTACTGCAGGTGGTGCATGGACAACAGTTCCGGTAATTACACCTCCTGTTACCATTACAGGATTAACTGCATGCACGCCTTATGAATTTAAAATTAGTACAACATGTGCAGGTGCAATTTCACCGATAAGTTCAGGAACATTCACAACTTCTTGTGTACCTTGTGAAACGGCACCAACAGGTTTATTTGCAGATAATATCACGACTACCTCCGCTAAATTACACTGGGATGTAAATCCGGATGCCATTAAATACAAAGTGAGTTATGCTCCTGTAGGCGGTACTGCAACGGTAGTAAATGCAACATCCAACTTTAAAACAATTTCAGGTTTAGCACCCGGCACTACCTACAACTATAAAGTGCGCAGTGTATGTGCAGGTGGTATTCTATCTGACTATTCTGCAACAGCATCCTTTACAACATTATTCCGTTTAAGTGAAACATCAAATGCAGATGGCGAGATAAATATTTATCCAAATCCTGCAGCAGATAATTTTACAATTGCCCTCGAAAACTTTAATGAAGGCCAGGCAAACATTAAATTATTTGATATGCTTGGAAATATTATTTTGGAGGATATTATTTCTGTTACTGAAAATAATAATACCACTATCTTAATTGTTTCCGCAATTGCAAATGGTATGTATTTATTAAGCGTAGAACAAAATGGATTTACATTAAATAAACAAGTGGTGATTGCTAAATAATAATTTCAACTTTTTAATTATAGATCCCGGCTTTAAAAGGTCGGGATTTTTTTTGTGTTATAGAAATAGGAAGTAGGAAATAGGACATAGGACACAGGACTTGACATAGGACATTGTTAGGGGACATAGGAATTCTGATTTTTCAGAATAATGCCAGTCCTGAAAGGACACGGATTAGGAGGATAAAAATAGACAAGAGGACAAATTAGTCCCAGAGGGACGGCATATCGGTAACTGCATACAATAAGAGAAACCTCAAGTCCTGTAGGGACGTAATGAAAAAATGTTTTGGAATGAATCGAATTTTCAATGATGGATTATAACTTCAAATGAAGAACTCCTTAACAGTACAAGGACGGTAGTTTCACTTCCATAATTGACTTTTCCATTACAAAACACATTTTAATATGGAATAGATTTGTATAAATCTTCCACTATGAAAAATATAATTTTACTTCTGCTTATAAGTTTTACAACTGTCTTACAAGCGCAGCTGATAGACGAAAATGCTTTTGTTAAAACAAATTATATTGAAGCGGGAATAAATTCCTGTGGGATATATGGAGCCGGGCCTGTTCCCGCAGGTTATGTTCCAACTGATTCAGCATACAGATCCATAATTTGTGATTTTGGTATGGATGGATGGGATGAAGGAAGTCCATTCTATACTAGTGATTTAATTACACCCTATTTTCATGAAGGTTTCGCACTTCAAAAAGGTAACGATCCGATTCATATATATAATAATGGTCATGCAGATTGCACCTATGAAGATTTTTATTTAAGTGAGATGAATTACACTGAATCCGGAGATAGCATTTCAGTAACATGGTCCGCAATTAAAGACGGAATGCGTTTAAGACAAGTATCCACTTTTTTTCAGGATAAAAGATATATCATTAATCGTATCACAATTCTGAATACTGGCATTTATGCAAGTATTCCCGACATTTTTTATGTGAGAGATATACTTGCCTTTCCTGAATTTAAATGGACAGGAGAAGAAAATTCCTTATATACCATTGAACAAAAATTTCCTGAAGATGACGCTTCTTTAATTTCGTGTAAAGGATTAACAACACCAGTTTATTTTTCTATTGGTTCCAAAAATCCGCATGCTTATGTAGCATTAAATTTTTCCGGTAACACGCACTCAGCAACTGATTACAATAATTTTAAGTCAGATTATTATAGTGTAATAAATGGTGATACCATAGGTTCCGGTTATATGAATATCGTGTTTTTTGAACCTGCCTTATTGCCTGGAGATTCAGTTCAATTTTCCTTCGCTTATATGTTTGCAGAAGAAGAAGTAGAAGAGGCCCTTGCTAAAACAATTGATCCGCTTTATACTTTTGATTGCATCCCGGTAGATATTGAATTTGTTGAAATTTATCCAGGCGCAGTTGAGTTAGCATGGAATTTTCATGCCGGGCACGACTATTTTTTACAATGGAAAGAAAGCAGCACCGAGGAATTTAATTCGACCGAAAAATTAACTGAAGGAAATTTAATATTAGGATACCTCACACCTTGCACAGATTATGATATAAAAATGTTATCCGTTTGTCAAGGTGATTCTGTTTTCACTAATATTGAATCATTCAAAACTAATTGCGCTGACCTGATTGAAGACCCTTTGAATGAAAAGGGCATTCGAATTTCGCCCAATCCATCCACCGGAGAACTTACTATCCAGTTACCTGAATCCCCTTCGGGTAAAATTAATTTGCGGATTGTTGATCTGGCCGGGAAAATTGTATATGAGGAGTCTCCATTAAGATCACCGAATATGGTAATCGACTTGTCGTACTTAAGCAATGGAGCATATATGTTGTTCTTAGAAAATGGAGGAGTTAGGATACATGAAAAAATTATTGTGTCAAAATAAAGTGGATTAGGAGAAATAGGACTTAGGAAATAAGACCTAGGAAATAGGACCTAGGAAATAGGACCTAGGAAATAGGAATACTAATGATGGAATTAATAGTTTTCAGATGATAATTTAATTTTACTTCTGTAGCATTTTGCTGTTCACAATATAATTAAATTAGACTCTCCGCTTTCGGCACCGGATTTGGATCCCAGATCCATAACCAACCTGTAGTATTACATGGATCACAATCAACCCATACCTTTCCTGTTCCAGAGCAGCGAGCGCATATTGGCAATGCTCCTTCACATACAGGACAGCGTATCAACAAATAACCCTGACCACTACATTTATTACAAGTTTGTGATATCCATCCCTTATTTTGTTGCCATGCCTGAAATAAATCAACCTCATTAAAAACAAACCCATTTTCAGCGGCATGCTGAATCAATTTATTGCGCTCCGAAACATCTTTGAGTATTGTATTCCGTATACCAACACCTTTTGTTGGATGATCTTTAAGATACTCAAAGTAGGCTTTTACTTTTGAAGTAGACATATTATTTTTTATTACAAATTTCACTAATAAATTTGCCGAGATCAGTGATAATTGTCAACCCCACTATTGATATTTTCCCAAATGAGTATAGGATAATTAATTATAGAATTTTAATCAGGAAGTAATTCATTAAATTTCGCTACTAATTCACTCCTAATGCTGCCAATCCGAAAATAATATTAGCACTCACTTTTTCCGAATCAGTTTCCACAGGAATAAATTTTTTACCCGTTACCATTTCATATAGTTCGATATACCGTGCAGAAATCGTATTGATCCACTCCTCGCCCATTTCGGGAACTGTCTGGCCTTCCTTTCCCATAAAATCATTTTCGATCAGCCACTCTCTCACAAACTCTTTGGATAGTTGTTTTTGATGTTCCCCGCTTTTTTGTCGTTCTTCATATCCCTCAAGATAAAAATACCTCGACGAATCCGGAGTATGAATTTCATCCATCAAAAGTATTTTTCCATCATGTAAACCAAATTCATATTTTGTATCCACTAAAATTAATCCACGCTCTTTGGCCATTTCTGTACCTCTTTTAAATAATGCACGGGTATAATATTCCATTAATTCATATTTATCGAGCGTGATAATATTATTTTTTAAAATTTCCTCCTTTGAAATATCCGCATCATGTCCGGCATCAGCTTTTGTAGTAGGTGTAATTATAGGAGCAGGAAATTTATCATTTTCTTTCATCCCGTCCGGCATGGTTACTCCGCATATTATTCTTTTACCGGATTTATATTCTCTCCATGCATGTCCGGCTAAATAACCGCGAATTACCATTTCCACTTTCACAGGTAAACATTTTATTCCAATGGAAACGCGAGGATCGGGAACTGACAATAACCAATTAGGAGCAACCTCTTTTGTAGCCTCTAAAAAATATGCAGCTAATTGGTTGAGCACCTGTCCTTTATAGGGAATCGGGCGAGGTAAAATAACATCAAATGCAGAAATTCTGTCACTTGCCACCATAACAAGATATTTATCTTTAATTGTGTAAACATCTCTCACCTTGCCGTGATAAATAGCAGTTGTTCCGGGTAATTTCAAATCAGTACTCAAAATGGTCATACATCTAATTAAAAGGCAAATTTACGCTTTCTGCTATTTTATTCTGTAGGTTATAACAGCATTATCTACACAGGTAACCAACATTTTATCCCCATTTCTGGTGATATCATCAATTATGAAAGCAGCTGATGCAGTGATCGGGAATCCTTCTGTTACTTTACCATTTTCATCAAATAACAACAAACTATTTGATGTGGAAACTACACCGTAAAATGACTTATCATTAAAATCAAACGAAACGATCTGATTATAGACCGAATCTATTTCTGCAACAAACAACGATTTGCCATTTACATTTTTAGCTTTAAAATAATTATCCTCAATAAACAAGATATCCGTTGTATCATCAGAATTAACCAATGCGAAATTACCGGTAACAAAATTATCAGGTGCGGAAATTGTTTTTGTATTTAAATTTCCATCAGCAAGAATTGTATTTCCTGATGCATCCATAAATAATTTTGGAATATTATTTGTATTAGTTGCAATGATATTATTTTTTATTGGAATGGAACGCACCGAATTTCCTGCCTCTTTGCGAAATTGTATTCCCTTCGCATTAATAAAAACAATTAAATTTAATTTATCGGAGGTCATCCCAAATAAGGGTAAAGTAACTTCTCCCGTATTGCGCTGGGGGTTCCAGCCGGGAATTGGTTTCCCATCCTTAAAAAATCCATAAATATTATCGTTATCGCAAGCTACAAATATACGGTAGTCATTTTTAGTATTCATAAGTACTGTAAGAGGATTGGTGATCTTTGCAGTAAGGGTAATTGGAAATCCTTCCACTGCATTTCCATTCATATCCAATAAATATATTGCATCGGAGGTATTAAATAATATTTGTGATTTTTCGTTTCCGTAAAAATCAACCTCATGTATTTTACCCGTGATCTTATTAGGCAAAGTTTGTTTCCATAAAACATCGCCACTGGCTGATATCAGGTACAATTGGTGCGCTGTATCCTGCACTACAATACTTTTTTGTTTGTTCAGCTGATTATACACCGTAAAAGGGCCACTTTCAATCGGATGATCTACCTGTAATTTCCACAAAACACCATTTTTTCGCTGTGGAGTAGTATTGTAACTGATAAACCCGTTGAACAAATAAATATTTTTATTATTGCTGAATTGCAATTCCATTCGCGGAAATTTTTGCAACAAATTAAAATTCTTTTCTATAGAATCAATATGTTTATCGGAAATAAAACTCGAAATAATTTGCTCCGACTTACTGAGATTCAGGTATACGGAATTATTGAAAGATGCAGATACGTGTTTCTTAAATTCATTATAATCGCTGTCAGCAGTTAAGGTTTCCCCATTTTCAATGGCATCGAGCATATTTTTAAGTTGCAACAGATCGAAGGTGAAAACGAGATCATTACTATTCCAGGCGGAATAACAAATTTCAGGAAATTTAACTCCGCTTATACCGGTAATAATATCACTTGCCCCAATTTCCATAATTACATGCCCTCTATATCTCAAGGTATCAGAAACCACCGCTGATTTTAATTTATTTTCCGCCAACACCCTATCACTTGCCGGTACAATGAGAAAACTTCTTTTCATGAAGTTCTGGTCTAGTGATTCTGATATTCCAAATAATATATTATTTGTCATCCAAGGCATCCAATGATCAAAAAATTCCCGGTTCTTGTTTTCATCGGTGAAGGAAGTTGCAATATTTTCGGTTAAATGTTCTGCGTTCACACGATACAATACCACTGTGTTTGCAGGTATTGATGGATTCATATCTTCGGAAAATTCACCCGTATATTTACTTAGCAGCAAATCAGATTCGTCGTTTTTTGATGCTGCATATCCATTGATTGTAATACCAGTTTCTCCAAAATCAAATTCGAAACCCATCCAGGAAACAAATTTGCTTAGCTGCATAAGGGAGGTGTATTTTTCGTTGGTGGAGAATAAAGAAAGATAATTACCCAGTTGTGCAGTATTTAAATAAAATCCATGCTCTCCTTTTTTATTCATATTTGCATAAACATCCTTAAAACCTGCATTTTCCGTAACCGGATCTCCATTTTTCAATTGCAGTATTGCATTTTCCACCAAAACAGAAGAAACACTAAAAATAAATACACCACTTACTTTAGCGAATGTGATGGCGACTCCATTTTGTTTATAAATTAATTCATAAATGTCAGCCCTTTCAAAGGTGTGCACCAAAATTTCAGGTAGCTCACCATTGTATTCCGGAACGAATTGTTTAAGATTTAATCTCGCTGCTTCATCCAATTGCAATAAAAACAAATATTGCACATTGTCGTCACCGGAAGCAAATGCGCCTGTTAGGAAGTTTTTATTTTGAATATCTGATAATAATTCCGCCTTGGTGCCACAAATTTTGTTGAATAATTCCAATTCCTTTTTGAGATTCCCGAACAATTGTGTTTGTTGCAGATCCTGCATGGCAATTTCGTTGTTCAATAAAACTGTAAAGGCATCCGTTTTTTTAACATCAAAAAAACAGATAACATCCTGCGGCATTCCATTTAAAACTGTTTCATTTCTTTTATTAAAAAATAAAAGATATACCGTGATAAATAAAACCACCCCTAAAATTCCAACAATGATCCCAATTTTTCGTCGCGCCATGGTATGATGATTACCTTTGCAAAGCTATATGGAATTATCTTGTATAGATATACATATATGCACACACAAACTCAGGTTATGCAACAAAAACTACTAATTCGCTGCGCCGCAATTTCCGGCGCCCTTTCCGTTGCTCTCGGTGCCTTTGGCGCACACGGACTGCAGCAATTGGAAAGCGCCCAAAAGATCACTCCCGAGGATATCAGGATATTTGAAACTGCCGTGCGATATCAATTTTATCACACCTTTGCATTATTGGCAATTGCATCACTTTCCAACATTTTGGATACAAAATATAAAACCTGGTCGGTAAGAGCATTTTTCGCAGGGATTATTATCTTTTCCGGCAGCCTCTACCTTTTGTCACTTTCACAATTTCTTTTCGGCAACCGCTTATCATGGCTAGGAGCTATAACTCCTCTCGGAGGTTTATTGCTGATCTCGGGATGGATATTGTTTTTTCTTTCTGCGTTTTCAAGGGAAAAATCTTAGTTCGGTTCTGAGTTCTGAGTTCTGAGTTCTGGGTTCTGAGTTCTGGGTTCTGAGTTCTGGGTTCTGAGTTCGATACGGAGGTTGATCAATCGGGCGAGGATTGTTTGATGTTCTTTATTCCTTGTTCTTTATTCGATATTTTTCTGGGTTTAATAGGGAGGAAGATCATTCGGGCGTAGATTGTTTGTTGTTCTTTATTCCTTGTTCTTTACCTGCCTGCCGCTGATGCTGTCGGCAGGCAGGTTCGATATTATATTTCGGTTCTGACTTGTAGAAGATCTCCTTCGTCGATCACTTCATGTTTCAGTTCTGGGTTTACTCACTACTGACCATTCACTGCTCACCACAAGAGTTTACAGGGTTTGCAAAAGTTACTGGATACTGTATCGTTCTGAATTCGTTGTTCTCCCCCTCAGACCTCACAGGTTTCCGAAACCTGTGAGGTCATCGTTTTCGCCGACTGTTCAATTTTCAATTATCAATTATTTTTTGGCTGCTTCATTGGTACATTAAAAAAGCCCCGCTTTTTACTGCAGGGCTTTTTCTTTTTAAGGTATCTCTTTATTTACATTTAAACTTGAGTTTCGCAACATCAAACGTGCAACCACTCTTTTCTGCAACCTTAACACCAACAATTAAGTTTTGAGTACTTGTCATATTGATCTTTGTATCAACATTCGTTAAAGTAACATCTCCAATTTGAAGTGTTTTAATTGTAAATACATCTCCCTTAACAGTTGTTCCGTTTCCGAGATCTGTAGGTTTATCATTTTTAATATCTGCTTCCGTAATAGCACCCGATTCCCATAGTCTGATAAAGTAATCTTTACCAACCATAGCCACAGTAATACTAGGACTTAAGTTTAAGATATATTTAGTTTGTTCTTTACCATTTACCGATGCATTTCCTTCATACATATTTCCTTTTTTAGTAAGGGTTGCATCAAGAGCTGTAGCGGTTGTTGCGGTAGTAGTTGTGGTCTTTTTATCGCCGGTTGTTTTGGTTTCATTTGTTTTCACATCCGGTGTATCAATTACATCAGTTTCATCCACTTGTTGAAGATCTTGTAATTTTTTTAGACGAGCAGCTTCTGCGTCGCGTTTACGTGCTTCATTCGCTTCAATTGTAGCTTCATCATACATGATGATAGCATTAGGAATAATACCAATAATAGTAAATTCCGTTCTTCTGTTCAACTGGTGAAGATCTTCATAATCCTGACCTTTGAATTTCTGAATAAAGGCTTCAGTTAAAACTGTACCTTTTGGAATTAAAGTACCGCTGGTTACTTTAAAGTCTTCAGAAATGGTTTTAGGAGTTGATTCACCATATCCTGTAGCAACTAATCTTGACGGATCAATTCCTCTGGAGATCATATAACTTACAACGGTATCTGCACGATGTTGAGACAGAATTTTATTTTTTTCATCCGTATCACGACTATCAGTATGGGATCCAATTTCCACTTTAATTTGTGGACTTAAAGCCAACACATTATACATAGAGTCCAATGCTCTGAAAGATTCAGGACGAAGATCCCATTTACCTAATTCGTAATAAATATTTTTTACTTCAATTGGTTTAAGATCAATGATGGGTTCCATCATTATATCTACAAATAAGGTATCATTTTCTTTTAAGCCAACTGTTGAAGTTGTTGACTTACCATTTTTATATTTTTCTTTATGAGCAACCAATTCAAATTTATCCTGTGCAGTCCCAACATAAAAATCTTCATAGGGATTTGATGCTTTTGTAACAGCAGAGTCCATTTTAACACCGGAACGCAAAAGATCAACACTGGCGGTCATAAGTACTTCCTTGGTAACCTCATCAATCGCTCTTGCCATGATTACAAATTCAGGTGGATATTTATAAGCATAAATATCATCGCAACAAGTTTCGCTTTTTACATTGAATCCACCTTTGCGGTTGGAAACAAAAAATCCTTTTTTACCTGATTGATTTGTAGAGAAATAAAAATCATCCACAGAACTATTAAATGGCAATCCCATATTTTGCGGAGCGTCAAACGATTTCATTCCGCCGGCAGTTTTGTAAATATCTAAACCTCCAATATTAATTTGTCCATTAGAACTGAAATATAATAATCCCTGCTCATCATTATAAAAAGGAGTTATTTCATCACCTGTAGTATTCACTTTTGTTCCGCAATTGATGGGGTTGGAATAACCTTTTCCTTTATTTTGAACTTCTACATACCAAAGATCCATTCCACCGCGACCACCTGCTCTGTTGGAGGAGAAATATAAAATTTCTTTGCCTTTAAATGTTCCAAGTGCAGGATGAGTTGAAGTATAGTCAGCGCTATTAACATCACTCACTTCTTTACCTGACTGCCATTCACCACTTTCATATTCACTTACGTAAATCTTACAGATCATCACCAACGAATCGTTCGGGCGACATTCGGTATAATAAAATCTTTTTCCGTCGCCGGAATAAGCACCATTTCCTGTATGCGCATCACCTTTATTAAAAGGAGCTTTTAATTCTTTTGCCGGACTCCATGTATCACCTTCAGAAGTGGATGTGAATATTCTGGAACGCAATTCTGTTTTACCTTGCTGTCCGAGATCAATTGGTTTTTCAGACACCAAAGCTGCATAAGTTAAATTATTATCAGGACTGTACTTGGGAGAAAAGTCGGTATAATTATTATTGATATTAGTACCTAAATGTTCCACATTAACAGTAGCGGGTGTTTGTGCTAGAAGTATTGCAACATCACATCCCTTATCTTCATTTTTTGCCTGGCGTTTTAAAACTGTTGCAGTAGCACCTTTTAATTTGCTGTTTTTAGTAACTGCTTTAAATCCTTCTTTAGCTTCAGCATATTTTCCGTTGTATTTCAAACTCATGGCATAATAAAATCCTGCATCAGGATACATATCTTTTGATTTACCTGCATCAATAGCGGTCTTATACCATTTTTCAGCGTCTTTATAATTGCGCGCTAAATAATACGCTCTTGCTAATTTATAAGCAGCTTCCTGAGATGCTTCATCTTCATAAGCAAGTTTATAAGCATCTTGTGCACCATAATAACTTCCTGCCGACATTAATGCATCTCCATACATTAATTTACGGGTAGCATTCATTTTTTCTAATTCCGGATCATGTGTTTGGGCATTCACTGTCGCAGTAAATAGAATTATTGTAAGAATTGAAAATATTTTTTTCATACTATATTTCTTTATCAGTTGAGAATTCATATTGTTTCACAAATATTAATAACGAGGACAAGGCATATCAAAGTTTTTAGGAATAACCGGTAAAATACAACCAGTATAAACCAGTGATATTTCGAATCCGCCTTTTCCGCTGCTGGCTTCCTGTAAAGTGGAAGTATTAATATCATAACTTGCTCCGAAACGGAAATTTTTGTAGTCCATTCCGATAACGGCGATCATAGCATCGTCTAAACGATAATGTCCTCCAAGAAAAAATGTTGCAGGGAAATTTGCGTTATTTAAAAAATAACCAAGATCAGCACCAACAACAATTTCCTGTGCACCAGATTGTGTTTGGTATAATACTGATGGAATAAATCCGTATTTATCAGCAAAAGTAAATCCTGCTTTTAAGTGACCAACCATACGTGCACCCAATTTATTTTCCTCATCCAGTAAAAAACTTTCTTTGGGAGACACTAAATTAAACATTGCAAAACCCGCTGTTACATTAAATTTTTTAGAAACAACATTATGGTATGCTAAACCGGTGCTCATATTAAATTTGGATATATTATCACCGAGATAAGGTTCGTACGAAAGGTAAGTTTGGTTAAATTCGTCACCGTCCCATTGATTTGGCCATTTTAATGCATTAAAATCCAACGATTTTTGCATTAAACCACCTTGTAAGCCCAGAGATAGGTTATGATCGGTGCGACCACCAAGACCAAGCACAAAAGCTGTGGAACCCATGATGCTCAGGTTGGTCAGGTTTCCGTCGCCGGAAACATCGTTGTATAATAATAATCCCCCTGTTAATTTACTTGCGGCACCAATATTTTTAACAATAGGCATGTCAAAAAAAGCTTCGTAGGTTACATAAGGAGTTGTAACACTATTCCATTGGTTGCGGTATGTTAATCCTGCTCTCCAGTCACAAGAGTTAACCCCAGTTAGTGCCGGATTTAATGCAAGAGGAGCGGCGTTATACTGTGAGAAGTGAACGTCCTGAGCCCTTAATACACCAACAGCCATGAAAGCTGCAAAAAACGCGATTTTGTAAATCTTCATCATTGGTTATTGTTTTATAATTATCTGAGTAATGTAATTGTTCCTTTATTTATGATTTCATTATTTTCTTCATCAGTCCCCACAAATATATACATATATGCTCCTATTTCCTGATCACTATTATTGAACTTGCCATCCCATCCGGCTAAAATATCGCTTGTTTCGAATATTTTTTGCCCCCAACGGTTAAAAATACAAAATGAATTTAAATCCACATTCACAAAGGTGGAAATATGCAATAAATCATTTAATCCGTCACCATTCGGTGTAAAGGCATTTGGAATCACAACAGCCTGAGGCTGAACAACAACCACTTCCATTTCATCAGTAAAAATGCATCCGATATCCGTGGTTACTGTAACTGTATATATTGTGGAAATTTCCGGTTCGGCGATCGGATTTTCAATATTAGGGTCATTTAAACCGGTTTCAGGTGTCCAAACATAACTTACTCCTCCATCGGCATCCAAATAGGCGGTTTCGCCAAAGTAGATCAGTGTATCGTTTCCGGCATAAGCAGTATTTGGATAAATATCTACAAATACTGTTTCAGAATTCACACAGGCAAAACGTGTGGCGATCACGGTATAAACCGTTGGTTCCGTAGGATAGGCCTCAGTGTAATCATCTGCCGGATCACTCAATGTTTCAGCCGGGGTCCAGGCATAACTATCCCCGCCGCTGACCGTCAGCACTGCTACTCCTCCCGGGCAAATGGTTGTATCGGGTGAAACTACAAGGGGAAGTGCATCGTACACATTTATTGTAAGTGTATCGCTAACACCGGAAGCACAACCAAGGTCAACATAGATAGTAATTGTTTCCATACCTTCTGCCAAAGCATCTTCAATAGCATCAATTGTTATGGTGATCATTGTGTCACCGGGATAGAATATCAGATCAGCGGGTATGTCAGTATAATCGGTTCCATTATCCGCAGTACCTTCAATTACCATAGTTACGGTGAAGGTATCTACGGGTGCAAAGGATAAAACGAAGGTAACCTCACCATCGTTGCAACCTTCAATTATATCGGTATAACCGTCAATCTGAGTTTCATAGGAAAGACTAACTGCGGGACTTGTTAATGAACCAGCTTCAATAAACACTCCTGAGTCCAACGCCCAGTCAAGATCGTCGGCAATGGCCATTTTCAGGTGATAGGTCTCACAGGGAATCACATTTCTTTTTGCTTCAAGAACAGTTGTAAATCCATCATATTGAATATAATAATCATCGGCACTATAAGGAAGATCCCATCCTGTTCCATTAATGTTATAATAACTTGGATTGGAAACATTATTTACATTGTTGATGGATACCGGTGTTGCTGTTCCCGGAATGATTGCAAGATTTTCCGTTCCAACAATTCCAGGTCCGCTGATATAAAATGCGAACACATCGTTAAAGGAGCCAACGAATTCTAAATATTCTTCCGAACCAAAAGAGTAATTAAATCGAATGGTATCAGAAGTAACAGTTATATCAAATTCCAACACACAAGCATCATAAGTGCCGAGTACACCTGGAATAGCGTCCAGGTCTGGATCTCCGGGTGTTCCGGCTCCACCGGTTGAGCCGGAGCTATTATTAGGACCCACGGCAAGATCAGCTGAGCCGCTTGTTAAAATAATTCCGCTGTCTATCCCCACATTGCAATCAACACATTCAAAAAATCCAAACGCTCCTGTCGGGCAATCCATGGTAACCCCGGAAACAGTAACTCCGGTTCCTACCAGCGATTCTACTAATTCTTCCGGCGTTGCCGTATCATCAATTACAATTTGGGCTGATAGTTGTGCGTTTACAAACACGATGCAAATTGCCAAAGTTGCAGCGTTGAGGAGTTTGCTAAAAATTGGTTTCATTTTCACACTATTTATTTCCCTGATTCATCCTGAATGACCTTAAAAATTAAAATCAATCAAGATATTGCTATTCCGGACAGATAAATACATCCGGCAATATTTTTTATCTCACTAAAGTAAAGTTTCCTTGTTGCATAAAACTTTCTCCGTTGAGGTCAGTATAATTTAAAACATATACATAAGAACCCATGGGTTGTGCTTCACCTTCGATGCTGCCATTCCATGAATTAGTAAAATCGTTACTTAAAAATATCTCCTCACCCCATCTGTTAAACACTTGCAAATGATAGGATGCGAGTTGTCCCCTTACTATAATGGTAAAACCATCATTAATACCATCCTCGTTTGGAGAAAAGGCATTAGGAACACCAACCATTGCATCAGTACTTACAAAAACTGTTACTTCATCGGTAAATTCGCAACCGATGGCTGTTGTTACAGTTACAGTATAAGTTGTTGTACTTTCAGGTGTGGCGAGGGGGTTTTCGCTGTTCGGATCACTCAATCCTGTAGATGGAGACCAGGAATATTCCACTCCACCACTTGCATCCAGGAATGCAGTTTCTCCATAAAATATTGTTGTATCGGAACCTGCATCTGCAGAAGGTGATTGTATATCAACAAAAACTTCGGCAGTATTTACACAAGATGCCAGAGTTCCTTCCACCGTATAGGTAGTTGGTTCCGTAGGATATGCCTCCGTGAAGTCAGCAGTGGGATCGCTAAGTGTTCCGGTTGGTGTCCATGAATAGGTATTGGCTCCACTTACAAAAAGAAATGCCACATCATCAGGGCAGATCATAGTATCGTTCGCAACAGTAAGTGGCAATGCATCCCAAACATTTATTACAAGACTATCGCCAACACCGGCAATACAGCCAAGATCCACAGAAATGATAATTGTTTCCATTCCTTCATCAATTCCATCTTCCGGAGCAATAATTGGAATTTCTATCAGGGTATCACCCGGTAAAAAAACGAGTTCTGTTTCAAATGCCTCGTAATCAATGGTCATTGTTGCAGTTCCGGTAACTTCCAGATTTACTGTGAAAGTATCAATTGGCGCAAATGACAAAGCGAAAGTAAGCAAACCTTCATTACAGCCTTCAATGATATCTGGATAACCTTCAATTTCAGTTTCATAGTTAAGTGTAACTCCCGGACTTGACAAAGACCCAGCTTCAATGAATACACCTGAATCGTAGGCCCAGTCTAGGTCGTCGGCAATTGCCATTTTCAGATGGTAGGTCTCACAAGGGATCACATTGCGTTTTGCTTCCAAAACCGTGGTAAAACCATCGTATTGTATATAATAATCATCTGTATTATATGGCGCGGTGAATCCATCTCCATTCACAACATAATACTCTGGATAGGATCCTGTGTTAACATTATTGATGGAAACAGCTGTTGCAGTTCCGGGGATCAACGCAATATTTTCAGTTCCAACTATGCCAGGACCGCTTATATAAAACGCGAATGCATCGTTAAATGAACCAACGAATTCAAGATATTCTTCAGAACCAAAGGAATAGTTAAAACGAATAGTGTCGGAGGTAACTGTAAGGTCAAATTCAAGCACACATGCGTCATTTGTTCCGAGAATTCCAGGAATATCGTCAAGATCCGGATCGCCAGGAGCACCATTATCACCTGTTGCTGAAGAAGTATTATTTGGTCCAACAGCGAGTGATGCTGTTCCGCTGGTAAGTAAAATTCCGCTTCCTATTCCCACATTGCAATCCACACATTCGAAAAATCCATAAGCACCGGAGGGACAATCCATGGTAATATCAGACACGGTAACACCTTCACCAACCAGGGAAGTAACCAATTCTTCGGGTGTAGCTGAATCATCTACAGTGAGCTGAGCGGAAACAAAATTATTTAGAAATGTCAATCCTAGGGTCAATAATGTTACACGGAGAAAGGAGCGTAAAGTTGGTTTCATTAATGGTCGTTTTTAATTAATCTCTAAAGTTACAAGTAAACTTACAAATAATTTATGATTTACAATAAAATTTTCAAGTTGACGCAGGTTTAAAAATGACTCAAATATGACCTTACTTGTCAACAAAGGAACCGATAATGGGAGAAAAAATTATAATCAGGGTGTGCGTTTTGACGCTCGCCATAACACGAACATCATTCCCAAGCCGAAAGTAACAAAAATTATGGAAATAAAGGTAGCCTGAGTTGCATGGATACCCATAAATTCCAGCATATTATTTACTCTTATCTTTTCAATAAAATATCTTTCCACGCCGGCACCTATCACATAAATTGCCAAAAGCATCCCCGGAATTTTAATTCGTTTGCGAATAAACCATAAAAAAGCAAAAATCAACAATGACATTGCGATCTCATAAATAGGAGTTGGAAAAACTGCCACCGGTAATTGTCCGCACCAATCATTTGTGCAACCTTCTATATAGGTACCTTCCCCGTTTACATTATGCGCATAATTTTGTGCTACCAATGAACGGGGTAACCAGTTTGCAGTAAATTCTTTATGCGGAACCTCTTCCACTGAGCCAAATTCACCAATATAGTAATTTGCATTTTCCTGCAATACTTTTTCAAATTCGCCGGGAGCAGCTATTGTAACAGAACCATCTGGTTGCGAAATATACGCACTGTTTAAAATTCCCCAGTCTCCATCACCGGAAACCTGACAACCCAATCTTCCTACTGCGTATGCTAAAATTAATGCGGGGGCAACTGCATCTCCTAAATGCATTACACTGATCTTTTTTTTGCGTGCAAATACTATTACGGCAATGGCTCCAAGTATTAATCCTCCATATATAGTAAGACCGCTGAAAAAATTACCTAATGGATCTTTGAAAAAATCTCTCCATCCATCAGGCTCTTCAAAATTGGAAAATATTTTTGCTCCTAAAATTCCAAATATTGCAGCGATCATTACAATATCACCCAACCTTTCATGTGGAAAGATGTCGAATGTTTTTTCTTCCGGTTTTGGCAATTGCTGACTTTTCTTTTCTCTGTATTTTAAATAAACCAAACCAGCAGCACCGAGCAGACCAAAAATAATATTGCCCTCGAGCGAAAAAATAAATTGGGGTGGATTATCATTAAATGCATCCCAGGAAGTTATCATTCCTCCTATTTTAAATCCTATGATATATCCAACAATTCCGTTAAATATTAATTCGGAAGTGGATGCCGGTGCACCAACTATCCGTTTTTCTTTTATCGGGAATAACAATCCTTCTTTCTCTTTTCTTTTTAATTCGATATATAAAATATATCCGGCGGCTAAAAAGGCCATGCCAACAAAAAATCCAAAAGAAAAAACCGGAAATTTCCAATGAGTATTAAAAATAGCATTAAATAATTCTGCAATTGTTGCGTAAGATCGTAGTAAAACCATTCTGTATTTTTGCGTTTATAATCTGTTATTTCTATCCTTATATTATTTAATTAAGTTTATGCTAAAATGGTTGTTGTTTGCACAATTTCTTCTGCATCCATTACTCCTTCGGCATTTATTCCTAAAAGTTTTACCATAACAATTTCATTTACCAGTAAGGGATCGTAATGTGTTTTCACTTTTATATAATTATCGGTAAAACCATACATATATTCACCATCGGTTTCTTCCTCAAAAAGCACCGGGCGAATGGTTCCAACAAATTGTTCATAAAAATATCTTCTCTTTTTTTCGGATAAATTCCGAAGTTGTTGTGTGCGTTCTTCTCTGATTTTCTGAGGCACAACATCCCCCATTTCCACTGCCAAAGTATCTGTTCTTTCGCTATAGGTGAACACATGTAAATAGGAAATATCGAGTTGATTTAAAAACTGATAGGTATCTAAAAAATCCTCAGCAGTTTCGCCGGGAAAACCGGTAATAACATCCACCCCAATACAACAATTGGGCATTAAACTTGTAATATAATTTACGCGATCGGAATATAATTCACGCAAGTAACGGCGACGCATTAATTTTAATATTTTATTACTGCCACTTTGTAATGGAATATGAAAGTGCGGAACAAATTTTTCAGAACCGGCAACAAATTTGATTATTTCGTTGGTCAATAAATTTGGTTCAATAGAGGATATTCTGAATCGTTTAATATTTTCAGTTAATTCCAGATTTTGAATAAGTTCAAAAAAAGTTTCCGTTTTTTCTGTTCCGTTATTTTTTCCGAAATCACCAAGATTAACTCCGGTTAAAACAATTTCAGAAACTCCCTGAGCTGTAATTTGATCAACATTTTCTAAAACGTTGGCTATTGTATTACTTCTGCTATGTCCACGCGCTAATGGAATGGTACAAAACGAACAGGAATAATCACATCCATCCTGCACTTTTAAAAATGTTCTTGTGCGTTCACCAAAAGAATATGCCGACCTGAATGTTTGCACATCGGCAATTTCTCCTGCAAAATATTTTTTCTTTTTTAATTTTCTATCATCTTCAGAAATTGATAGTATATGTTTTGCCAGATTAAATTTTTCTGCAGCGCCTAAAACAAGATCCACACCTTCTATAGCGGATATCTCTTCGGGTTTTAACTGCGCATAACAACCCACAATAATGATATAGGCACCCGGAGCAGTTTTGAGTGCCTGTTTAACAACCTTTTTGCATTTTTTATCTGCATTATCCGTTACCGAGCAGGTATTAATTACATAAATATCAGCGGACTGATGAAAGGGTTTAATGGAGTAACCCTCTTCCACCATCATTCTTCCCAAAGTGGAAGTTTCTGAGTAGTTCAGTTTACAGCCCAATGTATAAAATGCAACAGATCCTTTTTGCATGACCCTGCAAAACTACTTAATATAAAAGAAAGGTAATGACGGGAAGCATCTGCTTAATTGTTGTAGAAGTCTTATTCGTAGTCGGCAAGAGCAACTTCAAAATTTCCGCTGGCATAATATCCACCCCATCCGGCATCGATCTGCACATCACAAAATGAAAAAACAAATACTCCGCCTGAAATTTTTTCCACATAAATGGTGTCCCCGTCAAGGGTCAGAAAGTCTTCAGCAGGGGTAAAATATTCCATTACCACTTTAGTATCGGTGCTAGGGGCATTGCCGTAAAAATAATCCGTAACATATTTTCCAGGAACCGGCCTGTTCTTAAAGGTCAGGTATAAATAGATATCATCATCTTCATCAAAAGCGATAACCTCATATCCATCCTCATCATTATCATTACATTCAAATTCCGTAAAACTGTCGTCGTAGGTGTAATAGAGTATCATATCCTGCGGGGTAGAGCACGGCACATCCAGATCAACTGAAACGGTATCCAGATAGGTTATTTCATCAAGGTAATTTTGAATAAATTCGCTATATCCTTCCTCATCCTTTACGCATGCACTCAGAAGAAACCCCAATCCTAATAAAAATATGGAACCTGTTTTCATGGCTGATTTAATCATAACAACAAAAGTAAGTATTTTCAAAAGAAACAAAAGGGGCTTATATTTCGATTTTATACTTTTTATATGATGTTAGCTACTTACAAAGGACATAATTTCGACCTTCAACAACCAATAGATATATCAATATCATTACATGAGGGTGAACAGTTGAACTGTTATTATGCACCGCCATTCAGAATGGAGGCATTTGTTGCCGGGGATTTTATTGGTGATATTAAAAAAGGTGGTCTTTTAAATTATAAAAATGTTTTTCTGAATCCGCATGGAAATGGCACTCACACTGAATGTTATGGGCATATAGCAGATACTGAGCTTACAGTAAATGCTGCCCTTACTAAATTTCATTTTTTAGCTCAACTAATAACCCTGGTACCACAATTAGCTGAAAATGAAGATCTTATCATTTTAAAAAAACAACTGGAAGGCACATTTACAAATGATATTGAGGCAATTATTATCAGAACCTCTCCAAATTCCACTGATAAATTGGTCAGAGATTACAACAAGACAAATCCGCCTTATCTGGACGTGGAAGCCGCCGGTTTTCTGTGTAATTCTGGAATAAAACATTTATTGGTGGACCTTCCTTCAGTTGATCGCGAAGAAGACGGAGGAAAACTGGCTGCGCATCATGCCTTTTGGAACTACCCTGCCTTTCCGAGAAAAGATGCAACTATCACTGAGCTCATCTATGTTCCTGATACTGTGCAAGATGGAATCTACCTCTTGAACCTGCAGATCGCCTCGTTTGAAATGGATGCTGCCCCTTCAAAACCGGTATTATTTAAAAAAATAGGATGAACACATTGCAATATCATATATTAATATGAAAATAACCTCACCTGAACACAGCGCATGTTCATAAACAAGTATCTTTGCTGACTTTTAATTTTATGAAAAAAATAATACTTTCCATTTTGATGCTTGTTTGCATCGGCAGGATTTCAATCGCGCAGATCACTATTGCTGAGGCTCGTGCATTACCTGCCGGCACAGTGGTTACTGTGAAAGGCCTTGTGCTTAACGGTTCTGAATTAGGAGATATACGCTACCTCCAGGATAATACCGGAAATATTGCAGCTTATGCTCCAACTATTTTGGATGTGGTTTTACGGGGAGATTCCATTCAGGTTACCGGCCCCTTATTCAATTATAATGGACTTTTAGAAATATCAACCGCAACTTCGGCTACCGTGTTGAATTCAGGTAATCCCTTGCCATCACCTACTGACGTTACCTGTATTTCTGGATATGTTGAAGGTTATGAAGCAAAACTTGTTCGGGTGAATGCAGCATTGTTCACAGATGCAGGCACTTTTTCCACCGCAGGTTCAGGAACCAATTATGATATTACTGATGCTGCGGGAACTGCTGAAGTGCGCGTTGTAACAACAACAAATATTGATGGAACTCCAATTCCGGTTGAGGAAGTGAGTGTTACCGGAATTATGAGTCAGTTTGCACCTGGCGGAACCGGTGGATATCAATTATTACCCCGCGACCTATCCGATATTTCAACAGGTGGAAATCCGCCGGTTATATCCAGCACACTCACTCAAACTGCAATAACAACAAGTTCATTTACGGTAAATTTCAATACGGTAAATGATGGTAATACAATTATTTATTACGGTTTAACAACAGCATTAGGTTCAGTTGCAAATGATGCAACAATGACAACTACCCATGCCTTAAATTTAACGGGATTAACCGCAGGAACAATTTATTATGTTAAAGCTGCCAGTGTAAGTATTACAAATGATACATCATATTCTGCAATTGCTGCAATGGCAACTGCCTCTAATTCAACGGGACAAATTAAAGTTTGGTTTAATAATACTGTTGACAATAGTGTTTCCACAGGAACAAATGCTGTTTTTGTAAATGGCAGTATGGATGATACAATTATTAATATCCTGGATCACGCTTTATATTCCGTTGATATTTGTATTTATAATATCGACAATATCAATAATATCATTACTGCAATAAACGATGCTTATGCAAGAGGGGTGGATGTTCGTGTAATTTGTGATAGCGGTGTGGATGATTTTACCTATAATTCGATCATTATTGGGGTTGGAAAAAAGAAAAAATCGCCACCCGATGGTTCAACAAATGCGGATGGTGCATTTTACGGAATTATGCATAATAAATTTATTATTATTGATGCAGTTTCAACGGATCCCGATGAACCTTGGGTAATTACAGGTTCGATGAATTATACGGATGATCAGATAAAAGTGGACAAACAAAATATCATTGCAATTCAGGATCAAAGTTTATCAAAAGCATACAAGGCTGAATTTGATGAAATGTTTGCAGGTAATTTCGGTCCCGATAAAACAAATAATACACCACACGAATTTATTATCGGAGGAAAAAGAGTTGAACTTTATTTTTCTCCGAGTGATGAACCCGAAACTCGTTTAATTGAAAAAATAAATACTGCAGATTTCGATATGCATTTTGCCGTATTTTCTCTTACGCGTTTCAGCATAAGTTATGCAATTGAGGATGCGGTATTTGACCGCGGCGTTTTTGCATCGGGTATCTGGGATCAAACAGATGCGAGTGATTCAACTGCTGTAAATGTTTTGGAAGATGCACTTGGCGATCGTTTTTTTAATTATTCAGGTTCTAATTTATTGCATCACAAATATTTAATTGTTGATGCAAATTGTTCGCAATCGGATCCGTTGGTATGGACAGGTTCACACAACTGGAGTTCCAGTGCAAATTCGCGCAATGATGAGAATTCCCTTGTTATTCACGATTCAACAACGGTAAATATCTATTATCAGGAATACATGCAGCGGTATAAGGATGAAGGTGCAACGGAATTCGTGACGGATAGGTGTGATTTTGTAGCAGTTGAGGATAATATTACAGAAAGCAGGATAAAGCTGTATCCAAATCCAGCAACACAATTTATTACGGTTCAAATTCCGGGTGTTACCGAAAATGGCGTGATCTCTATTTATGATATTACAGGAAAAATTATTTTAACCCAGAATGTATATCAGGAATTTCATACAATAAATATCGGAGAATTTATTTCAGGAATGTATTTAATTGTGATACGTGATGGTAATAATAATTGGTCCGAAAACTTTATCAAATCAAATTAATAGGTATTCATTATAACCCATCTAATATGAAAAAGTCACTCCTCCTTATTCCATGTTTAACATTAACTATTTTTTTACAAGGACAACCCTGTTTGCCAACAGTATCTTATCCTATCACGTGGGAAATTGAAGATAATTCGGGAAACGATTTTGACCCTGTATTAATGGGAGGAGCAACTATAACAGGAGAATATCTTAATATCGGATATAACGATGATGATTATCTTGATATCCCATCTGAAGTTTTAGATGGTTTAGGTGATTTTACCATTCAGTTTGATTTTCGGATTACAGATTTTAATTTGAGCGGGGCATCTCCAACAAATACTTTAATTGCAGGCGCAAGCGCTGCAGACGAAAGTGAATTTGCAATTTCTTATGAAAAATCGATCAATGCAATAGTTGTTGCATTAAAAGGTACTGGTGATATATTTAATATTACCTTAAACGAATTAACCTGGTATTGTTTACAATTGATACGGGATGGTTCAGAGGTTACAGTATATATTGACGGAGTTCCGGTAGAAACAATTGAAATGAGTGATGAGCTTCTTGAAATTTCATTTTTACAAATGGGACAGGAATTAGATTGTCCTGCAGGATGTTTTGCAACGAATCAATGTTTAAATGGCAATATTGATAATTTCAGTATATATCCTTGCGTTTACCCTGAAGCAAGTTGTCAGCCTTATTTTGCTCCATGCGATACCATGTTGTTATATCCTTTTGAAACAAATGTGAACGATTATTCAGGTAATGAGAATCATGGCATTGTAAATGGCGCAGCAAATGTGGATCCCGGTTATCTCGAAATTGGATATAATGATGATGATTATATCGATATTCCCGTTTCCGCATTAAATGGTTTGAATGAATTTACCATCTCCTACAATTTTAAATTAAATGCATTTAACACAACAGGCACATCCCCGACAAATACATTTATTGCCGGCACAGCTGCCGGTGTTGAACATGCCTTTGCAATATCTTACGAAAAATCCTCTGATGCTTTTGAAATAGCCATCAACAATCTGGGCGGTATAATTCCGGCAACAATTAATGAAGGAGAATGGTATTGTGTAACTATAACCTGGGATAATGATACCGTAACATTAAGATTAGATGATGTACTGCTTCCTGA
The DNA here is from genome assembly GCA_044227505.1 of Chitinophagales bacterium. Taxonomy (GTDB): domain Bacteria; phylum Bacteroidota; class Bacteroidia; order Chitinophagales; family BACL12; genus UBA7236. Next base: position 1,277 of record JBGAWP010000056.1, on the reverse strand, counting down.
TTATTTAGTTTTCCCGGATGATCCTATTTCCCTTACATTTCTTGAAATTGGACAAGAGATAGATTGTATTTCAGGTTGTTTTGCCGAAAATCAAAGTTTAAATGGGTCGATGGATAATTTAATCATTATGGATTGTATAGAATTTATTGAATGCAAACAATTTCCGGTTGGGGTAATAAATGAGGAGGCAATAGCTGATTTGAAAGTGTATCCGAATCCGGCTGGAGAGGTTTTGTGGGTGGAGTGGGGTGTTCAAGTTGAAAATTCAATAATTCAAATTACGGATATTCAAGGAACAGTGATATACACTCAAAACATTAATTTAGGAGGTAAACTAAAAACAACAATTAATATTGGAAATCTTGTTCCAGGTGTATATCAAATATCGATTATTAATATAAATAATGGATATTTGGCTGGTCAATCCATTGTGAAATTTTAATGAATTTTCTTCAAATAACCATTAGGATTAAAGGTGACATAAAATTTCTCCTTCGATTTATCAATTAAAAAATCAGAGTTGTTTTTCATAAATTTTTCAATTGCCTCATAGGGACCAGGTCCAAATTCCGGAAACACCGGATGACCATTGATATTGGAATCCTCAACTAACATATAACTGCCTTTGGTTACATATTTAGAATATACCTGCATTTCATTAAAAACGTGATCGCAGGTGTGATCATCATCTAAAATAACCAAAACAGTTTCAGCTCCATTTATTTCATGCTCTACTCTGTTAATAATTTCGGAATCGAGTGTCGACCCTGTGAAATATTTGATCCTGCTGTGTTGTGGTTTGTTTGGATGATCTTCGATATCAATGGTAACTATTCTTCCCTTATTTAAAAGGTCGCATAATGTTGCAAGGAAATACGCGGAACCACCTTTGTAAGTACCGCATTCAATTATGATATCCGGTTTTATTTCATATAAAATTTCCTGATACATCCAGGTGTCAAATGGACACTTTTTAATATGTGTTCCAAACCATGTGGATTCACTCCAAGTTTTATCAAATAAAAAGGAGTCGTAAAACAAGGAGTGGAATCGGTCTGTTACATTTTTTTCCTCCTTTTTACTGAGATATAATCTGCGATAAATTAAACTGCGAAATCTTAAAAGTTCTGATTTGATTGACATACTATTCTTTAATTGTTTTAATCGCCAATAACTGAAATGCTTTTTCAGGCTTATGTTTAACAAATAATTCGGACAAGTCGGAAATGAAATTCCAGAAAAATGCTGGCTTGTATTTTACTTTCGCAAATGCCCCT
>JBGAWP010000055.1:0-28204 GCA_044227505.1 Chitinophagales bacterium | reverse complement strand
ACAGATTCGTCGGCTTCCACGGTTGCGGTGCTGATGCGGAATAAAAAATTGCGTGCGGCAAAACTTGCATCGGCAGGAAATATAAAAATTTCGGTGCTGGTGCCAGATGCCCATTGGATAGGGGTTCTTTTGTCAGGGGTGTATTTTGATACGATCATCAGAATTACAATTATTAGTTACATTTAATTGATTTGTTTATTTCAAATTAAATTTTTGCGGAACAATAATAATACTAATACCATCTGAGTTTCAATAAAAATGTAATTATTTATTTAAATATCAAGATCCGGCTCCGTTTTCATAAATCGCGTTTTCATCAAGTTTGCCACCTTTTGCTTAACCAAAAGGTGGCGCCAAAAGTCAAGGGCTGCAGCATCCAGCTTTATGTCCCTAATGCTTGCCACCCGGAGCGAAAAAGGCGCCTTTTCAATTGGTAATTTATCCTTCGATTTAAAATCTGATTTAAGATCAAAATATTATTTTACATTATGATGGCGCTTATTTTCGCTCAAATTCCGCTAACATTGGAGCTTTAGCTATGATGTGGCGGCGCATAAGGGACATAAGCACCGAATAGAAAATTAGTTTAATCATGAACACAGATTGCTATTATAAATTTTCTTATTCGGGGTAAAGCCACATGCTGAGGCCCGCCCTCAGCTCCGTAAACTATTATTGAGGATCAAAATTCTTATTGTAATTTGAGCCGCCCAATATGAATTAATTCAATTAATAAATTGAGGCTTGTTGTTTATTTCAAATTCTTTAAATGCCTTAGCACTTCTCTTTCCACTTGATCAAAGCTGGGCAGATCTTTTATTTGTTCCTTCAATGAACTTTGCCAACGTGCTTTATAGTGTGGTAATCGTTCTGCTAATTTCTTTGGAAAATCTTTGTAATTTAATCCTTTGTTTTTACACTTTGTTTCGAGTTCATTTAAATAAAACCCAATATCCATTTTGTGGTGTTCAAATAAATACCAGATATCGTAAAAATCGCGTGCTTCCATTCTTTGCATCACTGACCGCAATTTTTCTACTAATACTTCTTCCAATGTATAACATAAAAGTTGATGTTCTACCATGTCGGAATAACCGATGAAAACATTTTTCATCATAGGTACAAAAACAAGTTTTTCGTTTCTCGAAATGTCAATTTTTACTCGTTTGTTATTTCCTTGCCCACCAAGCGGACCAATATAGCTTATATAAAAGTTAATGCCACCATCTTTGTGTACGTTTTTGTCAGTGATTTCAAGTGAAATATTTGTCTCTACTTTAATATATTCAAAGGTTTCCTTGAACCATTCAAAAATTTGTTCATTAGATATTTGATCATTTATCAGGGTAAAATCCAAATCCTCTGAAAATCTATAATCTTCAAAATAGATTTTTTTTAAAACAGTTCCTCCTTTAAATACGATAACTTTTGAAAGTTGTTCATGTTGTGCAATGCCAATTAATATCCATGAAAGTATATAATCTTTTTCGATCTGCTGGTCGCGAACGCCTGCCGCTCTAGCCTTTTGTTGTATTTCTCCTGGCTTGATCATGTGTAAATAGCAGATTTAATTGTGTCTGTTTCTAAATTTTGCTGAATACTCCACCGGCTATTATATTTACCAACCTTTGGCAGTTCGGTATCGAGTACTACATAAGAAGCTGTTTTTATTTTTTGTAAATCACAAATGATTTCTGAATTCTTGCCCGACTTCTTTAGGTAGGCGGGGATATCAAGTAATTCCAACAAAAATCCTAAACGTTTTATTACTGCTTGAGAATCGAATCTTTTTGCATAATCAAATAGTATGTCGTAGTTTATTTTATCTTTTGAAGTATAAATTGCTTTTGCTACTTCCACGATACCACCCGCATATTCAAGTTTGAAAAGACAGTCGATAAATGTTTTTTCTAAATCTGAACAAAGTACTTTATGGAAACTATCAACCCATATTTTTTTTACACCAAAAAAATGTTTGTCGTTATGATAAATAAATTGAAAGGAAACATTTTTAATTTTTATTTCTGATGGTCGTATTTGTTTTGAAACAACAATTTGTTCCTTTAACGAAGGTTGCGTTATAAGATCATGAATCTGTAAGGCGGAATAGTAACCAATATAATATTGTGAATCGTTCACTAGGTTTCCCGTAATTAAATGCCAATCGGGCATAAAATTTTCCGCATTTGCTTCGTATGGTATGATGCAATAAACTCCAGCTTTCAGTCGCATCAGAAGTCCTCGTTTTGTCATGTCGCTAAGCAGCTCTCTCCGTGTGCTTTCCTTTGCATCAGGCAATGCGCGGATTGCGTCTCTATAATCAAAGCAAGTCTTATTCTGGCCATTAAAATAGGATAGTAGTTCGTTTGATTGTTTTGATGTGTATTTACCTTTCATAGTGTTATTGTCAGGAAAAACCTGACTACAAAGATATGAAACATAATTGAATGATTGACTTTTTGCTTTAATAAATTATACTTTATAGTAAAAATGTCAGGAATAAACTGATATAATTGATATGAAACATCATTTTTTTGGTGCTTGGATATTGAGAATGAATTGAGAATCCCCGCGTAAGGGATTGCAGCGAAAAGCCCACAGCCGAGGCACGAGGCGAGGACTTGTAGCGTAAAGCCCGACCCGCTTGATTATGTTTGAGTGAAAAATGCACTTTAACTAGAACTGAGAGATATTTTGCTTAATAAAAGTGCCATAGCGGGATACGCCCAAATTTCGTAACGTTGTATTCTCGCTTTTCTTAAACTTTCGGGCAGAAAATAAAACTGCCACCCCAGCAGGATTCCAAATTGTCAATTGTCAATTGTCAATTGTCAATTTTTCCCCAATTGTCAATTGTCAATTTTTCCCCCCATTTTGAATTGCGGGTCAATCCATTAAAAGATACGCCTTAATAAACTCGTCAAGCCCCCCATTGAGCACCGCATCCGCATTTCCCGATTCATACCCCGTCCTCGCATCTTTCACTAATTTATACGGATGCAAAACATAATTCCGGATCTGGCTTCCCCATTCTATCTTTTTCTTGGTGCCTTCGATTTTGTCTTTAACGGCCTGTTGTTTTTGGAGTTCGAGATCGTAGAGTTTAGAGCGGAGCATTTGCATGGCCATTTCGCGGTTGAGACCCTGGGTTCGGTTTACCTGACAGGCCACTACAATTCCGGTGGGTTTATGGGTGACACGCACTGCGGTTTCTACTTTATTTACGTTTTGTCCGCCGGCTCCACCGCTTCGGAAAGTATCCCATTCGAGATCGCTGGGGGAGATATTTATTTCGATGGTGTCGTCGATTAATGGGGAAACAAAAACGGATGCAAAGGAAGTATGTCGTTTTGCATTGGAATCGAAAGGAGAGATGCGCACGAGGCGATGCACTCCATTTTCACTTTTTAATAATCCATATGCAAATTCGCCGTCAATTTGAAGGGATGCACTTTTAATTCCGGCCACATCACCAGCCTGGAAATCGAGTTCTGTTACTTTGAATCCCTGTTTATTGCAATACATATTATACATGCGATAAAGCATGCTGGCCCAATCGCAACTTTCTGTTCCGCCTGCGCCTGAATTTATTGTGAGAATTGCAGGGAGCTGATCTTCGGGTTCGGTGAGGGTGGATTTGAATTCGAGTTCGTCGAGTATCTCTCTGGTTTTGGCGAGTTGTTCGTCCACTTCTTCTTCGGTGGTTTCGCCGGCTTGCCAGAATTCGAAAAGCACAGTGAGGTCATCCACCGCAAGTTGTGCGTCGTTATATGCTTTTATCCAGATGTTGTTGGTCTTGATTCTTTTTAAAATACCCTCTGCATTTTTAGGAATGTCCCAGAAACCGGGTTGATGGGTAATTTGTTCGTCCTCGCTAACCTGAATTATTTTATCATCTACGTTAAAGAAACCTCCTCAAAACAAGCAATTTGTCTCTTAAATCATTTAAATGTTCTAATGTCATGGGGCAAAGGTAATTGTTAAAGGTGTAATGTTGAAATTCGTGTTGTGGATGAAGGGGCCGGGAAGGCGGGGAGGGCGGGAAGGTTCGGTAAGGTATTTTTTGTATGGATGAAAGGGGTTTCCCGCAGAGATCGCAGGGGTGCAGGGGGCGCAGAGGTACGATGTGCTTAATAATATTTTTAAATAATTCGATTTTATCTAATTGCAAAAAATAGGTGAAGATCCATCCGGTTATCTATAAAGTGCTCTGCCCCCCTGCCTGACGCTAACGCAGTTGGCAGGCAGGTCTGCGGCCCCTGCGGGAAACAAGCACAATTTTTCGATATTCGGCAATTTATTTTTTCCTATCCGTTTTCTTACCGCTCTCACCGCCTTACCGGCCTCGCCATCCGCAACACAACAATATGTTAGCAAATCAACTCTTAATAAAAAAATTAATTCCTCTTATTTGTAACACAATTCAATCATGCAAAATTTTTCCGCATTAAAAAGAAGTGAAAATCTGCTCAAAGCGAGTTCTGAGCATTTCGATGTGATCATTATCGGTGGGGGAATTACGGGGGCGGGAATTGCTTTGGATGCGGCGAACAGGGGAATGAAGGTGTTGTTGCTGGAAAAAAATGATTTTGCATCGGGAACCTCTTCTAAATCCACAAAACTGATACACGGAGGATTGCGCTATTTAAAACAACTGGAATTCGGATTGGTGCGCTCGGTGGGAAGAGAAAGGGCAATAATTCACAGGCTGGCAAAACATCTAGTTAAACCTGTTGACATGCTGCTGCCAATTTATAAAAATGGGTCCTTGGGAAAATTTACAACTTCCATGGCGCTTTGGGTGTATGATTTTTTAGCGGGAGTAAATAAGGATGATAAATATAAAATGCTCGATAAAAGTGCAACCTTAAAAAAAGAACCCTTGTTAAACAGCAACGGATTATTAGGTTCCGCTTTATATAAAGAATATCAAACCGATGATGCAAGACTTACCATTGAGGTATTAAAAACAGCAGCAGCTTTCGGCGCACTTAGTGTAAATTATACACTATGTGAAAATTTTATTTACGACAAACAAAGTAATAATTTAATTACCGGTGTTGAATTTCGGGATACATTGCAAAATAAGATATACACTGCAACTGCCACCAAAATAATTAATGCCACCGGCCCCTGGGTGGATGAAATTCGCTTAAAGGATCCTGCGCCAGATAAAAAGAGTTTGCATTTAACAAAGGGAGTGCACATCGTAATAAATAAAAACAGATTACCTGTGCGTCAGGCTGTTTATTTTGATGTGGTTGGAGATAACAGAATGATATTCGTTATTCCGAGAAATAATAGTATTTATATCGGAACCACGGATACAAGTTATTCGGGTGATAAAAATATTATTGAAGTAACAGCACAGGATGCAGCATATTTATTAAAGGCAGTAAATAATATTTTTCCGGATGCAGCTCTCCAACCGAAAGATATTATTTCTTCCTGGGCCGGGTTGCGACCATTGATTCACGAGGCCGGTAAATCACCCTCCGAACTTTCGCGCAAGGATGAAATATTTATTGCGGATTCGGGATTGATATCTATTGCAGGTGGTAAACTAACAGGTTACCGAATGATGGCGGAGAAAGTGGTGAATAAAATCGTGCGAGATATTGAAAAGATTAATCACACAAAGTATGCTAAGTGCAAAACTGCAAACATTCCATTAAATGGTTCGCTGATAAATATTCCTATTGACGAATATATTCACCGCAAAGCAGGGGAGGCCTCACAGATAAATTTTAGTATGGAGGATGTGATTTATCTAGTAAATAATTATGGTTCGGATACGGATAAAATAATAGAGATAGCATTTAATGATTTCCAGAAATTAGAAGTGAAGGAAGATAGTTTGTTGCATGCAGAAATACGATATTCAATGGAACATGAGATGACAAATAATATTTCCGATTTCGCTATCCGTAGAACAGGGCGATTGTATTTTGATAAAGGGAAACTGGATAATGAATATAAAAAGATGAATGATATTATTTCTGATTTATTAAATACTTCTACAGAGGAAAGGAAAGATAATCTTTTATTTTTTGAGGAAGTATTAAGAAAGGCTTCAGAATTTAAGTAGGCCAATTATAAACCGTTTTTTTTGCCACGAAGACACTAAGACTCGAAGGTTTCACAAAGGGGAACTTATTTATTTGTATAAATTCCAACCTAATTTTAATTGTATTTCTTCGAGTAACCTTTGTGTCTTAGTGTCTTCGTGGCCCTAATAACCATCAACAAGAAATATTAAGAACAAGTATAGGATTTAAATCGTAGTAGTTGCATGTTTTTTTTTGCCGGTAAGACGGTGAGAGCGGAAAGGTTTCGGTAAGTTACTTCCCGATTCCTTACCGCTCTTTCCGTCTCCCCGGCATTCCCATCCAAATTATATTTTCTTCTACATTGTATCCAAATTGGTACATTTATCCACAATTTTGTTTACATCCCTACCTTGCACAGAAAGAAGTTACCTGTATTTTCGACTCAATATTTAACTATGGCGGTGAAAAAAAAGGCAACTGTGCAGAAAGAAAAAAAGATTTTCATTCTCGACACATCAGTAATCTTACACGATCACAATTCCGTAAATAATTTCGCAGAACATGACGTAGTCATCCCGATCACCGTGCTGGAGGAACTCGACAACTTCAAAAAGGGAAATGAGACCATCAATTTTGAAGCGCGCGAATTCATTCGTTTTTTGGACATTAAATCCAAGGAAGACACCTTACAGGAATGGAGACAAATTCATGACCGAGGTCCCGGAAGGATGATCGTTATGATGTATGAGCACAATGGTGTGAATGCGGAAGAGATCTTCGGAGAAGAAAAACCGGATCATAAAATATTGAATACGGCTTTAGTAGTGATGCATAAACATCCTGATTATAAGGTTGTTTTGGTTTCCAAAGATATCAACCTGCGATTAAAGGCTAAATCATTAGGATTACATGCCGAAGATTATAAAAATGATAAAATTGCCGATCCCGATTTTCTGAAAGAACCTATCGAAACAATTGAAGGTATTGATCACGAAAATATAGATAAAATATACAGCGAAGGCTCCATCGGATTTAAAGAGATTCTAAAGCAGGAACCATTTGCAAATCAGTGTTTTATATTAAAAAATGGAAGCAGTTCTGTTCTTGCAAGTTATAACTCAGTAGACCAGGTTTTTGAACACATTAATAAATCAACAGCCTACGGAATTAAACCAAGAAATGCCGAACAGGTTTTTGCATTAAATGTGTTGCTTAATCCTGAAATAAAACTTATTGCATTACAGGGACAAAGCGGAACCGGTAAGACATTATTAGCTCTTGCAAGCGCATTGGAACAAAGGAGAAATTACAAACAAATATTTTTAGCGCGTCCGATCATCCCGTTGAATAATAAAGATATTGGCTATTTACCCGGCGATATTAAATCGAAGTTGAATCCTTATATGGAACCGCTTTGGGATAATTTGAAAATGATACAGAATCAATTTGAATTAAATGATCCGGAATACAAAGCGATCGCGGGAATGATTGAGCAGGAAAAACTGGTGATACAACCGTTGGCCTACATTCGCGGTAGAAGTATTTCCAATATTTTCTTCATCATTGATGAGGCGCAAAACCTTACTCCGCTTGAGGTTAAGACCATTATCACCAGAGCCGGAGAAAATACAAAGATCATTTTCACCGGAGATATAAATCAAATTGACACACCATATCTCGACTCACACAGCAACGGATTGAGTTATTTAATTGATAAAATTAAAAATCATCCGATGTGTTCTGTAATTACATTACAAAAAGGGGAGAGAAGTGAGTTGGCGAATCTGGCGAATGAATTATTATAAAATAAATATGTTTCTGAAAAAGGTTGGCTAACTGCCGACCTTTTTCTATTTTAATATGTGTATATCTGGTAGTTAAACAAAATGGAAATTAATTTACTTTCGCAGCATGGCTAATACTAATTACAATTATTCCGAAGAGCACGTCCGGACCCTCAACTGGATAGAGCATATGCGCATGCGTCCCGGAATGTATATAGGCAAACTGGGAGACGGGTCTGCGCCGGATGATGGAATTTACGTTTTGGTGAAGGAGGTTATCGACAACTCCATCGACGAATTTATGATGGGTTACGGTAAAAAGATCGATATCGAGATCAAAAATAATATCGTGACCGTTCGCGATTTTGGCCGTGGAATTCCACTGGGGAAGGTGATAGAATGCGTAAGTGTGATGAATACCGGAGCGAAATACGACACTGCTGCCTTTCAAAAATCAGTGGGTTTGAACGGAGTTGGAACAAAAGCGGTGAACGCGTTGAGTCATTATTTTAAAGTGCAGGCTTTCCGGGAAGGGAAGTCAAAAATGGCGGAATTTGAAAAAGGTGTTTTAAATAAAGATAATTCCATTCAAAAAACAGATGATAAGGATGGTACTTTGGTAACCTTTGTTCCCGATAATACCATCTTTAAAAATTTTCATTTTATTCCCGAATATCTCGATAATCTTTTGTGGAATTATGTTTATCTGAATGCAGGATTAACAATTAATTTCAATGGCAATAAATATTATTCGCAAAATGGTTTGTTGGATCTTTTAAAAAGAAAAACGAACGAAGAGGAATTGCGATATCCCATCATCCATTTAAAAGGAGATGATATTGAAGTTGCCATGTCGCATGGAAATGAATATGGGGAAGAGTATTACAGCTTTGTCAACGGACAATATACCACACAAGGAGGAACACACCAGGCTGCTTTCAGAGAAGCCGTAGTAAAAACGATAAGAGAGTTTTATAAGAAGGATTTTGATGCAACGGATATTCGTCAGGCCATTGTTGCGGCCATTGCAATTCGCGTGCAGGAACCTGTGTTCGAATCGCAGACAAAAACAAAATTGGGTTCCATTAATATTGCTCCCGATGGAATTGCGGTAAGAACTTTCATCAACGATTTTCTTAAAAAAGCACTGGATGATTATTTGCATAGAAATCCTGCAACAGCCGATGCTTTATTAAAACGTATTTTACAAAATGAAAGAGAGCGCAAAGAGATAGCGGGAATTAAAAAACTTGCCAATGAACGCGCAAAAAAAGCAAATCTTCACAACAAAAAATTGCGCGATTGCAGATTTCATTACGGGGAAGATAAAAGTGAAAAAGCACTGGAATCCACACTTTTTATAACAGAGGGTGACAGTGCATCCGGTTCTATAACAAAAGCCAGGGATGTAGGCACACAGGCTGTTTTCTCCTTAAAAGGAAAACCTTTGAATGTGTACGGACTCACAAAAAAGGTAGTGTATGAAAACGAAGAATTTAATTTATTGCAACACGCATTAAATATAGAAGATGGTATTGAAGGCTTGCGATATAATAAAATTGTTGTAGCAACAGATGCCGATGTGGATGGAATGCATATTCGATTATTATTACTTACCTTTTTCTTGCAATTTTTTCCCGATCTTGTAAAAAACGGACATGTATTTATTTTACAAACTCCATTATTCAGGGTAAGAAATAAAAAGGAAACTATTTATTGTTATTCCGCAGATGAAAAACAAAATGCGATGAACAAGCTGGGAGCTAAACCCGAAATTACAAGGTTTAAGGGATTGGGAGAAATTAGTCCGGATGAATTTTCCGGTTTTATCGGAGAACAGATACGTTTGGATCCGGTAATTATTGGAAAAGAACAATCCATACAAAGTACATTGGAATATTATATGGGAAAAAATACTCCCGACAGGCAGATATTTATCATTAAAAATCTGAAAGTGGAAAAGGATATTGTGGAAGCAGTTGAGGAAGAACTTTCTGAGGTGGAATGATATAAATTGCTTTAATTGTTATTAAAGCTATAGTTATTTGCTAACTCCTGAAAAGCAATGATTTGTAATATAATTGTTCCCTGTATGCAAATGCAGAACAAGAAAGAAAATTTTAGTGTATGACCTCACATAACATAGATTTTTTTACTGTTTAACAAATTGCAGTTTCAAACTTGCAGTACTCGATTCAACAGAAATAAAGTATGTGCCCGGTAAAATATGTGAAACATCGATCTGGCACTTTTCATTACAGTTTATAATTTCCCTGTAAATAAGGTTTCCGGTAATATTATAAATTGCAATGGGCTGATTGATTAATTCAGTATTAATATCAAAAATTAAATTACCATCAGTTGGGTTGGGATAAATTGATGTAATATCCGTTAAAAAATTATTTTCTACACCCACAACTGCCGAGGGAATGTAACGGGCCATAACAAGATCATTTTCCGATTCGGTGGCACTGTAATAAGATCCACCAACAATAATTTTCCCGTCTGGCTGTAATTCAACTGAAAGTGCCAGATCTCCATAACCACCAAATTCAGTAGTAAGTTTCCCGGCATCGCCAAAAGTATTATCAAGTGAGCCATCAATATTGTACCGGGCAACTGCAAATTCCGTGTACATTCCATTTTCAAAATAACCTGCCGCTATTATTTTTCCGTCCGGTTGAATAGTTATCTCTTTGATCTGATCCTCGTCTCCAAAACCATCGGTTATTACAACACCGTCCTCACCAAATTCAGTATCAATGGAGCCGTCAGGATGATAACGTACCATTCCAAAATCTTCGATCCAAGATCCAATATAACCAGCAACAATAAGTTTATCATCTTCCTGGATTGCAACATCATATCCATCGTAATATAGGGAGTCAACTCCTGTGGTTGTGTAACCACCGGTTGCAAAACTTTCATCAAGGGTGCCATCTGCATTGAAGCGTGACAATAAGAAATGAAAAACTCCTTCAATCCATATCGACCCAGCTAAAATAATTTTACCATCACCCAAAAGAAGTGCATCCTCTATTTTCACAGTTTTATCGGCAAAAGACTCTGTCACTTTACCACCTTCGCCAAAGGTAATATCAAGCGTACCATCATTATTAAATCTCAGCATCGATAAGTTATTATCAGAATAACCTGCAATTATGATCTTGGAATCAGGCTGTAATATCAAACCATTGCATCTATCGATCGTTCCTACATGTTCAATTACAATACCGGCATCTCCGAATGAAGTATCCAATTCCCCATCAGCATTAAATCTGGCTACCATATAATCATACAGGTTATTGTCATAACCGGCTGTAATTATTTTTCCATCATCTTGTAAAACGATGGCAATATTATGAAAGTCGTAATAGTTGCTAAAAGCAATCCCGTCAGTCCCGAAACTTTCATCAGGAGTGCCATCCGGATTAAATCTGTGGATACGGCCGGAGGCTACAGTTAAAATTTTGCCGTCAGGTTGCAGTGCAATATTCCAGACGTAAGATGCATCATTTTCACCATTCATGATCACCATGCCATCATCGCTGAAAGTATCATCCAGCCAGGGTTCCTGGCTGCTGCATAAGCCAGGCAAAAGAACTAAGGAGACTAAAATTATGGAAAAATGTAAATTACATTTAATCATATCCAAAATTTTGGAAATTTTTAGCGTTATCATACAGGTTTTTTATAAAATTAATTAATTTCTTTTAATTTTTGTTCAGTGATCGAATTTGACTCATTAATTATAATTTCACCACTTTATAATTCTCCGTATTAGTTCCATCAAAATAATTCAATAAATAAATTCCCGGCAAAACATTTTCTGTATTGATTTTATTTTCGCCGATATTTATATTTTGATGAAGGATTTGTTTGCCGGTGATATCAAATAAAATAATTTCCCTCCTTTTATGTGGCCAATATCAGGGCTATTGGTTTATTCCACAATAACCATTTTTGTTTCGAATGAATTTTTCTCTTTTTCTAAACCTTTTACAAAATAAATTCCCGGGGTAAATGATTTTGTTGAAATGGTAACTTCGTCATTGTTGATTATTCCTGCGTATATTTTTATTCCCTGCACATTGAATATTTCAAAGTTGCAGGCCCTGTTTATCGGATCATTTGATCGAATGGTAAAATAATTTTTGGAAGGATTTGGGAAAATTGTGAATTTGTTCGCAGTAGTTAATGGGTTATTTATAGCAGTTGTTTCACAAATTGCATCAATTGAACCGCCACTGCCAACTTTTATATTTACATCGGTTACAATCAACGAGCTGTCCGCAAGAAAAATTGGAAAAGTTTCCTGATGAAACGTGTATGTATCATAGAATATATCTATTTTGTTGGATGCATTACAACTTTCTCCGGATGAGTTTGTTTTGATGATGTTTGCATCACTATTTCCAGTAAATAAAAAACCATTATCTGAAGTTTGAATAATATCCTGCCAACCTCCGGATATGCCAGTTGGACCAATATCTTTTGTCCAAATTATTTCACCCGAACTATTCGTTTTGATTAAAATATTTTCCGGAACACTTGGTCCGCCATAATCAAAACCAGCCAGAATAATATATCCTCCATCTTCTGTGTTGTCAAAATTAGCTCCCGAAAGACTAGTTGTTACATCGTTAATTTTTCCACCATATACCTTTGACCACATTAAATTTCCAAGCTCGTCCAGTTTGATTAATTCTGTTTCCTTTGGTCCGAAGCAACCTCCTCTGTTGCCAAGAATTATATAGCCATCGTCCATTGTTTGTTGAATGGAAACTATCCATGTCCAGTCATAGCCGGCATATACTTTTGTCCATAGTGTATCTCCATATGAATCTGTTTTTACAAGATACATTCCTCCCGTAGTTTGCTCCTCATTACCGGTAAGTAGGTAGCCACCATCAGAGGTATTCAATATGTTAATCTGAATATTACCGAGGGCGCCTGAACAATATCCTTTCACCCAAAGAGGATCACCATCCTCGTCGATTTTGACCATCATCAAATCCCACAAACAGGCGTCATCCGATATATTCCATGAAAGTCCGCCAATAATAAATCCGCCATCATTTGCCTGTTTTATCTGATAGCCGTATTCGCTAGAAAGAATATAAGTTTTTGACCATATAGGAACCCCATCACCATCGGTGTTTAAAACCCACATCCTGGTTATAGACGGAGCATAGGAAGTTTGTTGTCCTGTTAAAATAAAACCTCCAGTTTGTGTCTGATTAATATTGTTTAAAGAATTATAGGTAGAATCGCCATATGTTCTTGTCCAGATAGTATCGCCATTTCCATTTATTTTAATAAGGTATCCGTCCATATCGCCTGCACCAAGCGTATTGGTATTTCCCAAAATCACATATTCATCATCGGAAGTTTGAATGATGGATTTTGACAATGCCGGCAACAAATTCTCATATTTTTTTTGAAAAGTGTTCTGTGCATCTACAGAAGAGATAAAAACACAAAAGAGGATAATCGTTAGTTTAACAGTCATGGTTATCCAAAGTTAACAATATTTTTCATACCTGGTAACACTTTGGATAGTAAATGTTAGTTGAGGACATCAACCATGTTCAGATTACAGCGTACAAAATTTTGGATTACCGCATTCGATGTCAATCATATTTATTAAAAGAAGCAAATCCAATATCCGGTGGTGGAAAACTTCCTTCAAAGCCACAAAAAACATTCCTATTTTTGAAAGTTGATGTTATAGACGATGGCAAAGAAAAAATCAGAACAGGAAAAAGCAGACGACATTGCAGCGAGCATAAACAGAAATCTTAAAACAGATACTGTGCATGTTTCGGGCATGTATAAGGAGTGGTTTTTGGATTATGCGAGTTATGTAATTCTGGAACGGGCAGTTCCCGATATTCGCGACGGTGTAAAGCCGGTGCAGCGCAGAATTTTGCATGCAATGAAAGAAATGGATGATGGTCGCTTCAATAAAGTGGCGAACATCATCGGGCAATCCATGCAATATCACCCACATGGTGATGCCTCCATTGGCGATGCATTGGTAAACATGGGGCAAAAGGATCTGTTGATAGAAACACAAGGTAACTGGGGAGATGTTAGAACAGGAGATGATGCAGCTGCTCCCCGATATATTGAAGCGCGTTTATCAAAATTTGCGCTCGAAGTTTTATTTAATAAAGATACCACCGAATGGCAGTTGAGTTACGATGGAAGAAAGGCAGAACCTGTTTGTCTTCCCGTAAAATTTCCGTTGGTGCTGGCGATGGGAGTTGAGGGTATAGCAGTTGGTTTATCTACTAAAATATTACCACATAATTTCTGCGAATTAATTCAGGGTAGTATTGAAGTTTTAAAAGGAAATGAAACCACCATCCTCCCCGATTTTCCAACAGGCGGATATATTGATGTAAGTGATTACAATCGCGGTGAAAGAGGCAGTAAGATCCGCGCACGCGCAAAAATGGAAGTTGCTGATAAAAAAACAATTCTCATTAAACAAATTGCATTCGGAACTACTACCACTTCATTAATTGATTCCATTATCAAAGCAAATGATAAAGGAAAAATAAAGATCAAAAAAGTAACGGATAATACCGCTGCAGAAGTGGAAATTGCCATTGAATTAGCTCCGGGAACATCGCCTGACGTAACGGTAGATGCCTTATACGCATTTACCGACTGTGAGGTTTCAATTTCGCCCTCCACTTGCGTAATTGACGATGAAAAACCGGTTTTTTATACTGTTGATGAGATTTTACGCCGCTCTACAAAAAATACCAAAGAATTATTAAAAAGAGAGCTGGAGATAAAACTGGAGGAATTAAATGAAAAATGGCATTTCAGTTCCCTGGAAAAAATATTCATTGAAAACAGAATTTATCGCGATATTGAAGAAGCCGAAACCTGGGAAGCAGTAATTAAAACCATTGCCAAAGGATTAAAACCATTTACTGCAAAACTGATCAGGGAAGTTACAGAAGATGATATTGTTCGTTTGACGGAAATCAAGATCAAACGCATCTCAAAATTCGATGCCTTTAAAGCGGATACTTATATAAAGGATCTGGAAGCAGAAATGAAGGAGGTGAAACACAATTTGCGTCACCTCACCGATTATGCAATAAAATATTTCGAAGACCTGCTGAAAAAATATGGCAAGGGCAGAGAACGCAAAACAGAGATAAGAAAATTTGATGTAATTGAAGCTAAATCTGTTGTTGCAAATAATGCTAAATTATATGTGAACAGAGAAGATGGTTTTATTGGTCATGGGTTGAAAAAAGATGAATTCATTTGCGATTGTTCTGATATTGACGACATTATTGCATTTACGGAAGATGGCAAAATGAAGGTGGTGCGCATTGCAGATAAAGTATTTATAGGTAAGAAAATACTTTATGCAAACGTCTGGAAAAAGGATGACGAACGCATGACCTATCACATGATCTATTCGGATGGCAAATCGGGAAAAGCATTTGCAAAAAGATTTAATGTAACGGGAATCACGCGCGACAAAGAATACGATCTTACGGCCGGAAATCCGAAAAGCAAAGTGTGGTATTTTTCTGCAAATAATAACAGTGAAAGTGAAGTAGTGAGTTTGCATCTTCACCCGAATGCCAGAGCGCATGTTAAAATATTTGATTTTGATTTCAGTGAATTAATGGTGAAGGGGAGAAGCAGTATTGGAAATACCATTACTAAATATCCATTGCGCAAAATTGTGCAGAAAGAAAAAGGTACTTCCACGCTTGGTGGAAGAAAATTATGGTTAGATGAGGTTGTGGGAAGATTAAACAATGATGCCCGCGGAAAGTATTTAGGCGAATTTGATACGGGTGATAATATACTTGTAATTTATAGAGATGGGAATTATGAACTCACTAATTTCGAACTTTCGAATCGTTTCGAAATGCGGGATGTTGTTTTAGTGGAGAAATTTGATGTTGAAAAAGTGATATCTGCTGCATATTGGGATAATGATGTCAAACAAATGTATGTAAAAAGGTTTTACGTGGAAGCAATTGTCCCGGATAAAAAATATCCGTTTATTTCTGAATCTGCAGGCTCAAAATTATATGTTGCCTCCACAGCAAAAAATCCAAAAATTGAAGTAACGGTTTTAAAAGGAAGAAAGAGCGAGGAGGTTACCGAAATTATCGACATGAGTAAATTCATCGACGTGAAAGGATGGAAGAGTCAGGGTAACCGCTTGAGTCAGTATGAAGTTAAAAGGGTAAAAGCTGTGGTTGACCCCATTCAACCTGAGCCACCTAAAACTACAGATGTAAAAAAAGAAACGGATACAAAACAGGAACTCAAAACAGGTACACAATTGGAATGGGATATTGATACCGGTGAGAAAAAAATAAAGGACGGAAAGCAGACGAAATTGTTTTGAGGGGGAGGGAGGAAGTAGGACATAGGACCTACGACTTAGGACTGACATAGGACAGGGTTAGGGGACATAGGACTTATATAATAATCTGTAATGTAATGGATGTTGATGATTTCGGATTATTCAGATTTTTAATTTTAAGTTTTCTTTCACGGTATTAAACCATTCTTCCCTTAATATACTTAAGATTATACTGTCGCGTCTGCCGCCAATATTGTCGGGTAAATTGCTTCGTAAGATTCCGTCAACTTTGCATCCCAGGCTTAACATTGCTGCTTTGCTTCTTTCATTTCTGTTATCTGCGCGAAATTCAACACGCTCTAATCCTAATTTCTCAAAAGCATATTCCAGCATTAAATATTTACAGTTTTTATTGAGTCCTGTCCCCTGAAATTCTTTTCCATACCATGTATATCCTAATTGTATGGTTTTATAGGGAAGTTGAATATCATAAAATCTTGTACTACCTGCATATTTATTTTTTGTTTTATCGTAAACAATAAATGCAAATTCCTTATTTGCTGCACGTGCCAGTACTGCATCTGAAATATATTTTATCATATTTTCTTTACCCGAACCCTGCGCAAGAGAGTAGAACCATATTTCGGGTTCATTAATGGAATATTCAATAAGGTATTCAATATCTGATAACTCAAGTGGCCTTAGCGCAACAAAATTATTTTCTAACACCAGATTCTCAGGAATATTGTTGATCTCCATAATGCACTTTTTTTAATATATTGAATTGTTATTTTTTCAAAAAGAGATTGATTTGATCAAAATACAAAGAAACCTAAAAATTTCGAACTGTAAATTCTCCTGTGGTTTTAACAGTTTTTCATCTAATTTAAAATTTAATAAATGAAACCGCCATTTCACTCTCGAAAAGGGCCTCTTCGCTAAGTAATAGTTGTGTGGATTAACTAAGCTTACTACCTTTATAAGCAGGAAGTACCACCTTATAATTTTGCAGCAATTTTGAATTTCCCAATAAATATACATAAATTTAACACTGGATTAACCTCCTCACACTAAAAGTTATCCAAATGAACAGACTCAAAGCCGGGTTTTTTGTTGCTTTACTTTTAATTAACATTCACGCCACGCAGGTTACGGCGACACTGGTATGGACCGAAAAGGCAAATTTTGGCGGGGAAGCCAGGCATCGTGCTATTGGCTTTTCCATTGGCAATCGTGGATACATGGGATTAGGGCATTACAATGCTATTGTAGATATTCTTTTTGAAGATATATGGGAATATGACCCCGGAACGAATACCTGGGCACAAAAAGCTGATTTCCCGGGTGGAAAGAGACTGCAGTGTACCTCCTTTACCATTAATGGCATTGGTTATGTTGGAACAGGTCGGGATCCATATTTTATTGAACATGATGATTTTTATGCCTACAATCCTAAAACAAATACGTGGTCTGCAATAGCTGATTTTGGTGGCACTGCAAGGCATGGAGGAGTGGGATTTGCAATAGGAAATAAAGGATATGTCGGCACAGGCAGTGATGCCAGTTACAGAAAGGATTTTTGGGAATATGACCCTGCAACCAATGACTGGACTCAACTGTCAAATTTTCCAGGCGCAGGTAGAATTGCTGCTGTAGGATTTGCTATTGGCGATAAGGGATATATCGGAACCGGTAATGCATTTGGTTCCAGCAACGATTTTTATGAATATGATCCTGTAACAGATACCTGGATAGTCAGAGCGGATGTACCTGGCCCTGAAAGGCAAGAGGCATGCGGATTTGCAATGAACGGTAAAGGATATATCGGAACCGGAGATAATTATTCAAGCGGTGATAATTACAGCGATTGGTGGGAATTTGACCCAGTGGCCAACGTTTGGGATTCTGTACCGGAATTCCCGGGTATCGGAAGAAGATATATGACTGCCTTCACGATTGGAAACATTGGATATTGTGGATTAGGAACAAGTGGAACTAACCTCAAAGATCTTTGGGAGTTAAAATCAGAATAACTTTTGAAACACCTATAAATACCGGAATTTGAAAAAAATATTTACACTTACCTCTGCATTTTTATTATTCGCTGCTTGTTTTGGTCAAAACACCTGGTCAACCATTGCTTCATTTGGGGGTGGTGAAAGAGAAAGGGCGGTTTCATTTGTTGTGGGTGGCCGTGCTTATGTTGGGACTGGTTTAGATACCTCCAATACTTGTAAAAAAGATTTTTGGGAATATGATCCGGGCTCCAATTCCTGGAGCCAGAAAGCAGATCTTCCGGGATCTCAGAGGAGGGATGCAATTGCATTTGCAATAGGAAATCGCGGGTATGTGGGTACAGGAATTAATGGTTTTATTGCCTGGACAGGTTCGAAAAAAGATGACTTCTACGAATACAATCCCATAACAAATACCTGGACCGAAAAAGATGATTGGGAAGGCAATTTTGGTGGCGGTGTATATTATGCTTCAGCATTTGCAACACCGTTAAAAGGTTATCTGGTGTGTGGAAAATTGGGTTCGAGTTATTATTCCAACGAATTGTGGGAATACGATCCTGTAACTGATGATTGGGTGAAAAAAGCAAATTTTCCTGCAGGAACCCGGTATGGCGCATCCGCTTTTTCGATAGCTGGAAAAGGTTATGTTGGATGTGGTGCTGATGAAGATTATTACAGAAATGATTTTTATGAATATGACCCTCAAACAAATATCTGGAAACAGATAGCTGATTTTCCGGGTTCACCCAGATTCAATGCAGTGGGTTTGGAAATTTCAGGTCGGGGTTTTGTCGGATTAGGCACAGATGGCGGTTATCAGAAAGACTTTTATGAATATAATCCAGCAACCGATACCTGGATGCAAAAAGCTAGTATTCCCGGATCTGAAAGAAGATCTTGTGTCGCCTTTACAATAGGAAATTATGGTTATGTAGGAACAGGTAAAGGGCCCGATGGAGTTAAAAGAAGTATGTATAAATATAAACCTTATTTTCTTGCAGTACCTGAAGATTATAATGACACGAGATTAGCAACTTCAGTTTCCCCAAATCCAATGCATCAAAACACGGTTATTGGTTTCGACAAACCGCTGAATATGGCATCGGCGAATTTAAAGGTATTTAATACCAATGGTGTTATGGTGTTTGCTGAAAATAATTCAACCGAGGATAATTTTAATTTTTATAGAAATGATCTTGCTGCCGGAATTTATTTGTATGAAATACAAATAATGGAACAAGATGGTAATGCTAAATATGCAACAGGAAAAATTTATATTCAATAAATAATAAATTGATGAGAAGAATTTTATTTGCGGTGTTTATATTGTTTTTTGCTGATCAAATAACATTTGCAGAAAATAATTGGGAACAAAAAGCCGACTTTCCGGGTGATGGAAGAAGTGCTGTTTCCTCCTTTGGTTTCAGCGACTATGGTTTTGTTGGTTTGGGTTATGATGGGGAGGATTTCAGAAGAAGTTTTTACGCTTATGATCCTATAATGGATAGTTGGTTTCAGACTGAAAGTTTGGGTGGTGCAATAGGTGAGGGGTTAGAAAGAAATGTTGCTGCTGCATTCACAATTGGCAACAAAGGTTATATTGGAACAGGTCAGGGTGGCGATCCATTTTTAAATGATTTTTGGGAATATAATTATCTTACGAATATATGGACCAATAAAGCTTCAGTTGGTGGAATTGACAGAAGAAGCGGTATCGGATTTTCTGTGGAAGGAAAAGGATATATCGGATTAGGCCAGGATGCAACAGGGCTAAAAAAAGATCTGTGGCAGTTTGATACACTTTCCAATACCTGGACTCAAAAAGCGGATTTTAGCGGAACACCAAGAAGATTGGCAGTAGCATTTGTAATTGAAAGCAGAGTATTTGTCGGGACAGGTGATGACGGTGCTTTTAAAAATGATATTTATGAATATAATGCGGGTGCAAATGCCTGGTTCCTCAGAAATGATTTTGGAGGAAGTCCGCGTTATGGTTCTGCTGCTTTTACCTTAAATGGTAAAGGTTATTTATTGTGTGGATACGATACAACTTTAACGAACAGAAGCGATTTTTGGGAGTATGACCCAATTCTCGACAGCTGGGAACAATTGCCTGACTTTCCTGGTGGTGCAAGGGCAAATCTTACGGCCTTTGTGATCGATACAATGGCATTTGTTGGAATGGGATACGATACCGGTTTCCATTACGACATTTGGTTGTGGGGAGACACCACCAATATTATACATCAGGATACTACAGATACTGCAGTGGCTATTTTGAATTTAATTTCACCTTTGGAAGATATTGATCTTTTTCCCAACCCGGTTGTAACTTACGCAACTGTAAATATTAATTCCCATATTGATTTTTCAAATGCTGCAATTCGTGTTTTTGATATGAATGGCCATGATGTTAGCAGCAGTTGTAATTGGAATAAAATTTCTTATTTTAATAATACTACTTCCATTACATTCCAAAATAAAGATTTGCCAAAAGGAATTTATCAGATGGTGGTATCACAGGGAGATAATGTAGGGGTTAAAAAATTTATTGTGATCTGATGAAATTTTCTTCGTTTTTAATTGTGGTTGTTTTTTTCGTTGTATCCTGTAATAATAGTAATAGGGAATCAAATGTTATTGAAGAAAACAATAAGCATAATGGAAATCTTATACCGGAAACACAATCGCCGGTATTTGAGATAAAAACATTTGTTGAGGAGAATGGGTTTGGATATGATATTTATGTGAACAATGAAAAATATATACATCAACCCAATATTCCCGCGGTAAATGGGCTGCATGTATTTACATCGGAGGAAGATGCAAACAAGGTTGCAGAATTAATGGTTCAGAAAATGCAGAATGGAATGACACACCCTACCATCTCTCAGGAGGAATTAAAAGAGCTGCAAATTGAAATAAAGTAATTGCATTTTGCTAAAATTTTATTGTGCAACTTATTCCGCTTCCCTCCAAGCCAAAAGCAGGCGTAATGGAAATATTTTCATTATTGATCCTATGAATAGCAGGAATAAAAAATCCGCAACTTGCACCTATTAAATATCCTGCAGCAACATCAGTAAGAAAGTGAACTCCGGCAGCCATTCTTAAATAACCAACCCATGCCGGAATTAATGCAGCACTTGTCCAATTAATTGTTTTAAGAATTCGATTATTATCATCAATTAAATAATCATCGATCATTTTTGCTGCGAAAAAACAACTGAAAGCAGATGAACTGGAATGTCCGCTTGGAAAGGAACTGGTAACAGCTCCGTGTAAACGATATGTGTCCGAAAATGTTGTATTATAGGCATAGGGTCTCACACGGCCAACGGTTTTTTTTAAAATATCGGTTAAACCGGAATTTATTGACATACCTTCATAATACAATATAAAATTTGTCAGTATCTCCTGAAAATCCCCAATAGGAATTGCAATGGAGGTAATTCCTAACAAAAGAGTTGATTTATTTAAAATATCACTTAATTCCCCGGCACGTGCTGCTGTAGTTGTGTCGAAATAAATTATGTGGCGTTCAAACCAGGGAACGTCATTTAAATTGAGTTGTGCAAGGTCTTCAGAAGTTATGCTTTTAGATTCTGTAAAATAGTCAGTCACCAATAATACCGCAATTGGTGCTGCTATTATTAATTCTTTTTTTAAAGTGAGATTATAAACATCGCTGTTATAAAAAGTTATTTTTTTATCCTTGAGCAAAAAACTGTCAGATCCAACAGAATGATTTAATACTAAATTTTGTGAAAAACCTGAGTGTATTACAATTGTAAACAGGAAAAATACAATTTTTTTCATTCCTGACTTTTAATAATCTTCATAATAATTATAATTATAATCATCCGACACGATGCTTACTCTTTGTCTTCCCAATAATTCGATATTTTTTACAATGGCGTCAATTTTTTTCTGCAGATCTTCTTCATCCAGAATTACAGTGCCATAATCAACAAACATGGGTTCTATTTCAAATTGAGATTGGTCTACAGGTTGAATTCCCACACAATCTAAATTCCATCCCTTATCATTGCCGATCTTGCTTTTAAAGAAATAAATATAACCGGGGCCTTGTTTTGTGTGGACAAGCGTTTTCGAAATGTATTTAATGGAATCTTCTGTTCCTTTAAACTCATATTGATATAAACAACCTTCGGCAATTTTTAATTGTGTGGTAAATGCAGTATCCAGTTTATTTGTTTGTTCAAGTTTCTGTAACTGTTTGATCGTAAAATAACGCCATTCTCTGCTTTTCAGCAGGTTAGTCCAGATACTATCGGGAACCGGCAGATTGTTTTTCGCTAAAGTTAGTGATGTGCGGTAAATCAATCCATCATCATTACTTTTATTTATTTTGGTAAAATATTTTACAACTGCAGGGTCATCATAAAAATTGGATAGAATAATACTGTAATAATCCAACAAATTGGTAGCCCAAGGATAGTTGGTCTTTTTAGCGGATTTGCCGGTGTAATAATCGCTGAAAATATTATCATAATCATAGTTGTAGTCACTATAATCTGCAAAAGGTGCAGCAAAGGTATTGCCATTACCATCAGTAATATCTTTTAATTTGGGGAAATAGGCTTTTGGGTTGTAGGAATTATAGGAATAACTATATTTATTCTCCACCTCATTGCCTGCCATAGAACGTTTTAATTCGGAATTTGCCTCTGCAATAATTTGTTTTTTGTGCGATTCAATTAAATTGATCTTAGTGCTGTCGTTTTTTGAAATTAATGCCAACATTCTATAAGTGGCATATTGATATTCAGGTAAACTGGTAAAATCAAATAACTGTGGATAGAGGTTGGCGGCAAGTTCCAGAGTGTCATTTAATGGTGTGAATATCCAATTTAGAGAGCTTCCTTTTTTTGCAAGTGGGGTTTCAATATATAATAGTTCACTAAATGTCTTTATCGACTCTTTCGTTTGGATAGTTGCCAAGCCTTTTAATACGGCTAATTGAATTGTGCTGGTATCACCTGCATCCATATATATATTTTTCAGAGAGGGGATTACATTTTTATTTTTCAGATCCGCCAGTTTATCAATAAAAGTTTCGCGGTCATCCAATTTAAGTTTTTTAAATTCTTTTGACTCTATGAACTTAATCAAACTATCTGCATCCTTATCCTCCAGTTCGATCACTGCAATGGAATTAATAGCTTGTTTTCTCAATACAGAATCCTCATTAAATAATTGGCTAAAATATAATCCGGATCTGCTTTCGAAAATGGAAGGTCCAAATGTACTGTCCACCGGTGTGAAACTGTTGTAGAAATTAGTTACAAAATCTGAAAATGCCTCAACGGTATCCACACATGTATTTAAATTGAATATTATATTATCTTTCACGATTATCTTGTTGTAAATACCACGTGTGCTACCGGTATCTGTCAACATAAATTCAAGCTCTTTAATATTGCCCTTGTCCGTAAATTTTTTTCTACTCATATTCATTCCTGAATAATTTAATATACTAGAATCTATTTCACTCCAGAATTCTTCTTCTTTTGTCTCAGAAAAAAATTTATGAAATTTAGCATAGGTGACAAAAATATTTTCAGGAGTGGCCTCTGACTGAAATAAAATATTTCTGTATTCCGGTAAATAACTCAAATCTTCTTTTTCATCTGACTTATTGTAGCCGTAGTCGTAATAATCGTTATACCCATAATCTATATCTTCAAAAGTAAGAATCGTATCCACCTTCGGTACAATAGTATTTACCGAAAAGTGCAGTGCTGTATCAAGGTATTGTTGAAACTCTTTGTTGTATTCAAAATCTTTCAATTTCAACGAATTAAAATATTGTGCCGGATAAACATCTGTGTTGTTCATCGTAGCCATAAATATATAATAGGGGCCGGTTATCACCACCTTGGTATACAAATAGGAATCTTTTTTATTAAAAACGGTCTCTAAAGACGGGTGGCTATCATGGTTTAAAAATTGTTCCACCTTTTTTTCAAATTTATTTTTTTTGAATTGTTCATTAAACATATCAGTAATACGAACAAGTTCGAAACTATCCTCTTCAATAAAATTGTCGTCATTTAAATAATAAGCAGTGAACCAATAAAATCCTGAATTATCAGTAGCCTCACCCTCGCAAATTGTTTGAGATCTGCCAACTGTTTCGTCGGTTTCCACGGCATCTGTAATTCTTGTAGGAGGAAGATCAATGGAAAACAAGCCCCATGCAGGACTATAAGTGCTCCATTTGTTTTCTTTCTGTTCTTTGAATTTTATAGACGAGAAAAAATTTTGCGACTCCTTTGACTTTATAACAAATTCGCCAATGCCACCAACTTTAAATACAAAAGTTTCAAGTGGAGAAATAAAAATATTAAAACGCAAATAATTTCCTCTTTTTGTTTTGCTTACTATGTCGTAGCCTTGTAATCCGGTATTTGACACAATGTCTGTTTTTGATTGAATATCACCCGGAATATTTTCAAATAACATTCTGTCAATTTCATTTTTTACATCACTAATCTCCATGTCCTTAAAAATGGCGCGGTGTTTAATTCTTGTTGCGGTATAATAGGCAGAATTTGCCATGTCAGGGAATAAATAAAATTCATTTCCGGAATAATCCGGAATTTTGTATAATTTTCCCGGTGAATTTACAGTGAATAAAGAATCATCGGAATATTGTTTATTTGTAGTTTGAACAAAAAACGTATTATCTATTTTATCTTTTTCTTTTATACTTTTTCCGGTTATTTTTCCTTTAACAGGTGTAACCGTGTATCCCATTTCTCTCAATAGATTTAAAGCGCCGAATTCACCGGGTAAATGTGCTGCGCCAATACCGGTAAATATTGTTTGGCCGCTTGTCATAATAGAATCCATTCGGCGCACCATATTGCGGTTCCTTTCTTCTATAAAATAGAATTTATATTTTTTAGAGGGCAGTGTTATCAATTCAAGGGAATCTAACTTTTCAAGATCACCATTTCTGTATGCTTCATCAATTTGGTCATAAAGATTTGTTCCATCCTCCTCTAACTCCTCCATGATTTTGCGTGTGGTTATATAATCTTCGTCTTCTTCCTCATCTTCATCCGGTTCGTAGGCTTTTTGCAATAACTTTAATACCTCCTGTTCTCCTTCCAGTGCAGCAATTTTTTTGTTCATTTTTTTGCCGCATTGAAAAATAAAAAGATCTAAATATGTTTCTTCAGCATAATCACCGCGATTATCGTTATAGCGATATAAATAGCCGTTTATTAAATAGGAATTATCTGCAAAAGCAGCAGCATAGGTTTTATTATCCGGTATGGCAATGGTTGTCGCCTCCGTATAAAAATCTATCTGGCTGTAACTATAATACTCGTCATAATAATCCATATTGTACTGCTGGTTTGAAGAGCGGTTGTTTCCAAAATCGTTTTCTATCCACGACTCAGGATTACTCTCCAAGGCTATAATATCTGCACTTCTTAATGCTATAAAAAAACTATCGGTCAGATGAAATGCGATCTTATCACTTACATGCATGGTTCCATAGATATAAGATGGTTTTGACATTCCATTCCCCGAAATTTGCCATAAGAGTGACTTAGTTTGAGCATTGGCAGACATGACCAACAACGGAAGACAGAGTAGGAGTAAAAATACTTTTCTTTTCATAGGTATTTCATTTTTTGATGGGAACAGCAATTATAAGCATAAATACGAAGAATGGGCCTTATAAATTGTTTGTTTCACTAATTGTTTTAACTTTTTTACAAAGATAATTCAGTGGTATGTAAGTGTAAGGCTAATTCTGTTGCGCTTTTTTACCTTTGTGAGATGCAACAATTTGTCAGATACGATTATTCACTTTTTACAGATTATGATTTACATCTTTTCCGCGAAGGGAAACACAGCAAATTATGGGAAAAATTTGGGGCACATATTCTTGATGATGAAAATATTGCAGGAGTATACTTTGCTATTTGGGCTCCAAATGCTGAAAAAGTACATGTTGCAGGAACATTCAATGATTGGAATAAAACCTCGCATCCTCTAAAGGTTAGGGATGATGGTTCCGGTATTTGGGAAGGAGTATTATCCAATGTTCTGGCCGGAGATCTTTATAAATATTTTATTACCACTAAATCTTCTGTCGTTTTAGAAAAGGCTGATCCTTTTGCATTCAGAACAGAAGCACCTCCTGATACAGCCTCCGTGGTGTGGGATATTTCAAACACCTGGCAAGATGCAAGATGGACCATAAAGCAAAAACCTTTTGAATTTAACCGTCCAATGAGTATTTATGAAGTGCATTTGGGCTCATGGGGAAGACCTGCAGAGAATTCAAAACAATTTTTTTCGTATCGCGACCTCGCAGAAACATTGGTTCCATATGTAAAAGAAATGGGATTCACCCATGTGGAGTTTATGCCGGTGAACGAGCATCCTTTTTATGGATCCTGGGGATATCAGACAACATCTTATTTTGCTCCAACTTCCAGATATGGCACTCCTCAGGATCTGATGTACCTGATTGAATGTTTTCACAAGGAAAATATCGGTGTACTGCTCGATTGGGTTCCTTCGCATTTTCCTGATGACGGACATGGATTGATATTTTTTGATGGCACACATCTTTATGAACATGAGGATAGGCGTAAGGGTTTTCACCCTGATTGGAACTCCTATATATTTAATTATGGGAGACACGAAGTGAAAAGTTTCCTGCTGAGTTCTGCAATGTATTGGATGCATATTTTTCACGTGGATGGTTTAAGGGTGGATGCTGTTGCAAGTATGTTATATCTCGATTATTCAAGAAAAGAAGGAGAGTGGTTGCCCAATGTATACGGAGGAAATGAAAATCTTGAAGCAATACAATTTCTAAAGGAACTGAATGAGACAGTTTATAAGGAAATTCCTTCAGCAATAACAATAGCAGAAGAATCAACCGCATGGCCAAAGGTTTCGAAGCCAACCTACGATGGTGGTCTCGGTTTCGGAATGAAGTGGATGATGGGGTGGATGCACGATACCCTTAACTATTTTAAGGAAGAGCCTTTTAACCGGAAATATCATCAGGATAAACTCACTTTCAGTATGTGGTATGCTTTCAGCGAGAATTATATGCTTTGTTTATCGCATGATGAGGTGGTGCACCTGAAAAAGTCTCTTATCAATAAAATGCCGGGTGATCACTGGCATAAATTCGCAAATCTGCGGTTGATGTATGGTTATATGTTTACGCATTCGTTTCCGAAATTACTATTCATGGGAGCTGAATTTGCCCAGACCAAAGAGTGGAATCACGATCAAAGTCTCGATTGGCATTTATTGGAAAAACCGGAACATAAGGGAATTCAACAATGGATAAAAGATCTAAATGATATTTACGTCCATGAAAAAAGCATGTATGAAAATGATTACAATCAGGATGGATTCGAATGGCTGGATATCTCAAAAACCGACGACTGTGTTTTGATTTGGAAACGGCAAGGGAAAAAAGCAAATGATCATCTTATTGTAGTTGGAAATTTTGATCAGCGCACTTATGTTGATTATGCAATTCCGGTAAAACAGCGCAATCATTACATTGAATTATTGAACTCTGATGCAGAAAAATATTATGGATCAGGAATCCTCAACGCTGGTTTGTTAAAACCCTATGTTATTGAAATTGAATCGGAAGTTGAATCATCAGAAAAGGTGATTAAATTTGAAATGATGATAACAATACCACCGCTTTCCATTATGGTTTTTAAACCGGTAGTGAAGCTGAGGAGGGGGAAGAAGGAGTTGAATAGTTAACAGTAAACAGTGAGCAGTTTGTAACATTAGAGATCTTTGCACCGTAGCCAAATTTCAATTTACGAAAAAGTAAACAATCATCTGGAGAATTTGATCGTAGAAATTGCGAAGTAATTTATTTAGCAGAAACTTTGAAAAACTGCATTGAAACGTCTTCCTCTATGGGGAAGAGAAGAGATGGGGCCCGAAGTTGGGGGAATA
>JBGAWP010000054.1:0-28241 GCA_044227505.1 Chitinophagales bacterium | reverse complement strand
CCGCGCATATCAAAATCTTTTAAGTTGCTGAATACCGATTTCGATTGAAATGCAACAGTTTCTTCCTCTTCTTCATTTCCTAAATAATCGTAAGAGAATAAAGGAATAGAAACATCAGAATTATATATCCTGTCAATGATATCTATATTTTCTGCGGTAAGTTCTTGTTCATCATCCATGAAGGCAGGTGCATAAATAAGATCCTCACTTTGAACATGCGATTTGATGTTGGAGGCAATAATAGTGTTGATCGTAACAATAGTTTCTTCAGTTTCAGGTCTTGAATTTGTGTTTGCTAAAGCGATTTCAACTGAAGTTTCTGCGTTTTGAGAAACATTGTTTGCAAGTACAGGAATAATGGCTTCGGCAGCAACAAATTCTTGTATGTAGGAGCCTTCGGAGTAATTCCGGATTTGTGCAATAGAATTTTTATTATTTACCGGAATTGCAATAAAACATAGGCTTATGAATACAAAAAGAAGCGCTGCATACCTTGAATAGGGTATGTTAACGGGAGTTTTGTGTGTGATGTCAAGCTCATTTTCGATGCGGTTCCAAACATCGGAGGATGGCTTCAACTCATAATTTTCAAATACTCCGCGAAATAATTGGTCAATATTTGGTTTATTGTCCACTTGCTTTGCGTTTCAGGCCTGTGCGTTGTTCAACCATTTCCATTAAAATGTATCGAGCACGTGCCAATTGACTCTTAGATGTACCTTCACTGATGTTTAGTTGCTCGGCAATCTCTTTATGTGAAAATCCTTCTATTGCATATAAACTGAAAACGGTCTTATAACCGGGTGAAAGTGCAGCTATCATATTCATCATATCGTCTACTGCCAGCTTGCTTAGCACGCTCTCATCCACAAATTCAACCTCGGTATTTTCAACATCAACAATAGGATATAATAAATTTTTTCTTCTGTGCATTTCAATGGCAGTATTCACCATTATTTTTCTTAACCAGCCCTCAAAACTCCCCTCAAACCGAAATCTGTCCAAATTTCTAAACGCTTTTACAAACCCTTCCTGTAAAATATCTTCTGCAATCTGATAATCGGAGGCATACCGCAAACAAACACCGAACATTTTTGAGGCAAAACGGTCGTATAATAACTTTTGGAAAACCCTATTGCCTTTTGCCGACTCACGTATCAGTTGCTCATCGTTATAGGTTGCTGGTAGATTGATTTGTCTCATAAATCAGTTTAGAATTAATAATGTTGCTTATAAACTTTTTCTATTCCGCGGTAAGTTAAATATTTATTCTGAAATTCAAAAATTTTTATGGAGGAATTCTGTCAGCAATTTAAAGGCAATTGTTCTGTGGCTTCTACTGTTTTTTTCCGTGGGATCCATATCTGCAAATGTAATTGCAGCGCCATCCGGAATGAAAATCGGATCGTATCCGAATCCGCTGATTCCGCTTGGCATTTCAGTAATTTTGCCTGTCACAATTCCGGTAAATTGGTTATAGGAGTTTTCAATTACAAGGGTAAATACAGTTTTAAATTGAGCTCTTCTATCGGTTTTGCCGCGCATATTCAGCAACACTAAGTTTATGTTTTCCCCTGCATTCCTTGTTCCGGAATAATGCGCCGAAAAAACACCCGGTTCGCCATTTAGTGCAAAAACCTCAAGTCCCGAATCCTCCGCAAAACAATTGCAACCGTACTTTTCGAACACATATTCCGCTTTTTCTCTGGAGTTTTCCTCTATGGTGAAATGCGTTTCAGGCAGTTCTTCCAGGCAACCAATATCACCCAGGCTTTTTAATTCAATTGTCTCCGGCAACATCATTTTCACCTCATTGATCTTATTTTTATTTGTGGTTGCGAATACTAACTGCATTAGTTAAATTTTATACATCAATTTTAACTGGTTCCAAACTAATAAACGAATTGGCTTTTCCATACCTTCAATATTATCACAGATAATTATATCTATACCATTGAATTTCAAATAAATATGATTTCTATATTCAATATGTAAGCCTATGTTTTTTGCAGTAACACCAAAACAGATCAGCTTGTCAAAGGCAAATTTTGCTTGTAATTCCTTAAAACTAAACGGTGTATCATGCAAATACCTTAAACAAATGGTTTCTTCTGGATCTAACTTCACGGCAACGATAAGTTTTTTAATGGATTCAAATCCCTCGGAGCTAATATCATCGCCATTATTGCCGGAATAAAGGATAATAGTGCCATTATTATTTGACAGATTTATTGGATTTAGATTGGCATTAACAGGGCTTATTGTTAGTTTTGCAGAGGAGGGGATCAGGTATACCTTTTCGTCCACTATTGCTGCGGGAAATTCTATTTTATCAGGCATCTTTTGGCAACTAGTAAATATTTGTAAATTTATCAATCCTTTTTTTGTATAAAAACCAAGTTTTTCAACATATGAAAGTTGCAGTAAATCCATCCTTCGAAATTGACATTCAGTTAACCTCAGTTTCGCACATAAATTCCATAGATTTTGAAAATCTGCAATTTGGTAAAGTCTTTACCGATCATATGTTTGTGGCTGATTATATTGATGGTAAGTGGCAAAATTGTGTGATACGACCAATTTCAAGCTTGCATTTACATCCTGCTACCTCAGCATTGCATTATGGTCAGGCAATTTTTGAGGGAATGAAAGCCTTTAAAAATCAGGAAGGAAAGGCAGGTGTTTTCAGGCCTGATATGAATTGGAATAGAATTAATGAATCCTGCACCAGGATGGCTATTCCGGAAATTCCGGAGGAATTATTTATGAAGGCGATCTTCACCATTGTTGATATTGAACAAAATTGGATTCCCGATACCGCAGACGGGTCAATGTATATTCGCCCATTTATTTTTGCAACCGACGATTTTGTTGGAATTAAACCCTCCGACACCTTCAAGTTTGTGATCTTCTGTTGTCCGGTTTCAAAATACTATCAAAAACCGGTACGGGTTTATATGCAGGAGGAGTATGTGAGAGCTTTTCCGGGGGGAACAGGTGCTGTAAAGGCTGCAGGTAATTATGCAGCAACCATGATGCCCCTGAAAGCTATAAGAGAAAAAGGTTATGATCAAATGTTATGGATTGATGGTGTTACTCATAACCGTTTGCAGGAAATTGGTACCATGAATGTGTTTATTCAAATTGACGATACAATAATTACTATTCCAACCGACGAAGGAACAATCTTAAAAGGTGTTACACGGGATTCCTGCATTACACTATTAAAGGAAGCTGGGTATAAAGTAGAGATAAGAGATGTCACTATTGAGGAATTATTAAGTGCACAGCGGGCAGGTCGCCTTCACGACGCATTCGGGACCGGAACTGCTGCTACTGTTGCTCCTATTGGAGTAATTGGGTATAAGGATATTGCTTACGAATTACCTCCGGTTGAGGAGCGCAAGGTATCAAATTGGTTAAAACAAGAAATGTGGGAGTTAAGAAAAGGTGTTTCAAAAGATAGATTTGGCTGGATGTGGGATGTTGAAACCTTTATTAAAAAATACA
The DNA here is from genome assembly GCA_044227505.1 of Chitinophagales bacterium. GTDB lineage: Bacteria > Bacteroidota > Bacteroidia > Chitinophagales > BACL12 > UBA7236. The sequence goes on along the minus strand of JBGAWP010000054.1, from coordinate 24,731 downwards.
GTCCGGAAATTAGTGTTGAAGATTGATACTAAGTTACTTGTAACCTGTTTCATTCTGTTTTAGTGATCATGAATTCAACCCTCTGGTTTATTTGACGTCCGGCAGCAGTCTTATTATCTGCAATCGGTACTGATTTCCCCAAACCTTTATAAGTTAATCTATTTGCGTTTATTCCCTTGGAAATAAAATAATCCATAACTGATTTGGCTCGTTTGGAAGATAGTGTTATACAATAATTATCATCACACAAACTATTGGTATGCCCTCTAATTTCAATCTCCACCCCCGGATTTTGGTTTAGGAATTTTACTACCTTATCAAGTTCTGTAAAGGAGGTGTCCTCCAAAACGCTGCTGTTAATGCCAAATAAAATATTTCGCATTTCAATTATAGCTCCCTTTTGTTTAGGTATAAGTGTAAAATTTTGGACTATCTCGCTGTAACTTTCCAGAGCATTAATAACAAGTGATGTATCCCCGGTATAATAATTATCTGCACTGATCATAATATTATAGCTGGCTGATTGTGGCAAAATTATAGCATAACCATCAGTGGTTGTAGTATTGGAATTTCCTCGAACCAGGCTGTCTGTAACACATTTATATTCAATTCTTGCTGCTACCTTGGCCCCCGTAATCCTATCACTTACAATTCCTTTCAACCACAGAATATTTTCCGGTTTCACTGTTGGAGGTAGTTTAATTCTGAAAATATCCAAATTTGAGCCTGCAGTGTTACTGGTGGAAAAATAGGCATATTCACCATGCGCATCAATCGTATAGTATGCTTCCCATTCAGGTGAATTCACATTTTTTCCCAAATTGATAGGTTCCGTCCAATTTACCCAGGTATTGTCAAGTCTGCGGCTCATATAAATATCCTGAAATCCATACCCGGGAAAGCCGGTGGATGAAAAAAATAATGTTTTTCCATCTGCAGCAAGGAACGGGGTCATTTCGTTACCTGCAGTATTAATATTATTTCCTAAATTTATTGGGTTAGAAAAACTTCCGTTTTCCTGCAGAAAACTTACGTAAAGATCTAGCAATCCAAATCCGTCAAGCGTTTCAGAAGACATAATCAATGTAGTGCCATCCGGTGCGAGGCTAAATTCGTTATATTGATTGAGATTTTTGAATCCATTTACCTTGATACCTATCGGATCAGACCATCCGACATCAGTTTTATAGGTTAATGAAACTCCCGGATCTTCTGCCAAAGGATTGGTATAATCGCTTCCAACCAATGCAACATTCCCATCAGGAGAAATAGAGCATAGAAAGTTGTGATAGGAATTATTTAACGGTGGGCCAATATTGGTTGCCTTTGTCCATTGATCTCCCACTTTTATGGAAGTCCATATATCATCATTTTTTTTGTCGCCCAAATTTTCAGGATGGAGTTTTCTATCGAAATAAAGGGTTTTGCCGTCGGGTGCAATTATTGGATAAACCTCATCAAAATCAGAATTCACGTTAATGCCTAATGATTCGGCTTTATAATTCAGAGAATCAACTATTTCATTTAGTTCAATTTTTATTTCCGAAAGTGCATCTGTGATCCCTATTGCATCTATCTGATAGGTGTTTAAGGATTCGGGTTTGTCCAATAGCAATTTAACACCATTTACAGTGTTTATATTATCACGCAAAGTGAGTACAAATAGTCTCCCTCCTCCAACTGAATAATCATCTGATCTGGTATACACCTGCCGCTCGGTATGTTTTTCGTCATAAACAAATATACTCTTGATATGCCCTGAGTTACTATTTTCTACAACAACTATTTGTTTTGCAACAATTGCAACAGGGAAGGAGACTTCGATAAACTCACCAGATCTCAGATCGGAATATTCCGGTGACCAGGCGCAGGTGGTATGTCCAGGGTTTGGAAATTTACTCGGTTTGCCAATAACCTGTTCAGCAGAAAATGCTTTTTCACTTTTTTGAGAGGAGTAAGAAACGATGGAATCTGCCCAATAAATTGTTTGTGAATAGCCAGAATAACTGAACACACCAATTGCAGCCAATAATATACAAAACCCCTTCATTGGCGGAAATGTAGCAAATTTATTTGAATGTAATCTCTACCCTTTGATTGCGTTTTCTACCTTCAGGAGTATCGTTAGTATCAATTGGTTCTTTGGATCCATAACCAAAGGTGGTAATACGATTGCCGTCAATTCCTTTGCCAATGAGATATTCACGAACTGCATTTGCGCGGTTCAAACTCAGTTTTTCGCAATATGTTTCAGTACACAATCCATTTGTATGACCGCCAATTTCAATTTTGCTTCCCGGATTCGCTTTTAAGAAATCATATAACCTGTTCATTTCTTCAAATGATTCGAATTTTATAACCGATTTATTTGCATCGAAATAAACATTATCCAAAATGATCTTTTCTCCTTTTCTTAAAGGAGTAATTCTGAAATCCACCCTTTTAACCTTTTGAGTCCTGAAATCTTCAATATTAATAGTTGTTTCCAATGGCAAATAACCTTCCCGAATTATAGTAACCTTGTAATTAACACTATCGGTCACCTTTAATCTGTAATTATTATTTAGTGTGGAAAGTATTATTGGTTCACTTTCATAATCGTTTAAAATGAAGGTAAGGTCTGCATTTATCGGAATATCTGTAGTTGCATCATATACAGTTCCAAACAAGAGAATTTCATTGCTTAGCGAAACTGTCAACTCTTCTTTTCCAGGAACGAATATTTCCTCTTCAAATAGAATAACCTCCTCATCTGTAATAGTAACATTATCTATAAGTATTTCCGCAATTAATGAATCTTCCACTTCTACTACTTCTTTTAAAGGTATTCTTAAAATATCGGCATTCAGCATATCGCTTCCTGTAGATGAAAAATAGGCGTAGTCCGCTGTGTCAGGGAAGGAAAAATATCCTTCAAACCCTTTAGTATTAACAAAAGATCCTAAATTTTCAGGTGTTGTCCAGTTTTTCCATGTTTCATCCAAACGAACAGAAACGTATACATCCTGATCTCCGTAACCGGGCAAACCATTAGAGGAAAAAAACATGGTTCTTCCATCAGGCGCTAAAAATGGCGACATTTCATTGGAAGCTGTATTAATATGCTGTCCAATATTTACAGGATCGGACCATTCGATCTGATTATCGCTAAAACTTACATAAATATCCTTCAACCCGTATCCATCAGCGCGTTCCAGTGACAACAACATTACATTTCTGTCGGAATTCATAAAATATTCAGCAAAGAAATTATGTGTAATTATACCTGGTGTAATCAGGTTTTTGGGGAAGACCCAGGAACCATAACTGTTTTTCCAGGTTTGTGCGATACCCATTCTAGACTCACCAGTAAATTCATAGGTATTGGCCAGGGTGAGCATGGATCCATTTTCTGACAGTCCAACAACGTAATTATTTGCTTCATTATTTAAAGGTCCATCAATGTTCACAGCAGTCGACCAGTTTGTGCCATCGAAGGTACTTACCCATATATCGTCATTCATTATGTTACCCTTATTGCCGATATGATTTTTTCTTGTAAAGTACATGGTTTTGCCATCAGGTGTTACCAATGGGGCAATTTCACTGCCATAAGAATTGATGATTTCACCCATGTTTTGTGATTTACCCTTAAAAACAATTTTATCAGTAGTAACAATGGAACCGGTTGGCATGGTGCTCGCAACTTCGGCAATGCCGATTGCGTCAATCTGATTGTAGCCATCTATACTTTCAGTATCCAGAACTAATTTAAGATCATTGGTTGCAAAGTCGGTTGGGGTTATGTTTAAAGAGAAAATACGACCTAGAACCCATTTCCTATCCGATTCATTTCTTTCATAAACCAAATGGGCAATATTGTACTGATCGTAGAGGTAAATGGCTTTTATGGATCCTGCATTAAAGCTTTCATTTATTACAATTTGTGATACACGCATTCGTTTTTCAAAACCAACTCTGATATATTCTTCAAAATAATTTTCCGACATAGATGGAGACCAGGCACAGCCGCAATCTCCGAAACTTGGTAATCGTGAGGGCGGACCTAAAACTTGTTTTGCGCTGTATGACGTAAGATCTAGCTGGGTGGAGTAAGAAATCACCTTACTAGCCCAGATGATCTCAGCTGCCGCCGACTGAATAAAGAGAGTCATCAGCAGTGCCGGTATGAGTAGTATGCGTTTCATATTAACAAAATGTATGTGACGTAAAGTTAAATTGATGAATTGATGAAAAAAAATACAATATTGACCATTTTGTAACATACTTACAGCTAATTTTTATTTTACTATACAGATATTTGAGGTTCCGATGACAAAAAAAGATAAAGTTGTTTTTATTCAGAACAAATTAAACGAATTGTTTCCACATCCTGATATCCCTCTGGTGCATAAAGATGCCTACACCTTGCTTATTTCTGTAGTTTTATCTGCACAATGCACTGACGAGAGGGTGAATCAGATAACGCCAAAACTTTTTAAGAAGGCAGATAATCCCTATGAAATGGAGAAATTGCCTGTGGATATTATAAAGGAGATAATTAAACCCTGCGGTTTGTCTCCAGCCAAATCCAAGGCTATAAAAGGGCTTTCGGAGATCATAGTAAAAAAACACGGGGGAAAGGTTCCCGATAGTTTCGAAGAATTAGAGGAGCTTCCGGGAGTAGGCCATAAAACGGCAAGTGTGGTAATGTCACAGGCTTTTGGAGTACCTGCATTTCCGGTTGACACACATATACACCGCTTGGCTAAACGATGGGGGTTAAGCAATGGCAAATCTGTCACCCAAACAGAAAAGGACCTCAAGCGATTATTTCCAGAAAAAAGTTGGAATATACTGCATTTACAAATTATATATTTTGGTAGAAAGTACTGTCCGGCAAGAGGGCACGACATATTAAATTGTCCGATTTGCAGCGTACTCAACTCACCTAAATAATTGATTAATAGTCTGAATTAAATTACAAAATGCACCTTCTTCTGCAAGAGTAGACCAAATTTGGCTTTGTAAAAATATAAGCAATATAGGGTAGTAGTTTCCTAAAAAAACCTACACAACAACGAATTATATAAAAAAAGGAGCTTCCGGTTGGAAGCTCCTTTTAATTATATATTTATGCGTTTATTTAGTTAAAACTATTGGTTTTGAAGCGCTGTCGCTTCCGCTAATAATATTTAATTGATAAACACCTGCAGCAAAAGTGGTCATGTCGATTGTATAAGTAGCAGTAACAACTGTGGATGGAGAATTACTCCAAACAATTTGTCCAAGGCTATTTAACAATTCTAATGTGATCTCTTTTGATTCTGCAAATTCAACTGTAACATTCGCAACATTGCTTGTTGGATTTGGATGAATAGTCACGGCTTCTGCTAAAGTTATGTCTTTAACATCATCACCAAGATCAATTACAACACTGTAGAAGTCGGTTCCACAACCATTTGTTACAGTAAGCGTAACAGTATAAGCACCTTCAACAGCATAAGTATGTGAAGGATTTGCCGTGGTTGATGTTCCGCCATCTCCAAAACTCCAGCTATAAGAAGCTCCGTCAGTTGATGTATTTGTAAATACAACAGTTAAGCCGGTTGCAGTATAAATGAAGTTAGCTACAGGAGTGTAGTTCACGGTAACAGATACGTTATCTGTAACAGAGCAACCTGTAGTTGGGTTAGTGATGGTAACACTATAAATACCTGTTACTGTAACAGTTATGGTTTGTGTTGTTTCACCTGTACTCCATAAATAAGTGCTACCAACATTGCCTGCATCAAGTGTAACCTCGTCGCAAACGGTCATGTTTGGTCCAAGCTCAATTGAAGGTGTTTCAAGTGATGTAAGGGTAACGCATAGCATATCATTTGTTTCATCCTCATCACCACTTATATCTGTCCAAACACAAATGTCATAATCACCAGGAGCGCTAAAGTCGTAGTCAACATCAAATGTATAGGTACCGGTTCCACCAGGAGTGATGGTTACAGTCGCAAATGCTGATTCTATCGGACCAACACCCACCTGATATTTAATTGGGAATGTTGAAACTGTTGAAGGACCAAAGTTTTCAATACTAACAGAGATTTCTTCCAAGCCCATTCCGCAACCACCTTCAGGAGATAATAATTCAATTACTCCGAGATCAACAGGTGCACAAAGTTTGATGTAATCATAAATATTTTGCAGTAAATTCTGCGCATCAGGGGCAGGTGAGTGGAAATACGGAGGTGTCATACCACCGAATATCACATGTCCATCTCCCCAATTTTTATCTGCAAGAATATATCTTGACGGATCAAAACTATCGATTATGATAGGTTCTATCGAGCCACCTGAAACAGATGCGTGTCCAAAACTTCCACCGGTATAATCAGTAGTGATTGGAGTGAAAGGACCATTAAAAATCGGATGAGTAGCATCGTAAGCAGTTACACTGCCGGAATACCAGCCATAGAACAAGTCTACACCATCAAATCCGAAGTCCATTCCATCACCTTCATTTGGTGCGGAGTTCAACAATAGATTTCCTCCTGAAGCAACCCAATTTTCAACGAAATCTCCATTATTAGTAAGGAAGTTTTCCAGTTCATTTGCCTGAGCATCAGAACCTTCGAGGTATACAAAACAAGTATTTTCATCAAATACCTCAAATACGTCAAGTGTTTCAACATATTCAAGGAACCATCCATCATCACCAAATACTGCATCCATACCTTCGGAGTTGGATGTTACATACCATGGTTCTGAACCTCCATAAACATTAGAATAGATGTAGTAGGCATCTGAACCTGTAACAGGTAATAAGTTAATTATTGTGGAATTGAGTGTATCATTTGTAAGATCAGCATCAGTAGCTAATTCTGTCCATGCCTTGAAAGCATAAGGTCCATCTACAGAGAAATCTTCTGTTGCAACAAATGTCATAATTGCTGTTCCGCCAACAGGTAAAACACCGGCGAAGTATTCAGTATGAATAGTTCCGGCATTAACCTGGTAAGCAACATCAAATCCGCTTTGTTCAAGTGTGCCGAAGTTTTGCAATAGTACACTAACGATTTCGGTACCAGTAAGATCAACAGCTGAACTAGGTGTTATTACATCCACAACACCTATATCGTTGGCATAAGGATCTTGAATTTTCACATTATCGAAAGCGATACCATCGTTGAAGTTCCAATAGCCGTCAGATGCAAAAACAAATCTGAAACGAACTGAAGGTTGCCCTGCAAGGAAACTCATATCAAAATGAGCGTGTTTCCAGCCAGAGCTGCTGCCGTCCCATCCGCGATAATCTGAAATATAGAAGGTTGGCCACATTCCATAACAGTTATAGCTGTTATACCAGTTTACGCCTTCGCCAACAGTACCCAAATCGTTCCAGCTTGCACCTTCATCAAGAGTATATTGAACTTTTGAACCATCAGAATACATCTGAATATCCCAGTTAACATCAAATTCGATATATGGCAATACAAGTGGTGTAAAGTCCATACATGGAGAAAGGATATATGATTTTTCATTGTTATTATAATAGCTATCGAGGTCAGTTGTCCATGCGAACAAGCTTCCAGGAGTTTCCGGTGAAGGGCCGGTAATTGCAAATCCTGCAGGATTTCCTAATTCCCAAGTTGAACCACTTCCGCCTTCTAACCAACCACCACTACCGGATTCAAAATCCTCATAGTATGGATATGTTGTAATATTTGGAACATTATCCACTGTATAATAAGTTGTATCATTTGAATAAATGGTATCCAATGGTAACTCAGTCCATGTTACTATGTTGTATGTCCCCTCAACCGCCATATTTGCGCCAGTTGCAAATGTAAAGTCAACTGATTCACCTACATCAATAGTTCCTGGTACTGTTTCTGTAACGATAGGGCCGAGGTTGACCTGATAACTAACCTGAACATCAGTTTGAGGAAGGAAACCATAGTTTTTAACCTTAATGGTCACATCTTCATCAGCTGACAACCCGCAAGAAGAAACAGGAGATAAGGCAGATTGAACGCCCATATCATGATCTGATAAAGTACATGTTGCCAAATAAGCAATCACGTTTTTGCGGAAATTAGCTGCTTCGGTTAATGGTGAGTGGAAATCAACTGAGGTCATACCACCAAAAATTACAGTTCCAGCTCCCCATGACTTTTCAGAACATATAATTCTGTCAGGGGAAAAAGTATCATGTAATATATTGATTGCATCTGTTGCTGAAACGCTTGCATGACCATATGAACCACCCGACATAGATGTTGCGGTTGGTGTGAAAGGACCGGAGAATACTGGATGCAAAGGTAAATCTGCATCAACGTTTCCTGCATACCATGGATAATGAAGTGTAGTACCATCAAATCCAAAAGACATTCCGTCGCCTTCGTTCGGAGCAGCATTTAAAAATAAATGACCACCAGAAGCAACCCAATCTTCAATTAAACCTGAATTTACACTTAGGAAGTTTTCCAATTCTATTGCATGGCCGTCAGAACCCTCCATAAATACAAAACATGTTCCTGTGCCGAAAACAACCGCAGGATCTAATGTTTCATAATACTCGAGTGTCCATTCACCTACACCAAAAACGGCATCCATTGCACTTGAGTTGGTAATGGTATACCATGGTTCACCGCCTGTGGTATTGCTATAAATATAATAGGCACTAGTTCCTGTAATAGGAAGCAGATTGCTTACTGTTTCTGTAATAGTATCATTTGAAAGATCTTCATCCGTTCCCAATTCGGTCCAGGCGATAAAGTTGTAATCGCCATCAGTTCCCAGATCTTCTGTAGTTGAAAAGTTATGAATTGCCGTTAAACCCGGTTCAACTGTTCCTGTGAAGGTTTCAGTAACTATCGGTCCTCCGTCCATCTGGTACGAAACATCAAATCCGGTTTGAGGAAGAGTTCCATAATTTTTAATTACGACTGAAATTGGTTCCGTTGCAGTTAATGAAGGACCTGAGTTTGGTTCATAAATTGAAGCAACTCCAACGTCGTTCGGGAATAGATCTGCTACTTTAAAGTTGTCGAATGCAAATCCATCATAATAATTCCAATAGGAATCAGCTGCAAATACGATTCTGATCTTTACTGAAGGTTGGCCTGCAAGGAATGAAAGGTCCTGATAAGCATGTTTCCATCCACCGCTGTTGCCATCCCATCCCCGATAATCGGTGATATAGAAATCGGGCCACATACCGTATACATTATAAGTGTTGTACCAGTTTGTTCCTGTTCCAACATCACCAAGATCGCTCCAAGTGTAACCTGCATCAGTTGAATATTGAACTTTTGCACCATCTGAATACATTTGCGTATCCCAGTTGATATCCATTTCTAAATAAGGGAAAACCAAGGAAGTGAAATCAAGACAAGGAGAAATTACATATGATTTTTCATTGTCGTTATAATAACCCGTCAAACTTGTGGTCCATGAATTTAAACTTCCGGGTGTAGCCGGTGGTGGACCAACAATAGCAAAACCTGCCGGGTCACCGAGCTCCCATGTACTCAAAGCACCACCAAGTGTCCAGCCTGCAGCGCCATCCTCATAATCTTCAAAATATGGAAAAGAGGTAATAACAGGTATGTTTTCAACTGTTACGGCCAAATCGTCATTTGCAGGGTCTTCATCTGTTGGCAACGAACACCAAACGAGGAAGTCGTAAGTTCCAATTGCAGCAACATCAGCAGGAACTGAAAAAGTATGTGTATAAGTAGAACCTGCAGCAATAGGACCTGCAATAATATCAGTAACAACAGGACCAGCGCCTAATTGATAACTAACAGAAACACTTGTTTCATCGTTTGTTCCATAATTTTTAAAATTAGCAACAACATCTTCAACACCCATACCACAACCATTCGAAGGGTTCACAAGAGTAAGTGTTGCCATATCATGGTCAGGGATTTCGTAAAAACCCAAATAATAAATGATATTCCATAATAGATTGGTTGCTTCAAAACTTGGATAATGAAAGTTGGAGGTAGTCATACCACCAAAACAAACAATTCCGTTTGCGCCGTATCTTCCTTCTGAAAGTGCTACTGTAGTAGGAGAGAAGGAGTCAACGATCAAAGGAGTTATATCCGTTCCTGAAACACTTGCATGCGAAAAAGAGGAACCCGTCCAATCAAGTCCGGTTGGAGTATAAGGACCATTAAAGATGGGATGTGTTGCATCGGTTGCAGTAACATCACTTGATCCGCCCCAATAGGTAAGATTCACATCGCCAAAATAAAAGGGCATTCCGTCGCCTTCATTTGGCGCTGAGTTAAGAAGTAGTCTTCCTCCGTTGGTAACCCAGGTCTCAATGAGAGCAGAGTTAACTGATAGGAAAGATTCCAGTTCATCTGCAAATCCATCAGATCCCTCCAAAAACACAAAGTTTGTATTTGAGGAGAAAATAAATACAGGATCGCAGGTTTCAAAATAATCCTGGAACCAGCCTCCAACACCGAAAACAGCATTCATTGCTTCCGTATTAGTGGTTGTATACCAAGGCTCGAAACCTCCATAGGCATTTGAATAAATGTAATAATTGTTGTCGCCCCCGGCGAAAACACTCCGTGTAGAAATAAATGCCAATAAAATTAATACACGTTTGAGAAGTTTTGGTAGGTGTTTTATCATAATGCCTAAGAATTGAATGATTAATTTTCAATTAAGTGCCTAAAGTAATACTTACTTTCCGGTTTTTAAAAAATATTTGTGTTAAAAATTGGTCAATTTGAACACTTATGTGGATTACTATGATTTTGCCACCTTTTAGGTATGTGTAAAATTATTTGGATTATTTAATCGAAATAGTAAATCATAATAATAATCACCCTTTGATAAATATCTAAAAAGATCATTTAAATTTTTTTTGCACACAATTATTCGGAATTGATTTAAACAGAATAAAAAATGAAATATTAATTTAAAAAACCTGTACAGTTTGATTGTGTTTTTAATGTTTGATAAATTATTTAATATAAATGTATATAGCTGTATGATTTTAAATATGATCTCTAATAAATATCAGAATATAAAAATCAAAATTCTTTAAGTCAGGCGCATGTAGCGTTTCAGTAATAAATAATATATTAATTAAAAATTATATTCCATTATTAATGAAGTAAATCCAAAAAAAATGAGGCCCCGTTAAGAGCCTCATTTAAATTAAAGAGTGAAATTATTTTAATACCTACTAAATTATTTAGTAAGAATTATTTGTTTTGTTGCGGCAGCATTTTCACTTAAAATATTTAATTGATAAATACCACTGGCAAATTTTGCAAGGTCAATTTCAAAAGTGCCGGTTGCAATTAAACCCGGTTGTGCAGACCATACGATTTGCCCCAAAGTATTCACTAATTCCAATTCAAGATCTTCTGCTTCGGTCATGTTGATAGTTACTGTTGTTTTATCAGAAGTTGGATTAGGATAAATACTGATGGCATTTTCCAAAGTAATATCATTAACCGCATCTCCGATCTCTATCACAAAACTGTAGAAGTCAGATCCACAACCGTTTGTTACAGTTAATGTAACGGTATAAGACCCTTCTACAGCATATGTATGCGAAGGATTTGCAGTAGTAGATGTTCCACCATCACCAAAACTCCAATTATATGCAGCTCCATCAGTGGAAAGATTGGTAAATACTACTGTTAAACCAGTTATTGCAGCACTGAAATCTGCAATTGGAGTATAATTTACGGTTACAGTAACTTCATCTGTAACTGAACAACCCGATGTTGGATTTGTTATTGTAACAGAATAAACACCTGTAACTGTAACTGATATAGTTTGAGTTGTTTCACCTGTACTCCATAAATAGGTGCTTCCAATATTTGCAGCATCAAGAATCACCTCGTCGCAAACTGTCATATTTGGGCCTAACTCAATAGTTGGAGTTGCAAATGATTCCAGATCTGAAGTAAGCAGATCATTCGTTTCATCTTCATCTCCACTGAAATCGGTCCATGTTGCTAAAGTATGGGGACCTGCACCTGAAAGGTCAGCTGTTGCATCAAAAGTGTATGTATAAGTTCCACCAACAGGTATAGGTCCAGGAGCAGTTTCCACCACTATTGGATCTGCGTCAAGTTGAAATTTAACAGGTGTGTTTGTAACGGTTGTAGGTCCATAATTAGTAATAACGATGGTAACATCCTCAGTTGAGGTCATACCACAACCTCCGAGTGGAGATAACAGTTCTGAAACGCCTATATCAACCGGTGTGCACAATTTCAGATAATCGATTATATTCTGACGAAGGTTCTGTGCTTCAATTGCCGGTGTATAATATTCAGGTGCACTCATGTTACCAAAAATAACTCTGCCGTCGCCCCAGGTTTTTTCCGACAATAAATAACAGTCGGCACAATAGAGGTCGTTTATTATAGGAGTAATATCTAAACCAGATGTTTTAGCATATCCAATATAAAATCCATATAGATCAGCTGTTACTGGAGTAAAAGGTCCATTCAATATCGGGTGCGCAGGGTCTGTAGCCTGAGTATTATAAGTATACCAAGGATAATCAACAGTAATGCCTCCGAATCCAACGGATCCACCATCACCTTCCCACGGAGAGGCATTGATGAATAAATTTCCACCCGAAGAAACCCAGCCTTCAATAAGATCAGAATTTTCATTAAAGAAGCTTTCAAATTCACTCCAGTGATTTTCGCTGGCTTCCAGGAAAATAAAGCAATTAACTTCACTGAATACAGAGTAAAGATCCATTGATTCATAATAATCAAGGAACCAAGCATCATCACCAAATACTTCATCCATTGCTGTGGAGTTTGAATTCAAATAACCTGGTTCATAACCTACAAACTCACTATAGATATAGTAGGCTCCTGTACCTGAAACAGGTTCAAAATTAACAACAGGCTGACAACCAGGTAACTCATCATTTGTGATATCCTCATCGGTTGCCAGAGAGGTCCAAGCACAAATGGTGTAAATACCAGGAGTACTTAAGTCTGCAGTTGTTGCAAAGGTAAATACCTCGGTTTCGCCAATATCAAGTGTTCCTGTAAAAGTCTCCGTTACTACTAACCCGGCATCAACCTGATATGATACAGGGAAAAGAGTTTGAGAAAGCAATCCGAAATTTGTGACACTTACTGAAACTACTTCTGTTGCAGTAAGGTCAACGCCTGAAACCGGTGTTACCAGATCAGTTACCCCAATATCGTTTGGAAACGGATCTTGTAAACGGAAGTTGTCGAGACCAATTCCATCAAAATTAAAAATACCATCCGCAGCAAAGAAGAAACGGAATTTAACATCAGTTTCACCTGCAAGGAATGATACATCATGGTGAGCTGTAACCCAACCCGGACCATTTCCAACCCATCCATTCTCAAACCCAAGCGCAATACCATAATTTGTATACCAATTATCACCGGTTCCGATATCGCCGAGGAGGGTCCAGGAAGCACCTCCGTCTGTTGAATATTCTAATTGTAAGCCATCCCAGAAATCTTCGGTAACCCACCAAAGGTCAACTTCAACGTAAGGGATCAATAGAGATGTCATATCAAAACATGGAGATTCCAGATAACTGGTTTCACCATCATTATAATTTGCCAGTAAACTTGTAGCCCAAGAATATTGACTTCCAGGTGTTGCAACCGGAGGTGTATTGATCACAGGGCCGTCAGGATATCCCAACTCCCAGGTAGAAGCTGCTCCTGAAGCTACCCAACCTGCTTCTCCGCCTGTTTCCCAATCCTGATAATAAGGGAAGGATGAAATTACAGGTATGTTAACAATATTCGCATTTGAAGTGTCATTGCTATAAATAGTATCAAGCGCGAGTTCTGTCCAGGCAAACAATTCGTAATCAGTAATTCCTGAAAGATCAACTGTGGTTGTAAATGTATAATCCACAGAAGCTCCTACGTCAATGGTGCCGGGCACTGTTTCTGTCACAACTCCACCACCATCTAACTCATAAGAAACCTGAACATCTGTTTGCGGGAGAAAACCATAATTTCTCACTTTAATTATTACCGGTTCCACTGCAGTAAGTCCGCATGCAGTTTGAGGAGATAATATAGATTGAACACCTATATCGTGATCTGATATCGTGCAAACTGCTAGATAAGAGATCAGATTTTTTCTGAAGTTTTGCGCTTCTGTAAAAGGTCCATGGAAATCAGTCATGGTCATACCGCCAAAAATTACAATTCCTGCTCCCCAATATTTTTCTGCCAAAACTATTTTATCAGGATTAAAAGGATCGTAAAGAATTGGTGTCCAATCGTCTCCTGAAACGGTTGCATGGCCATAAGATCCTCCTGTCATTGATGTTGCGGTAGGAGTAAATGGTCCAGCCCAAACCGGATGACCCGGATCAGACGCCTCCACATTACCTGTAAACCAAGGATAATCGAGATGCACATCATCGAAACCTAAATTCATTCCATCACCTTCATTTGGAGCGGCATTAATCAATAAATGTCCTCCCGAGGCAACCCAATTCTGCATAGCAGTCATATTGGTGTTCAGGAATAACTCCAGTTCATCAGCATGACTGTCTGAACCTTCCAGATAAATGAAACAAGTTCCTGTACCGAACAACACTGCCGGATCAACTGTTTCATAAAACTCTGTTGTCCATTCTCCCACACCAAAAACATCGTCCATATGGGCATCGTTAGACACAACATACCAAGGTTCAAAACCTGTCACATTGCTATAAATATAATAGGCAGCTGTTCCGGTGAGTGGTTCAAGGTTGCTTATTATTTCCACCAGGGTATCATTCAAAAGGTCCTCATCAGAAGCGAGTGAGGTCCATGATTTAAATTCGTAATCTCCATCGAGACTAAGATCGGCAGTGCTTAAAAATGTATGCAAACCTGATTCACCTGCGGCAATTGAACCTGTAAATGTCTCTGTATAAATAGTACCGCCGTCAACCTGGTATGAAACAGGAAAACCGGTTTGGGTAATAGTTCCAAAGTTGGTAACCTCTACAGTAACTGTTTCAGAGGCTGTGAGTGATGGGCCTGATGTTGGATCAATCACATTTGTAATACCAATATCATTTGGATATGGGTCGCCTATCCACACATTGTCAAATGCAAACCCATCGTTAAAATTCCAATAATTACTGGAAGCAAATACAAATCTGAGTTTTACTGAAGGTTCTCCTGCAAGGAAAGTCAGGTCATGGTATCCATGCAACCAACCTGCGCTATTTCCAGACCATCCGTTGTAATTATCTATATAAAAAGTTGGCCACATTGCATAACATGCATTGTGATTATACCAATTTTCACCGGTACCAATTCCGCCTAAATCTAACCAGGTAGCACCACCATCAGTGGAATACTGCATTTTAGCTCCATCATCATATAATTGAATATCGTAGTTTAGATCAAATTCTATAAATGGTAAAATAAGTGTGGAGAAATCGAGACATGGTGAAACCACATATGATTTTTCATTCAGATTATAATAATCTGTTAGAGAGGTGGTCCATGAATTTAAACTTCCCGGTGTTGGGGGAGGAGGGCCAACAATTGCAAAACCTGCAGGGCTACCAAGTTCCCAACTGCTTTCTGATCCACCGGCCAACCAACCTGCAGCACCATCTTCAAAATCCTGATAATAAGGAAAAGTTACTATGGTAGGTATAGAAGTTAGTGTCACATCACTGGCATCATCAAGCGGCTCTATATCCGGTGCATATATTGTATAAGCTGTGATATAATAATCACCGATATTAGAAAGATCTATGGGAGCAACAAAAGTATATTCGATAGAAGAAAGTGAAGGAATTGCTGCACCAGTATATGATTCAGTAACTATTGGCAATAAGCCGAGAATCGGATCAGTTACCTGATAAGCGATGTCAAAATCACCGGAAGGCTCTGTGCCAAGATTTGTAATTGTAACAGTTAAAGGAGTGATTCCCAGACTACAACCACCATCCATTCCAACAATGCCGGTAACTCCAAGGTCGTATGGACCCGCTGCAGGAATATTAATGGCATAGTCTTCCGCTTCACCATAGGTATAAAGTCCAACTGCACAAGGATCTATAGCAGCTCCCGGGAAATAAACGCACATAACTCTCATACGTGTTGTACCGGGTAAAGCTGTAAATGGAACAGTAAAGGTGATAGTACCGGAACCGCCGGGACTAAGCACCAGGTCAGTGGCATTCAGTCTTTCGTCATCCGTGAATTCCTCATCCTGATTCCAGTCTATCCATGCTGCATAGGTTTCATCCCATGATGGGGTGTTATATAAAAAAAGATCGTAGGTTAAACCGGGATTGAGAAGTGTGGAAAGATCGGTGTAATCGTTCCAATCCTCGCCTGGTCCGGTGAAATTTGAAATATCACCCAATTCCACTCCATCTATGTAATCGCCATCTCCGGTTCCAAAACTGTAATCAGGAATGCAATAGTCAGCTAAGACTGTGTTTGAAACGAGAAATAACCCTAAAAGAAGCGTAGCACCTTTGAGGAGAGTTCGTAAATTTTGAATCATAAGTCGCTAATTAAGTATGAAAATATAAGAATTTGTAAATTTAGTGTGTGATGTGATAATTTTAAAAATATTTCTTCATTTTTTTAAGTTAGTAATTAGGGGAAAGGTGTTTAAATATTCCTGATTATATTTGAGCGTCCATTTAAAAACTAAAATGATATGCGTCCCTCGGTATTAATAATTGATGATGACCCGACTTTTTGCCTGATGCTGAAAAGTTTTTTAAGCAAAAAAGATTTTGCTACCTCTACTGCGTTTTCAGGTGCTGAAGCTATTTTACAGGTTAAAAAAGAGAATTTTGATGTGATATTAAGCGATTTTCGTTTGCCGGATACCGATGGACTTGAACTGCTGAAAGAAATCAGGGAAATTAAGCCCGGAATGCCTGTAATAATTATGACCTCGTATGCCGATATACGTATCGCTGTTAAAGCTATGCAAAATGGAGCCTATGAATATGTTACAAAACCGGTAAATCCCGATGAAATTTTGTTGACCATAAACAATGCATTAAAAAAAGAAAAGGAAACCGTTGCAATAATTCCGCAACTGGAAAGTAAAGAAAACAATATTCAATCTTCGAAAAAAAAATCGCCTAAAAATATTTTTGAATATGTAGAGGGATCAAGTGAAACGGCAAAAAGAATAATGTCGTACATTGATGTTGTTGCTCCCACCAATTTATCTGTTATTATTCACGGCGAAAGCGGAACAGGAAAGGAATATGTTGCGAAAATGATTCATCAAAAAAGCAAAAGGATGAATAAACCTTTTGTTTCTATTGATTGTGGTGCTCTGAGCAGAGAATTGGCGGCAAGTGAATTATTCGGACATATAAAAGGATCATTTACCGGTGCCATTGTTGACAAAACGGGACAATTTGTTTTTGCAGAAGGGGGTACTTTATTTTTAGATGAAATAGGAAATTTATCTTATGAGATCCAAGTGCAATTATTGAGAGCAATACAGGAAAGAAAGATAAGAAAAATTGGCAGTAATCAGGATGTAGAAATTGATGTAAGAATAATAGTTGCAACTAATGAAGACTTGCAGGAGAGTGTAAAAAAAGGAACCTTCAGAGAAGATCTGTATCACCGGTTAAATGAATTTACCATGGTGGTTCCTTCACTTCGCGACAGGGGGGATGATATAGGTGTTTTTGCAGAACATTTTTTAAATCTGGCTAATCAGGAATTAAACAAGGAAGTGGATGATTTTGATGAAGAGGTAAAATCAATATTCCGAAAATATTCATGGCCGGGAAATTTGCGGGAATTGCGCAATGTTGTGCGCCGCGCTGTTTTGCTTACTTCAGGGCCTTTGGTAAAAAAAGAAACATTACCACATGAAATTGTTTTCGAAAAACGCGAAGATTCTTCTGTAAATCAGAATAATTTTCAGCCCGTTGAGCAACAACCCGGTGACCTTAAATCGCTCGCCGAAAAAACAGAAAAGGAAATGATCATCAATACTCTGATAAAAGTAAATTATAATAAAAGCAAAGCGGCAACAATTCTCAAGATAGACCGTAAAACTTTGTATAATAAGATGAAGTTATATAAAATTCTGACCGGGAGTGATGAAAATTAAATCTGAATTTCACCATTATTAAATCTGAGTAGTGCACATTTGAAAGGAAATGTATATTAATATACATCAACTTTAATTCGGTTACACTCCTGATCAAGTTTGATATATAATTCTTTACTTACAATTTCTATCTTATTATAAATATTCCAAATGTCGAGATCAGAATTATCCTGTATAATTTCTAATTGTTTTAGTTCCGGTATTATCTCAAAAACATGGAAATGATTATAGGAGGGAAGCATTTTATGGGCTGTATTCCTGATGGTATGAAAATCCTTTTTGGAGACTGCATCTTTTAAAGTAAATAAATTTAATGAATTATTGTGGATAAAAGATTCAATGATAGAAACTAAAATAGAATTATCATTATCAGAAAATCTCTTTATTTCATCAAGATCATATAATTCTGTTTGGTCAGATTGCTCCGAAACGTCTATAACATCTGTGTTTTCACCAATCACAACCGGCGCGTATTTTGCAATAATATTGAGGAGCTCTTTTTCTTTATATGGTTTTAATAAAATATCATTAAATCCGCTTTGCCGTATTTTTTCGAGGTCGTTTTGCATTACGTTTGCAGTTAATGCAATAAGTGGGACTTGTAAATATTGTTCTCGTATTTTATTTGCAAGCATATACCCATCTACCTCCGGCATATGTAAATCGGCAAGAACTATGTCAAAACTTTGCATTTCAATTTTTTCGAGAGCAACTCTACCATTATTTGCCACAGAAATATGTGCGCCGTGTTTATTCAGAATAATTTCCGCAAGCATTAAATTAAATGGCTCATCGTCAACAATTAATATTTCGAGCCCGTGCAGATCTGATTTTTTACCGGCCCCCTTATCAATTATGTCCTTTTCTTTTGAACTGGCAATGCGCATTGGCAATAAAACAGTAAAGGCAGATCCTTTTCCACCTTCACTCGTAACTGTTATTTTTCCATTTAATAACTCCGCAATTTTTTTAGATATTGATAAACCTAAACCTGTTCCGCCATATTTTCTGGATGTTGATTTTTCAGCTTGTTCAAACGATTCGAAAATACCCTCTAGTTTATCGGCAGGAATACCAATACCGGAATCAGTTATTGTTATGCGATAATCAATTGTATTTTTTCCTTTAATACCTTCACATTTTATTTCAACAAATCCTTTTTCCGTAAATTTTATTGCATTACCTGTTATATTATACAGAATTTGTTTCACCCTGAAGGGATCTCCTACTACCCATTCATCAGAATTATCATAAATAAAAGTATTTAACTGAAGACCCTTTTCCTGTGCTTTAATTTCCAATATGGATGCAATTTCCTCAATCACATCTTTCATTACAAATGGTTGTTCATCAATAGCGAGTTTACCGGCTTCAATTTTTGACAGGTCGAGAATATCATTTACAGTATTTAATAAATGAGCTCCGGCGTTGGAAACTGCGCGTAAATATTTTCTTTGAGAAGTTTTAAGGGATGTATTTTCCAATTGCTCAGAAAATCCAATTATTGCATTTAAAGGTGTTCTGATCTCATGGCTCATATTTGCCAGGAATTCCTCCTTTGCCTTAGCGAGATATTCCGCTTTATTCCGGGCTTCAATCAATTGAACTTTATAGCGATTGCTCCTTTTTATATCTATTAATATAACACCCATAAAAATAATTCCAATAAATAAAGCCGCAGATCCGATGTAGAGCATGGTGCGTGAAGATTTTTTCGCATTGGCACTCGCTGCTTGCAATAATGCCTCCGAATTATTGAGTTGATCTATCTGGATGCGCTCAATAACCTCATTTATTTTTTTTATAATGATCTTGTCACTTGCTAAAATTTCTAATTCTTTTTTCGTAAGTTGTGTATTGTACCTTTTTTGTTCATCATCAATTTCTTTGAATATTTTGCGAACATCTTCCATATTTAAAGAAGGGTTTTCAGCAATTTGATAATTATAGGCTGAAGTGCTACTTTCATTTTTAACCGTATCGCTCAAAATAACTATATTGGTGTTGTCAGTTGATTTTTTATCGCGCCTGTTTTTTCCTGAAAATAAATTTGTGAGAAAACCCTCGTCCTTTTTTTTATTTTTTTTATCGTTCTTTTTTGTTTCCGCTTCTGGTTTTGATATGGCGGGTTGTTTAATATCGGGTTCCTTTACCGTATTTTCCTGACTTATTTTGTTTGGTATATCAGTTACTTCTGCGGTAGAAGATATCTTTTGCATTGCCTTAGCATTTAGTTGCTCATATTCGCTCGACTGTTTGAAAATCACCAAAGAATACATCAAATCGGCCTTATCCTGAAAATATTCACCCAGACTATCCAGTGTTTTTTCCGATTTGGCAAAAGCCTGGTCCTGTTTAAGATTCTCAAGTTCAATACTGATATCCTCCATTTCAACCATATAATTCTGCAATGCTGTATAATCATTGGTCATAATGAAACTTCGCATGTTGCCGTCGGCTTCGTGCATGATATTTACGATTTCCTGTAATTCCTCTGTGGTATTGTTGGGTTCAGAAAGTGTTTCTACCGAACCAAGCAGTTTATTAAAATTTTGAAACGCAAAGTATGCTGCAAACCCAATGAGCGTGATTGAAATAACAAAACTCGTTATGAGTTTAAATGTAAGAGAGGATTTGGAGGCTTTTTCTGTCATATTCGCATGATAAAGGTACCCATTTTTGCTGGAAATGGGTAAAATTGTGTTGTAAAGTAAAGTAGTTGTTTCTTTAACGTTAAATTAACATAATTTTGAGATTGACTTAATAACACACTGGTAACTTTACATCAAATTCTAATATGCATAACGATAAGATCAAAATTTTGATTGTGGATGATGAACCGGATATTTTGGAAGTAATAGAATATAACCTTCTTAAGGAAGACTATGCTGTGATAAGGGCTTCCAATGGTAAAATTGCATTGGAAAAGGCTATTTCCGAAAAACCGAACCTTATTCTATTAGATATCATGATGCCCGAGATGGATGGAATTGAAGTATGCCGGGAATTGAGAAGCATGCGTGAGTTCGATAACACACTTATAGCCTTTTTAACAGCCAGGAATGAAGATTTTACCCAGGTACAGGGTTTCGATGTGGGTGCGGATGATTACATCACAAAACCCATTAAACCCCGTATTTTATTAAGCAGAATAAAAGCTTTATTAAGGAGAACACAAACTGCAGACTCCCATTCTGAAAAGGTAACCTATGGCGACCTTGCGATAGATGAAGAGAAATTTTTAGTATATGTAAAGGGAGTTCCTATTACACTTGCCAAAAAAGAATTTGAACTCATTCAGTTACTTGCATCAAAACCTGGAAAAGTATTTACCAGACAGGAGATATTTAACAGGATATGGGGAATGGATGTAATAGTAGGGGATAGGACCATTGATGTTCATATCAGAAAGATCAGGGAAAAAATAGGGGAAGATTTTATTAAAACAATAAAGGGAATTGGTTATAAATTTGACCACTAAATGAAGAATGCCTCTCCGGGCCGAATTGTTTTAGCTTCGTCCTGTATCATATTGTTGATATTGCTCATTCTGGAGCTTATTGGGTATTTATTACCTGTCTTCCATTTTCCGGCATATCAGTATCTGATCATACCCATTATAGTATTTATTGCCGTTTTCCTCGTGTTTTATTACACAGTGGAAAAGTTCATCTACCGTAAAATTAAATTGGTATATAAGAATATACATGCATTAAAATCAACGAAAGGAATTGCCGATGAGATAATGACCATGTCGTCGGATGTAATTTCGGAGGTGAATAATGAGGTGCTGGAATGGGCTAAAGAACGAAGTTCAGAAATTGACCTGTTAATTAAACAGGCAGATTATAGAAAAGAGTTTCTCGGAAATGTATCGCACGAGTTAAAAACACCTATCATGAGTATTCAGGGGTATCTTGAAACGCTTTCAGATGGGGGTATACGCGATGAATCCATCAATAATCTATACATAGAAAAAGCATTAAAGAACGTTGAGCGTATGATCATGATAATTGATGATCTTGTGAATATTTCGATGTTGGAAAGCGGAGAGTTAAAACTCAATCTCAATAAATTTGATGTATGTGAATTAACAAAAGAAGTATTTGAATCTCTTGAAATACAAGCAAAACAATCCAATATAGAATTGGCAATAAAAGAAGGTTGTGATCATGTTTATAATGTTAAAGCGGATGAGAAATTAATTCGGGAAGTGCTTGTAAATCTTATCAGCAACGCTATTAAATACGGCAGGGAAGGAGGATATATAAATGCAGGATTTTATAATATGGGCGAAAATATACTTGTTGAGATCGCCGACAATGGAACCGGGATCGCTAAAGAACATTTAAATCGCGTGTTTGAGCGATTTTTTCGCATTGAAAAAAGCCGGTCAAGAGATATGGGCGGCACAGGTTTAGGACTCGCCATTGTAAAACATATAGTAGAAGCACATGACCAAACCGTAAATGTGAGAAGCACAATAGGAGAGGGCTCTACTTTTGGATTTACGTTGAAAAAATGGAAATGATGGGGAGAAGGAGTTCTGAATTCTGAGTTGTGAGTTCTGGGTTCTGAGTTAATTCACGATGGCCGGATAATTTTAGTTAGGATCAATGACTCTTGAAGGGTGAATGGTGAGTATGGTCTCGATAGCCGGGAGTTAATACACCTGGCTAATGACTCCTGACAATTTGCTACATATCCGACTCACGGCTCACGATTGACGATTCACGAAATGAGTAAGGAGTAATGAGTGGATTCACGATGGCCGGATAATTTTAGTTATGACCAATGACACTTGACGGGTGAATGGTGAATGGTAAGTAGTGAGGTTACACTTCGATAGTCAGGTAATTTTACCCCTGACCAATGACTAATGACTCCTGACTATTTCTTCCCTTCTTCGAATTTCAAAGCTGCAGAATTAACACAAAACCGCTGACCAGTTTCTGTTGGGCCGTCGTCGAAAACGTGACCTAAATGTCCACCGCAATTATTACACAATATCTCAGTGCGGACCATTCCGAAAGTTTTATCGGAAATATATTCAATCACTCCCTTTTCCACTTCCTTATCAAACGCAGGCCAGCCGCAACCGGAATCAAATTTCGAATCCGATAAAAATAATTGTTGTCCACATCCTGCACAATAATAGATACCATCACCAAAAAAATGATCAAATTCACCGGTAAAGGGTTGTTCAGTTCCCTTTTTACGTAAAATGCGATATTGTTCCGGGGTTAACATTTTTTTCCATTCCTCCTCCGTTCTTATCACTGTATATTTATCAGGATTGGTTTTATTTTCCATAATTATTGCTTTAATGTCAGTTAATATTAATTATAATAAAAGTTATTTCGCATTTTCCATTTCTAGCTGATGCAAAATGATTTCTTTTATCTGATCCACACCTATTTTTTTTCCGATAATCTTTTTATTCTTATCCAAAATAAAGATCATTGGTGTTTGGTCAACATTATATTTAACCTGATACGCTTCTTTTAATTTTATATTTGCAACATTTATCCATGGATAGGTATGTTCACTAAGCCACTTTTTCCATTTGTCAATTTCTTCTTCAGAATAAACAGCATAAAATTCAACACCCAAAGGAGCTAATTCAGGATAAAGTTTTTCAAATTTCGGCATATCCTTTTTGCAATGACCACAATCAGGACTCCAGAAAACGATAACAGTAAATTTATTATTGAGGGAATACAATGCAATATCCTTATTTAGAGTATCCTGTAAAATCAACGGTGGTGCCTGTTTGCCGATTAGGATAGGTCTTATTTTATCAGCCTGCGCTTGTATTCTGTATAAACCAACATCATCCAGCCAAAATGCCTGACCGGTAGAATAATATTTATCCACTATATATACATACACTGCATCAAATCCCATGATCTTGGAATTGGCATATTCATTCAATAACATTACTGTAATGAATTGAAAAGTATATTTATTTACCTTCGTTTTATTAAGTATAAAATCAATTGCAACATTTATAGAATCTGGTGTTTTCTGTACATAATCTTTTAAATATTTTTTTACGCGTATGTCGTACATATTTGTGCGCAACAATCTTTCATCATTAAAATTAATATTATCAAAATAGTGATTTCTTACATATCTGATGGCAAAAGTGGAGTCTTTGGTGCCGTCAGGATTTATGGGTGCATCCGGAATTTTAATATCCGTGATACATTGAAGAAACGAAGCGTAAAACAATCCGGGATTTTCACTAATTATTCTCGCACGTTCATCTTCCACCTGCTTATTAACAGATTTCATTTCTTCCTTTATTTGTTTGCCTTCCTCTGAAGTTTCTCCTACACTTTGCAATTTATTCTTTAAAAGTGTTATCTCAGTTTTTTTCGTATTGATAAAATTAAGATCCTCGTAAAATATTGTATTTTCTTTAGAGCCGGTTACTTTCATATTTTTTACAAAATCGAAAGTATCCGTTTCCATCTGGAATTTCGGTTCTTTACCACTGACAATAAATTCAAAATATTTATTTTTTAAAGAGGGCGCTACACACAAATAAATGCCTCCCGGCAAAGTATCATTTCCGGAGAATACAGCCTCGCTATTACTGTTAATTTTTACTGTATCAATTACATATT
>JBGAWP010000053.1:0-28358 GCA_044227505.1 Chitinophagales bacterium | reverse complement strand
GAGAGGAGAAAGGAGAAGTCCTCCTACGCTAAAGCTACGGAGGACATGGAGCTTAAATTTCTTGCGAAATTTTTGGGCTGTAACGTTAGTGAGACCTTCGCTTAGAGCGAAAGCCTCACTTCCTCCGTATGCAAATCCCACCCTTTGTTTTCCTGATTCCTGATACTTGATATCAAATAGGTGTGAGAAATTTAAATTTCTTCTACTTTGATGTCATAAGTCCTATGTCATAAGTCGTATGTCATAAGCCCTATGTCCCTTTCCCATGTCCTATGTCAAGTCCCGTGTCCTGCATCCCGTGTCTTTTTTCCGTAACTTTATCGCATGACTCGAATTTATACCTTTTTTATTGCGCTGACATTTATTTCAGGCATTTCGGCGCAGGTGGTTTATACGATACCCGCTTTTCCTACTGTTGATGAGCCTATTACTATTATTTTCAATGCCACACTTGGCAATGGAGCACTCACAGATGTGCCGCCGCCTATATACGCGCATACAGGAGTAATTACAACGGAAAGTGCATCACCAACCGATTGGAAAAATGTGCAAGGAATTTGGGGAACAGCAGATCCGGAAGTTTTGATGACGGAAATTGCAGATAATCTTTATCAATTATCCATAACAAGTATAAATGATTATTACGGATTAACTGCAGATGATACCGTATTGCAAATGGCTTTTGTTTTCAGAAATGAATCAGGGACAATTGTAGGAAGAGACACCGATGGTTCTGATATTTATGTGGATGTATATGAACCCGGATTAAATGTTGCAATTACTTCTCCCGCAATCGATCCGTTAATTGTTGATCCGGGAGAAAATGTGCACGTGGATGTTATTTCCGTTTTAGCGGATTCCATGTATTTATATGTTGATGGAGTGGAAGTGGTTGCAACAGATCTTTCCACTATTTTTTATGATTTTATTGCAACAGAATTAGGTCTTGCAGAAATTCGTGTAGTTGCAAAAGGCGACGGCGATATAAAAGAAGATTCCACCTATTATTTTGTGATTGGCGATCCTGTTGTGGAAGCAGTGCCTGCAGGTTTACATCTGGGAATAAATTATATTGATGATACAACCATCACCTTAGTGCTGTACGCACCTTATAAAGAATATATTTTCGCAGTGGGCGAACACAGCAACTGGACCTTAAGTGATGAAAGTTTTATGAAACTCGATCCCGATAATGCAACCTGGTGGGTTACACTTACCGGTTTAATTCCGGGAAAAGAATATCCCTATCAATATTTTATTGATGGCGAATTATGGGTTGCCGATCCACTCACCGAAAAAGTGTTGGATCCGTGGAACGATGGATTTATTAATGAGGAAACTTATCCCGATCTTCTGGAATATCCTTCCGGAAAAACAAACGGCATTGTTTCTGTTTTTCAAACTGCGCAACCGGAATATACCTGGGCAATTCCCGATTTTGTTCCTCCCGCAAATGAAGATCTTGTGGTGTATGAATTATTAGTGCGTGATTATTTAGCCACACATAATTATCAAACATTATTGGATACACTTTCCTATTTAAAAACCTTAGGTGTAAATGCCATCGAATTTATGCCCGTAATGGAATTCGAAGGAAATGAAAGCTGGGGATATAATCCAAGTTTTTTTATTGCTTTGGATAAATATTATGGAACACGCGAAGCATTTAAAATATTTATCGACAGTTGTCACGCAAATGGCATTGCGGTTATTTTAGATATTGCCATGAACCATGCATTCGGACAATGCCCTCTGGTACAAATGTGGTGGGATGCGGCGTTGAATGCACCTGCTGATAATTCTCCGTATTTTAATCAGGTGCCTACGCACGATTATAATGTTGGATACGATTTTAATCATGAAAGCAGTGCAACAATTAATATGCGCAATAGAATATTTACTTTTTGGCTGGAAGAATTTAATGTGGACGGATATCGCTTCGATCTTTCCAAAGGCTTTACACAAAATAATACTTTGGGTGATGTTGGTGCATGGGGATTATATGATCTCGACAGAATAAATACCTGGAAAAATATCGGTGATGTTTTGTGGGATGTTAAACCCGATGCAAAATTAATTCTCGAACATTTTGCCGAAAATTCCGAAGAAAAAGAATTAGCGAATTACGGATTTATGTTATGGGGAAATTTAAATTATAATTACGCGCAGGGAACGATGGGTTATACCGGTTCAGATGTTTCCTGGATTAGTTATCAAAACCGCGGATGGAACGATCCACATGTTATGGGATATATGGAAAGTCACGATGAGGAACGTTTGATGTTCAAAAATCTCGAGTTCGGAAATTCCGTAAATCCCGATCACAATGTAAAAGATCTGAACACCGCTTTATACAGAATGGAAACTGCAGGTGCATTTTTCTTCACCATTCCCGGACCAAAAATGATCTGGCAATTTGGTGAAATGGGATATGATATCAGTATTGATTATGGATGCAGAGTTTGCAACAAACCAATTTTATGGGATTATATCACAGACAATAATCGCCTGCGAATTTATCAGGTATGGAGCGAATTAATTCATCTCAAAAAAACCTACTCCGCATTCAGCACCGACGATTACAGTTTAAGTGTAAGTGGATTTGGAAAAAGAATTAATTTAAATGATCCAAGTATGAACGTAACCGTGATCGGAAATTTTGATGTCAATTTCGGCTCCGTAAATCCAAACTTTCAGCACACCGGCTGGTGGTATGAATATTTTTCGGGAGATAGTATCAATGTATCCGATGTAAGTTCCGTTATCGCATTAAATCCTGGTGACTATCGTTTATACACCGACAAAAGATTATCCACTCCCGAAATAATTGATGGCATAGGTGAACTATATTCCCAACAAAAAAGTGAATTATTTATTTATCCAAATCCATCATCAACAAATTTTGTAATTGAAACATTTCTCACAACAACTTCAGATGCTGCGATAGAAATCTATAATGCATCAGGAGAAATGGTTTATTCCGAACTGCTAAAAAATCAACCCCCGGGAATATTAACTTTTAATTGGAATACAAATTCCATAAAAGCAGGAATTTATGTATGTAAAATTGTTGCAGGTGATGCGGTGAGTTTGGGGAAGATGGTGTTGGTTGATTAAATAAAAAAATATAAAGACAGCCTCACAAGGTCTTGGAGACAACCTCACAGGTCTCGGAGACCTGTGAGGTTTTGTTTTTGTGAAGGTCTCCTTCAATTCTGTCTTATCAATAGCCGTTTCTATTGAGTTTTAGAGGTTATACATTATCAAAACTTGTAATTTTTGCAAGTTTTGATAATTTACCTTACCTTGCCATACCCAAAAGAATATATTTATTTAAATGAAATTTAAGCCATTTTTAAGTTTAAAGTTTTCTGAGACCAATTAAGCTCAATGAAATTATTCTTATTTATAATTTTTCTAATTGTTACATGCATCACAAGTTTTTGCCAAAGTAATTTGTCAGCAAACAATTGTTCATGCAAGGAGATCGGACTTGATATTGTTTGGGCAGATACCAATAAAGTGAGTTGCTTTTTATTACCTGTTGAAAAAAACTATGTTGAACCCAGAAACGAAAAATATTTTATTGCAGTTGCCATTGCCCCAGCACTTTCACTTACTCCTCGCGAACCTCTTTTATATTTACATGGAGGACCGGGCATTGCTACACTCTCCAATTTTCCACGGTATTTAAGATCAAAAACCTTTTCAAAATTAAGACAAGAACATTCCCTGGTGTTTTTTGATTATCGCGGAACAGGATTTTCAGAACCCGCTTTATGTAAATCGTTGGATGAATTATTACATGGTATTTCGGATACACTTCCTGAGGAGGAGCAGATATTAAATGAGACCATATTGTATGCTGATTGCAAAGAAACTTTATTGAAGCAAGGTGTTCTGCTTTCCGACTTTTCTTCCCTGCAATCTGCTTCTGATGCAGAAACCATTAGGCAAGAATTGGGAATAAATGATTGGAGTATTTATTCTGTATCTCATGGAACAACTGTTGCATTGCATTTGATGCGCAGTTTTCCGAAACACATAAAAAGTGTAATACTTGATTCCCCGTTTCCACCCAATGCACCCTGGTTAGATTTTGTGCAGCCTTTTGATACTTGTTTTAAGGTGCTGGAAAAAAGAATAAAAGAAGATTCACTTTACAATCATCTTTTTCCTTCCATTCGAAATGATTTTTTAAAGATCACTCAGCGCCTTCAAAAAGATCCCTTTGCAATTTCCAATTTAGATTCAGTTGGAAAGATTATACAAACTAATTATTTTGATGATGAAGATTTTGTTTGGTCAGTATGGACTGCAATGTTAGATCCCTATTCTATTACATTAATACCATTAGCATTGCAGGAAATTGCAAAGGGCAACGATTCCGTTCTATTACAATGGGCCTTGATTTTTAATGATCCAAACTCCTTTGGAGAATTCTCCTCCGCACAAAGCCGTGCCATTCTCGGATACGAAACCAAACCCCGACACCCCGAAGAAACAGAAAATTACATCATAAAAACATTTCCTGATTTTGCGTCTTTTATTACTCCCGGTTTAGACAGTGCAATTAATAAAATATACCGTCCGGAAATTCCTCCAAAAGAATATTTTGATGCAGTAAATAGTAATATTCCCACATTAATTTTTGCAGGAGAGTACGATCCTGTGTGTCCTCCCTTATTTGCAAATATAACCTCCGAAACACTTTCTAACTCCACTATTATAATCGTTCCGACTGCCTCCCATGCTGCCATGTTCATCGACGATTGCACCCGAACAATTGCCGCAACATTTTATTTTGATCCGGAAATAAAGATGAATGTTGATTGTGTGATGGGGAGGAAAAAAATGGAGTTTGTAACGGAGGATATTATGGGTAAATTGAAATAAAACCTCACAGGTCTTGGAGACCTGTGAGGTTTTTTGCGCTTACTGGTGATTGATTTTCAATAATTTGAATGGATCCAACTGTTTTTGGCTTGAAAAAAATGCAGTAATAAGAGTGTAACAATGAAAAATTTCTAATAATATTCACTATAATTAGTAAATCTGTTGAAATATTTGCAAAAAGTTGATGAGATTGTTCTGGAGTTTGTATTTTTAGATTAAGTATTATCAAGATCTGTATATTGAGATTGTATTAGGAGATTTGCACATAGTTGGTAGGAGGATTTAGCGTGGAATGAGTTGAGTGTGTTTTTGAGTGTAAGGGATGGGATGTGCAAATAGTACTCTAGGTGCAAACTGGTTGAACGCCAAAACAAATCATAAGCAAAAAAAACAGTATTAAAAAATAATTAACCAACACAATTATGATAAACAAAATACTTTTCACCCTCCTTTTACTAATTGCATCATTCTCTCTTTTCGCTCAGACCTATATAACTAATGTAACCGTAGCCGAAGTTGAAAAACAAAAATTGATTCCTAATCAAACAGTTGTTATAACCAATGACATAATTACTAAAATTCAATCAAGTAAAATAAAAATCCCTGAGAATGTAACAGTAATTGACGGAACCGGTAAATATTTGTTTCCGGGACTAACTGATGCCCACATACATTTTTTTCAAAACGGAGGTTTATATACTCGTCCGGATGCCATTGATTTAAGAAATGTGATGCCATATGATAAAGAAATAGAAGTGTCAAATCAAACGATAGAAGACAAATTACGCAGGTATTTGCAAAATGGTATTACTAATGTAATTGATGTTGGCTCAACATATAATTTATTGAAACAAAGAGAATTATATAAAAATGAACTCTACGCGCCATCTATTTATATGACTGGTCCGTTGTTGACAACCTTCGAACCTAAAGTATATGAAAATTTAAACGATGATGAACCATTTAGATTAGTAAAAACCATTGAGGATGGCATAAAAATGGTGCAGCAACAATTACCTTATCATCCGGATTTTATCAAAATTTGGTACATAGCAAACAGAGATAGTTTAGGGGTAGAAGCCAGTGCCAGAAAAAATTTACCTGTAATAAAAGCCATTATTGAAGAAGCGCATAAAAATAATTTAAAAGTAGCCGTACACGCAACTCAACGAATTACAGCACAACTTGCTGTAGAAAATGGTTGTGATTTTTTAGTGCACTCTATTGATGATGAATATATAACAGATGATTTTGTACAATTACTAATAAAACACAAAACCATCCTTTGTCCAACTCTGATAGTTCGCAGTGGTTATAACAATACTTATGGTCAAATAAATAACTTCAGTGATCACGAATTGCTAAAAGCTGATCCATATCAATTAGGTTCATTATTTGACTTAAAGCATTTATCAGATACTTCCCTTGTAAATAAATATAAAAATCGCGCAAATTCAATAGAAAATGTTGCAAAAAGGAATGAAAGCAAAACAATTCAATCAGAAAATCTTAAAAAACTATCCGATGCCGGCGTGTTAATTGCTACCGGAACAGATGCCGGTAATATAGGCACTTTACACGCTTCTTCCTATTTAAATGAAGTAATCGCAATGCAAAAAGTTGGTATGAGCAATTGGCAGATCATTCAAGCTTCAACAATTAATGGGGCAAAAATTCTAAATAAAGAAAGTGAATTTGGAACTGTTACGGTGGGTAAAAAAGCGAATTTGATTCTGTTAAATGCCAATCCAATTGACAGTATTGAAAACATCACAAAAATATTTCGTGTGATCAATAAAGGAGTAGTTTTTAGTCCCGAAACACTAATTGAAGAAACCCCATCTGCATTAGCACAACGACAATTAAATGCATATAACAGTAGAAATATTGATGCTTTTTTAGAACCTTATGCTGATGATGTTGAAATTTATAACTTCCCGGATAAATTTCGATATAAAGGCAAGGAAGAAATGCGGAAAACCTATTCAAAAATGTTTGAAGAGACTCCAAATTTACATTGTCAATTATTAGACCGTATAGTACAAGGAAATGTTGTAATAGACAAAGAGCGTGTTCAGTTTAATGACACAATAATAGAAGCTACTGTAATCTATCACATTGAAAATAATAAAATCAAAAAGGTTTATTTTGTTAGATGATGTTTTTATAATGAGAAACAGAAATCTTCTGGAGAAAAAACATTTGACGAGGATAAATTAATGGGTCATTGTAAATACCACCGCCCTTTCGATGGTATAAGAGAAGAAATGGATTGCTACAATTATTCCCAAATATTAGGTGGGTTCAATATTATTCGCAAAAATGACAGGTTAAAGAGTGAGGTACTTTTGAGGTTATGGTTTTCGGAAATTAAAACGCCATAGGTCTTTGTGAATTGTGAGGTTTTTGTTTTATTGCAGAATTGATTTACTACTAATTATCTTATTTTTAAAAGCTTAATTTTGACACCAAATTATCTGTTATGAAAATAAAAACTCTCCTGTTTACCAGCATTGGAAATTTGTTTATAACAATTAATTTGTTTTCTCAGGTTGCTCCTGGAATAAATTGGCAGAATACAATTGGCGGAAGTGATTCAGATTACCCATACAGTATTTGTAAAACCAGTGACGGTGGATATATTATCGGTGGTAATTCAAATTCCAATATCTCACCGGATAAATCAGAAAACTGTATAGGCACGATGGATTACTGGATTGTAAAAATTAATGAAGCAGGAAGTATTGAATGGGATAAAACTATTGGTGGCGATGGACTTGAATATTTAAGTAAGGTTTACCAAACTGCCGACGGAGGATATATCATTGGCGGGTCCTCTTATTCCAACATCTCAGGAGATAAAACAGAACCAAATTTTTCTGACAATCCTAGTACCGAGGACTATTGGATAGTAAAAACGGATAGTAATGGCAATGTTGAGTGGGATAAAACTCTCGGAGGAAATTCGTTCGACGACCTTGGTGATATAAAACAAACTCCTGATGGTGGTTACCTTGTAGGCGGACACTCTATGTCTGACAGTTCCGGGAATAAAACAGAAGGCGTATTGGGTTTGGAGGATTACTGGATCATTAAATTGAACAGTATTGGAGATATTGAATGGCAAAACACTATTCAAGGAGAAGGAACAGAATTTTTGCATAGTATATTAATTACAAGTGACAATGGCTATCTCCTCGGTGGTAGGTCAGATTCAGGAATAAGTGGAGATAAAACAGAAGTGAGCAATGGTTTAAATGATTGGTGGATCATAAAGATGGACAGTTCGGGTGTTATTGAATGGCAGAAAAGTATAGGCGGCAACGGAGCCGAAATTCTTAATTCTATGGAGCATACAGATGATGGAGGGTACATTTGTTTCGGCTGGTCAAACTCCGGAATTTCAGGAGATAAATCAGAGCCAAATATTGGATTTACGGATTACTGGGTTGTTAAACTTGATGCTACGGGTAATGTTGAATGGCAGAATACCATTGGAGGTGAATCTCCAGATTATGGGTATGCAGTGAAACCAACTTATGATAATGGGTATATAATTGGCGGAAATTCTTCATCAGGGATTTCAGGAGATAAAACAGAAATAAATCAAACCAATGATTATTGGATTCTTAAATTAGATAGTATCGGCAACATTCAATGGCAAAATACGATCAGAGGCTCCCAATCGGATGCACTAACTGATTTAGTACAGACAGATGATGGCGGATTTGTTGCTGTAGGTTTATCAAATACTGGTATATCTGGAGATAAAACAGAATCAAATTATGGTATCACGTTTGATTATTGGGTTATAAAGTTATTTCCTGAGTGCTTCATTACTTCCACTATAACTCCTTCCGGTCCCACAACATTTTGTGCAGGAAGCAGCGTAATACTAAATGCACCTATTGATTTTGGTTATACATATCAATGGAAAAAAAACGGAGTAAATATCGCAGGAGCAACCTCATCAAATTACACAGCAATTCAAACAGGAAATTATCAAGTATATATCAGTAATGGAATTTGCGATGATATTTCCGATTCTATACTTGTAATAAGAAACCCAAAACCGAATCTTGTAATTACCAATGTTGATGCAACAAATGATCTGTGTTTTGATGCATCCATCAAATTAAAAACTGCAAACGGAATAGGTTTTTCCTTTCAGTGGTATAACGGAGCAACACCCATACCAGGAGCAACAAGTAATATTTATTTTGCCACAACCGCCGGAAATTACAAAGTAAAAACCACCAATGGATTTGGCTGTTTTAAAAACTCCACTGCTTATGCAATTATAAATAGTTGTAAAACAATAAATAATTACAATAATGAAAACATTTCCATAAATATATATCCCAACCCGACAAGCACCATATTATTTATTGAAACAAAAGGATTTAATAATAATATTGAATTTGAAATATATAATTCACTTGGACAAAAAGTATTAACACAAAAATTAAATAATTCTGAAAATAAAGAATTAAATGTGAGCGATCTTGCAAAGGGTATTTATACGATTTTAATTGGGGATGGGGAGAAAAGAAAGGGAGGAAAATTCGTGAAGGAATGAGGACTGAGGTGGTTTAAAGTTTCCGATTAATTGGTCTGATGTTGTCAGATCATTAAGAAAACCTCACAGGTCTCGGAGACCTGTGAGGTTTTTTATTTTTTGGTCTGATTTCCAATAACTTATGGAGATTTTACCCTTTTTTGACTTACATAAAATGTAAAAAAGATCCCGTTTTTATGAGGAATTGATAAAACCATTCACTATAAATAGTGAATCTAATGCAGAATTTGTAAAATGCTACCTCGGTAAATAGGGTGTTTATATATTTAAACTGGTTTTACATAAATAATCTTTACACGATAATTTCTAAGATTATTTATGTGCCTGAACACGAATAACTTTTACCTAAACACACACACATGGCTTCACCTCTTAAAACAGCATATGCTGTTTACCCGTCTGTTAAATTAAAAGGTTTTAAAACCGACAAAAAAACAGGAAAGAAAAAATTCAGTTTTATAAAGGAATTATTATTTGGCGATTATGTGAAACCTTATTTAAAAGGAAATTCGTATGAAACTATAGAAGTAAAAGAAAGAGAAAAAACAGTAACTTATATAAAAGTAAGAGCCCGCAATGCAGATGGATATTTAAAAGAAGAAGATATACAAGCGCAACGGATACTTGAAGTAAACTTTATTGATGTAGGACAGGGAGATGGCTGCCATATTGTAACACCCGACGATAAACATTTTATTATCGATGCCGGACCCGGTGATAATATGTATCGATTTTTGAAATGGCGTTTTAATTTACTAAAAGCTAAAATAGCGCCGCCGCCTTTTACCATTGTAGTTTCCCACTCAGATGCAGATCACTATAAAGGATTTGGAAAAGTGTTTGACGTAACGAAAGGATCTAAGCAACAATTCAGCATTAATAAAATCTACCACAACGGTATGGTGGAAGTAACCGGTTCGGGGCCGGATTCATTAGGAACAATTGTTACCAAAAATGGAAAATCTTATGTTAGCGATTTATGTGATACAGATGCCGCATATAAAAAAAGAAATAAGTCTGTAGTTAAGCCCGGAGTATTTTTAACTACAATGAATAAATCTACCGCACCAAAACAATCTCTGCGTTTAGGTTCCGCTCCTTTGTATAAAAAGAATAATATGCAAATGGAAATAATTGGACCGGTATCAGAAAAAGTAAATGGCAAAGATGCACTTCCTGTTTTTGATGCCAGTAAAGGAAAAACAAAAAACGGGCATTCCGTTGTAATTAAATTGACTATTGGAAACCTGAGATTATTATTGGGTGGAGATCTGAATACAGAATCTGAATATCATCTACTAAGGCATTTTTCGAAAGTAGATGTAGCAGCAATAAAAAAACAATTAAAAGATAAATCCATCAGCGACACTCAAAGAAAAGCCCTTGATGCACAAATGGAACAAGCAATTCTAAAAGCGCGAAAAGTTTTAGAAGTTGACATCGCTAAATCGTGCCACCACGGAAGTGCTGATTTTACCAGCGAATTTCTCCGTGCATTAAATCCAATAGCCACCGTAATTTCAAGCGGCGACAACGAACCCCACACCCACCCACGCCCCGATACCCTAGGAACAATAGGCAAACACAGCCGCGGTGACAGATCATTAATATTCTCCACCGAACTAGCCCGCTCAAGCAAAGAATTTGTAGACGTTACAAAAATTAAATCCGGCACCAAAAAAGAACGTGTAATAACGGTCTACGGCATGATAAACATAAGAACAGATGGTGAAAAAGTAATTGTTGCACAAAAGTTAGAAAGAGC
This sequence comes from Chitinophagales bacterium, assembly GCA_044227505.1. Lineage (GTDB taxonomy): Bacteria > Bacteroidota > Bacteroidia > Chitinophagales > BACL12 > UBA7236. The sequence continues at coordinate 17,118 of JBGAWP010000053.1, read as the reverse complement.
TGCTGCGGGCAGAGGTTGGGATATTCATAAATTGGAGTGGAATAAGAAGGGGAAGGAGTTTGAGTATAGGCAATATGGGAAGTATGAGTAAGACGAGTACTGCTGCAGGGAATAATGCTATTCGGGATTTTTATTCTAGTATGAAAAATGGGGTAGCTATTTTGTATTATTTAATATACAATTTATAAATTGTTTGAAAATAAAAAGTATAATATTTATTACCATTCATTTAAAAAAAGATTTTATGACACGACAATTAATATTACTAATCCTAATCTCAACCACCATTAAGCTAAATGGACAAGACGTAAAAATCGCTTACGATAGATACAGAATTCATGTCAATTGGGATTATCAAGATACGGCATATTTTCAAATTGGAACCAAGAAAGATGTTCTGAAGAGCGGCTGGACAATCATCGAAACCAAAGGTGGGGTTCAAATACAACGAACATTATTAAAGGATACAACAATTACATCAAAAATAGATAGTGCAATTAAAATAAGTGGCAATTGGAAAGCCAGTGAAGTTAAACACTCAAACGATGCACCAGATAAACTGTTATTGAATCCAGATAGTTTTACCGATAAAAAAAATGACCATCTTAATAAAAAATGTTATCTTAAGATTCCTGAAAATAGTCGTATAGTTCTTATGCATTCTTTTATAAAATTTAGTGCAATTACAATTCCTTTCGCAGTAAGACCTTCATTAAATGATACTATTGGAAGTAAGATAACAACTGACTTAAAAATTGGAGGGTCTGTTTCATACAATATGAATTGGGAAACTTTCAAAAACAGGCGGATCGAAGCAAAGAAAAGCGTGGTTGGGATATCAACAGGTCTCGGTTTTGGTTTCTCCAAGATCACATTGGATAATACATCGACAAGTTTAATTGAAAAGCCATATAAATATGCAGAAGATGGTTTAGCTTTTTTTATTAATCCCGGAATTGGTTTAAATCTCAAAGGATTTCAAATTGTAGGGTTTTATGGGTGGGATTTTGGTTTGACGAAAAATGTTGCCGATTGGAATTATAATAAGAAAAAATATCTCGGGATTGGGTTAGGTATTGATATTACCTCATTCGGAAAACTATAAATTTTAGAATAATTTCTATTATTGTATATGCAGAAGAATGGTTCATTAAAAAATGGTAATTGGGTTCACTATAAATAGTGAATTTGTTGAAGGAAAAGTAAATACCATCTATTGTATTGCACAAAATATTAAATTTAGGACTTATAACACGTTAATTTAGAATTAGATCGTTTAAACATTCCTATAATTTTAAAATTTAGTGAGTTTCGAGAAGTTTTTGGAAAGAGAGTTTCTCCAATAAATTTGTTACCTGCAAGCCTAACAGACGACAATCCTTCGAAAGATTTTGAATAAAAACGATAAAGCCACAATATGTATTTAGAAAAATTTACAATCAAAAATTTCAGAGGCATTGAAAATATCACTTTGAATTTCAACAAGGGACTTAATGTTTTGATTGGTGAAAACAATGCTGGTAAGACAGCCATCATTGATGCACTTCGTGTCTGTTTGAGTTATGGAAATCAGCGAAGAGAAATTTATGTATCGCTATCAGATTTTCATATTGACAAGGCAGCAATAAGCGAAGAATTGAATGACATAGAATTTCATTTGCATTTTCATATTGATATAGCAGCAGAGGTAGCATGGTTCAACGACTTATTAAGTGTTGCAGAAGATGGAACACAAGATTTGCAATTACATTTCAGATACTATCTTGCCGAAAACGATAGAGTAAAATATAAAGTTTGGGGAGGCACAAATGACGGGCAAGCAATCGCACCAGAAGTTTTGTTTCTTATTTATCATGTTCACTTAGACGCGTTGAGAGATGCTGAACAATATTTAAGACCTGTTAGAGGAAACAGGCTAGGGCAACTTTACGCAAATATTCAAATTGACCCTGACCACGAAACAGACCAAGAGAAGAAAAGAGAATTAGCGAAGAAAGTTCGTTCAGCAGTTGACGATGATGCAGATTGGGTTGGGCACGTAGCAAAGGGGAAAGAGAAAATAAATGAGCATTTAAAAGAAACAAGTTTCACAGATAAGCAACAGCATGTTGACATTTCATTCCTTCCATTTGATTTCAATAAATTGGTTGATAATTTGAAAATTCAAACTCCAATTTATTCGGACGAATTACTTGGTGGAGACTCTTCAAAGCAAAAACACTTTGAACTTCATCAAAATGGACTTGGATATAATAATCTAATTTACACTGCTACGGTTTTAGGTGATTTAAAACAGAGAAAAGTAATACAAGCGGAAACATACGCTGCCTTATTGATTGAAGAACCCGAAGCTCATCTTCATCCTCAACTGCAAAACTTGTTTTTCAACTACTTAAACAAACTTGACACAGAACAAGGTTTTCAAATATTCATTTCGTCTCACTCTCCTACTATTACTGCCAAAGCAGATTTAAAATCAGTTATCGTTTTGCAAAATCAAGCGAATAAAATCCATGCACTTTCTTTAACAAAATCAGGACTGACAGGAGACAACCAAAAATATTTGCACAAGTTCTTAGATGTAACCAAGTCTCAAATGTTTTTCTCTAACGGAGTAATTTTAGTTGAAGGGATTTCAGAAGCATTACTTATACCGACTTTCAGTAGAATAGTTGGAGAGGAATACGATATTGACAAAGCAGGAATTGAACTGGTAAATTTAAACGGTGTAGCTTTCTCTCACTTTGCAAATTTGTTTAACAGCGAGGATGAAAGTAAAAATCTAATAACAAGATGCTCTCTACTCACAGACGATGACACGGCAGATGAAGACGATGAGATTACTTCAAGAGCAAGAATTGCAAATGAACTTGCAAACAAAAACTTAAAAGTTTTTTTAGCGGAACGGACTTTTGAGTTTGAACTTTTCATCGCAGGCAACAAAAATATTTTATTAGAAATATTCGCAGAGATGCATCCAGTATCAGCAGCAAAAATTGTTGCCGTTGCTGATATTAAAATTCATGCAGCGGCCTTTTTACAAAAAGTAATTTCCAATAAAGCTAAGTCAGAATTAGCCCACCGATTAGTAGTTAAACTTGCTTCTGATGAAGCAGCAAGAAACGCATTTATTGTTCCTACATACATTCAAAATGCAATTAAATACGCTGTAAAAGGAGAGTAATGTTTGAGACACTATCAGATAAGCAGCGAGAAATTGTCTTTGACAAGTCAGGAAAGTTTGTAGTAAGAGCTTGCCCTGGAAGTGGCAAAACATTTTGTGTAAGTGCAAGGCTTGCCCGATTGATTTCAAGTTGGAAAAAGGAGTACCAAGGAATAGCAGCCGTTTCTTTTACAAATGTTGCTTGGCAAGAAATTGAAAAAAAATATTCGGATGAATTTCAATTAGGTGATAGAATTTCATTCCCGCATTTTTTGGGAACAATTGACAGTTTTATCAATAAGTATATTTTTCTGCCTTACGGACATTTAGTTTTGAAATGTAAAGGCAGACCTACTTTAGTTGGAGAGCCACACGGTATTTGGACAGGAAAATATTTTAGCGACAGTCTTTTTGATAATATCAGTTATAAAATTGATGGAAGTTTATATGCAATCAATGATAGAGTTATGCCACCAAATTGGTTAGATAATGTGAACATTACTCGTTCAAAGAAAAACATCAACAAGGGTGGCTTCGCCACCCAATCTGATGCTAACTATTTTGTAATGAAAATTCTTGAAGGGTTTCCACAAATTGCAAAGGCGGTTGCTTTGAGGTTTCCTTATTTGATTGTTGACGAAGCACAAGATACATCAGAAATTCAAATGAGAATTATTGAATTGCTTATTGCAAACGGACTTAATGAAGTTATGCTTGTTGGAGACCCCGACCAAGCAATTTTTGAATGGAATGATGCAAGACCTGATTTGCTTAATCAAAAATTTAATGATTGGGGAAACTCAATTGTGTTGAATGAAAGTAGAAGAAGTTCGCAACTCATTTGCAATGCAACTTTCAATATCTCTTCTCTTGAAGAAGTATCTACAGCAGTTAGTGAAGATGTCAAAAATTTTGAACATATCCCAAGAATAATTCTGTATAATGACAATCTTCCCCACATTGTAGCTGACTTTATTGAAGAATGTAATCAAAATGGAATTGTGGTTTCAGAAGAAACTGTTGCAGTAATTTATAGAAGTAAAAATTTAATCAACGATATTACAGGAATTCCAGAAGTTCCTTTTGGCTCAAGCCCTTGGACAATACACGACAATTATACAAAGGACTTTGCTAAAGGAAAATATCTATATGACAACGGAGATTTCAAAAGTGGATTTAAAGCAATTGAAAAAGCACTATTGAAGCAAGTAGGAAATCTTCCTTTTTGTTCAGAGGACACCGTTGAGGAAATGATAAGAAAAATTGGATTTGTTAGTTTCAAATCACAAGTATTTGAATTTATTAGCCTTCTACCTAAGACTGACACAACGCTTGGTAATTGGGTTAACGCAACAAATCAAATTCTCACAGAAAAAAAAATAAAGTTTCAACTTAGCATTACAAATGTAGGAACGAACTACACATTTCAACAAGTATTCCTAAATGAAAGTGAAAAGGTTGTCGACAGAAATTATCGCCTCGGAACAGTTCATAGCGTGAAGGGTGAAACCTTTGATGCAACACTTTTAGTATTAAAAACAAAGGGCATTGGTAAGGCATACAAAACAATTCTAAATCAAAATGTTTCTATTTCTGAAAGCGAAGAATTAAGAATTGCTTATGTTGGTATGACAAGACCAAGAAAAATATTGGTCATAGCAGTTCCAAACCAAGAAAATAAAACGGCATGGGAAAAAAAATTTATAGCTCAATAATAAAAAGGCCAGCAGGTAACAGCGGTTTTGCAAAGGCGGGGGTTCAGTGCTTCGGTTGACAGTTTTTTTTGTATAATTGGATTGCGGTTCTCCGAATGAACGGAAGTGCTAAAATGCCCCGCCTTCGCAAAGCCGCAAAACGTTAACCAATGAAAACCCTAATACCCATCCTCACCCTATTCCAATTCCTAATATCCTGCTCCACTCAAAGTCAAATAAACTCTAATTCAATCAAAATTGAACGTATCGCACAACATCCTTTTCTAGTTGACCATTGTAAACAATTGAGCGTTTACGATACCGATGGTAAACAAATGGATAATGTAAAAATGTATTGCCACCCTGGTGAAGGTTGCAACTCCTACCTATTCGAAACAAAGGAGATTTTAATAATTATAGATTGCAATGGACAATGGTTTTCCGTTAATAAAGTGAATGGAGTAATAATTAAAGAACCATGGCAATGGGAAAGACCAATTCCAGAAAATTATTTAGGGACATTTTTTCGAGGAAGCAGGGGAGAAATATATAGTCTGATCAAAGAAGATAAATTCACAATTAACAACATTTACAAGTTTAAGGATCCGTTTGATTGAAGGATAATTGGATTAAAACATATGTTATTTTATCATTGATTTGAATTAATTTTTAAATATATCATTCAAATATTCCTCTACTTCATTACTATAAACAGTAGTAAATATACTTAAAAGCTCTAGGAAAACGGAAATAACTGCGAGAAATATTATTAGTTTTTGAATTTTGTTGTTATTTAAAAGGGAAGTGAAGTTTGTTAAATCAGAAAGATAGCTTGTTACTAAGTTTTCATACTTTATTAATTCTTGACTTGTATGTTTTGCTTCTGTTTTTATATTTCTCCGCATTATATTTTCATTCAAATTTGACAAAGATTCAAATATAATTAATTGCTCAACCCCTACATTATTAAACATAGGAATATATTTATCGTGTTCCTTTTTTCTAATATAGTTATAGCATTGAGTTAACCCGTAGTTCTGGCCAAACATTAAAATTAAATTATAATCATTTATAAGTCCCCTGTTTTTTTGAACTGAAAAAAAAAAGTTGGTAAGTATTAATTTGTTCCTTGTAGGATTTAGGCAAAATATTAATATTTGTAAAATTACTGTTTAATATTTGAGCCTGCATTGAATTGTTGGAAAACTCTAATGCTCTATGAAAAACAAACCCATTAATCCACTTTATCATTTCAAAGGATGCCGTCATTTCTGCCGTATTTGGAGATGGGTAATTTTGCAAAAATGAACTAATATAGGCTCGACCTATGCGATTGTTGCCTGGGAGATGAATAAACTGACTATTGTAACATGGACTAACAAACATGCAAATTTTATCTTTAGAATCCTTTATTACTGCGTTATAATCACTTTGAAATTCATTAATGATTTGTGATTTGAATTTTTCATCAAAAGGCGTAATAAAGTGTAATATTGTTATGCTCTCCTTACCTAAATCAAGGCGGGAATTAAATAATTTCTTAAAATTCCCTTCTTTAAGAGATGCCCATATTTGCGAGGCATTTGTAGACAATCTTTCACTTGTTGTATTGTGGTTTGCCGTTATAGATATAAAGTCATCTTTTGACCGTCTTAAATCGGGTATTATATTTAAAGTTAAGGTTTCAAGAAGGCTCTTGTTTTCTGCTTTGGTGTCTTGATTCAACAGCCATTCTGTCCCAATTTCATTTAGGTAACATCCTATAGTAAATATTCCTGAACTATAGAACGAAAATGAATTAATAATAAATATTTCTTCGAACAATGCCGAAATATCTTTACTTAAATGATTTTTGTTTATAATATAATAATTTGATGCCGATTCTGTATCAGTTGTGTTATATAAATATTCTAATCTAATTTTTGAATCAGTATAACCTGAATCATATATTTGATCTTCTACGGTGATTATAAATATCAAAAAACTTTTTGGTTGAATATGTTCCATTATTTTAACATTTTTTAAATAAAATTTATAGAATTATTTTCATGTTATCTTTAATTTTTCGATACAAAGTGCACCCACTTATCTCGAATAAACATCCGGTTCTAATTCTGTTTTAATCAACAAAATTAACCTAACTCTAGTGGAATTTCATGTATATATATACAAGTTTCCAAAAAATAATCTGACCTCCTAGCACATTTGACCCCCTTAATAGAATCGTTCTGATTGTTTACAATATCATTTGTCATTAAATAAAAAGACATTTCAACTAAAACTAATAAGAGGTAGCAATAAAAATAGATATTAACTGTTATAACCATGAGTTATATTTTTACTCTTTAAGCTCCAGTTATTCTGCGTGCTAACAAATAATTTAACTTACCTTAATTTTGCACACAATAACTTTATCGCTCCCCTAGCGGAGTTTAACGGTACAACCATCGCCATACAAACGAAAAAACAAATGCCCCTGTTCAACTTTTTTAAACAAAAAACCCCTCTTGACGACATCAAATCGACTTTTCGTTTTCTAACAACGGAATACAATTTTCAATTAGTTAAAACCGAGAAAACCGAAAACTTCAAGGCAAAATATTTTGCTGTTTATCGTAACGACAAATCAAAACTTCAATTGGAAATTTGCGGCGACTCCAATTGGTTTCACTGCGAAATACGACGGCTGATTAATGGACAACCTGCAAGGTATAGTGACAGTGACAACAGTATCGGATTTGAAGCCTTAGCGGTTCTTGAATGCAATAACAGCTATGAACATTTAGACTATTTTGCTGGTGGGAGGATTGGTTTTAAAGGTGTTTTGGAGAACACGGCAAAGTTGTTTAAGCGTAACCAAAGTTTTTTCATGACAGACAATTGGATTGATGTAAAAAAAATTGAGCAATTAAAAACTGATGATTTTGAAAAGAACTTTGGCCAACGGCCGGAGAATAATTTACCGACATTTTTCGGAGAGTTGAAAAAGCAAATGACTAAACTCCTAACCGACAATGGCTATTTATTACTTGTCGACAGCGATGAACTTTCTCCATTTGATAAAAGTGGAGATGTATATTATCTCACTTTCAAAAAGGAGGATACTACAATTAAAGTTTCTCAACTTGATTGGAGAGACGCCTATAATAGTTATTACCTTAGCATTAATGATAACAGGGTTTTTGAAATAGACATCAGCAATCAGGAAATACACGAAGCGGTTGATATCACTATGATAAATTTAACAAAATATTTATAACGACAGGAAGAGCTAACATAACCATTTAAAAGTTTAACGCTACTTTGTAACTTCAAATATTCAATTATTAAGCACAAACCTTGAACCTATCCAACCTTTTCAAAACAATGAATATTTCGGTCATACCTTACCATCGATTCCGGCCCAAAGTGATCTACCCCATAGGACAAATTTAAATTCCATTCCTGAGCTTTTTGACCCCTTAAAAGCAAAAAGCTCTGATTGCCTTCAATCTCTTTTCAAGCAATATTAGTCAATTTTCACCACATATTTATCGTTTATCAATAAATATTTATTATTTTTGCCACAAAACCTACAACTATGGCAAAAACAAACAACTGGATATTCAAAGCCCTAATCATCATAACCTGGCTCATCTTCATTGGCCTGTGCATTGAAGCCGGTGGGTTGCTCGTCAATTTTGTATTCAGCCTCTACAGGCCGGAATTTGTTCAAAATCTTTACCAAAAACTGGATCTGAGTGAAATGTATGAAAGGAGTAAATTCGCCTTTTTTAGTATGTATAGTTTTATTTTGGTGATCTCGGTTTTGAAGTCAGTGTTATTTTATATTGCCGTCTTGCTTGTGAGCAAAATTGATCTGGCAAAACCATTCAGTAATTATGTTTCGAAGCGGATATCTCAAATTAGTTATTATACACTTTCGATAGGACTATTAAGTTATATAGCAAAAGAGAGCGCTAAAAATTTAATGCATCACGGTTATGAAATTGATAACTTAAACCAATTTTGGGAAGATAGTCAGGCATTTATTTTGATGGCAGCGGTAATTTATATTATTGCTACTATTTTTAAAAAGGGAGTAGAAATTCAAAACGAAAACGATTTAACTGTATAAGCTATGCCAATTATTGTAAACTTAGACGTGATGATGGCAAAACGAAAAATTTCGTTGAATGAACTTTCTGCAAGAGTTGATCTTACGTTATCGAATCTCTCCATCTTAAAGACCGGCAAAGCGAAGGCAATTCGTTTCAGCACTTTAGAATCCATTTGCCAAGCCCTGGACTGCCAGCCGGGTGATATTCTCGAATATGTTAACGACAAAAAAAACGAGGAGTTGACATTTAAGGATTAAAAGACAACTTCGTACATTACCATAGTTCGATTTAATCCTTTTATCTATCCCGTTGTGTGACAAACAAAAAAACAATATCTTTATACATTAATACATTCTGAAATGACAACAACGGCAATTCGTTCTAAAGTGCACAAATATATTGATGAGGCAGACATCAAAGTACTTGAAGTGGTTTATCAACTCTTGGAAGTATATCGTCAAAATAATTCGAGTTTAATGACAGACGAGCAGCAAAAAGAAATTCTTAAAAGATCTGCATTGTATAAAGCCGGTAAAATTAAAGGCTATTCAATTAGAGAGGCTCGTAAAAATATAAAACAGAAATTATCCGCTTAATTTGCCTTCTTATAAAATCATCATTCTAGAACAAGCAATTTCTGAAATAGCAGAATCGTGATTGTATTATAACAAAAAGGTTCCTGGATTAGGTCTTGAATTAGAAGAAGAAATCTTTCAACTGCTTGAAATAATCAAACACAATCCATATCTTTTACCAATTAAGTTCGCCCATATTCACGAAGCTGTCCTGACACGTTTTCCGTTTGTAATCAACTATGAGGTTTCCGGAAAATAAATTATTGTATCCGCTATATTTCATACAAAACGACATCCAGACCAAAAATTAAAAAGGAAACGAAAATAAAATTTGTTCAACTTTCAGAATATTATTTCACCCCATCCTTCCCATACTTCACCCTATACTCCACAGCCGTCATCCCCGTAAACTTCCTAAACACTTCCCGAAACGCTTTTACATCCGCATAACCAACTTCATACATCACCTCATTAATTGTTTTACGTGTATTTTCTAAGGTCTTTTTTGCGAGTTCTATTTTTACGCGCTGGGAATATTCGAGCGGAGTGTTGCCGGTTGCTTTTATGAAACGGCGGTCGAAATTGCGGCGGCTAATGTTAAATCTGGAGGAGAGGTCTTCTATGGAAATTTTATGGTCGAGGTTTTTTTCGATATAATTCTGCGCTTGTAATATCTCTTCATCGTCGTGGTGTTTTTGTCCGCTGAAAATGGTGAATTCCGATTGCGTATTTCTGTCTATTTCAATTTGAAAAACCTTGGCACAAAATAATGCTGTTTGTCTGTCGTAATATTTTTCTATCAAATAGATCATCAGATTTAAAAATGAATAAGCACCGCCATTAGTGTAAATTCCGTTTTCATCGGTGATTAATTTATCGGTCTGCAAATGCACTTCAGGAAACAATTCCCTGAAATCATTCGCCGCCGACCAATGTGTGGAACAACTTTTTCCATCCAGCAATCCGGATGTTGCCAATAAAAATGCACCGGTGCAAATACTCGCAATTTCGGCTCCTGATATATATTGATTCTTTATCCATTCAATTAATAAGGTATTTGATCTTATTGACTGTTTATAATTATGATTTAAAGAAGGAATGATAATAAGATCTGTTTTTTCAATGCGTGAAATATGGGTATGTGGTTTCACGGAAAAAAGATCATCATAATAAAACACCGTTTTAGAAACACCTGCCAACTCGATGCGGAATACTTGTTTATTTCCACTTTTGATCCATTTGTCGTTCGCCCTGCTGAATATTTTGAAGGCACCGACAATACTGCTCAGATTGTTGTTCTCGCCATCGGGCACCAGAATAGTAAGGTGTTTCATGTTTATTTCTTTTTACAAAGGTAAAATTTTATTTTGTCCATATCCACCCGTTAGTATGTCTAATTTACACATTCTGGAAGTTACTTTAAGTCAATACCTTTGTTTGATGACTACAACAGAAATTGCACTAAAAATGTTATTCGACAGGTGGAATGCATCCATTAAAAATTTTAATGAAGTTCTCCAAACCCTGAGTGACGAAACGCTGGAACAGGAAATTGCACCCGGAAAAAACAGAGGTATCTATTTATTGGGGCACATGATAGCAGTGCACGATGAAATGCTAATATTACTTGATATGGGAGAAAAATTATATCCCGGGTTATATATACCGTTTGAAGTTTCACCTGATAGGGCTGTTTCGGAAATTCCAACTGCAGCAGAATTAAGAAAATGCTGGACCGTACAATGTGCAGTTTTAAAACAAAAATTTAGCGACATGCCAGACGAAGGCTGGTTCGAAAAACATACCAAAATTTCAGCAGAAGATTTTGTAAAAGAACCGCATAGAAATAAACTGAATATTATTCTAACTAGAACCACTCATTTAGCACATCACACAGGACAATTACTTTTACTTAAACGCTGATCAAAACAAAGAGAGATGACAACAACAAATTATACCACAACAATTCTTGTAAATAATTCTCCAACGGAAGTATTTAATTCAATTAACAATGTACGCGGTTGGTGGAGTGAAGAAATTGAAGGCGATACTGAAACATTAAATTCCGTTTGGGATTATCATTATCAGGATGTACATATTTGTAAAATGAAAATAACAGAACTTATTGCCGACCAAAAAATTGTATGGGAAGTGCTCAACAATTATTTCAGTTTTACAAAAGATAAAAATGAATGGGTGGGAAATAAGATCATTTTTGAAATAAACGAAAAAGATGGAATTACCGAATTGAAATTTACACAGGAAGGTCTTGTTCCCGAATACGAATGTTTTGATATTTGTCAAAATGCCTGGAACACCTATATTCAGAAGAGTCTGCACGATCTGATCACCACCGGAAAAGGTCAGCCCAACAGCAAAGAAAATGCACAGACAGAAGATGAAAAGAATTTAGCCGCAACTGATTTTACCACCACTTTTTTTGTTGATCAAACTCCACAGGAAGTATTTAATGCAATAAATAATGTGCGCGGCTGGTGGCAGGGAGAAATTGAAGGAAATACGGATAAATTAAATGAAGAATTCACATATCGCGTTCCCGGAATTCATTATTCAAAGCAAAAAATTACAGAATTAATTCCCGAAGAGAAAATTGTATGGCTCGTAACAGAAAGCGAAATTAATTTTGTAGAAGATAAAAACGAATGGACAAATACAAAGATCATTTTCGACATCAAATGGATAAATAATAAAACACAGGTACGTTTTATTCATGAAGGATTAATTCCCGCAATTGCCTGTTACAAAGATTGTGCAGGTGCCTGGGGAAAATTAATGCAGGAAAGTTTATTTAGTTTGATCACTACGGGAAAGGGGACTAAAGTTTTTGGATAGCTCAATAAACGATTGGCTCCGTTCCTTCGTCAAGTATTTTGATCAATTGTGTGTAAACATATAATCTTTCTTTCCCTCTGCCACTGATTTCATGTGCAATTCCGAGTTCAGTTAAATCTTTAAGAGCAGCTCTCGATGTTTGAATGGTTGTATTCATTTGTTTTGCTGCATCCAATGCTGAAATAATTGCCTTTTTGCGCAAAACCTCCTGTGCACTTCGAGCACGAATTCCAGCTCGTTTCAACGTTGTGATCAATTGAAGGTCAGATATAAAAAGGTTATCAATTTTCTTACTTGTTTGCAAAACCTGATCTGCTGTTTCCGCAACTCCGGTTAAGAAAAATTGCAGCCATCCTTCCCAATCACCTTTCTGGCGTACGGCACTAAGTCGGTTATAATATTCCTGGCGATTGTTTTTAAAAAATAGACTAAGGTAAAGCAGAGGTTGTTTCAAATCACCCGATTTAATCAAAAACATCGTGATTAGCAATCGCCCAATTCTGCCGTTTCCATCTAAAAACGGATGAATTGTTTCGAATTGCACGTGGAGAAGTCCGGCGTCAATAAGTGATGCATATATGCGTTTTTCTTCATGCATATACTTTTCAAAGGGATCCAGAAATTCCATAAGGCGTTCGGGAGGAGGAGGAACATAGAGGGCATTTCCCGGCCGAGTTCCACCTAACCAGTTTTGAGATCGTCTGAATTCTCCTGGCTGTTTAATGCTTCCTTTGCCATATGTAAGCAATATCTTATGCATTTCGCGAATTAGACGTAATGTCAATGGAAATCCTTCCTTTAAACGCTTTACACCATGCTCAATCGCCGCAACATAGGAAGAGACCTCTGCAACATCTTCCAATGGAACGGAAGGGATCTCCTGTCTTTCAAAAAGTAGAAGGTCTGATAATGAGGATTGCGTGCCTTCAATTTGAGATGACAACACCGCATCTTTGCGAATATAATAGTAGAGCAGTAAGTTTATATCAGGCATTACTTCGATGACAGAATCAAGACGGCCTATTGCTTGTCCCGCCCGTGCCAACAGCTTTTGAAGTTGCATAAGATCAATAGGAGGATCAGGTGGTAGTGCCGGTGGAAGAAATGCCTGATAACTTTCACCCGTACCATTTGCAATAAGATATTTACCTAACCGTTTAGAATTATCTTTACTTTTCTCCATTACAAAAGTAAAGATAAATATTTATTTTTACTTTATTCAAAAATATCTTTGCTTTTAAAAATATTAAAGTAAAGTTAATGATCTAACCTAGCTTTGTTTTCAGGTTAACGTTAGTAAGACACTAAGTCGCTCCGAGTGGTGGTTGCCATAACTGAGAGCCTCGCTAGGAGCGAGACCCTCAGTCGCTCCGCGTTTTTTATTAGGATATTACCATTTCACTGAAAAGTTTTTTTCGAAGTTATTGGGGTTTTTTGCACGGTGAACGTCTTAATAAAGTAAATAAAAAGTCCCAGCGGGACGGCATCTCGGTAACTATCTTGGTATCAAAATCCACAAGTCCTGTAGGGACGGGATGTAAAAATGTTTTGGTAAGAATCGATTTACCAATGATGCATATTCGCTTCAAAAATGAATGCTTTTAATGTTCTCTAATAACATTCATTAAACATGAAAATCTCAGTTCGCTTGAACATTTCTTTCATTTCATCCGCCGCGGCGGACGGGACTAGGTTATGCGGATCGGATTTATGCTACCGATATTTCGTCCCTTACGGGACTTTCGCGGGACGGGTTGAAATTGCGTTCCAGACTTATTGTTCATGACGAAGCTATTTTATTTATATATCCAAACTCACCCCAACCCTCACTCCAAAATTCGGAGCAAGCGGATTATTGCGATAGGTTAATCGCCAGATGGCATCCACGCGAATTAATTTAAAAATATTTTCTAATCCTATTCCTGCTTCCATATAAGGTTTTGTAGGAGAAGAATTTCCGATGAAGAAAGGTTCGGTTTCTTTCAGGTAATTATTGGTGATCTGATTTTCGCGTGATAAGGAGCCGTATGCCATTTTAAAGGATGCTACTTCGCGCAATTTTAAACGATTTACGAGGGGAACTTTATTTAAAAAGAATCCCCAGAAACTATGGGTGATAAATAATTCGGCGTAGGTATCATTTACAAATTCATATTCATTCATGAGATTAAAAGTTCCGTGATTCATGAAATACGTTTCATTTCCCGGTGGCGATTCCAGTAATAAAGTTGGAAGGGTGCCGAATATTTTTCCGGTTTTAAGCGACACGGTAGTTCCGCCAATACTACCCATGGTAAAATAATCTTTAAAGGTAAATTCAAAAGTGCGGTAATTAAAATCACCTTCAAAAAGTCCGTCAACACCCATTTTATAATTAAAGGAGAGCACCGGATATTTTGTTCCAATACTATAACGCCGGTAATTATCAAATAAAAACTTTTCTCTGTAGGCAAAACGAAATCCGAAATTGATCTCTGAATTTTGGATATCACTTACTAAAGAATCATGCCCATTATAATAATAAATATCAAAAAGCGGATGCATATCTACCGTGGTTAGGGTTATGGAATTGGATAACCCCCAAATCCAATCCTTTTGATAATGCCAGGTAAATTTTTCCTGATCAATTAATTTCTGCGGGGTTTCTCTTCTGCGATAAATGCCTGATAATAGATTATCCTCGCCAAAAGTTACTGCACCCCCACTTCCTATATCGAGATCATTTTCGTAATTAAATTTAAATTGTTGCCAGGGTTTTTTAGATATCACCAGATTAAATTCTGATCCGTATTTAAATGTGTTATCCTTAAATCCATATGCGAGATATCCACCTAACGACATGCGTTTACTTATAAGATCACCGGTTTTAATTCCCAAACGCAAACGCAATCCTTCCACTTCATTGGAACTCAACATATTTGCAAATGGCCCGATGCGCACATAACCGAGATTCCAATATCCATACATCAGGGTATTATATATTTCAATTAGCGTGGTAAATGCTTTTATGTTTTCCAAGCTGTCAACAAGTTCATAAACACCAGCTTCGTTTTCAGTTAATAACATCGGACGTTTATCTGCCCAATAACTTTCGTCATTAATTATTACACTGTCACTGTAAACAATATCATCTTTATAATGAGCAACTTCGGTAAAAATATCGGGATTAAAAATATAATCGGAATAAGTAGAAGTTTTTCGTGCAATTATGGTTGCGGTAGTTTTTCCAGGAGCAAATTCCACAATTAATTTATCGTCGGTCATTACCCATAAGGAATCTTTGTTATTATCATACTTCTGATAAAACACCCCACGTTTATAATAATTGATATTAGCAGTGCTGTCGAGATTCATCAGCACTTCTTTTACGGCATACGATCCATCTGCGATCCACATATATCCTTCAAAAACATTTTCTTGTTTTTGTTTGGGATAAAAATTGATTCTGTAACACCAGTCATCATCAATATAAGCAGAATCCACTAATGCAACTTTATAGAAAAAATTCCATGCATCACAAACAGGCGGAATAAAATTCTTACTCAGCAGATACCAGTAATTATCGTAAATATTAAATTGCTCGTAATAATTTCCCAACACCTGTGTTATACTTGCATTATTAATTCCCGAAGTGCGACTCGCCTGGATTACTTCTTTTTTTGATCTGGGCGCTTTTCTATAATAAAAATCGGAAACAGTTTCCGTAAAAAAGAAAGGTAAAAACGGTGTTTCATCGCTCACCGTATCAATATGATCGCGCAAAACATTAAATGCATTTTCTTTAACAGAATTTGCTGTTCC
Organism: Chitinophagales bacterium; assembly: GCA_044227505.1. Taxonomy (GTDB): domain Bacteria; phylum Bacteroidota; class Bacteroidia; order Chitinophagales; family BACL12; genus UBA7236. The sequence goes on along the minus strand of JBGAWP010000053.1, from coordinate 932 downwards.
CGCAGTAAGATTACCTATGTCCAATTCAATTTTTGTATATCCCTTTGATTTATATCCTTCAATATTTTGCTGATCATTTTGTTTTTTATTTTCAATTACTTTCCGCATTAAAACTTTTGCGGGTTCTTCTTTTGGTTTTATTACTACTTCATTTAAATCAAAATTGTTGGGAATAAGATATACATCATATTGCTGATTAATTTCTTTATTGAGCAATATGGTATCTGTTTTATATCCAATAAAAGTAATTATGAGTGTATCAAAAGGTATGGAAGATTGTATAGAAAATTTTCCCGCTTCATCGGTAGTGGTTCCTTTGTGTGCATTTTTTAAAAATACATTGGAATATTGAATGGGTTCGGAAGTGCTTTCATCTTTTACATAACCGGTTATCGTAACATTCTGAGATTCAACCAGTATCGGAATTGCGAAAATCAGTATCGCAAATAAAAGTGATCGAATAAAAAATGTATTAATAGGCAACAGCAGCACGATCGTATTTTTTGTTAAAGTTAATTAATAATGCATGGAGTTGGAAATGGCGGATGTCACAGACAAAGGACACAGGACATAGGACACAGGACAAGGGACAAGGACACGAAAATTTTGCAGGGAATTTAAAATCCTTTCTTCTTTTTGGTATCATGTATCAAGTATCAGGAATCAGGAAAACAAAGGGTGGGATTTGCATGCGGAGGAAGTGAGGCTTTCGCTCTAAGCGAAGGTCTCACTAACGTTTAACCCCAAAAATTTCGCAAGAAATTTAAACTCCTTGTCCTCCGTAGCTTTTTTCAATCAACATAGCTTTAGCGGAGGTGATAGCGTAGGAGGACTTCTCCTTTCTCCTCTCTCCTTTCTCCTTTCGAGTATCAGGAATCAGGAAAACAAAAGGTGGGATTTGCATTCGGAGGAAGTGAGGCTTTCGCTCTAAG
>JBGAWP010000052.1:0-28500 GCA_044227505.1 Chitinophagales bacterium | reverse complement strand
GGACATAGGACATAGGACACAGGACATAGGACACAGGACATAGGACAGACTTAGGAAAACAAACTTTGAGATCCGAAAATGTTTTTTCAAATGATAGTGAAGCTCTCGCTCCCAGCGAGGGTTTCACTAACAGTAAATCCTACAAAATTTCGCAAGAAATTTAAACTCCTTTTTATGTGTATCAGGTATCAGGAATCAAGTATCAGGAAAACAAACGGTGGGATTTGGTAAAATTTCGCAAGAAATTTAAACTCCTTTCTCCTTTCTCCTCTTTCCTTCCTCCTCCCTGCATTTCTCTTAAAAATTAATTATTTTTGAATACAACGATCCATTTTATATCTTTCCAAATCCCACTACCGATCATTTTACGATCTATTTTAATACTGCAACGGGTCCGTTTGATATAATTGCTATTTCAGATATAACCGGAAAGATCATAAGTACTTATAGAGTGGAAGAGAATGTACATTCAATGAATTTATATACTCCTGTTTTTGCAAAAGGAATATACTTTATTTTTTACTATAATACAAGGCAGAAAAATATTGTAGCCACTGAAAAATTAATAATTAATAATTAAAGGATATTCAGAAAAAAATAGTCACGAATGCACGAATATAAATTGGTTTAAAAGATTCGTGTATTCGTTGCTCCATTTTTTATCCCATAATTTGTAGCAGAAAATTCATTATCCTTTCGCAGCTGCTTCCTTTTTCACCTTCATAATATCCCTATCAATATTTTCCTGAAAAATAGGAACTAAAGTATCCAGATCAAGAGCGCATAATCTTGCAAGCGGATTCTTTATTGCATACACGCAACCACAATCAATATTAATTGCAGGATATTTCATTTCTTTGATATCCTGTTCCAGTGTTTGATAATTTCTGGTGGCGTGACCATGAATTATGATCTTGTTATTGATCTTTTCCGGTTTGATATCATTGTAATAATTTCGAATCCAGAACATGTTTTGGGTGTCTTTGTAAATATCCTCTTCCTTAAAGTTAAATCCCGCATGAACAAGGATATATTTATCCAGCTCAATATGCGTTTTCAGGTTCCGGAGAAAAGTGTCATATTTTTTATCAAGACCCTTAAGATCATCAATCCGGTGATAACCAAAATTTGCAAGGGTGGTGGTTCCCCCATTTTTCATCCAGTTCTGAAATCTCCTCCAGTCCCAGCAATAGGGAATGGTCTCATCTACAGCCTGAAGAAACATCCATTCGTGGTTTCCCATCAGTACGGTGATGTTATAACCATCCTCCTGCATTTGCATCACCAGGTCCATAACGCCTTTCCCATTAGGGCCACGGTCAATCAGGTCGCCAATAAGATACAATTCATCCTCTTTTTTCAATTCAAGCGTTGTAAGCAATGCCATAAAGGTATTCAGGCAGCCATGGATGTCGGATATCGCAAATCTTCTCATAATATTATTCGCTGTAAAGCGTATTTAAACATTTAATTTTTATATATCCCATCATTTCTACGGGAAAATTGTCCTGCAAAGATATTTCTTTTGGAGCATTCGGCAACAGATCGAAGAAATTATCACTCAACTTCAGTTCTGCCTGCTTAGTATACAGGTATACGTTTTTTGCATAAACATTGGAACTGATCGTTAATTTATGGGTGGTTGGGTCCAATATCATTTCAAATACCGGTACTTTCAGATTCAAATTCTTTGGGGAAACGAAGTTGTAAAAATTTTCAGCTAGAACAGAATTATTTTGCTTAATAGACGTATATAATACTAAATTTTCGGGTAACTCGTTTTTAAGAAATTCTCCGATGGAAATGGAGGCATAAAGAAGTGAAGATTGTGCTTCCAATTTTAGAGGGATGCTCTTCTTCTCCAATGTTAATCCTTCAGCGTTTAATAAAATAGATTCCAATTCAACCTTCAAAGACATAACATCATCATTCACGATAAATATTTTAATACTGTCATTTTCATTCACCACACTTATCATCTGTGTTTTATATTTCTCTTTTACTGTAAAATAACTAGCCTTTCTATTTCCATAATAATCAATACTACTCCAACTCGTTACCGGCCAGCAATCATTTAATTGCCAGAATAAGGTGCCCATGCAATAGGGTTTATTTCTCCGGTGAGCTTCAATTGCAATTTGCATTCCTCTGGCCTGTAATAATTGAGATACATAAATATAATCTTCAAATTTTTCCGGAATTATATAATCTCGCGACATATATTCCGCAATCGTTTCATACCCTACTGGGTGTTTCTGATGATTTTTAACGGATGCGGAATTAATATTCAATTCATTTTCAGGAATAAATTTTTTGAAGGAATTAAATACAGGCATTCCCTGAAATCCATATTCACTCATGAAACGCGGAATTTTATTATTGTACATTTCAAAAGGTTCTTTTCCCCACCAAACTCCCCAGTAATGACAATCACCTTCCGTTAAACTTTCCTGTCGTCCCCAGCCGTGCGTAGGGGTGGAGGGGTGATAATTTTTTACGTTTTCATTTTTTGTTTCTGTGGGTATGGTGCCTGTAAAAAGTTCTAAATTTTCCATCCATATTTTTTGTGAATCACTTTCTGAATATCCAAACTGTTTTTGCCAACCCCAATTATGCCAACCCTCAAAATTTTCATTATTGCCACACCACAAGGCAACAGAACCGTTTTTATTAATTCTGCGTGTTTGATACCGAATTTCATCCACATAGGAGTTAATATTTTCATGAAATGGATACATGGCACATGCAAACATATAATCCTGCCAGACTAAAAGGCCAAGCGAATCACATAACTCATAAAAATAATCCGGTTCGTAAATTCCTCCGCCCCAAACCCGGATCATATTCATGTTCATGTTCTTTGCCTCGGTTAATATTTTTCTGTAATCTTCTTTTTGCAGGGAGGATGGGAAACTGTGTAAGGGTATATAATTAGCACCTTTTATAAAAATGGGTTTGTCGTTCAATTCGAAAGCAAATGATTTTCCATAAATATCAGTAACCTGTTTTAATTCTATATTTCGTATTGCAAAGGTGACGTCAAATTTATCTATAATTTGTTTTTTTCTCTTTACAACAACTTCAATATTATATAGCGGTTGTTCGCCTGAACCATTACACCACCAAATTTCAGGTTTGTGAATTACAAATTGCAATATACAAATTTCGCCATAACCTTTTTGTGAAATCAGTGGTATTTCAGTTCCATCCTTTTTGTTGAATATCGCAATGGAATATTTTCCAAATCCTTCATAACCAAGCATGGAAATTAATTCAAGATCAACAATAACTGAATCATTAATCACTTTTCCGGGGACGACGGAAGATGAGAAAATATAAGTTTGGTAATCGCATACTATTATTTTCACAGGCTTCCAAATGCCACAGGTAACTAATCTTGGTCCCCAATCCCATCCATATTGATATTGTGCTTTTCTAGTGAATACCCTCTCTTCGCCAGGTAATTGTATCGGATAATTAGTCATTAAGTCTTTACCCACCCTTACAGAAGAATTAAATTTAATATATAATGTATTTTCTCCCTTTTTTAAATACCTGTTCACAGTTCTATCCCATTCGACAAACATATTGTCTGCTTTTAAAACTAAGGAATCATTTATATAAACATCGGCGTAGGTATCTAATCCTTCAAAATGAATGTCAATGTCAATGTATTTTTGTTTGATAATTTTTCTATCTAAATAAAAAGTTGTTTTGTATTCCCAATCTTCCCGCTCCACCCATTGCACGAGTTTTTCATTGTCGCCATAAAAGGGATCAGGAATAACATTATTTGCGAGCAGATCTGTGTGAACACAACCGGGAACCGTTGCAGGCATCCAGCCTGTAGTATCACCAACTTTCCGAAAGAACCAGTTGGAGTTTAAATCAATTTCCAATGTTTTTTGAGTGTAACTATTTGTTATACCAAAGCCCAATACAAAAAGTATGCTAAATAAATATTTCATGTGGGGAATTGATTTATAATAGTCTTTATTTTTTTTACTTCTTCTGCATCGGTAACTATCAATTTTGTAAAATCATAAATTCCTTCTCTGAATTGAAATGATTGATCCGGATCGGGTCTTTCATACATTTTAGCAGAGGTATGTATTTCAGTACATCCCGTTTCCTCTATTAATTTCAAAACATTTTCAGAAGTAATTCCTGCACCTGGTAATATAGCAATTCTGCTTCCTGCTTTTTCAATCAATTGTTTTATTAATGTTGTGCCCTGTAAAACAGAGGCCTGTTGACCTGAAGTAAGCACCCTTTTAAATCCACACAGAATAGCATCTTCTAATGCAATAAATGGATCTAAAGTAAGATCAAATGCACGTTGTAAAGTGCAATGCATTGGTGATGCAAGTTCAACTAATTCTTTATTTCTTGTAACATCCAATGTAGCATCTTTATTAATAATTCCAAATATTATATTTTTTACTCCGAGCTCTTTACAATGTAAAATATCATTTTTCATCACCTCAAATTCAGCTTCGGAATAAATAAAATTTCCTCCACGAGGACGAATCATAATAACCACGTTTTCCGGTTCGAAATATTTAAAGGTTTCTGTTATAGTGGCGTGTGAGGGCGTTATTCCGCCTTCTAAATACGAAGCACATAGTTCTAATCTATCGGCTCCACCGCGAATTGCAGAGAGAACATCTTGTATGCTGAAAACACAGATTTCGAGTTTCATGAAATTGTCAATGGTCATTAGTCAGGAGTCATTCGGCTTATGGAATAATAAATCCGAAACTCATGCTGTTATTTATTTAAAGCAAATTAAAAATCTTTTTCATTAGATTCTTTTTTGATGTAGTTTAATCCTATTGATTTGATATAGGCATTAAGTTTTGGCTTTAGAAAAGATAAATGGTTCAAAAAGATTTTGTAAGTTTCTTCCGTAACCAAATTTCTATTTTTTGCCTTTGTCAACTCGGTATAAGTTTCAAACATAGATCCTCTGGCATAATAACAAAATTGTTTATTTTCCTTAAAATGGTATCTGCCATATCCTTCACTTATATTATTTGCAATCGAATCAGCAGCAGAAACTAATTGAGTACCTAAATTATATTTTGAAAAATTATCCCACTTCGAAACTTCATTCCAAACCAATTCGCCAATTTTCATCGCTATATTATAAATCTCCAATTTTTCCAACTCCTGCATGATCCTTAAAGTTATTGAAATTTAAAAATATACTAAATTATTTACAATTAATAATTTTACCATTTTATTAAGTGTTTGTATTTTATTCACACGGTTACGCCCCCTTGACTAATGACTCCTGACTAATGACTCCTGACTCTTGACTATCAATAATAACTGTCAGATTTGAACAGCACATTCGGAATATTATTCGAATAAACCGCAAAATTAAATCCGGGTTGTAAACAATATCCTCCGAATTCACCATTTTTATTTAATGCGATAAATCCAACCTGAAAATCCTTGGTTTTTTCTTTTCTGATTTTAATCATTCTTTCTACAGCTGCTTTACAAGCTTCATAAGGAGATTTTCCGTTGCGCATAAATTCAACAACTAAATGAGTGCCTGCAATTCGAATTACTTCTTCACCGGTTCCTGTGGCTGTGGCTGCTCCAATTTCGTTGTCTACATATAATCCTGCTCCAATGATTGGTGAATCTCCAACACGGCCGCGTACTTTATAACTTAAGCCACTGGTAGTACAGGCTCCCGATAAATTGCCATTACTATCCATTGCTATCATGCCTATCGTATCGTGATTCTCGATATTTATTATCGGTTTATACTGAGCAGTTTTCAGCCATTCCTTATATGCTTTTACAGACTCCGGATTTGTATAATCATCTAAAGTAAATCCGTTTTCCAACGCAAATTTTTGTGCCCCTGTACCAACCAACATAATGTGCGGAGTTTTTTCCATTACCTTTCTGGCCACGGAAATTGGATTTTTTATTTTTTCTAAAAAGGCAACTGAACCACAATTGTAATTTTCATCCATGATACAAGCATCTAAAGTGGTGTGACCTTCTCTGTCGGGTAACCCGGCTAATCCTACCGAAGTGGAATGCAGATCATTTTCTGCAACTTTTACTCCTGCTTCCACTGCGTCGAGCGCTCTTCCTTGAGCATTTAAAATGGTCCAGGCATCTTTATTTGCTTCCAGACCAAAATCCCAGGTTGAAAGTACTATGGGTTTATTAAATCCAATATTTTGCGGTAAATTATTTCCGAACACTTTTTGATTGGAAAGTAATGCAGTTCCTAAAGTGAATGGAATTGCAGATTTAATAAATTTTCTTCTTGTTGTCATGTAACAATTAATTTTAATTACTCAATGGAAATTTCATCAACAAATAACCAGGGCATTGATCCTGCACCAGGATTGCCCGCGGGAATCTTCCCGTAATTTTTTGCAACGATACGAATATAACGCGCTGCCGTTCTTTCAAAATAAACACTCACCTCTTTTCTGGGTGTTTTATCAAAGTGCACTAACATTTTACCGGCAGGTTTAAATTTTTTTCCATCATTTGAATAAGATACTTCCATGTATTCAGGGGGGTATATCCAACTTAATTGTTCGGTTAAAAAACCTGCTTTTACAACATTAATAGTGTCGATATTTCCTAGATCAATAGTTACATCCATATCTTTTCCGCTGAAACCTAGCCATTCTCTGGCCGACCAACCCTTTGAGGTATTTGCTTCAATTCCATTAACAAGAGTAAACGCACCATCAGCAGAGTATTTAGGTGAGGGTTGGGTATTTAAGGTTACATTTTTCCCAGTCGCTTTATTGTAATTAACATATATAGGAGTTTTAGGTCCGTTGCGATATCCGTGCGCAATTATCCATTGACCGTGCTTAATTAAAAATGGTTTGTTATATATCAAATTGTCGTAAGCTCCTTCATCCTCCAAACTTTTGGGTGCATCATATAAAATAGTATCTGAAAATATGTTGGAAAGTTTCAGGTATACATTATTTTGTTCATCAGTATAAATTGAATATTCTGTTTTGAAAATTGTTTTGGAATAGTTGCAATTTATTTTATCTAAAAGATCAAAATTTACTAATAGTCGATCTACAAAATCGGTATAATTTTTTTCACCTTTTTGCGTCCAAAGCACTTCGCTTAATGCCAATAATCTTGGAAATAACATATATTCCACTTGTTCCGGAGTGGAAATATATTCTGTCCACAAATTTGCCTGTGCCCCAAGAATATATTTTTGTTGCGGACCTGTTAAAATGGCCGGAATGGGTTCGTAATTATAAACATCAGCTAAAGTTGTATACCCTCCGATGGCGACAGGCTCGTTTGTTGGATCACCTTGATAATGATCGAAATAGCAAAAATCACCAGGTGTCATGATCGCGAAAAGCTTTTGCTGTGCTGCAACAATTCCGCCCTCTTCCGACCGCCAACTCATTATTGTTGCAGTGGGAGTAGTTCCACCTTCCAGAATTTCGTCCCAGCCAATGATTTTCCTTCCCTTGCTATTTACGAATTTTTCGATGCGACGTATAAAATAACTTTGTAACCCGTTTTCATTAACAAGGTTACTGTCCACAATTAATTTCTGACAAAAAGCAGAATTTTTCCAGCGCGTTTTTTCTACTTCATCACCACCTATGTGAATATATTTTGATGGAAATAGGTCCATTACTTCTGTTAAAACATTTTCCAAAAAAGTAAAGGTTTCTTCCTTCGGGCAAAATACATCAGGAAATCCTCCCCAACCTTTTGCAACAGTTAAGTTTGTATCAATACAACCATATTCGGGATATGCGGCAAGAGCAGCAACGCAATGTCCCGGCATTTCAATTTCAGGAATAATGGTAATATTTCTCGCTGCGGCATATTTGATAATTAATTTTATTTCTGCCTGCGTATAAAATCCGCCATATCGAATTGAATCGTATTTTTGATCGCGATAATGTCCAACCATGGTTCCATCACGCCAGGCGCCAACTTCTGTCAATTTCGGATATTGTTTTATTTCGATGCGCCATCCCTGATCATCCGTTAAATGCCAATGAAAGGTATTCAGCTTATATAATGCGAGATAATCTATATACTTTTTTACAAAGTCCACTGAAAAAAAATGTCTTGCACAATCCAGATGCATACCTCTGTAATCGAATCTGGGGTAATCAATAATTTCCATACATGGAATCTGATAGGTTTTAGCGGTTGGATTTTCCACGAGTTGCAGCATGCTCATCAATCCGTAAAATACACCTCCTTTGTTTTTGCCCGTGATGGAAATGGCATTTTGAGAGATCTTTAATATATATCCACCATCAGGTAATTGCAATGTGGAGTCATATTGCAACACAATTCCACTCAGATCGCCAATTTGTTTGGTTGCTGTTTTGATAGGTAAGCCGTAATAATTAATAAAAAAGTCCTTTGCAGCATATGCATCGGTATATGATTTAAAATCGTTTGCCTGAAAGTAGGAGGTAGGAGAAAAGGTGTAATATCCTGAAAGAGGTGTAATCGATACCGGTTCAGGAATAATTGACCTGTTTTGGGCAAATGATAATTGGAAACAACATAAAAACAAGAACCCCGCGCATATTTTCATGGGGTGAAATTAATAAAGTGTAGGGGAATTGCCAATTTATGAACTTATACTTCAAATGAGACATGCCTCAATGAAGTAGTCAAATCTTCGTTTTCAACCCTCAACGCTACAGAATAATGGAGCTGATCTTCAAATGGTATGGAAAAACGGTAATCAGTTATAAATTAATGGATCAGAACTCTTCCCTAATGATAAAATTATCAGTTACATCCAGGAGATGAAATTCATGTGTCTTAGGCAAAACTGGAAATCCGGTTTTAATATTTTTAGAAATATGCATAAAAATCGTCACAACAAAATTATCAATTCTGAACACATATTGCAATTGTCAGCATCATGTGTCAAATCGCTTTTTCACAGAAGGTATTAATTCAATGGAAGTGAATAATTAAGCAATTTCCAGCTATTATCGGGTTTTATGAAAACCATTTTTAAAAATTAAAAATGTAGAAAATGTGTTCTTGAAATCATCCATTTAACTATGTCACATTTGACGATCTTTAAGAAAATTAATAATTCTGGTGAGATGAGTTTTATCGTTTTATAATTTATCAACGAGATGCAATGTGTGTAACTTAGATAAATATGTGAATAAAATATCCCTAGTGCAATCTAAAAAAATTTGGAATTATAAAACAAGAATATTTACATTTGTTTTTATTATTTACACGACATTCAATTCACCCAAAAAAAACCAATCACACATTTTTTATGATCTTCTGATTAACAATTACCAGAATTTATTTCGAACATTTTATTTAAAGCTAAGAATTTTCCAGTAATAATTTAATGATACACGTTACTGTATCTTGTATATTATTGGTATTATCCTTCTATAACTTCATTTTTCCTAAACCGAAAATTTGATTGGTAGATAAGTATGTTCGGAATTCGTAAGTTAACCATTGCAATTCCTTAAAAACATTTTTTTTCATTGCTTAATTAAATTGCGACCAACATATTGCATGAGTAGATCAGTGTGCCATTTATTTATTGTATTATTTTGTTTTTTTTCTGCGAATAAACTTAATTCGCAGACAACTAAGCAGTCGTTTGTACATAAGGAGCATGCTGAATTTAATAAAAAGCATCCTAAGAGCGAATTGCTTAAATCTAAAGGTGCAGAGGCACATATAGTAAAAGGACTTCCACCCCTGCAAACCAATTATGAAATATTTGGATGGTATCCGAATTGGGATACAGATTATTATAAGGTTATGAATTATAATCTTATTACTACGGTTGCTTATTTTTCATTTCCGGTTGATCCTCACACAGGTAATGAATCAAGTTCCTATGATTGGGCAACAACTCCATTAGTTGATTCAGTTAAAGCTCATGGGAAAAATATTTTACTTACAGCTACCAATTTTGGAGGGACAAATAATAAAACCCTTTTAAATAATAATTCAGCTTCAAGAACTTTGATAACAAACCTTGTAAACGCAAATGCCCTGCGTGAAGGAAATGGCATTTGTATCGATTTTGAAGGCCTTAATGCAAGTGACAGTCTTGTTTTCGTAAAATTTATCAGAGAGCTAAAAAACGCATTATTAAAACAAGATAGAAAAAACTTACTTTATCTATCTATACCAGCTGTAGACTGGGGACATGCGTTTATTACAGATTCGCTAAATGCATTTGTTGACAGGTATGTAATAATGGGATATGATTATTATTATTCAGGAAGTGATCCGGGTCCAATTTCTCCTTTAAACAGCGGTAGTATTTGGGCAAGCAGTAATCTTACCAAATCTGTTGTTGATTATCTTAATAAAGGTGTACACGCTTCTAAATTAATATTGGCCTTACCCTTTTATGGGCAGGTTTGGGAAACAGACAGTAAGAATATAGGCGCGGTTTCCAAAGGCTTTGACGGCAGTCTTGCTTACAATTATATTAAAAAGAATCTATCAGGTTTTATGATTGAGCCTAATAGTGAAAGCACCTATTCTATGTATGCAGCTTCCGGCACCAATAATCCATATAAGCAATGTTGGTTTGAGGGAGATACAAGTTTCGCAAAAAAAATTAATTTAATTAAAGAGAAAAATCTGGCAGGTCTTGGAATATGGGCTCTCGGATATGATGAAGGATATAAAGACCTCTGGGTTACAATAATTGGAACGTTTGGTAAAGATAATATCAAAGTTGACTCCGACTCAACAAAATTTAAACCACCTTTTTTTCATTCAGGTGCTGGGGTGAAAAATGCATTTCAAAACTTCGAAAATCAAGTAAAGCCGCTAACACAATACCCGACTGTTTTTTTAATTGTTTTCTCATGTTTAACGGTATTTGGCTCACTTGGTTTACTTATCGGGTTATTATTTCCTGATACGAGATTATTTTTTTTCAGTAACGCATCAATTAGAAATGCAATTGTTGCATTTGTATTGATAGTGTTAATAATTGTCTTAAATCTTACGAAATTTTTAAGGCAAAATGATATGATTTTAATATTTGGGTTTATTGCCGGAGCTGTGACCATAAGTGTAATAACCAGAATAATAAAAGTGAATAAAAAGAATTTGCCATGAAAGCATTTAAAAATTTGTATTTATAAAATGCAGCAACAAAGTAAATTGATAAAGATATTATCGGCAATTGTAAAATTTGTTGCAAAGGAATTTTTGTGGATATTGCTAATTCTTATTGTCAGCTTCCCTTTGGCATATCTTGAAATGATGCTTTTACATTCGTGGAAAGGGGAATTTCAAACGTTTATGGAGCATAAATTTCCCGACAATGAACTCTTTATTTTTTTATATATAATAACTCTGATCAGTCTATACTTTGTCCGTATTGTTGTTGGAGCCCTGAAAATTGTAATTACACCTAAAAACAATCCTGCATGATCGACTCCGCAATCAATTTTATAACCCAGTTTGTAAATGCAAAGATCAGATCGATTTTTGATCTGAATGAGGATAAAGTTTTGGCAAGCAGCCTGATAAATCCTGATGGGTCGGTTACAGATTATATTGAAAATAAGATAATTATTTCATTGATCAATATTGAGCATGAAACATATGCTAAAACACCCGGCACTTATGTTCCAATTGGCAACAACCAATATGGAAAAATTGAACAACCTGTTTACCTGAATTTATATTTACTAATTTCCGCAAATTATACGGCAAAGAATTACCTGGAAGCATTAAAAATGTTATCTGCCGCTATTGCCATTTTGCAATCGAATCAATCTTTTGATATCACTAATAATCCTGACCTGGACCTTTCAATCAGAAGGCTAACCTTGGAAATCCATAACGTGCCGATCAACGAACTAAGCCATATCTGGAGTGGAATAGGAGCGAAATATGTGCCTTCCATTATTTACAAGGTGAGGATGATAGCAATTCAACAAAATTTGATCAAGTCAACTGCTGCAGCTATAACTGAACTAAACACAACCTCTGATCCCGGAAATTAAAAAAAAATAATATGAATCTACAAAATGATAAAAAAATCAAATAACAAATGAATAATAAGGTAAATTCCATATTGTCCTTGTCTATTTTGCATAATTACTTTATTGACTCAATCTGTAAAGTTTTGACACTGATTCCGAATAAAAAGTCAAATAACATTATGCAAACTTTTGGTTTATTGGGTTGGCAAAATGAAAATATTTATAGTCTATATTCAACAACAAAAGCAATAACAACAGCAAATTGGAATTCAGTGAGTTATTCGATCCCGGAACTTTATTTTTTTCTGGTTTGTGATGACAATAACTTCCAGAATTATACAGATCTGCCTCTTGAAATTTCCGATAAAAAGATATATTATTTCACTACAGTTCCGGGTTTGAGTAACGTGCAAAAAAACTCCAGTGTATCAAATGCTGATCAGTATACATGTTATTCAACCGTATTCAGTATTGCGGTACCTGCATTAAAACAGGTTTTGATACAGGTTACAAACTCGCAGAATAAAATAGTTGTTTCTGTAACTATAGATGGAACAAAACAAAATTCTTATACTGTCAACCTAAATAATTTCGGAACAGGATTTTATGAATTATCAATAAACGGAAAGCTGACAGAGAAATTTATCGCAATTGGGGAAAAACTTCCTGTAGGATGCATCGGATTATTCCGTGCCGATTTTAATGCAATTTCCAAAATTCAAACTCCCAATACACCTTTTAAATGCACATTAACCTATGATGCCCGATCTACCTTTTGGCGATATCAGGTTGTGCAAGAACCAAATAATCAAATGAAGATCGAAAGTATGGTACTTAAAGAAACGAAAGTTAAGGCTTATGCCGGTCCTGTTCAGCAAAAAATTGCCGGTGGATATAACGCATGGGTATTTACCTCTACCGATACCAAAAAATTACAGGAAAAATCTGATACCAAACAAATATTGATAATTTCTTATAAAAGTGGCAATAAAAGTTTTACCAAGGAAATGAAAGTAACCATGCCTTTTCCGGATGTATCTGTTATTCAATCTGAAGACAGTTTAATTCCAACATCTAATTATATATCAAATAAAATAGTATTCATTTAACAATTTAAAAAAAACAAAAAATTATGGCTCAAACAATGAAGACTCCCGGAGTCTATTTCGAAGAACTGGATGCCTTCGGCAATGCAGTTGTACCCGTTCCTACGGCGGTCCCGGCATTTATAGGATATACACTAAATACATCCTATAATGGTCAGGATATTACATTTCAACCAATTAAAATAACGAGTCTGAATGACTTTATCACCATTTTTGGTGATACGGCACCACAGGTTACATTTGGTTTAAGTCCAAGTATGTCTGGACCTGACATAACAAAATTAATTGCAAAAATTGCTACATTAAATACTGCCGCAACAGCAGCAATTAATGCCACAGGTGTAACTGCTGCAGTTAAAACTGCGCTTGGACCTATAATAACTTCAATAGCTGCTGCTACTACTCCTGTGCTTTGTGCTGCTGAAATACAAAAAGCATATAATCAATTATTGGATGTTGAAGCGGAGAGTCCTGTGGTTCCGCTTGATCTTGCTGCTGCAATCGCAGTTGTAAATTATGCGAATGCAAGAAATATATATTTAACAGTTTATACTAACACCGCAGTTTCAAAGTATGTTACTGATCTGAATACATATAATGCTGCAGTTACAGCAGGTGGGGCAACTCCTACTCCTGCGCAACAAGCAGCAATAACAACTGCACTCACTGCATTGAATGCTGATGCTCAGACTTTAGCAAACGGTCTGTCGTCTGCAGGATTTTATTATAACTCTGTTGGTTATACATTAAATGCAACAACGATCAATTACAGATTATACGCAAGCATAAAATTATTTTTTGATAATGGCGGTGCATATTGTTACATTTATTCCATTGGGTCTTATGATTATACTAAATCAACAATTTCTGATACTACTGATTTCCAGACTGTTTTAAATCTTCTCCCTAAACAAACAGATATCACTATTTTAGTTATTCCTGATGCAGTTGAGATCAAAGGAAGTGGAACTGATCTTGAACATATATATAGTAATTGTTATTCATTACAAAATATGATGCTTGATTATTGTGGAAATCAACGCAGTGCAATTGCAATTTTGGATATTCCAAGAGGATGGAATGATTCTGTTGTTGGGGAAAATAGTGTTGAAGTTTTTAGAAATCAGGTTAATCCAAGTCTTCCGAAATTCAATAGTTATGGCGCAGCATATTACCCTTGGTTAAATACTACTATTTATCAAAGCAGTGATGTGTCTTATGCAAATATTGTTGCAACAACAGCAAATGCTCCTACCTATGCGATGATATACAGTATGTTATTGACAGAATATACAGATCCCAATCAGGGAATTAATAACAAAATGATTCCTTATATAAATGTATTTTCTACCACTGCTTCAGCAATTACTGCAAATCCTGTTTTATCGGCTGTTACAGCTGCACAGGCCGACGCAGTTTTTTCAAGCCAATGCAAATCCTACCAATTGCTCATTAACGCAATATTAGCGGAAATGAATCTGTTACCTCCAAGTGCAGCCATGGCAGGTTTGTATACAACGGTGGATAATAATGAAGGTGTTTGGGTAGCACCTGCAAATATTGGAGTACAAAGTGTTATTTCACCATCCATGCAAATTGATGATGATATGCAGGAAGATCTGAATGTTCCGATCGATGGAAAATCTGTTTGTGCTATCAGGGCATTTAATGGACGCGGAACATTGGTTTGGGGAGCTCGCACTTTAGATGGCAATTCCAATGATTGGAGATATATAAATGTAAGACGCACTATGATGTATATCGAACAATCAGTTAAGGATGCTGCATTTGCATATGTATTTGCACCGAATGTTTCCAGCACTTGGATAGATGTGCAAAGTATGATCTCTAATTTCCTTTTAGGATTATGGTCACAAGGAGGAATTGCCGGAACAAAACCGGAAGATGCTTTTTCAGTTTCTGTAGGACTTGGAAGCACTATGACCTCAGAGGATATTTTATTAGGAATTATGCGCGTTGCAGTAAAGGTAGCTATTTCGCATCCTGCCGAATTTATTGATATAACATTTGAACAGGAAATGCAACAATAAAACAATTTAGTTTAATCAATTTTTATAACCATTAAAATTAAAAAATTATGGCAGATGATGGATCAGTACAAAGTCAAACCGTGTGGCCCTTACCGAAGTTCAGATTTTCGGTAACATTAGGGTCACAAGACAACTCAGTTTCGTTCCAGGAAATTTCGGGACTCGAAACAGAAACACAGGTAATTGAATATCGGCATGGCGACAGCCCTCAATATTCAACAATTAAAATGCCCGGCATTTCCAAAGTTGGAAACGTTACTCTTAAGAAAGGGATTTTTGTTAAAGACAATAATTTTTTCGTTTGGTACAACGCAATTAAAATGAATATTATCAAACGGGAAACAGTTGTTATTAAATTGTTGGATGAGCAAGGAAATACAACCATGAATTGGACATTAAACAATGCCTGGCCAACAAAGATCACAGGAACAGATATGAAATCTGATTCCAATGAGGTTGCTGTTGAAACAATTGAATTAGCATATGAAACCTTAGTAATTGCAAATTCATAACGATGAATACAGCATACCCTGTTGCGGCATTTTATTTTCAACTGAGTTTTTCAGGAATTTCCGGCACAATGGAAACATCTTTCAAAGAAGTGTCAGGAATTGTTATGGAAATGGCAACTGAAGAAATCAGTGAAGGTGGAGAAAACCGATTTAAACACAGGGTGCCTACAGGTGCTAAATACCAAAATTTGGTATTAAAAAGAGGTATGGTGTCTGCAAGTTCCGATTTAGCCCAATGGTGTTTTGATACTATTGGAGGCGGACTTGCAGGCACTATTACTACAAGAACAATTGTTATAAATCTCTTAGACACAACAGGAGAACCTATTAAATCTTGGAATTTTGCAAATGCATGGCCCGTAAAATGGGATATTGCATCATTAAATTCTATGAATAATGATATATTGATTGAATCGCTTGAATTCGTCTTTTCCAATTTTACTGTAATTAAATAACAAAATGCCAATTGAAATAAAAGAACTCATAATTAAAGTTCAAGTGCAGGAGGGAAATAAAAAATCTCAGGAAAATGAAATTGAGGAGATCAAACGTGTTCTTTTGCGTGAATGTCGAAAGGAAATAAAACTGCAGTTTAAAAAAAATAAGGATAAATAAGAACCATGTCTTCCGATAAATTAACAATCATTTCCTATGCTGACAACACTTATTCGGGTGATGGTACCGGCAGCCTGACTGTGAATATCAATCCTTCATCCTACACACACAACCATTCGGTGCATTACGATAATAAAACACCACAAGGTGCTCCTGGAACTGTCTTGAAATTTAAAGGGATTCCACCCGAAACAATATCCTTTGAAATACACTTTGATTCTACAGGTGCAGTGCCCAATAGCACCACACCTGTTCAAACACAAATAGAATCATTTAAGAATATCTGCTTTACTTATAATGGTAATATTCACGAACCAAATTATCTGATCGTTTCCTGGGGTTCACTTGTGTTCAAATGTAAGCTTACCTCGCTAAACATTAATTACACTTTATTTAAATCAGATGGAACTCCGTTACGCGCAAAAGCCTCAGTTAATTTTGAAGAGGCATTGGACAATAATATTATAGCGCAGGAAGCAAATAATCAATCTCCTGATCTTACACACCTTATTATTTTCAAAGAAGGAGATTCATTACCACTATTATGTTTTAAAATATACAAGAATTCGAATTATTATTTGGCTGTAGCAAAATATAATCAGATAGTGAATTTTAGAAATATTTCCCCGGGTACACAATTGTACTTTCCACCGATAAAATAAAGTTGCATGGCACAATCTCCAATCACCGAAAATTCGAATTTATCCACCTGTGTAATACTCTCAAACGGCAGTGAGATTCAAAATCAATTTTATGATCAATTGATAGAGATTCAGATTGAAAAGGGGATAAATAAAGTGAGTGAGGCTGAAATTATTTTACGCGATGGCGATGCATCAGACCAGAATTTTATGATCACAGAATCAGGATTTTTCGCGCCTGGTGCAGAAATTACAATTCAATTAGGTTATGAGGGTCAGAATGAAACCGTTTTTATTGGAATAGTTACAAAAATTTCAATAATGATCGACGATCTTGATGGTTCCCGATTAATAGTTATTTGTAATGACAAAGCTATTAAAGCAACCGTCACAAAAAAAAATGCGATATTTTTAAATATGACAGATAGTGCCATTATTGAACAAATTGCTCAATCGTGGGGGTTGCAAACGGACGTGTCGTCAACGAGTGTTCAAAATAAAGATATGGTGCAATTTTATGTTTCTGATTGGAGTTTTATTGTAACCCGTGCAGAAATAAATGGAATGGTAATTATTACAGATAATGGAAAATTAATTATGTCCACTCCATCTGTATCTGATAGTGCTGTATTAAGTATTACTTATGGATATGACCTGCATGAATTTGAATGCGAATTGGATGCAACTTACCAATTTTCAGGAGTTCAGGGAAATTCATGGGATATGTCGTCACAAAATATTATTAATGCTTCAGCAGAAACGCCAAAATCAAATAAACAGGGAAATATTTCTGCTTCTAATTTAGCTGCTGTTTTAGATGTTGGTACGGCAAATATAAATTCAGGTACAGACCTGGAAATGGATTTATTGCAGTCTTGGTCGAATGCTGCATTGCTAAAATCAAATCTTTCGCGGTTTAAAGGTACTGTGCTTTTTCAGGGATCTGCTCTTGCAAAACCAAATTCTCTTATCACGCTAAACGGTTTAAGTAGCCGATTTAATGGTGATGCATATGTTTCAAGAGTTGTGCACAAATTTGATAGTAGTGGATGGATGACTGAAGCCGGTATAGGTATGTCGGAGAAATGGTATACGGAAAATTCCGGCAATATCAACCCCGATGCATCAGGGTTGTTGCCCGGTGTAAAAGGGTTGCAAACAGGAATTGTAAAAAAAATAGATCAGGATCCGGATAATGAATTTCGTGTGGAGGTTAAAATTCCAATTTTAGGAGATGATGGCCAATCAGTTTGGGCCAGATTATCAAGTTTTTATGTTGGAAATTCTTTTGGCGCATATTTCATGCCTGAGATCAATGATGAGGTCGTTTTAGGATTTATGAATGATGATCCAAGGTTTCCGATCATTTTAGGTAGTTTATACAGTACTGCAATTCCCTCTCCAATTACACCAGATGATACAAATAGTATCAAAACAATTATTACAAGCAGTTTATTGCAAATCAAATTTGATGATAAAAATAAGGTCATCACTATTTTAACTCCCGGAGGTAATTCTATAGTATTAAGTGATCTTGATAAAGGGATATTATTAACTGATCAAAATAACAATACAATTCAATTGAATGATAAGGGTATATCAATTAATAGTCAATCTGATATCAATATATCTGCCACAAATGGAATAACAATTCAGGGCACTACAATTTCCATGTCGGGTACTGAATCCATCAGCGGCAGTGCCGGAACAGTTTCATTGACAGGAGAGGAAGCAACATCAATAACAGGAAGTGGCGAATGTACTGTATCAAGTGACGGCGAATTATCCCTTCACGGAGCAATGGTAATGATAAATTAAAGCATTAAATAAAGATATATGGATAAATCATTTTTAGGAACAGGATGGAGTTTTCCGCCCACATTCAAAAAAGAAACAGGGATTATTATGGTCTCGGATGCAACTGATATCGCGCAGTCGTTACAAATATTAATGAACACATCACTTGGAGAAAGAATAATGGTTCCCGAATATGGAAGTAATCTGGTAAAATTTGTTTTTGAACCTATTTCAACAACTAGAAATTATTTAATGCAGGAAGTTATAATAACTGCAATTACAAAATATGAAGTAAGAATCACACTTAATTCTGTTCAGGTCAATCAGGCAGATTACCTTGATGGTATAATTAAGGTATTACTTGATTATACTATACGTGCAACAAATTCAAGATTTAATCTTGTGTTCCCTTATTATAAAATTGAGGGCACTGGAATTCCGCATTTATATGCCTATCAAAAATTAATTCAAATGAGTCAAGCCAAATAATGAATAGAAGAACAGGTACATCTCAATTGCAACGTGCTCAGGAAACTATGCTGATGAATACTTTTCAGATGGATAACCGTTCTTTTGATGACCTTTTATTTTATATTCAGCGAATTCTCGGTAATCTTTTATATTATAACGAACAAAATATTCCTGATGGAAACTGGTCGCAGGTAATTAGCGGGAGTTCAATATTTTATATGATTGGTATTGTTAACGAGAAAACTGAATCCCTGCTTAATGCCCATCAATCTGTTGAAGAAGCAAAAAAAGTTGTTGAATACTGGAGAAATACAACTAATGGATGGCCACTCAAACTTTTGGAATTAGATGAGCCAATGATGGCTAACAAAATAAGCACTGTTTTATATGACGAAGTGTTTAATGCACAATTAAGAGCCTATGAATCTGACCAACTGATCAATATTTATAATCTCAGAAAAACTTATGGTAAAGAAAATGCAATGTTATTTGCATTAAATCCGGATCAAGCGATCTCTGATGAGAATGATGCATTTGGAATGCTGCATGTTTATTTAAAATTTGTGTTATATATTCAAAAATTAACTAAAGAATATATAAAAGATATTATTACCAAAAATAATAGCCATAGGCCAGATGTTGCCCTCTTTATGGCATTTGCAGAATTATTTAAAAGTGCACAAAACAATTTAAATTCTTTACCTCTAAGACATTTGGATTTTTATTTTAAGGATATACTCCGACAGGAAGTATTACCAGGTGTTCAAACAAGCGCAATTGTTAGCTTTCAACTATTGCCTAAAATTCAAAAATCCTTAATTAATCAGGGTGCTTTAGTGAGCGCAGGAAAATTAGTGTTCAATACAAAAAAGGATCTGTTATTTGAAACAAAAAGGTCGCTTACAATTCTTTCTACAACATTGGAAAGGATCAACACTTTGTATATAAATAAAAATCCAAATATCACTGCTGGTACAAAGGACACATTGGTTTCTGATATCAAACTTGTTTCATTAATGAATTCGTCGGATGGATTAAAAACAACGGACGGTAATGACGCTGCACTTTTTGGCGCAGACCCGAATGTAATCTACAACCCGCAGATCCAGGAAAACTGTGTTGGAGACATGGGATTTATTTTGGGTTCACCTGTTTTATTTCTTAGTGAAGGGATAAGACAAATTAAAGTTACATTTTACATGTTAACTCCGGTTAAGAATTCAAATTTTTGGAATCTTATTCAACAGGTTGCTGATAATCCTCCTCAAAAAAAATATGATTACGTATTTCACAATTTATTTGACAATGCATTTAATATAAGTTATACAACAATTGGAGGCTGGATCAATATTTCAGATTACTGGATCGATTATGATCATAAGAACAATGCCTTTTCTGTTACAATTAACTTATCTGCTGCAGCGCCTGCAATGGATGCTTTTAGTGATTCAATGGAGATTAAATGGCCTTCTCTTAAATTTGAATTAAATCCCATGGCCTCCATTTATGTATATTCCTTTTTTACTGACGTGCAATTATACAAGATCGTAATTGATGCGGATGTAAACGATGCAAAAAATGTATCTGCATATAATAATCTTGGCAAAATTATTACCTCAAAAGCATTTGACCTTTTCGGGCCTATTCCGGAACAATTTGATTATTTGATGATTGGTAAAGCAGAACTTTTTAAGAAACGAATTAATAAATTGAGTGTTAACCTCAATTGGAATTCAGTGCCTCAGGATTATGGTGGTTTTGATGTTTATTACAAAGGATATTCAGAGGTTTTTACCAATAGTTCTTTTCAAATAAAGCCAACTATATTGATTAACGGTAATTGGGTTTCTGAAATCTCAGATCTGGAAAGTTTATTTGTGACCTACCCGTGCATCGCACCCGATGGATCTGATTCAGTAAAAGTTTCGCCAGAAAGTATGATTGAAGTAACTCCATTTGAAGTAATGGAAATACCACGAGATTATACATTAATGGACCCTATTCCTTACTCTACTAAAACGCTTACCGGTTTTATAAAATTAATGTTGGTTGCTCCCACACAAGCATTTGGGGCAAGTGAATATAGCAGTGATATTGCGAGAATTGCCAGATATAATGCAATTAATAGATCGAATCTGCCTTATCCGAATAAACCATTCGTGCCCAAAGTCAGTTCGTTATCCCTGAACTATTCAGCGTCTGATGAATTAATTTTCGATCCTACATTTTCAGGTGATACGCACGCAACCTTTAACTCGGGAGAATTTAAACATATAACACCTCTTGGATTAAAGAATGTTTTGGTAAATAAGATTATTTCGGGAAATGATTTTATTTATAATTTTAACTCATCAGGTTATCTTATATTGGCATTTTCACAAGTACAATTTCCTTCTGTTTTAAGTGTGTATTTTCAATTATCAGGCAACAAGAAATATTTCCCGACTGCTGAAAATAATATTTGTTGGGAATACTTGCAATATGAGGATTGGATATTATTGGATCCTAAAAATATTTTATCAGATGGGACTGACAAATTCGTAAGATCAGGTATTATTGAAATTGTATTACCTTTTAATATTTTAGACGTTGAGGATGCGAATCGCTTATATTATATACGAATATCTCCTAAATCTAATCCACAGAATTTTCCATTCATTACAGGAATCTTTTTAAATGCTACAGAAGTTGTATGCACAACAGAGGATAAATTACTTATTGGAAGAAGTGTGCCGGCTGGATCAATTAATGTTATGAATGGAAATTATCCCGATATAAAATCTGTAATCCAACCGGCTGATTCAAAAGGAGGTAGGGTAGAAGAGGATTTTATATATACAAGAGTCAGGGAAAGATTGCGTCATAAATCGAGGGCAGTAACATTATGGGATTATGAACGGCTTGTTTTACAAAATTTTCCCGAGGTGGGAATAGCCAAATGTACAAACTTAGATATTAATTTACGCCCACAATCAAAATATATCAATGTTATTGTTTTGAGAAATGATTGGGATTATTACAAACAGAAATATTTTAATATCGATGAATTATCTGCAATTCAAAAATTTCTTCAGGATTCTGCCAATACATTTAGTAAAATTAGGGTGATGAACCCTGTAATTGAAACACTATTTGTGAACTGTAGTGTAGTGTTCGACCCTGAGGATACCGGGGGTTATTATTTGAAACTATTAAATAAGGAGATCATTAATTTTTTATCCCCTATTTCAAATTTAGGGGAATTGAACGGACAAATAGGAAAATCAGTAATGCCACAAATGCTTGCAAGTTACCTTGAAAATCTACCCTATGTGAAAACAATAGATAATTTATATATTGAACATATTGTGGAAACAGGTGATGATAAATTTGAAATGGAGGTATTTAAAGGAGGAGATATTATAAATGTTAATACCGATTGTTCAATATTATTACCCTTTGAAAGAAGCGGCATTTATATTAATGCACTGCCTTTTAAGTTTGATAATATTGTCGGGATCGGAAATATGGAGATTGGGTTAGATTTTATTATTGGATCGCCAACTAATTGTCAAACAGAAGCTACACAAATATCCAATTCATCAAATTTATCTGAACAGGCCGAAGACATAATTAATACTGTATTATTTATTAAAGAAAACGTTTATAATTATGAATAAATCACTTAATAGATTAAGTTTAAAACAGCTTTTTTCAAATGGGAGCAGACCAACGCAAAGTAGTTTTGAGAGCCTTATAGATTCTATGTTAAACACAGTTGATGATGGTATTTCAAAAAATGCGGAGGATGGATTAATATTATCGCCCGAAGGAAAAGATTCAAGCAGAGTTGTCAGCTTATATGAAAATATTCAGGATGCTTTTGCTGATTGGACAATTGAACTTGGTGATGAGGAAAACCGAGGTTTTACAATAAGTGAACCAACTCCGGAAGGAAAATCAAATCCCAGGATATTTTTTAAAAAAGGCGGATTTACCGGAATTGAAACATTAGATCCTCAAACAACTTTCCATGTTCATGGAATTGCAGGAGCCGATAGTAGAATGGGAACCTTTAAAAATGGATTAATTGCAGCTAATGGTCATTGGCACACAGTAGTGCCCGATCTCGACGGGTGTAATGCTTTTGAAATTGTTGCCCAGGTTGGTAAAGTACATACAGGTAAATATGCAATGGCTCACGCCATTGCCGTTAGTACATTTGGCAAATCAAAAATTAATTTAACTCAGGCAAATTATGGGTTTTGCTGGAACAGGATCGCATTTCGGTTTCATGGTAAGATGCATAATTACTCTCTCCAAATGAAAACCAGATCTGATTATGGAAAGGATCAAAACATCAAATTTCATATAACTAAAATGTGGGATATTGAAATGGAATCTTTACTAAAATGAATAATAAACTCGAAAATAAAAAAGACTCTATACAGCGGGTTGACCGTGGGAAAAGTGATTTCGAATCACTTTTTACTGAAGGTATTAACCTGCTTCAGGATTTTTCGAGCGAGAGGTGGACCGATTATAATGAACATGATCCTGGAGTTACCATTCTTGAAAATATATTATATGCATTAACAGAAATAAAAAATAAAACTTCACTACCGGTAAAAGATTTATTGTTGCAAAATGAGGATCAGGTTTTATCGCCCGGTGATAATGCTTTTTATCTTGCTCCTGATATTCTCTCAACAAATCCAATTACAATAAATGATTATCGAAAACTAATTATTGATGGTATTCCCAATGTTAAGAATGTGTATTTTGAATCGGAAAGTAAAATATTATTTGATGAACATAATTCATATTTAGATGGTTTGTATAAAATATATATAGAATTATTTTCCTATAAGACGGCCCCTGAGGATCAGTTGGAGGAAGAAAAACTGATTAGGAAGGAAGTAAAAAAACTGTATGCATCTTTCCGCAATCTTTGTGAAGATGTATATGATATCCATATTTACAAACCATTAATGCTTAACCTTAAATTTAATATTCAGGTTGCACCAAATGGGGAACGCGTTGAGTCGATCATGACCAGAGTGTTAACAACAATTAATCAATACCTTTCACCTGATAATAAATTTTATACCGCTTCAGAATTACAAAATAACCATGTGCCAATATTCGAAATATTTAATGGGCCTAAACTAAAGAACGGATATATTCGGGATTGTGATTTAAATGAAAAATTACAAGTGATCGAGTTTGCAGATATCACTAAACGCTTGGCAAACATCAATCAAATTCATGGAATCACCATGTTAAAATTAGAAATTGCAGATGAAAATCTGAGAATGGCTAATTCAGTAACAGAGGATTTCATAATTGTTCCATCCGGGTATGTTCCATATCTGCTTTTTCCTAAAGACAACAGGGAAATAAAATTTCAGGTAGGGGAGGTGCAGGTTACCCCAAATTTAATTATTGTAAATGATATGGTTGCTTATTTGAAGGCTAATGAGTTTTCGAGGGATAAAAGCGCTTATTCAAACGAAGATTTCAGTATCCCAAAAGGCACATTTAATGATATTTCATATTATACGTCAGTTCGCCAGCAGTTTCCTTATCTTTATGGAATTGGATCACAAGGACTTTCCTCAAGTTCAGATGCTATTCGTCTCGCCCAGGCAAATCAATTAAAAGCATATTTGCTGCCTTTTGATCAATTAATGGCAAATTATCTTGCACAATTACATAACTTTTATACTTTATATGATACGAGGAGCAAAAATCGAAATTCCTATTTTTATCAGGTTCTGAGTGATATGCAGCAGGTTGCAAATCTTATAGATGTCCCGGTAGAGATAAATGATAAATTAGCACAGTGGAAATTAATACTTGATGGTCTTAATGATGAAGAAGACTCCAATGCCACGATCAGATTAAATCAGGTGGCTAATAATTTATTAAGTAGATTTGGTGAACGATTCGACGGTTATGCTAACCAAAAAATCGAAACATCTTATTCGGAAAAAGAGGGAGATGTAAATAATTCTGATAATATTATTCTTGGCAATAAACGCAAACTTATTAATGAGTATGATAAACTTAGTGCATATAGAACTACCGCAATTAATTACCTTGAGCCGATTAAAACTAACTCCAATGAACAGCATGCTGAAATAAAAATTCATATTCCTGCATTGGTAAAAAAACTTTCTATACTTTTAAATATTGAAGATTATTCTATTCGACTTTTATCAAAAGAGCTCCCTGATTCAGGGATAGGTATTTATTACCGAAAGGAAAATATTGCAGGAATCTCTGAGAAATTGCAATCATTTTTTTCCGGTCAGCCGGATGAATGGCTGATCGGCACCTCGCCGATCCTATTTGAACAGGATGCTATTAATATCAGTGATTCATTCTTTTATCTTGGAAATGAATATACTATTTTAAAGGATATTTTAAGAGAAGGAATCATACCGGAAAATTATTCTGTAAGCAATTCAAAATTTGGCACTAAAAGTCAGTATTATATTTTGTTCAATAATAAAGGAAAGGTTAGTGTTGTGCACGTAACAGAAACGGAATGGGACGCAAAAAAAACAATAAAAAAAGTAGTAAATTTTTTAAAAAAATTGAGTGCTAAATGTGAAGGAGTTTTTTTACTCGAACACCTGCTACTGGCCCCTGAATATACCGGAAAACATTTTGGTTTCAGATTCGATCTAAACCAATTTTATAGTTCCATTGACCCGGATTTTAATATTTCTCTCATTGAAACAAAACTTCATACTTTAAGTGAAAGAAATTATATTACTGATACTATAATGTTGAATTGTATGCATATCCCTTCTGAAATCCCTTTAAATGAAAAGTGGAAGATGCGTATTTCAGGTATTGAAGGAGAATATCGCTTGCAAGTGGAAAATAATAAAGGGAAATTGATAGCTATTTCCGAGCAACTATTTGAGGACAAAAAATTATTGGAAAATTGGATTTTAATAATGCAAAATCATCCTGGCACCATAAATCAAACAAAAGGGGAGGTAATTAAATATTTTGCTTATTTTGGGTCTGAAAAGGTTGATGAAAAATTCTTTTCATTTAAAATGAGTTTTTTCTTGCCAGATTGGCCCGGAAGATTTCAAGATCCTTTCTTCAGAAAATTATTTGAAAATAATGTATATGAACAGGCTCCAATTCATATTGTTTCAAATACATTTTGGCTTAATTTGAAAGAAATGAAAATTTTTGAAGAACTATATATACGTTTATTCTCCTTATTGCCGGGTGTGGATGAAATTACAGAGATTAACAATACAAAATACGCACTCATTTGTTTTATTCGGGATATGCACAAAAAGTACAATATTTGAATGTATAATATGGGAAATAAGGTGGTTCATACTATCAGGTCTCAAACTTTTAATGTTGTAACTGACAATGGAAAGGAAGCGTTGTCATTACAGTCCCGACTAAGTTTTTTGAATCAACGTGAGATTCCGGTTCTATTAAATCGTGTTCTTGATGCTTTTGAAATTGAGGATAAATCTGCTCAATTCGAAAATATAGAATTAGATCTTGGAATCATTAACCCGAACAATTTTGACCGTGAAATTTTAAACAAACTGGAATCAGCTTTACAACAGTATTTGCTTCTTGCTTTTCGAAATAATAATGGTAACAAGGGCCTCACAATTTTGTCAGCCATAACTAGTAAATCTGATTATGTTATATTTTATCTGACCAAAGGTTACTATAATTGGAGTGAACGTCCTTCAGGGCATCCTCGGGATTGGCTCAAAGAATTGCTTCAGGAGAAAAATGAAAGTTTTAAAACTGAATTATTAGCCATCGCAAAAAATGAAGAAGTCAGGCTTCGTTTAATTTTTCAGTTTGAGGACGAAT
The DNA here is from genome assembly GCA_044227505.1 of Chitinophagales bacterium. Classification (GTDB taxonomy): domain Bacteria; phylum Bacteroidota; class Bacteroidia; order Chitinophagales; family BACL12; genus UBA7236. The sequence continues at coordinate 1,445 of JBGAWP010000052.1, read as the reverse complement.
TACTGGATCTTTTGGTTGAATTTATATATCCACAAAGGGCTGGATTTATTATTGAGTTTAAAAATGATGTTATATCCAGACATGAAAAAAAACCAATACTGCAGGTTTCTCCCATTAAAATGCGAAATGTAGTTTGGGAAGTAATTCTTGAATACTTATTTGTAAATTCAGGTAGCTATCATACCAAAAAAACCATTCTAAAGTACTTGATAAATCAACTTGCTATAAAGCATGGATTGCGGGTGGATGTTTTTTTGGGATTTCTTAAAAGTTCGATAAAAGAACTGGCACTCACTGGTATTCACCAGTTTGAATTAGGTGCTATTTTTTCGGAATTAATGCAAGGGCTTAAGCCCTCTAATGTAATAGAAAATAATACCCAACAAGAATATAATTCAATAAAAACTTCTGAAAATTTATTAAATTATTATTTCAGGTACTCTTCTCTTCCTTATCGTAGTGCAGGAGATGTGGAAGAAGAAATATTGCATTTTATAAAAAAGGAACCCTTGCGTGCCAGGGCATATTTCCGGACCCTGATCATAAATTTATCATTCGATATTAATTCATTGATTGCTCAGTTTTCTGAAGTTGTCCTCAAAGAAATTATTGATATTTCAAACATTCCTGAGATACTCGAATTGGAAACATTTTTTCAAAAAATATTTATTAAAAACAATGTATGGAAGGGAGTGGCAAATAGTTATATAAGTGATTTAGAATCTAAAAGAAATAGATTGATCTTGCATGCTTATGTAATGTTTTTACGATTAAAACAAACGCCGGTTACGTGTTTAATTGTATCCGTACAAGAACTATTGAATATTCCCGACCGTTTGATGTTTCAGGTTCTTGACAATTTGATGTCAGACCCCAGATATAAGAGTGATCAGCAATTAAAAAATTTATTATTTTCACTCAGCGAATCTCAAGCGGTTCTAAACCGTTCTACTTTAAATGAGATAACAAGTCAGGTCACACCGGAATTCGACATAAACATACATCATGAATATTTCGAACAATTACAAAATATTGCTGATTTTTATAAGGAAATTAGGCTCTTGATCATAGATGCCGGAACTTACTTTTTAGAGATCAATAGATTCGCAGAGGCAATGTATTTGATAACAAAAGGTTGCTTCAGGATTTCCTCCTTGTACAAAGTTCCATTTATGGATGCTATAACCTACGCTGAGAATGCTGCAAGAAGTTTATTTCCCGAATTGGCGGTTGAGATACAGGTGATTTTCAATAATATTTCCAATAATAAAAGTGATAATTTAAGTAAAAGTTTAACAGAAATTAGTGATGATTCAAAAGCTTTTAGTAAATATAATATAAAAAATATAAATCTTGAAATTGAAAATAAAAATGATCTAATTCATGAACTAACATCCTTCATTTTTCAATTGAAACGATTCATTATTGGAACGCCTGGCCAAGAT
>JBGAWP010000051.1:0-29442 GCA_044227505.1 Chitinophagales bacterium | reverse complement strand
GTTCTGTTAATTCCGTTTGTAAAAAATTAGCTTGCCATAATGCAAGCTCACTGCCACGAGAACCAATAACTATCGTTTTATCCATAAATCTCAATGTTTATGGTGCCTTGCCTCTTTTGAAGATGCCATGGTGAGTGCAAGATATTTTTTTTCCATATAATCGAGCAGTTTATCTATCACTTCTTTAGACTTATTGTCCAAAGAGGCAATTTCTTTTACATAAACCTCTTCTACTGCTTTTTTCCTTATCTCATTTAATTTTAATGGAATGATACTATGCGCTTTTTCAACCATCCGGTCAACATACGCAGTTTGGAATTCTTTAACAAACTGATGCACTAAATGTTTTGCCTTTATAACCTCTCCTTTTCTTGCCGCAAGATTTTTTTGGGCTATAGAACGCAGGTCATCGATCTGTATATATTCAACAGGAAAATTTTTAATAACAGATTCCTCTGTATCAAGCGGAATAGCAAGATCAATTATTATTTTTTTGGTGCTATCCTTACCAATAATTGTTTTGTAAATTTCTTCAGAAATTTCTTTTTTATGGGAGGATGTAGAGGTAATTATAACATCAAATCCCTGATCATAATTAATTAATTCCGATAAAGGAAAGGCTTTACCATGAATAGAGGAAGCCAGTTTTTCAGCATTAATTAAAGTGCGATTAAAAACGGTGAAGTTTTTAAACCCAAGATCCAAAAGATAGTCGCACATATGTGAAATGGTTTCCCCTGCTCCAATGAGTAAAAACCGGGTATTGACTGGTAATTTGAATTGGCGCAACTTTAATGCAGCAAGTGAAACAATGGAAACAGGTTTTTCTGCAATTTTCGTTTCGGAGTATATTTTTTTAGCTGCAGGGATCAAAAATTTCATTGCAAGTCGGATATCATCCCCCGTCAATTGCATATCCTTCGAATCCTCATAAGCAACCCTGAGCTGACGTATTATTTCCCGTTCACCAACCACCATCGAATCAAGGGATGCACTTACTTCACACAAATGTTCCAATGCCTGTGGGCCTTCATAAAGAGAAGAATGCATGGTATTGCACGCCTCAAACTGAGGGTTAACCGCCTTAAAAAAATTTGTTGTGAAATTTCCTGTCACCTGCGTAGTAGTAGTAAAAAAATAGGTAACCCTATTGCAGGTATTGAGATACATCAATTCGTCTAAACCCAACTCCTGCTTAATAAATCGCAATCTCTCTGCAAGATCCTTACCTTCCTTGTCTGAATTGACCACATAATGCCGTAATTGTTCAACCGGAACTTGTTTATGTGTTACTGTTAATACTTTGTATTGATTCACCGTCGCCTGAAATGTATACCTTTGTTACAAAAAACTGCGCTGCAAAATTCCCCACACATGGTCATGGAATTGTCATGAAATTGTCATAAGCATATGACAAACGGCCAAAAAATGATTTAGTTATGCACTCGCCAACCTTAATAAAACTGAACAAGTACCTGAGTATCCATTTATATCTAAGATTCCGCTACAAACATGGCAATTAAATCACTATCGTTAGCCGCTACCCTTTCAGATGAAAAATTCGACATGATCTATGAACCTGTGGTTAAACGCTTGTCTTCAGTGCATTGGACACCGGTGGCTGTTGCATTAAAGGCATCCGGTTGGCTGGTTCAAAAAGAAGGAGATAGAATTTTGGACATTGGCTCGGGGGCGGGAAAGTTTTGTTTCGTTGGGGCAATTTCTACTGTTGGGCATTTTACAGGAGTAGAAAAGGTTAAAAAATTATCTGATATCAGCAAAAAGATCCAACAGAGAGAAAATATTCAAAATATTAATTTTTTGTTGGATGATATAAAGAACATCCCTTTAACCGGATATACCGGAATCTATTTTTATAATGCTTTCCATGAGCTAATATTAGAAGACGACACTATCGAAAACCCGGCACTTATTGCCGAACAGATGTATTACGATTACTCCAATTATTTATATGAACAGTTGGAAAATTTACCGGTCAATACGAGACTGGTTACTTATTACGGGCATATCAATCAGGTACCCAATAATTATAAATTAGTGGATTCTGATTTTGAGCATGAATTAAAATTTTGGATAAAGGAAAATTAATCACGAGTATGGGCATTTTCGGAAAAGTAAAAAAAGGAACACAATTGTATAGCATTGTCTATTTAAAATGTCCAAAATGTCAGGAGGGCAATTTATTTACACATAAAAATCCCTATAAATTTAAATACACTTTAAGTATGCCGGATATATGCTCCAACTGTGGAATTAGTTATAAGTTTGAACCCGGATTTTATTCTGCAGCTCTTTGGACGAGTTATCCAATTGTAATAATAATAACAGGATTTTTATGTGTATTATTTATGGTATGGCTAACGATCTCTATCAATATTTCTTTGGCTCTGATAGGAATTATTTTGTTGGTTTTACAACCACTTATTATGCGTTGGGGAAGGGCAATACTTATAAATAATTTTATGGGGTATGATGCGGAATACAAAAGAAATGCGAAATAATAAATATTTAAAATTTCAACCTTTTGAAAAGCTTTTATCTAATTTTATTGATGCAAAACAGTAATATTCTGAGATATAACCACATTACTCAAATTCCCGCTCCTATCCTTTAATTGTATTTCAAAATTTACAAGCTCAGAATCTGCATCAGGATCAACAAGTATTGTACTGTTTAAGATCACTTTTAATTCACCCTGAATAGATATATCAGCACCTTCGGGAGCAAGCAGAGGCACAAAAAAAGATTCGGTCAGGGGTATTCGGGTATCCGTTACAAAAAGTGATAGGGAATCAGGTGAATTATATCCGAGATCTCCATTTCCATCTTCATAATAAATAACAAAAACGATACTGTCTTCAAATGCAGTTACCGTACCCGGAGAAGTTGAGCGTATTTCAATATAGGGTTCATCCGGCATTGGTGGATTGATTAATACCTCATCCTTCTTGCAGCCGGCATACAAGATAAATGGAACTAATATCAATTTGAAATATCTTTTTATCATTCTATAATAAACGAAAAGTAGGTCATGATATAAAATTGTGAATTGTCGGGAATTTCTGTAATATAATCATGGGAATTATCCTGCACATTAATTCGCATAAAATATAATTTTCCGCTTTCAAAGTCTGCAGTATTTATCGAAAAGTGATGCCAATACGGAAGAATATACAATGGATCATAATTGGAAGGTCCATAATAAGGAAAGAAATCCGATTCTGTTTCAAATTCAATTTCTGTTACTCCGGTATTAAATAAACCATCTTGCGATATTTTAATTGAACTGGATTCATAACCGGAAGGAAATTGCAAAACAAGATTTTCGTCCGTATCATATATTCCAAACCAAAACTCTACACTAGTTGATTCCGGTAATTGCACAGGGGAAACAAAATCAGCCCGTATTGTATCAAGTCGAACACCATCCGTATCATTTTCGTAGGCAATAAATCCATAGGTTGTTGGTTGAAAATCAGCAAGTGTTGGCGACTGTCCGAAAACATCTTTTGCACCATCCAATATCCAATCAATAATGATCTGTCTTTCATTTGGATATAAAGTATCATACAAAGGCATTCTACCTAGAATTTCATCATCGGTTGTAATTCTTTCATATAACCAGGAAAAAGCGGTATCACCCGGAACTACACGCCAGCTATAGGTTCCATCGGCGTCATTTTTTATCACCGGTGCGTAAACCAATGTATTATAAGCACTTTGCACTGTTCTGAAATCAGGTTCAAATGAACCATCGTGACAACCGGGTACTGCACAGGTTTGACTGAATATATATTTATGCAAACCTAAAAAACTATTGGAGTCAATCGGAATATCATCTAATACTCCATCAGAATAATCAATGGTGTCAAACGGATTAAAAGGAAGTTCGGGTTCTAATCTGATTATTTCTTTTTTACAACTGTTTATTATCACAACAATTGCGAAAAAAAATAAAAATATTTTGACTGTATTTTTCATGTTATACAAATGCCTGTTCTAAAACGGAACCGGATAAATATCCACCGGGAATATTGTCTTTAAATCCCAAAATATGGGCAATGGTTGGTACAATATCTATTGTTTCTCCAATTGGATCTTCAGCATCACCTATTTCCAGTCCTTGATTAACAACTGAAGGAGGTCCAACAATTAAACTAAATATATCGCGCGAATTTTCGTCACCGGTATGGTCATAGGCAAATAAACCATTTGCGTCTGCAATTGCATTCGCCGACATATTTCTTCCATGTTCCGGCACACATATCATAATAGTATCATTTGCCATTTCAGGATCACTTTGTATTTTTTCCCATAACCAACCCACTCCATAATCTGCTCTGTGTAAATAGGAAATATATTCACTGAAATTAGTGTGGCATATATCGAGGTTAGTTGTATTAATTACCATTAATTCAGGATGAAATTGTTGTAACACCTTCCATGATACTGCAATATTGGAAAGATCTCCAGTGATCTGATCATATGGCGTACCTGCAGGAATCGGCCATTCAATAGGAATTTCTCCTTTAATTAATTTCAAAATAAAATCCTGAATTGCAGCTCTGTCGTCAGCCGTATTTGATATCCCCGGAATATCAGTTACCGATTTATCAAAATTACTGTCGAGGAATGTTCTTATGGTTGCAAGTCTGTTCAATTCATCAGGATGCATTGTATTTAATGTAGAAAAATAATCGAATCCTATACCGCCGAAAGTGGTTTGAGGACTAATATGATTGGCTCCATACATAGATCCGTAACCAGGAGAATTGCTGTAATTCAGATTTACGTAAGGACCAAGATCGAGCGACATCCACCATGCATTTAATGCACTTCTCACAGGGTCGTTATGTTTGCGATAATATTCAAAGATGGTGGGCATTTCGGGATTCACATATAAATTGAGACTCTCCGGAGTATAATTTCCGGTAATTATAGCAGTATGACCATTGAAATGTCCGGTTGGTCCACTTGCATATCGCATGTGTTTAAATAAAGTACCTTTTGTTGCAAGTGGAACGGGAGCCACTGTATCCCAAATATTATAAACAAGATTGGAAGCAGGAGATGCACCTGTTAACATATTGCGCATAATATTTCCGGTGGGGCCAGCTCCCTGATTAATTAAATACTGTTGTTCAACAGTTTCCTGATTGCGAATTCCACCTCCGAAAATCACTAATACTACATGATTAGCCAAACGCATACCGGAACTTCTCGAAAAAGTACCAGCCGGAAGAATATAAGGAGAAGCGATCAATCCCGCCGCAGCCATCGCTGAATTTCTTATGAATTTTCTTCGGTTCATAAAGCACTAATTGATAATTGACAATTGATAATTGAAAATGTTTTCACCATAAAATTTTGATATTATCCGATGCATCTTTTGTCGATTCATAACTATTCATTCTATTTAATTCAATATAAATACTCTGTTAAATACGACCCATTCTTAAATTTTAAATGAGTAATGAGTAATGAGTAATGAGTAATGAGTTTGACTGTCGATACATTCTAAATTTTATTACATCCAAAAACTTACAGTCAAAACAAAAAATTTCCTCCCTACTCAGATAACAATTGTCAATTGTCAATTGTCAATTCTCAATTTTTTCCGGCTGTTCAATTATCAATTCTCCATTCTCCATTCTCAATTCTCCATTGTTAGTAAAACATATATTCATTACTCAACAAAAATGCCCGGAATACATCTGTTACTGTAATATCTTCGTCGTTTTCTATAATGGTAAACAAACTATATTTTTCATAAGCTGTTGGATAACGCAAATAAAAACGCAGATACGATTCCTCAATAAACGCATCAATATCATCCCGCATTTCTGCATTGGTTGGAAACATTGCTATAACTGCAGGGTCTTCCAACATAGCATTTAAAATTAATTCATTTACCAGTGTTTTATCGCCGATGGATAAACGGTAAACAACGAGATTGTCAAGAATGGTTGTAGGAATACTGGAAAATGCCAGGTTACTATATAAACTAGAAATATATTGAATAGGGGTTTTCAGCCTGTCCTTTTCCGTATTTGATTGGTACACCGGAACAGTATCGATCTGATAAATGATATTATCATAGATCACTTCTTCTACTATTTCCTTTTTACAGGAGGTAATAATAAAAGTCATAACCAATAAAAGCAATACTATTTTTTTTGCAGAAATTACCTTGTTAAAAACCTGCATATTCTTTTGAGATTAAAAGTTTAATTTTTACACTATTAAAATGATTTGTTTCCAGCATTTCCTGTCCATACATGTCCATCTCTTCACTATTTGGCGCACGAGCCAATAAAGAAGTAAAAACCTCGATGGCCTGACCCTGATAAAATTCAGGAGTATGCACTATAATATCAATAAAATCTGCTTTCGAACTGCCGTCCTGCAAAAAGATCTGACTTGTGGCACCATCCACCATGGCCACACCATCAAGCAGTTCGTCGTCGGTAGGATATCGGTGAAATAAATTCTGAAAACAGGAGACCACGAAATTTTCACTTCCCATATTCACCATATCGTAAAAATAATTATTGATGAATCGCTTAAAGTATTCGTCAATAAAAATGGAACCATTAAACAACTCAATATGTGCAGTTGATAATAAAATTAATTTCTCATTTTCAATAGTATAATACAAGGCTTCAACATCCAAGCCGGTATCATTATAAATATCAATAAGATATACCCAATAATCAATTTGGGATTTTAAAGTAAAACTGTCGAGTGAAACCAAATACTTTTGAGTTGTGAGAACATTTATATTCTTATAATATTCCCAGCTAGACATTAACTCTTCCACAATATCCTCACGGGCTTCAGAAGAATAATCAAATTCAATTAAATAATCTGAATGTTCCTGAAGCTCCGATTCAGTAGCCGCTCTCCCAAATAGATCGATATATAAATTATTGATATAACTGCTTAAAGTAATTTGTGAAACGCCATCAATAGGTGGATTTACATTTCCATCAATAATAAGATCTTCATGAATAATACTGTCTTTTGCACAGGAAGCAAAAAACAAGGAAAACGTTGAAATAATGATTAGTGCTTGTCGCATCAAGGATCAAATTCAATCTAAAAATAGGAAAATTATTTAAATTGTGTGTGATTCAATCCCTAAAAATTGTAAAACGATGAAATAGAGATATTTAGTATGTAAGCATTTAGTCAAATCTTGATAAAACTAAAAAACGGCTCACCTGGAGCCGTTCTCTTTTCATACTTGTGCTGTTTCTAGAACGAAACACAGCAAAAGCATATTTAATTACTTTTATAACTAATAACTATTGATTTACAAATGCTTAACGATTTCTTCTTTTTAAATATTATGATAGCTCAAAATTATCTTTGTTTGGTACCTTGTACAATAGCTATAATTAACATAGTTGTACACCATGTACAAAATTGTACTCAGTGGTTGGGTGAGTGCTGAGTGGTGAGTGGTGAGTGGTGAGTGGTGAGTGGTTAGTGGTTAGTGGTGAGTGGTTAGTGGTTAGTAAGTTCTCCCTAGCCGGATTTTTTTTACACCTGACTATTGACTCCTGACAATCTTTTCAAGTTTTAATCCAAGCCGGATTCACGATTGACGATTCACGAAAAGAATGGTTAAAAAAAAAGGCGACACATTTTGTCGCCTTTTTTTTAAAATAAATAAGTTATCTCAGAAATTAAATAAAATACCAAAATTGAATGATCCAGCCCAATCGAGGCTAAATCCACTTGATTTATACTCTTCAGTGTAAGGATCATCATTAAAATCTTTAAGATCTGCCGTTTCGGTATAAGAAGAAAATCCTAAAAAGCCATAAGAAAAATCAAGCCCGCATCTATCGGTAAGATTAATTGTTGCGCCAGGACTTAAACCTACTCCAAAACTAGAAATACTCGATTCGGTGGTAGTGGTTGTACTGCCATCGTTATATTCATCTGTCATAGAGCCAAAGCCAATTGGAATTCCTAATTGGGCATAAAGGTGAACCATGTCGCCATGAATATAATAATAACGAACACCCGGAGCTATTGTGAACATACTGGCAGTGGAAGTACTTTCATCACCGGTTGTAATTACATCTACTGCAACTGTTTTGGATTGCGAGTAGTTGATTCCAATTCCGGCACCAAAGTCTTCAGTAATCATGTATCCAACCCATGGACCTAGGTTGAAGGAACTGTATTTTGGAAGATCGGTAGTTGTGCTGGTACCTCCTGCCGTTGATGTAAAAGTTGCCGAAGATGAACTAAATCCAAGCATACCTCCTACTAATATAGTTCCCTGTTCAATTTGAGCATTTACCTGTGCAAATGCGAGCAGGCAAATTGATAAAATGACAATGTTCTTTTTCATAATAGTTATATTTTGGGGATAAAATTAAATTCTAAACTTTTAGTCAAGTATGACATATATCAACCATTATAAAACTAAGTGCATTATAAATACTACAACCAATGCTAGTCCGGTATATATAAAGTATCATAACTAACACCATAACCACACCAGATACCAAGTCCGCCATTGATATTGGTCTGCACTATTGTAGCTGACGAAAAAGGGCCGTCTGTTCCACTGTCAAATTCTAATGTTCGCCAGAAATTGTAGGTAGGGTAATCAATTGTACACCATTTCAGTATTACGGTATCACCCTTTAAAAAATACCCATAAGGAAGTTCTTCAAATTCCTCTGTTGGATTGAATCCTCTATCAAGGGTAAAATCGAAGGTTTGGCCATTTATTAAATTATCATCAAACACACTGGAATAACCCGAGTAAAATGCTTCACTGTTCCTTTTGGTAAAATATCGATAAAAATCACCCGGTGCTGCAGGATCTGTAAGTGTGAGGTATAGTCGGAACAACGAATCATTTTCCGGATCATCATGTTCGCGGTAATAAACGGAATCAGGTGGCACAGGTGGAAATATCGTTGTGGAGGAAGTAATTGTTTTCCCATCAAATTGAATATTAAGGTCGTATGTTTTTCCGACTTCACCCGTAAATGCCGGGAAACCTGTAAAAATATCGGGCACTGTATATAAACAAATATTTAAGGGTATGGTACCGGTTGTATCGAGGTCAACTCCCAAAAATGCAGCTACTAATGGAATTATTTCATCAGGAAGATCTGCAAGACAAAATTCTGTTAGTTCAACGGTATTTAATCCATCACTTATAGTAACGTCGGCTCCGTGTACATAATAATTATCCAGCTCATTAAAATTTACTTCTCCATAAAAAGGAACAGTAGATGTTAATGAAATTATTGGTGGCAATCCTTGTTCAATACTTCCTTCCACAACAATTTTTAATTCCGGATCCGGAATATCAATTGTAATATCCTGTGTGCAGGAATTTAAGGTGAGCACAAAAGCGATCACAACCGGGATCATTAAATTAAACTGAGTTGTTTTTATAATTTTCATCGTATTATTATATTCGTTTTATTTTGAAAATTTGAAATTCCATGTTATACTTGGTATAATCGGAAAAATAGAAACTTGTTTTGCCTGAACATCAACGGAGCCATAAGCAAAATCACCTTCCCAGGTGGTGTAAATAAAATAAGGATTTTTTCTGGAATACACATTGTATATAGAAAAATTCCAACTTGATTCATATTTTTTCTCCGGTTTATTGTGTAAGGTGGCTGAGATATCCAAACGGTGGTATGCAGGCAATCTATATCCATTCCTCGGGCCATAATCAGTTTGTAACTGGCCGCCTATCACATAAAAACTTTCTACAATTGTTGTTGCTTGTCCGGTTGCATAAACAAAGGTTGATGCAAAATCCCAACGCTCATTTAATTTATAAATTGCAACAATTTCAAGATCATGGATTCTGTCATATTTTGTCGGAAACCAGCTATCTCCTGTTTGCAGATCATCAAATTGTCTTTCTGTTTTTGAAAGAGTATATCCTATCCAACCATTAAATTGACCCTTTGCTTTTTTAATAAAAAATTCTGCACCATAACTTCTTCCTTTCCCGAATACAAAATTCTCTTCGATATCAATACCTAATTCCGGAACATACCCATCGGCAAATTCGATTTGATTTTTCAGATCCTTATAATACACTTCAACACTCGTTTCATATTTATTGCTATAAAAATTTCGGAAATATCCGAGAGAATATTGAATGCCTATCTGTGGTTTTACTGTTTTTGAACTTGGTATCCAAAGATCGGTGGGCAAAGTACTTGTAGAACTGCTAACCAGGTGGATATATTGATTATTAAATGTGACACCTGCCTTGATTGATGAATTATTATCTACAATGATACGTGCATTTAAACGCGGTTCCAATCCAAAATAATCAGCAATTGGTTTACCTTTTCCATAATACACAGTATCAATAACCTGCTGATTACTTTCATCATAAATAATATCGTTATAAGGACCTATCTGCTGAAAATAACTTCCTCGCAATCCAATATTTATTTTTATCAGGTCGGTGATATCAAATTCATCCTGAACATAAATGCCTGCCTCATGTGCATATTTGCGACTTAAAGTGTCGGTCGAAAAATCTACTTCATCAAAATTCCCCGAAGCCGAATAGGGAATAAATGTGTGATAAATATAATTACCGCCAAATTTTATATTGTGATTAGAACCCGGATAATAATCCAGATCAATTTTCCCATTCCAATCCTGAATTCCTGAATATAAATTAAAATTAAAATCCTGAAATGCGCTTTCCACCGAGAAATCAAAACTGTTATAGATAGCACTAACATTCATAAATAATTTATCGTTGAATAAATGATTCCATCGCAAAGTGCCTGTGGCATTCCCCCAGGGAACTGTTACATTAAGCGTATTGTCAGGTGCTTTATAATTAAAAACATCCTGTCCGAAATATCCGCTTGCAAATATTCTGTTGTTATCGTCAAACTTGTAATTCACTTTTGTATTCAGGTCGTAGAAATAATATCCATTTCCTTCAAATTCACCACCCTTTAAAAAAGGTGCCAGCAAAGCATCAATATAAGTTCGTCTTCCGGAAACTATAAATGAAGACTTGTCTTTAACAATTGGACCCTGTATTGTTAACCTTGAAGCAATTAATCCAATTCCACCTTCTGCCTGATATTCCTGATTGTTACCTTCCTTCATTTGTACATCCACAACAGAACTTAATCTTCCGCCATATTGTGCCGGCATACCTCCCTTAATTAAGGTAACATTTTTGATCGCATCTGAATTAAACACACTAAAAAATCCAAAAAGATGACCGGTATTATAAACCACAGCTTCATCCAACAAAATCAGATTTTGATCCGGCCCTCCTCCTCTCACATAAAAACCGGTATTTCCCTCCCCTGCTCCACCTACACCGGGTAATAATTGTATTGCTTTTAAAATATCCACTTCACCAAATAAAACGGGAATTGTTTTGATCTGCTCTATATTCAATTCCACCCTGCCCATGTCCGTACTTTGAACATTATTATCCTCCCGTTCTCCTTTGATTACAACTTCCTCCAATTCTTGTCCCAATTTTAAGGAAATATTAAGTCTGACGTCGGAATTTAATAATATGGATTTGTTTTGCGTTTCGTATCCAATATAAGATGTTACAATTTCATAATTCCCTTCTGGCAAAGTGAGAGAAAAAAAGCCATAAATATTTGTTACCGTTCCGGTAGCAACATCATTTTTGAGATAAACATATGCACCGATAAGGTCTTCACCAGTTTCGGCATCCTTAACATAACCGCTTAAGGTATATTTGGTTTGGGAAAATAAAGGGATGGAAAGAATCAACATCCAAACAATTACAAAGTACTTTTTCATCTATACACTGAATAACGTTACAAAGTAAAGATGTGTTTAAACAAGAAAGAAATATTTTCGATAAACGTTACGTAAATCGGCATGAATGGAAGGAGGGAGGAGGAAGGAGAAAGGAGTGAGGAGTGAGGAGTTTAAATTTCTTGCGAAATTTTATCGTATCCCATTGTTATTTTTTCGATACCACTTACCTCCTCTTGTTCTTTTCCAATGTCCTACCTGTCTGTCCTTGTCCTGTCATGTCCTATGTCCTCTGTCCTAGGTCCTATGTCCTCTGTCCCTAGTCCCGATTAATCCGTTGAAGTATGGAAAAACCATTAATTTAGCACAATTCAATACACTTTAGTATGATATTTGAATCATATCTAAGCATAAACATAATTACATGAAAAAATTAATTCCATCATTGCTCTTGATAACCTTCTTTGTTTCTTGTTCGAAGGTTCCGATCACAGGCCGCAATCAGTTGCATCTTTTACCAGAAAGCCAAATGATAGCGATGAGCCTTACAGCCTATAGCGATTTTTTAAAGACCAGTGAAGTGGTGGAAAAAGGTAAAGATTTTTCCGCAGTTAACAGAGTGAGCGACAAATTGATCCCTGCAGTTGAAGCTGTATTAAAGCAGGAAGGATATGCCGATCTGATTGAAGGTTATGTATGGGAAGTTAATCTTGTGGAAAGCCCTGAAGCCAATGCCTGGTGTATGCCGGGAGGTAAAATCGTTGTGTATACCGGTATTCTGGATTACACTAAAACAGATGCGGGGTTAGCGGTGGTGATGGGTCATGAAATTGCCCATGCAGTAGCACGACATGGAAATGAACGCATGAGCCAGGGACTTTTGGCTTCAACTGGTTATATGGCGTTGGATATTGCTCTTGCCAATAAACCGACTGAAACAAGAGCTTTATTATTAGGCGCAGTTGGAGTTGGAACCACTGTTGGTGTTCTATTGCCCTTTTCAAGATTACAGGAATCAGAAGCTGACCGTTTAGGATTGATATTTATGGCTTCTTCTGGTTATGACCCTCATAGTGCAATTGATTTTTGGACAAGAATGTCTGAAAATGGCACTTCCATTCCAGAGTTTTTGAGTACACATCCAAGTGATGAAACAAGAATTAAAAATATCAGGGATGTTTACATGGTGGAGGCAATGAAATTCTATAAAACCAATTAATTACTAATTTAAGTGGTGACTGGTATAAAAAAGCGTTCATTTAGGTTTATATTAAGTTTTGTAAAACAAATTCCAATTGAATCACAGAAAGGTGAATTTAACGATTCTCTGGAAGTTTTGCTTTGGAATGGAAAATATATGCTCAATTCGCCTAATGCAACCTATTCCTATGAAGATCGTTACACTTCCTATAGATCAGCACTTTACCAAATAAAATCCGAACTAATTAATGTCAGATCTGTGTTAGTATTAGGATTAGGATTAGGAAGCATACCTCAAATGTTACAAAAAATACATAAGCTGAATTGCGACATACATTGTGTTGAATATGATAAAACAGTAATTGAGCTTGCTAAAAAATATTACCCTCCCGGTTGCGATCTCTCTAAATTAAAGACACATCACAGCGATGCATTTGATTGGATGAAATCAAATAATATAAAATATGACTTAATTACTGTTGATCTTTTTATCGATAAACATGTACCTCAAAAATTCTTTACAGAGGAATTCATGACTTTACTAAAAAATGCACTTTCCACCACCGGCGTTTTACTTTTCAGTCGCCTGAAGGAAAATTACAGATCGGAAAAACCTTTAAACGACAATTTGAAAAAGGTATTTTTGGGAGGAGAGGATATTGATACCGGTGGAAATTTAATTTATTGTTATAAATCATCAGGATCTTGAAATCAGGTAATGATATACCCTATGCCGTTGCATTACTTCAAAAAGGAAAAGTAGTTGCAATACCTACCGAAACTGTTTATGGTTTGGCTGCGAATGCATTTAATGCAGAGGCTGTGATAAACATTTTTGAGATCAAAAACCGACCAAAATTCAATCCTCTTATCGTACACGTGCAATCATGGGAAATGGTGGAAAAAATCACCACCAATATAGATCCCTTATTAAAAAAAATTGCCGAAAAGTATTGGCCCGGACCATTAACAATTTTATTCCCTAAATCAGATGTGATCCATCCAATTATTACCGCGGGTAGTGCTTATGTTGCTGTGCGAATGCCAAATCATCCACTTACAATTCAATTATTAAAAGAATTGGATTTTCCGCTTGCTGCTCCAAGTGCGAATTTGTTTGGAAAAATAAGTCCAACCACCGCAGCCCATGTTATTGAACAACTTGGAGATCAGATCGAATATGTTTTGGATGGCGGCGAATGCAGCGTTGGTGTTGAATCTACCATCATTAAAATGAATATGTATGAAAAGGTGGAAATTTTGCGTCCCGGAGGTGTTTCGGCTGAGGAAATAGCGGAAATTATAGGGTATTTGCCAAAAACCATCTCGGGAAGTGAAATGCCGGAAGCTCCCGGGATGTTGAACAGTCATTACGCTCCTAAATTGCCCTTGGTGCTTGGAAATATTGAGGAGTTGGTAAAAAGATATTCAAATAAAAAAATTGCGGTTCTTTCCTTTTTCCAAAAAATTGACCATCCTTCCGTGATAAGATCTTATCAACTCTCCCCCAATAAAGAATTACATGAAGCCGCTCATAATTTGTTTTCGTTAATGCATGAAGCAGAAAATTCTGGTGCCGACCTTATTATCTCAGAGTTGCTTCCGGAAGAAGGTATCGGGAGAGCGATTAACGACAGACTAAAAAGAGCTTCATTTTAGCTATATTTTATAAAAGGAAAGGTTAACTTTGCTTCTATTGCTCATTTTTTATAAAATGGCATGATTTTTACAAATATACTCAATACTAAAAAACAATAAAATGAAAAAAGCAAGTTTACTACTGGTTATGATCGCTACCTTACTGTTTAATAACAGTTATGCCCAGGTAACTACAAAAGGCGGTGCAGATTCTAAAACTGAAAAGAAAGAGGATCCTAAATCAGGCGACAAATCTGATAAAAAAGAAAAAGTGCAATCAGAAATGTCAGGCGATGCAGCTTCAACGGCAAAAGATTGGACAACCAAAATGGATGAGATCTGTAATCTTGATGCAAATCAGGAACAAAAAGTGATGGCGATCAATCTTCGTTATGCCAATAAATTAGAAGAATTGAAAACAAAATACAAAGGCATGGAAAATCCTAATGCTGATGCTGCAAAAGCGGAAAAAGATGAAATGACCAAACAACGTTTCAAAGAATATTCTCAGGTTCTTTCAAAAGAACAAATGCAGAAATTCAAAGACTACCGCAATAGCAAAAAAGATGAATCTGATCACGCCGGAAATAATTCTGATAAAAAAGAAGACGTGAAAGAAAAATATAAAAATGCTACTCCGGAAGAACAAGCAAAAATGAAGGAAGAAATGAAGGAGAAAAAAGAAAAGAAATCCGCAGAGTAAAAAAAATAGATCAAAAAAAATCCGCCTTTCGGCGGATTTTTTTTGATCTATTTTTTTTGACGTAGGACATAGGACACAGGACATAGGACAGACATAGGACATTGGAAGAGGATATAGGACTAAGACTTGACACGTAAAGGGTCTTGGGTATCAGGAAAACAAATGGGTGGGATTTGCATTAAATTCGGAGGAGGTGAGGCTTTCGCTCTAAGCGAAGGTCTCACTAGCGTATCACCCAATAAAATTTCGCAAGAAATTTAAACTTCTTTCAATGAGTATCATGTAACAAGTATTGACAGGAAAACGGAGTGGGAAATGCATTAATTCGAAGCTAGTGAGGCTTTCGCTCTCAGCGAAGGTCTCACTAGTGTATCACCCAATAAAATTTCGCAAGAAATTTAAACTCCTTGTCCTCCGTAGCTTTAGCGAAGGAGGACTTTCTCCTTTCTCCTTTCTCCTTCCCTCCTCACTCCTTATTCCTGGTCACCCACGCATCTTTAATGCCGGTATCCGTAATAAATATTTCGCGGAAGCTTGATGGAGAAATATTATCAGGAATTGCAATTGCAGCAAGTTGATATTTACCCCAGGGTTTTATGTACCCTGTGTATCCTTTGGATTGAATTTTTGCGAGAATTATTTCAACCTGAGCTGTAGAATAATAAGAACCCGCCACCAAAATGTATTTATTGTCATTTTGAATTGCAGGTATTTCTGTTTTATTTACCTCAGTGGAATTAATTACCGGGGTTTGGGTAATGATATTTTTTGTTGTTAAAGTATCTGTTTTTCTGAAATAGACAATACCCGGGTTTATTTCAAACTTAATTGGTTCATATTTTTCAAGCAGAAAGGTATTTTTAGTGAATATTTTTTTCATCCCGAATATCTCGGCATAATCAAATCCATTCATACTTGTTTGAATGAAAATTTGCATGGTGAGCATGGTAAGTAAAAGAACCGCAGCTATCGGCAATAAGGAATCAGAAAATGTTCTCTTTTTGCGGGGTTTTGCAACGGTAATTGCCTTTAATGGTTTTACCTCGAATGATTTTTGTTCTCTTGCAATTGGCTGAGCGGTGAAGGAATAAAGTCCATAACTCTGCATCAAAAAGTTTTGGGAGTTATCGGGTAAAAATTGAATATTATTCTCCACATCAAGCGTTAATCTGCCTATACCAGCAAGTTTTATGGGTTTATGCTCATATAACGCTTCTCTGATCTTTATTACAAATTCAGAAATCAGGCTTTCTGCCTGCCTATTGGAGATATTTTCTTCTGAAGCAAGTGAATTTGTAAGCAATCCGTCGTTAGAGGTAAGATTTACGTTAAAAGCGACCGATTTAGAGGGACTATTAAAAATAAAGGAGGTTGGATGCACCTTGGCAGGCTGGTAATTGGTGACAAATCCACCAAAACCAGGCACAATCACGTAATTGTGATCGTGTAATAGCTTTACAATATGTTGTGTGATCTTCTGCAACAGGTGACTTTAACTGCAAATATCTCCCGCAACAACATCAAAAACCCGAGAAGAAATCCACCAAATGTTTAAAACGTGAAAGATATCCCCGCCAATGCCTGTATGCCATACGAGGGATAATTGTAATAACGCTGGTATTTAAAGGACGCCATATTGTTCACATTCACGAAAATGTTAAAGTATTTGGAATACATATAATTTGCACCTAGATTAAAGTCAACCACGCCATTTATCTGTTCTTCAATATCACCAGGCAACAAGGCATACGTTTTTCCCAGTCCAAAAATGTCTACATTCATATTCAACTTCTTGTTAAACCGATACATCCCGCTGAGGGTCCACTCCAGTGTTGGGCGATGGTATGGATTGTTAAATTCTTTGATCTCAGAAAAGGTGAAGGCGTTTACTGAGCCTGTAAATCGGAATTTGTCGGTGTTAAAATAACTCAGTTCAATATTTCCTCCCCAGATTGTTGCATCACTGTATTCCACATTAAATCTCTTCATATCAGTACTGTCGTTAATATAAAAAGGAAGATCTTTTGCTGATTTTTGATAACCCTTTACACTAAAGGAAAAATTGCCATTGGTGGAACCGCGTAAACCTGCAAAAATTTCCTGAATTGGTGAATTGATATAATTCAGGGTATCATTTACAAAGGGATTTTCATCCACAATATTTGCAAAATTATTTTTTTGCAACTGGCCTTCTGCTCCTGCGATAAATACAAATTTATCTCCGATCAGATCATATGAAAAAAGTATGTCCGGTAAAAAATAGGCATTTTGATCACGGTCAACTTTTATTTCGGCACCCAAATTCAAACTCAATTCATCTTTAATAATTTTATAATATGGTTTTAATCCGGATAAGGAATTGGAATTTTCACCAGCTCCTTCATAAGCATAATATTCATAAGACACTTCAGTACCTAAAATACTTTTGTTCTCCAATTTTTTTTCGCCAAATGCAGTGATAAACGGATTGATCTCATGATATTTATTAATATCGGTAATTCCTGTAAATCCGAATTTCATACCAAAATCCATATTGAGCGGATTGTCGCCAATATTGTGAAATCCAACGTCAAACCCATAATTATTGAATACCTGTTTAATATCTGCACCTTTTATGGTGGTATCCTCATCGTTGTATCCATAATAAAATAAAGAGTTTCGAGAATAATATGCATTTACCGGTAATGCATATTTATCATCGAAATAAAATTTTGCATTTCCACCTACCCTGAGATCATTGTAGTTCTGATTTTCCAGACTGCCATTGGAGGAAATATATTTTCCATATAATCCGTAGGTATATTTTTTATTTCTGTTGGAGTTGATATATACTTCAGCAAGCGGTGTAAATTGTGTGCCGAAGCCGGCCTTCACATAAATATTATCCAGTTCTTCAGCAGGAGCATCAGGCAACCTGATTGGTTTTACTTTTACCGGTTGATAAGGTATCTGATAAAATTCAATTGGAATATTGTAATCAAGTTTCTCCGGTTTGGTATTATTTACCGGGATTTGTGCATCGAAACTTTCTTTCACAGCATCGGCAAGAATTGGATTATATGCACTCACTACGTCAACATCTTCATTACCAGTCACCTGTGCCTGCAATCCCAAGGTTGCAATGAGCATACATGAAAATAATAAGATATATTTTATATTTTTAGAAGGAAATATCATGGTCAATTTCATATTTAATTGTTGTCAAAATTAATTTCAAGTTCATCATTAGAATCCTCCGAGCCTGATTTTTTCTTTCCGGATTTTTCCATCTCTTCTATTTGTTCCAATTTTTGTTTTGCAAGTTCCACAAGGTCGGGGTCGCCGGTATAACTTTCAATAATACTGTTAAGCGTTGCCTTTGCCTGAGCAAAATCACCTTTAGCAGCAGCAATATCTGCCATAAGTATATAACTTCTCACTATCCACTCTTCATAAGCCGGCATATCGTTAATGATCTGCTGGCATTTTGCCTTTGATTCATCCAACTTCCCTTTTTGGAATAAGATATCTGCCATATAGAATCTCGATTCCACTCCGAATTCATTCGTTGTTAATGCAGCAGCTTTTGAAAATGCATCATATGCTTTGTCGATATTATTATTTGATAAATGTGCTTGTCCGGAGAAGTAATGCGCTTCAATTTTTTCATCATTGGAAACAAGATCGCTTTGCAATATCCTGTTTGCATTTACGATCACTTCATCAAAGTCGTTCAGAAAGTATGCTGTGCGCAACAATCCAACCATGGCAACAAAAGTATTTTCCTTATAATCGGCAACATCATACAGTTTATCGTAATAATCATATGCAGTTTTATAATCCTCATTTTGATAATATTCTATCCATCCTGCGCGCAATAATGCTGATTCCAAAAATTTTGCGCGATTATTTTTTATGATAGATTCATAATCCGGCAAAGCCTTACCATATTGCTCTACCTTAAAATAACTTTCCCCGCGATAAAATTCTGCCTCCGTTTTAAATTGCCCTTTCGGGAACTCTCTTAAATAATCGGAAAATGCGATTGCAGCCCCGGCATATTCAGAACCGTCGAATTTGTTTTTCGCATAGTCATATTTTTTCTGATCAATTTCAGATGTACCTGCAACACCTTCCACTGCGTCAGTTTCACCAGTTACTGTAACAATATCCAACAAACCCTCTTTCGCTTCTTTACCCTCCGGAGAGTTTGGCGACATCTCATAGGCAAGCCTGTAATATTTTTCAGAATTTTTGTAATCTTTTTCGTTGTAATAAATTAAACCCAATTTAAGATATGCCTTAATGGAATAACTGCTGTTTGGTTTTGAATTGATAAGGTCTTTAAATGCAGCAATTGACTGTGCGTTTTGTTTAAGAATAAAATGGGTATTGGCAATTTCATACATCGCATCATCCACATATAATGAGTTGCTGTATTTAGATGTCAATTGCTGTAAGGTGGAAATTTTACCGGAACCATTGTTTTGTAATCCCAATAACATTCCCTTCTGAAATAAAGCATAATCAACACCTTTATTATTGTTGTCGATAATTTTTGTGTAATTACTTTCTGCCTTTTTATAATCTTTTGTCATAAAATAGCAATCTCCTAAACGCAAAACTGCATCTATGTAAACATTATTCTGTATCAGATCTGTTTTACTTGTTTTGAGCGATGTTGTTACTTTAGAAAAATAATTTGCGGCATTCGTATACGATTTTTGTTTAAAATAGCCATATCCGATGGTATAATTTGAATAAGGCACTGAGGTTTCTGACGGTAACTCCTTTGCCACTTTTGCAAGTTCCTGAAATTTAACGTGGTTATTTATAGCCTGTGGATACTTTGCTTCAATAAATCGGATCTCCCCAATCCAAAAATAAGATGCAGCCTGAAGATTTTCGTCGATCGGATTTTCAAGCGATTGATTAAACATTTTTTCTGCTTCTGAATAATTTTTTTCATCCAATAATTGCACACCACTGTAATAAGAAACTTTTTGATAGGCTTCTTTTAATTTCGGAGTTTTTTGTGGGATCTTTTCTATTACTTCCATTGCCGCAACGTAGTCGTTGGTACTAAGCAAAGAGGTGGCAAGTAATTCCTGCGCTTCTTGTTTATTTTTACCTGTGGGGTATTTTTTTAAATAATCCTGAAAAGCGGTAACTGCTGCAGTATAGTATGCCGATTCGTACGAAAGCTTTCCGTAATTCAATAATGCATTTTCATGAATTTCTTTATCAATACCTATCCTCGAAGCCTCCATAAAGGCATTACGTGCTTCTTCCTTTTTATTTTGATCGAGATAACAATTACCATATAAATATTGTATGTGCTGATACAAGGTATCATTATCATCTGAAGTTTCTTTTAAGGTACTCAACGCAGAACTTACATCACCTGTTTTATATTGAGTGTATGCAAGTTGATAATAATCTTCCGAGCGTATGTTTTTTGCTTTTTCAATATAATAACTTAAATAGGGTAATGCCTTTTTATAATTATTCTTATAAAAATATGCCTGGCCAAGTAAACTGTTTATCTCTGCATAATACACCAATTTCGTGTCCGCCATTAAAGGTTCAGCATAGGTGATCACCTTTTCGTATTTACCCTGTTGAAAATAAATATTGGAAATATAATATGGTACAACAGATGAATAAGGCGTTACATCTTTTACGATCTCAAAACAGGTTAAGGCATTTTCATAATTACCTTCATCCTGTTGTATAAAACCGTAATAATAATTTGATGCATAATAATAGGTGCTGCCCGGTTTATCTTTTAGCTGAGCAAATAAAATTTTTGCCTCCGGAAATTTTTTTTTATTAAATAAGCTATAAGCATATTGAAATTTATAAAGGTCTCTTTCTTCTAAAGAAAGGTCTTTAACATCTACCTTGTCGAACCATGTTACTGCATTGGTATATTCCTTTTTATTATAATAAATTTTACCCAACTCATTATAGGCAGAACCTATTAAAACATTACCCGGATTATTATAAATAAAATCAAGCATTTGTTTTTCAGCATCCGGGTTACGCAGTTCAATTGCGCAACGGGCAGAATAATATTTGCTGTTTGATACATAATTAAAAATTTCATCACCTGTTCCTTCAGGCACTATCATAGCTACTTCATCAAATAACTCCCGCGCGGTGGAATACATTTTATTTTCATATAACTCAAAAGCCTTCTTATAATCGGCATATACATCTGAATGTATAAGCGATTGTTGCGAATAAATCCTTCCTCCTAAAAGGATAAGAAAAGATAAAACCAGGAGTTTTAATATTTTTATTTTCAGCATATAAAATTCAAGTAAGTAAAATATCGTACCAATAAATAAGTAAAGTAAAAAACGTGGCGAAAATTACGGTTAATAACGTGTAGTAAAGGTCAAATCATATTAAAATGAATAAACATGCCATTGTTGATAATGAACGTAACTGCATGAAAAAATATTTTACAGACCTGGAAGGAATGGGATTTAAAATCAGAAATCGGAACCCAGGGCATTGTTATTTCACCTCTAAATTCATTAGTTTACATCAGATCAATCAGTTTTGGCTATCCAGGTAATATCTCCCATGGAATACCATCTATTGTTAAATTTTACCGAGGTAACTGTTATTTTATAAGGTCCGCCATCACCGCTAAATTTGGTTGTAACTGTCTCAGAGGGTAAGTTTCCGTATTTTCCCTGTTCTGATGTAGTGTGCAGGTATTTACAACTTTCCCATTTGTTAAACATAGAATAGGTGTTGTTAAATTTGTTTTCTGATTCCACTAAAAATGCGTCATAACTTTTATTCACATCTTCTACCTTCACTCCATTATGCTCCTGAATTTTTCTAAACGTAACTTTGTCGGGCATAAGCAAAGCCGATTTATCAAAATCATTATCGCGCAATGTGTCAAATAATTTGCGCGACAGGGTTTCATTTTCGCCGGCGCCGCGTTCAACTTTATCGCAGGAAATACATATGGAAATAAAACTCAGGATCAATAACAATTGTTTCATGCTGTTGTGTGTTAGGTTTGATTTAATCTGTGGATCGGAACAAAACTCCTTTGGCGGTGTAAAATTTATGCATTTTTATAAGGAAAACAAGTATTTTTTGAAAGAAAGCGTAAAAGGAGTTTAAATTTCGGATTCAAGATGGTTAAAATATATACAGATGGGGCTTCAAGAGGTAATCCGGGACCAGGTGGGTTTGGAACCATACTCAAATTCGGAAAACACGAGAAAGAATTGTCGGGTGGATTTCGTAAAACCACAAATAATCGGATGGAACTCATGGCCGTGGTTGCAGGTCTTGAGGCATTAACAAAAGAGGGATTGGATGTCACTATCTACTCCGACTCAAAATATGTGGTGGATGCCATTGAAAAAAAATGGATATACGGTTGGATGAAGAAGGCATTTCAGGGTAAAAAAAACCAGGACCTTTGGATGCGACTGATGCGCGCTTATTCAAAACACAAAGTAAATTTTGTTTGGGTAAAGGGTCATGCGGGACATGCTGAAAATG
Source organism: Chitinophagales bacterium (assembly GCA_044227505.1). Taxonomy (GTDB): domain Bacteria; phylum Bacteroidota; class Bacteroidia; order Chitinophagales; family BACL12; genus UBA7236. The sequence goes on along the minus strand of JBGAWP010000051.1, from coordinate 6,584 downwards.
AACGATGCGATCAATTAGCAGTAGAAGCCGCAGAAAGTGGAAATCTGGAAATAGATCTGTTTTACGAACAGGAAGAAAATGGCAGGTTAATATAAAGATCACGCACCAACCTCAGCATGCCTTTCTAAAAACTCCTTGATCTTGTCTACCATCGCCGAAGAACCGATATAAAGCGGCGTTTTTTGATGTAATTCCTTCGGATCGATCTCTAATATCCGTCTTTTACCATTCGAAGCTGAACCTCCCGCCTGTTCCGCAATAAATGCCAACGGATTACATTCATATAACAAACGAAGTTTCCCCTTTGGCGATTTTGCGGTCTCAGGATATAGATACACCCCTCCTTTTAACATATTTCTATGAAAATCAGCCACTAATGACCCTATATACCTGGAAGTATAGGGACGATTTGTTTTATCATCCTCTTCCTGGGTATACTTTATATAACGTTTTACGCCTTCCGGAAAATGAACGTAATTTCCCTCATTAATTGAATAAATAATGCCTTTATTGGGTATGGTAATATCCGGGTGCGATAAACAAAATTCGCCAATGGATGGATCCAGGGTAAAACCATTAACACCGTTTCCTGTTGTATAAACCATCATCGTAGAGGAACCGTAAATAATATATCCTGCGGCAACTTGTTCCGTTCCTTTTTGCAAAAAATCTTCCAAAGTAGCGCCACCACTGAGGCTTAGGCGACGAAAGATCGAAAATATCGTCCCGATCGACACATTTACATCTATATTTCCCGAACCATCCAAAGGGTCAATTAGCACAACATATTTACCGGAAGAGGAAATGGCACCGTCAAAACTGATGAAATTATCTTCCTCCTCACTAGCAAATCCACACACCTCTCCTCCTGCCATCAGAGCGTTCATAAATTGTTTGTTGGCATACATGTCCAGCTTTTGCTGTGTTTCGCCACTCATATTCTCGCTGGTTTCCGCACCTAATATATCTACAAGACCAGCTTTATTCACTTCTCTGTTCACTATTTTACCCGCAATGCTCAGGTCGGCAAGCAATCTGGTGAGTTCGCCGGTCGCAAATGGAAAATCGCTTTGTCTCTCAATTATAAATTCGCCCAGGGTTTTTACCTTCATAAACAGAGTAGTTGTTAATGCAAAGGTAGTGATAAAGCAGTGAAATTCTGACATGTAGTAGATCTCCTTCGTCGATCTCTACATGTTTCAGTTCTGGATTTACTCACCACTGACCATTCACTACTCACAGCAAGGCAGGTTCAATACGAAGGATGATCACCCGGGCTATCAATCCGATTATTGTTTTTTATTTTTTGATTGTTATTTATTATTAATCACGGTTTAAATGGTTTGCAATAGCTTCAGGTAGGGTTGAAATGGTTGAAGGGGTTGAAGGAGTTTAATACGGAGTATGAACTTACGGGCGAAGATCCGATTGATGTTTTTTATTTTTTGATTGTTATTGGATATTTAAGTTGGTTCCCGGTTGAAAATCGTTCTTTTAGTAGAGACGCAATGCATTGCGTCTCTACTAAAAGAACGATTTTCAACTACCGTGACTGCGACTGCGACTGTGACTGCAACTGCGACTGCGACTTATATCTGTGACTGCGACTATCACCACAATTCTATTCCCATTAACTTTACAAAATGAACATCCAACTTCGAAAAGCAACCCTTACAGACATGCAAGCAGTTCACAATCTTGTAAAACAGCTCGCAGAATATGAACGTGCTCCTGCAGAGGTTATTACCACACCTGAAATTTATGCATCAGATCTTGCGGCTAACCATTTTGATGCTATTGTTGCGGAAGACCTGGATCTTGCAGAAAACAAGATCATCGGAATGGCACTTTATTACTTTGCGTATTCCACTTGGAAGGGGCGATATATCTGGTTGGAAGATTTTGTGGTAACTGAAAATTATCGCGGAAAAGGAGTTGGAAAACTGTTATTTGAAGAAATAATTAATATCACAAAACAACATAAAACCATACTCAAATGGCAGGTGCTCGATTGGAACGAACCGGCAATTCGTTTTTATAAAAAATATGATGCGGAGTTTATGGAGGGGTGGGTTACTTGTAAATTGACAATTGATAATTGACAATTGATAATTAAACAGCCAAAAAAATTGACAATTTTTCGTGAATCGACAATCGGGAATCGTGAATCCGCGAGGCGGATCGTGATTGTTTGGTTAAAATCAAGCATCTACAACACAATAAAATCAACATTATTTCGTTAAGGGTGCAAATTACCCAATCATGATATCTCCTGCGCTTTTTAGTGTGTTTGGATTACAGATTTTTAATATTCAACAAACACCTGATACAAGTTTTAAATATGATTGTGAGTTGGAATTAGAAACCGAATTTAGCGGTGAGAATTATACTTATTTAGGTTCCGAGTATGAGGATAATCGTTATACCCAAATGTTTATGATGGGTGCTGAAGAAGATCTAACAGTCAATTGTATACTTGATGGTTTCGATTGTCCAGGTGGCGCTGAAATACATACTTATCTTGATTTAGATGAAAAAAGGATAGATACAGGGGAAGTTTTTATTTTAAAAACAAGCGGTTATTATAAGTTCCATAATATTTTTGGAGGTGATCAATATATTTCCCTATCCGTGCTTCCAAAACTGCCGTTTAATATATTAAATTTTCGTGTAGACAATTCACAAAACGAAATATCCTTCTCTGTTTATTCTGCGGAAAAATCGACGAAATTCTTTTATGGTATATATAATATTTCCGGTCTGGAAATACTAAAAGGTGATGTGAATATAGTATTGGGTGAAAATATTTATCAATTAAAATTACCTGATATCTCACAGGGAATTTATATCATCAGATTTTTACAGGATGATAATGCAAAAACATTCAAATTTATTATCTGACCAGCTTCTATTTTTTAAGGTAGAATGATATTAATATTCAGCCTTCTAAATATTTGCTGAAGGCAAAATAATTGAGAATTGAGAATTGAGAGTTGAGAATTAAACAGCCGGGATCCTATTTCAAATTTATCGTATTCACTTGTTCATTGAAAAAAAGGAGTAAGGAGAGAGGAGAAAGGAGTTTAAATTTCTTGCGAAATTTTTGGTCTTTACCGTTAGTGAGACCCTCCTATCATCTGAAAAACATTTACTAAATCCCACCGCTTGTTTTCCTGATACTTGATACCTTAAACAATTTTGTTTTCCTATGTCGAATTTCCAATGTCCTTTGTCAAGTCCTATGTCCTATGTCATATGTCATACGTCCTATGTCCTATGTCATATGTCATACGTCCTATGTCCTATGTCCTACGTCCTTTCCTTATCTTTGCGCAAATGAAGATCTTCAAATTTGGCGGTGCATCAGTTAAAGATGCCGAATCGGTGAGAAATGTAGCCTCCATTATAAGGCGCTTTCCGGAAGAAAATATTGTGATCATTGTTTCGGCAATGGGCAAAATGACCAATGCTTTAGAAGTTATAACTCAAAAATGTTTTGATGGGGAAGATATTTCTAAAGAAATAGAATCGTTGCGCGATTACCATCAAACTATTATTAACGATCTTAATATCCGGGTGAAACTGGATTATTTTATCGACCTTATCATTCAAAATTCAGAGGCAAATAAACATTTAAGTTTTCCGCTTTATTACGATCAGATAGTGAGTATTGGTGAACTCATTTCTTCTTCCATCCTGAGCACTTATTTAAATTCCGTTTCATTAATAAATGAGTGGGTGGATGTTCGAGATCTTATTCAAACAGATGATACATGGCGAGCAGCTGTTGTGGATTGGGAAATTACTTCTGCGCAGATCATCAATACAATTCCGGATAAATTAAAGGATACCCATATTGTTACACAAGGATTTTTAGGGAAGTCGAATTTTGATTATACAACCACTTTAGGAAGAGAGGGATCTGATTATACAGGAGCCATTTTCGCACATATTTTAGATGCTGAAGGATTGTGGATTTGGAAGGATGTTCCGGGCGTATTAAATGCCGATCCAAAATTATTTCCGGATGCCATAAAAGTTCCGGAACTCACCTATTATGAAGCAATTGAAATGACCTACTACGGAGCGTCTGTAATACATCCAAAAACAATACAGCCGTTGCAACAAAAATTAATTCCTTTATATGTAAAATCATTTCTTGATCCCGATTTAAAAGGTACTATTATTCAAACAAATGAAAAATATATTGATTATCCGCCAGTGATCATGTATAAAAAAAATCAAACATTAATATCAATAGTTCCCTCACTTACTTCCTTTGTTGGAGAAATGCAAATGGCAAATATTTATTCCATTTTCATGAAACATAAACTGAAAATAAATGTGATCCAAATTGCCGCTCAATCGGTTTCCATCGTAGTAGATTACAATAAATATATCATTGAACCTGTAATAAATGAATTAAAGGAATTTTACAGTGATGTTGCGCTAAAAGAAAATGATAACCTCGAATTACTTACCGTAAGACATTATAATGCACATATTTTATTAAAACTTACAGAAAATAAAAAGGTAGTACTCGAACAACAAACCAGAAGCACCGTGCAGTTCCTTTATGAATAAGGACGCTCCAGGATCATAGCTCCGATAATTGCATTTTTAAGATCAATTTCAAATGGAATTACATCCTGCTCATCGTCGGTAGTGATACGATAAGCCTTTTTATATAAATTGCGTTGTTCTGCGTCGTGCTCTTTTTTGCGTTGTTCCTCAACAAATTTATCAAATTCAATATCCGATCTTTTTGCCTTTTCCGGAATTGCTTCCTTGGTTGTGTACACTTCCTGCTGAGGCGGACGGTTGGTTTTTTCGTAAGAAACTTCTTTTACTTCAGGTTTAGCATAAGGTGGCATATTTTGTTTTGCCCTTGCCTCTTCGGCTTTTTTCTGCAATTCCTTAAAGATGTCCTGAAAAGTGGTGGTTTTTTGTTGTTGTGGCTTCGACTGCGGTTTTCCCTTTTCTTTGTTAGCTGCACCGGTCACTTTTTTAAAGAACCTGGAAATACCATTCACAATGAGTATCCAGAAAAGCAACATTAATATGGTTCCTACAAAATCGGGCATAAAACAAAGGTAAGAAAAGATTCAGAAGATTCGAAGGGAGAAGAATCGAAGGTTTAAGGAAGGAAGGGGTGGGAAGGAAATAAAAGGAAGGAAGGAAGAAAGGTTGTGGTAAGGATAAAAATGGGGCTTCTGAGTTGATTGCAAATTTTATCACCCGTAAAAGTGTCCCCACAATGTCACCTCACACAAATAAAAAATCAATTATACCCGTGAGGGACTCTTGTGGGTTCGGAGGAAAATCATCGGTCTAAAAAGTGTCCCCACTGTGTCACCTCACACAAATAAAAAATCAATTAAACCCGTGAGGGACGCTGTGGATTCGGAGGAGGAACTTAAAAATTTACGATAACCAATTACCCATATTTGATAATTGAAATTCTTGTTACATTTATACAATGAAATATACTTCACCGATGGGTTTTGGCGAATTGAGTTATGATCCGTTTGGGAGTGTACTGGTGGATAGAAATTGGAGTAGTGGAAGTGAGTATAGGTATGGGTTTAATAGCCAGGAGCAAGATGAAGAAATATATGGAAAAGGAAATTTTAATATCGCTGAATATTGGGCATATGATTGTAGGTTAGGTAGAAGATTAAATGTTGATCCCAAAGGCATACCTACAGAAAGTCCTTACGCAACATTCAGGAATAACCCTATTTTAGTTACAGATGTTAATGGAGATTGGCCAGGAATAATTTCACCAACTTTATTTTCACCACTTATACAAATAGCAAACTATTATGTTCAAGTCCCTGGGGGTGAGGATGATGAATATGTGAAGATAATTTCGCGAAAAGAATGGGGAGCTCGCGATCCACAAACTGGAGCGACTTATTCATATGAAAAAATAACAACCTCCTTAAAGGTGTATTATACAGGTATTGTTATTCACCACGCTGGCAATTCAGGAACTTATACAACTGTTCAAGAAGTTCAAGATAAACATATGGATGAGAGTGGTAAAGCAGATATAGGTTATCACTTTGCAATTGATAAAGAGGGGAATATTTATGAGGGCCGACCAATTGATATTAAAGGAGCACATGTTGACAAAGCTAATACAGGAAGAATTGGCATTGTTCTGCTAGCTGATTTAGATACTGAAGACGAATGCCTGAACTTTTTTCAGGACGCCATGGAGTTAGAGGATGGTGAATTAAATTCTGAAATGGAGATATCCCTATTATTATTGATTGATGATTTGAATCAAAAATATGGCATTGAATACTTAAATGGTCATGGAGAAATAAATTGCGGTAGAGCCTGTCCAGGAGACCTTGTTGAAGTCAAATTAGATGAATGGCGGGAAGAAACTGGAACTTCATCAGATGAATGTGTTACCGAAGAAGAGTGTGGTAGTGGTGATTAAATAATCGTTTTAAATACTAATATGGAATATATGAAAAAATATCAATCATTACTTATATTTATAATATCAATACTTCTTTTGATTGCAATACGTTGGCAAACTCCGCCTTGGTTAAACTTTTCTATAATTT
>JBGAWP010000050.1:0-29975 GCA_044227505.1 Chitinophagales bacterium | reverse complement strand
TGTGCAGCTTCTGCCAATACTTTAATTGGTGCATTTACAGTACCTGTTAATTTAATGGTATCGAAATAAGGACCATCATCTATTTTATATCCTAATTTTTTAATCTCTGTAGCAAGTGCTACTGCTGAATAATGCACTTGTAATGCAATTCCTTTGATGCCATCCGGTCCGTGATAAACTGCATACATACTTGCCATAATTGCCAGTAATGCTTGTGCTGTACAAATATTTGAAGTGGCTTTTTCCCTTCTTATATGTTGTTCGCGTGTTTGTAACGCCATACGCAAAGCTGGTCGATTATCTCTATCCACGCTCACACCGATAATTCTTCCCGGCATATCGCGTTTAAATTCCTCCCTTGTTGCAAAAAATGCAGCATGTGGTCCACCAAATCCCATTGGCACACCAAATCTTTGAGAATTTCCTATTGCACAATCCGCGCCTAATTCACCGGGCGATTTTAAAACCGCAAGTGATAAAATATCAGCTGCAAGTGTTACATAAATATCTTTACCATGAGCGTTTTCAATAAAATCAGAATAATCGAAAATATTTCCGTTTGCGGCCGGGTATTGTAACAGAGCCCCAAAAAAAGATCCATCCAATTTTGTGGTTTGATGATCGCCGATCACCAAATTAATTCCCAAAGGTTCTGATTTGGTTTTTAGAATGTCGATGGTTTGTGGTAAACACAATTCACTCACAAAAAAATTCGGAGAAAGGATATCTCTTTTATTTTTATGGTGATAGAACATGATCATCGCCTCCCCAGCAGCAGTACCTTCATCCAACAAACTTGCATTGGCAATTTCCAATCCTGTAAGATCAGATATCATGGTTTGAAAATTGAGAAGTGCCTCCAAACGGCCCTGTGCAATTTCTGCCTGATAGGGTGTGTATTGGGTATACCAACCCGGATTTTCAAATACATTGCGTTTGATAACACCCGGGGTTAAGGTGTGGTGGTAACCCAAACCAATATAGGTTCTGTACACTTTATTTTTAGAAGCGATCTTTTTGAGATGTTTCAGATAGTTGTGTTCGGTCATCGGTTGACCAATGTGCAATGGTCGTTTCAACCGGATATTTTCAGGAACGGTCTGGTTTATCAGAGATTCAATGGAATCAGCATCAATTGCATGTAACATTTCCGTAACATCGTGATCACGAGGACCTAAATGACGGTTTTCAAATTTTTCGTTGGTAGCTATTCGAAGTTTCAATTGCGTAGTATTTAAAAATTGCAGCAAAATTAAGGATAGAATAAATGCCTTTGGGAGGAAACTAAAAAGATTGCACATAGAATGCACATAATTTTACAATATTTGTTTCCACAAGCCGTCAAAAAAGACATTGGAGTGCTAGTTATTCGTTTTTGCACCAGCAAACACGAAAAAACCTAAATCGAAACCAGGCTTATTCATTTTACCACTATATGCGAATTTTAATAACAGGAGCAACAGGAATGGTAGGCAGCGAAGTAGTTCGCCAGGCTCTATTACAGGAGGAAATCACCGAAATTGTCGTTTTGACCAGGAGAGCCTTGGAACTCCAACATCCCAAATTGAAAGAGATCATACATAAAAATTTTCTTGATTACAGAGGTTTGGAAGAAACTATAAAAACTTGTGATTCCTGTATTTGGTGTCTCGGCATACCTCAGGCAATGGTAACGGCGGAAGAATATCATACTATAACCTATAGTTATACTATTGCTGCCGCAAAAGCATTTTTGTCAGTAAATCCGGATATTTCCTTTGTTTTTGTGAGTGGAGGAGGTGCTGATTCCAAAGAAAAGAGCAGAATTTTATTTGCACGAGAAAAAGGCAAAACTGAAAATGAATTAAAAAGAATCTTTAATAAAAATCTGGTGATCGCCCGACCCGGTGGAATTAATCCTGTTGTCAAACCTAAAAACGTCCCATTTTCCTATAAACTTTTTTATCCTTTTTTCCCGGTCTTAAAACTGATAATGCCAAATTATGTCATTTCCTCAGTGGAGTTATCCCAAGTACTGATCTACCTCGCTAAAAATGGATCTTCGCAAATTATTTTGGAAAATAAAGATTTGAAACGGATTTATCAGGAGGTAGGACATAGGACATAGGAAATAGGACTTGATTTGAATTAAATTGAAAAATTAATTTCCTAATAAAAGGTAACGGGTTGAATTAAAATTTTCATGTAGTAGTTGACCCTTTTTTAAACCTTACAACATCTTCCTTCCTTTTTTAACCTTAGAACCTTCCCTTCTCCCTTCGAATCTTCTCCCTTCGAATCTTCTCCCTTTGAATCTTTATCTTCTCCAATTACCTGTCAACTTCTCGGCCAAACCTTGCATATCTTCTAATTTTTTCCGCATCCATAAAATATCTACAACGGGTTTTGTGGTATTAAATTCGTTGATGATATCTTGTAAATTATTTTTCGGATTTAATTTCCATTTATACAATTTTGCAGATAATTTTATCATATTATTATATCCAGCTTTCTGATAACTTGGTATAAGATTATTGCGTTTGATATAGATTTTAAATGCCTCTATCAGCGAAAAAAGAGCATCGGTTTCCTCTAATTCAAAATATGTTTTAAGTAAAAGCGATTTAGAATCCAGGTGGTAATAAAAGTCGGTGAATTCGACAGAACGCAGCAGGGTGAGCACTTCATCATAATTTTTTTGAAAGAAATGATAATATGCCATATTAAAAGTAAAAGCATTTTGCCGGATGGCCGGATCCAGGTGTTCGTTGTATTTAATAATAAAATGTTTCACCCATTCAAATTCGTTGATACGCAGTCCCAGATAAACAATATTTTTATAATCGAATTGCGATAAATAATTTTCTTTGAAAATGATCCTGTCTTTTAACATCACCTTATACAGATCAAATAATTCGCGTATATATTCAATATCTCCGTGATTGATCTTTCTGATACAATAATTTTTAGCATACACGTACATCTCAAAAATTTCTTCTTTTGAGAATAACAGGTGATGTTCCTTCAAGAGATCAAGAAGATTTATATAATGAATTTTATTTTCCGGTTCCGTTAATGTTAAAATTATATTGTAATAAATTTTTGCAGAGGGGACATAATCAAGTGGATTGTGCCTTATATGATTCATGATCTCATCATACAAGAACAATTTATAATTAATTGCTACTACGTTTTTATTATTGATGATCTCTGCGGAATATCGCATCTTATTCAGGATATAATATTTATCCAGATTGTCAACCACTTGCTGCAAATTAGTTTCATGCAGATGTTCACGCCGGTCGGACATGAACCTGTATTTATCCTCTTCAATTAAATATTCGTAAAATGCATGACTCACATCTCTGCGCGGTTGTTCTTTTAATGTTTTTTCTGCAAGTTTCAGTGTATTTAAGAATGCCTTGTCAAGACGGCGCAATCGATATGTATACAATAGTAAATGATACTTAAAGATCTGCTCCTCAGAAATTGCCTTATAACAGAGATATTCCTCGAGGTGTTTCGTAAGGTCTGTCATCAGGTAACGGAGTTTCTGTTCGTCAAATGCTTCCTCCTTAAAAATCAGCTTATAAAGTAAACTTCTTTCGAGGTTTGGGTGTTCATATAATGGATGCCAAGCCTTTATAGTGTCAAATGCTGATATTATGGTTTGGTTTTTGTTGAAAAAGGGAGAACGGAGGTAATCGTCGAAAAGTCGAACTTCCTGACTGGTAAATGTTCTTAAAATAACTATTGCCTTGTTTTGAAACATAAATAAATTCGGCTAAATTTAACAAAGGATTCGAAGTTCACACTGGGTGAACATATTTTTTAGCCGATATAATGTGAGGGAGATTGGTTGTTTTAATTACTAATTTATTGATTATCAGATAGTTATATATTATTGAATTTATTAAAATTTTATTTTTTTTCCGATAAATTACTATATTTGTCTTTAAGAAGTGCTAATACAGCCTCTAATTTTAGAACCAATTAAGAAATTTAACGTATAGCATAACAAGTTGACCGAAATTTACTTCTATGAAAAAACTTATCTTATCTGCCATGTTACTCGCATTATCTGCGGTAATATTTGCACAAAGTAGTTCCAGGGTTAGATCTGAGGACTCCAATGTTCCGGAGATCGATAATCTGAGTGGTTTGAAACCTGACGGTGAAGACCTAGAATCAGATTATACCGTTAGTGGATTATCGGATAACTCCATGGAAAACGGTTCAACAGGGGTAGGTAATGAAGAATACTCTTCGAAATCGATTGGTAAAGGTGAAATTAATGCTGAAACCATAAGATCCATCAATACTACTGAGGTATATCCAAATCCTGCTACCGATTTTATCACGATCAGCACTGAAATTGAAACTGGTACAATAAGAATTCTCAATTTATTAGGTCAGGAGATGTCAAACTATCCAGTAAACGGTAAAACAACTTCCCTTGATATCAGTGAGCTTAAAGAAGGTATTTACTTCATAAGTGTTGAATCAGGTGCAGAAAAAATAGTTAAGAAAATAAAGGTATTATATTAATTTTTAGGGGTTAAATCAAGCAAAAACCTCTCCTGAACAGGAGGGGTTTTTTGTTGCCCCTATCTGAACACAGTACCGATAAGGTTACATTTTTGTCATGGAATATTCATTTAACATATCTTAAATATCAATAACAGCAGCACTTTTAGTTAAAGAAGGCATTATTAACTTAAAAAATGTGATTGATAACCCCATCGATTTTGTACTTGGCAAAGGTTTTTCACAGCGGTAATTTGGCATTATAAAACCAGACAGTCTATGAAAAAGTTAACCGGATCCATTCTACTTGCACTCGTTTTGTTAGTACACGTAGGTTTAACAGTAGCTACTGAAGAATCCTATACCTTTTCTTCTTCAGATTATGATAATGCTGCTGCTCTCAGAATGATTGATAATTCAGTTTCACCCAATTCAGCTGTTTTTACGAATACAAACAAAATTCAGGGAGCCTCTTCCATGAACCAGTTCGGTTTGTTTTCCATTGAAGAATAATATCATTGTATAAATTCGGTAATAAACCAGTCCCTACATTTTTTCCTATTCACAATAAACGTATCTTTGGATTGCCTCAAATTTAACGATGCGTATATTTTTTCTGTTACCTCTCTTCCTTATAATTTCAAATGCACAGTCCCAAATTGTGGATAGTGTAATACAATTTTCCGGCATTACCATGTCGAGCGATAGTTTGATGGCAATACCCTATACAAATATCGTTTCGCTTCGCAATGGGAATGGCACCACTTGTAATTATAACGGATTCTTTTCATTTGTCGCAGAAAAGGGCGATAGCGTGAAGTTTACTGCCGTTGGTTATAAGGATGAAATTTTTGTAATTCCTCAAAATTTGGCAGATAACAAATATTCCGTTATTCAATTAATGACCAAAGACACCATATTTTTAGCCGAGACAATAATTTATCCATGGCCCTCCAAAGAGGACTTTAAAAATGCGTTCCTTTCCTATAATATTCCCGACGATTATTATGAGACCGCGAGAAAAAATCTGGAACGCGAACAATTAAAAGAACTCGGAGAGGCAATGGCCATGGACGCTGATATGAATGCCGATTATCAAACAAAACAACTCGCTCAAAAAATATATTACGCAGGCCAATATCCACCAATGCGCATCTTCGACGTATTTGCCTGGAAAGAATTTATTGAAGCATGGAAGAGAGGGGATTTTAAGAAAGAAGACTAGGTAATGGACAATTGACAATTGATAATTGACAATGGAACAGCCGAAAAAAATTGACAATTGACAATTGACAATTGAAAATTGACAATTTAAACAGCCAGGTAGGATTAAATATTTGAGCTATCGATTTCTTATTATTGATCTCATTTTGAATTGACAATGGTAATTTAAAATTCAGCTTGATATTGATAGGTTAATTCCCTACCAGTTATAATAAATTCCCAACTAGAGGCTTAAATATCAATCTAACGAGATCTCTAATTATCAATTGTCCATTGTCAATTATCAATCAACTCCATTTCCTCTATCAAATTTCCTGCTCCACCAAATTTATCAATGATAAAAAGAGCGTATCGGATGTCGAGAGAAATATTTCTGCATCGATCGGGATCGTACATGATATCACTCATGGTGCCTTCCCAAACGCGGTCGTAGTTAATGCCTATTAATTGGCCGTAAGCATTTATTACCGGACTTCCTGAGTTTCCACCAGTGGTGTGATTAGAAGCAATAAAAGCAATAGGTAATTCCCCTTTTTTATTTGCATACCTTCCGAATTCATTTTTTTTCATAAGCGAGATCAATTTCTCAGGCATTTCAAATTCTTCATCATTCGGGATATATTTTTCTTCTATTCCTTTATCGGTTGTTTGGTAAGTATAATAAACAGCGTCTTTTGCAACGTAGCCTTTAACATTGCCATAAGTAAGCCGCAATGTGGAATTCGCATCGGGATAAAATTCCTCATTGGGCTGCATTTCGCGTTGTGCCTGCATATACTGGCGCATCAATACATTTATCTGAACTGAAATTGGACTTACTTTTGTTCTTAACTGTTCTTCATAATATTGAGTGACTTCTTCATATAATTTATAAGCAGGGTCATTCATTAACTTGTTACCTTTCTTTTTATTGAAACCTGTAAGCAACTTGTTCAATTTATTTTGATCTGCAAAAACGGATTTGGAATAGATGGCATTTGTCCATTCGGTGAAATTATTATTATATTTTGCAAGTTGTTCTTTAAAATAGGGTGACTGAAGGTCCGTTGTTACCTTTTCAGAATAGATCTTCATCATCGCTGCAAACATCTCCCTGTCGATCTTTTTGGAATAATTTTTATAAAATCCTGCCGCATTTCCTTGTAATCTGGTTGCCTCCTTTTGCATAACATCTGATGGAATGGTATCGCTGCGTACCATATTGATAAATTTTCTAAACCCACCTGAAAAATTCAGGAGTTCAACTGCATAAAATGCCTCAGAAGTGTAATCCACAAGTTCGGAATAGGATTTATACGAATTGTAGACATTTGAAAAATCGGATAATAAATTTCGATATTCCTTTCCCTCATGGGTGCTTGCCCATTGCTGAAATTGTTTTTCGTAAACCTGTTTTTTTTCTACTGCATTATTTAATTTTAACCCGATCATCTCACCTTTCCATTTTTTATATGCATTTGCAAGTCCCTTTGTTTTAGAAGCATATTGGAGAGTTACGGTGTCGTTGTTCAGCATATATCTGTTCATAATTTCCAAACGCACATCTCTGCAAGCTATTCTGTTAGGGTTTGTTGTATTAATGGTAAGATCAACTGCATAAGATGTTAAATATTCCTGCGTGCGACCAGGAAATCCGTATACCATGGTAAAGTCATTTTCTTCCACTCCTTTTAAGGAGATCGGAAACGAATAACGCGGAATAAAGGGAATATTTTTTTCATCGTATGCAGCAGGTTTATTTTCAGTATTTGCATATATCCGGAACATGCTGAAATCGCCTGTATGTCGCGGCCATACCCAATTGTCGGTCTCTCCTCCAAAATTTCCTACACTTGCAGGTGGAGTTCCTACTAAACGTATATCTGTAAATACCTCGGTAACAAATAAATAAAATTCGTTTCCATAATAAAATGATCTTACCGTGGCGTCGTAGTGTGTTCCTTTCTCAAATTGTGATTCTAATTTAGATGACAATTGAGCGATGATGGAATTTCTTGTCCCTTCATCCATCGAATTATTTAAATACGGTAATATACTATCCGTTACATTGTGCATACTGATTATAAATGTAACAGAGAGACCGGGACAAGGTTTTTCTTCCTTTTTATTTTTTGCCCAAAAACCATCTTTCAAATAATTATTTTCCACAGAACTCAATCCATTAATAGTTGAAAATCCGCAGTGATGATTGGTTATAATTAATCCTTCTTTCGAAATTACTTCACCCGTACATCCGCCACCAAATAATACCACGGCATCTTTCATACTGCTTTTATTCACCGAATAGATATCTTCAGCAGTCAGCTTAAATCCCCGGGCCTGCATGTCTGCAATATTTAACTGTTCCAGCAGGATTGGAATCCACATCCCTTCATCAGCCTTTACAAAAGTTGACATCAAAATAAATTGTAACAGTATTATCGATTTTTTCATTTTTGAAATTTGTTTATTTTGAAATAAAATAATTCTTTATTTTTTTTTCATTCCTTCATTCCTTCATTCCTTCTTTCCTTCATTTTTTTTCTCCCTAAGACCTGCACAGGTTTTCAAAACCTGTGAGGTCATCAGCGTATATTCCTTCATTTATAATCCTCTCTCAGAGGATAAAATACATCAATGATCTTGCAATTTGTCAAAGCTCTTGCCTTATGCGGAACAAGACCCGGTATTAAAGCTACAGTGCCATATTCTAAAATACGCGTATTTCCATCAATGGTAAGTTCCAGTTTTCCCTCAATAACATTTACCATCATTTCATGCACATGGCTGTGTAATGGTATTTCAGCGCCCTCTTTCGCTTCCCAATAGGCAATACTCATTTTTTCCGAATGAATAAATTTACCGAAAAATCCCGGAGCCACTTCTCTAGCCACAAGGGTTTGTGTATCAATAAAATTTTCCATGTTGCGAAGATATTTGTCCTTTATCTATAATTCTACTAAATATTGTTAAACCCTATGAATTACTCAAAAAATTCGGTATTATCATTATTTTCAACATATTGATTTACCTTTTCCTTTTGCTGTTTTTATGTCACTTTTATTGCCGGATTTTTTCCTTTGGCGAAGTATGCTTAATTTTATATAAATTTTGAAAAAACATGAAATATTTTTCCTTTTTACTCCTCACACTTTCCATCACTACCACACTTTCAGCACAAATTACGCACCCGGGCAAACAACCATGGCCTGTTATGGACGATTCCCCGAATTACTTTGAGATTCGCGAACAGTATCTTGATTATTTGAATACAATGGATATCGAAAGCGGATTGTTAGGTCTGGATATGAAAGCAGATAATCTGCGCACAAAATTCATGCGTTGGGATTACATGATGAGCACCCGGGTTGATGCTAACGGTAATTTTCCGGATCCATACACTCCATTCAGAGAATTGGAAAGATATAAGAATAGTCACCCCGCTGTATTTAATGCCGGTGAGCGCGCAGCAAACTGGGAACCCGTTGGAACTGCAGAGGTTCCGGGTAACGGGGGAGGAGTTGGAAGAATGAATTGCCTGTATTTTGATCCGGTTGATCATAATATATTATATGCAGGAACTGCCGGTGGCGGACTTTGGAAATCGCCTGATGGCGGTGGATCCTGGTTGCCACTTACCGATCAATTGCCTGTTACCAGTATTGCAGACATTGCGGTGGACCCCGTTAATACGAATATTATTTATGTAGCAACCGGCGATGGATATGCATATGAGGCAACCTGGCAGGCAGATAATGATTTTTGGGGTGGTGTTTATAGTGCCGGTATTTTAAAATCCACCGACGGAGGTTTTACGTGGAATCCAACAGGGTTGAGTTATATGCAAGATCAACTTGCCGTGGTTCAAAGAATTATTATTCATCCTGAAAATACCAATGTTTTGATCGCAGCAACCCGCGAAGGAATTTACAGAACGGATAATGGAGGCGATACATGGGCATTGATAAATAGTGCGCATTGTTATGATTTTGCATTTAATACCAGCGATCCTGACATTATTTATGCAGTAGGTGACAGGGATGTATTAAAATCAGATGATGCAGGATTAAATTGGACAGTAATTCAAAACAACCTTGCTGAATATGATGATCGTATGTCGATTGAAACCACTGCCGCAGACCCTGACATGATCTATGTGTTTGCAGTTTCTGTTGAAATTTTTATCAGCGATAACGGTGGAGTTACTTTTACTAACGGAGCTTCTCCTGATGGCGTAAATGATTATTACGGATATTATGATAATGTTCTTGAAGTATCCGATGTAAATGCCGATTTATTATTTACAGGAGGATTGGATATCGCAAGATCAACAAATGGTGCCAACACCTGGCAAAAAAAATCTTCGTGGGATGCATGGCCTGCTTCCAATTATGTACATGCAGATCAAAAAGTAATTTTATGCGATCCTTTGGATGAATTAATAGTGTATGCTGGAAATGATGGAGGTATATTTAAATCTACAGATAAAGGTCAAACATGGACAGATCTTTCAGAAGGATTAAGAATTGCCCAGCCATATAGAATTTCCAGTTCATTTACTGATCCTGAAATTGTATTAAGCGGATGGCAGGATAATGGTTGTAATTTATGGAATGGAGTTAATTGGAAACGCGTGCAGGGTGGTGATGGTATGGAAGTAATTATTGATTATACCAATTCAGATCGAATTTATGCATCTTATCAATATGGTTATGTAAACCGTTCAACCGATGGCGGTGATAGCTGGACCTATCTTCCTGTGGATGGTGGTGCATGGTTGACCCCTTATGTAATGGATCCAATCAACCACCTTGTGATGTATTATGGAAATGGTTCCGGTGGAATTCAAAAATCTACGAATGGAGGTACAACCTGGGCGAATAAACCTTCTAATTTAGGTGGTGAAGTTTTTGCAATTGCAGTTTCTCCTGCCGATAATCAATATGTATATGCATGTGCTTTACAAACATTAAAAGTTTCGGATGATGCAGGTGATTCCTGGACCAATATTACTGCAGGATTACCGACGTCAGGAATAGGATTTAATTATATAGCAGTTAGTGATGAAAACCCCGAACATGTTTGGATCGCATTGAGCGGATATGATGATGGCAATAAAGTGTATTATTCTGAAAATGCCGGTGTAACCTGGACCAATATTTCCGGTACACTGCCAAATGTTCCAGTTAACACAATTGTTTATGAAAATACCAGTGAAGATAACAGACTATACATTGGAACAGATATAGGTGTATTTACAAAAGATGATCTTGATGCTGATTGGGAACCATATATGACCGGTTTGCCAAATGTTATGATCCACGAATTAGAAATAAATTATGCAAGCAATAAATTAGTAGCAGCAACTTATGGAAGGGGAGTTTGGAGCAGTGATCTTTATGAATTTATTACCCCTACAATTGCCATTGATGTAATTGAATCAGAATATTGTCCTGCTGAGGATATGAATATTTCTTATTCAGCAACAGGAACATTTTTACCGGGTAATGTTTTTACAACTCAATTAAGTGATGCAACAGGAAGTTTTTCATCACCGGTTAACATTGGCTCAATAACTTCAGTTGCTCTTACCGGTGTTATTTCGTGCACGATACCTGCAACAACTGATTCGGGTTCAGGATACAGAATGCGTGTTGTATCATCAACACCGGCCGTTTTGGGAACTGATAACGGAACAGATATCACAGTAACCTGCGAAATTCCAACAGGATTAAGTGACATCACAGTTACCTCAACCACCGCAACTTTAGAGTGGGATGCAGCAAATTGTGCTGATGGATATACCATTCAATATAAACCTGTTGCAGAACCAGTTTGGCTGACTATCACAACTGTTGTTCCGTCAGTTGAATTAACTGGATTAATACCAAATACTTTATATGAATGGGCTGTCAGCAACACATGTGTAACATCGCCGTTGGTAGAAACAGATTTTAGTGTTATCGAAGAATTTACAACAGCGCAAAGCAGTTTGGAAGAAATATTGGGATTAACAGGATTCAGTGTGTATCCCAATCCATTTAATATCGCAACCACAATTCAATTTACCTTAATGCAAGAACAAGATATTAAAATTGAATTACTCGATATTACCGGGAAAATTGTTCGCCAAATAAATTCCGAAAAATTATCTGCCGGATTTCATTCATTTGAAATTATTAGAAATGAATTAAGCAAAGGCGTATATACATTGCAATTTATAAGCGGAGAAAAGGCTGCAGGAATAAATTTGATCGTAGATTAAATAAAATTAAATTTAACTCAATTGCTCAATGAATCTAAAGGATTTGTTGAGCAATTTTTTTTGGGGGGGATTTTTGGGTGTACCGATACTGAGGCCCTAGCTGGGAGCGAGAGCCTCAGTAAATAATAAATAACAATCAAAAAATAAAAAATAATAATCGGATCGCAAGCCTAATGCTTTAGGAAACCATGTAAACTATGAGAAATAATAAATAACAATCAAAAAATAAAAAACATAAATCGGATCACAGCCCGGAAACTTTAGGAAACCAGGTAAGCTAGGAGAAATAATAAATAATAATCAAAAAATAATAAACATTAATCGGATCACAACCCGGAAACTTTAGGAAACCAGGTAAACTAAGAGAAATAATAAATAATAATCAAAAAATAAAAAACATTAATCGGATCACAGTCCGGAAACTTTAGGAAACCAGGTAAAATATTAGTAACCCAGAACCCAGAATAATATCGAACCTGCCTGCCGGTAGGCAGGTAAAGAACAAGGAATAAAGAACAACAAACAATCTACGCCCGGGTGATTTTCCTCCGTATTGAACCCAGAACCTGCCTGACGCTGTCGCAGTCGGCAGGCAGGCTCAGAACCGCAACATGCAGTGATCGACGCAGGAGATCTACTACATGTCAGAACCCCAACAACTCTCCCGCATTTTCCATCGCAGCCTTTGTTGGTTTATCTCCACTCAACATTTTTGCAATTTCGGTGAGACGTTCATCGGCATTTAGAACTTTTAATTTGGTGTTTGTGGTTTTGGTATTGGTTTCTTTGTAAACAAATAAATGATGTTGTCCTTTTGATGCTATCTGTGGTAAATGGGTGATGGCTATTAATTGGTGATTTGCAGATAATTTAACCAATATATTTCCCACCTTATTTGCGATCTCTCCGGAAACACCGGTATCAATTTCATCAAATATTAAGGTTGGTAATGCAACACTTTTTGCGAGTAATGATTTAATACACAACATCAAGCGCGATAACTCACCTCCACTGGCTACCTTTTTTATATCCTGTAATGCAGAACCTTTATTTGCACTAAATAAATATTGGATATGATCTGCACCACTTTCCGATAAGAACTTCTCCGTATCAAATTCATGATCGATCTTTAATAAAGCATCTTTCATGCCCACTTCAGATAAAAGTTTTGAAACGGATTTTTCCAGGGAATCAAATACCGCACTTCGTTTTTCCGATAATTTTTTTGCTGAGAGCGTGGTTTGGACAAATAATTTATTTTGTTCCTTTTTGAGTTTTTCTATTTCCTCTTCGCTGTTGCTGAAGATATTTAATTTCTCCTTTAACTGATCTCTTAATAGAATAAGCTCTTCGGTAGAATTACTGTTATGTTTTTTCTGAAGGCGAAATAAAATATTTAACTGTTGCGTGATCTCTTCACTGCGAGTTGGATTTGCAACAACCAATTCCGCTTTATTTTCCAGATCGCGCGTTATGTCTTTAATTTCAATATAACTCGATTCCAGTCGTTGGATATAACTTTCAAGTTCCGGGGTGTATTTTGCAATTGCATTTAACTGTGTGATCACTAAACGCAAATTTGCAGATACGTTAACAGCATCATTCTCCAATAATTCAACACTTTGAATTAAATTTCTTTTTATCTCTTCAGCATGGGTTAGTTGTGTAAGTTCAGCTTCCAGTTCCGGCTGATCGATGGCATCCAATTCAGCCTTATCGAGCTCTTCGTATTGAAATTCAATAAAATCCTTTTCACTTAATGCTTTACTCGCAATTTGTTCTGTTTCCCGCAATTTTTTACTGCATAATTTCCAGTTATGAAAATGTGTTTTATAACTATTCAGTAATTCATTGGAATTTGCAAGTGCATCTATTACGGTCAACTGAAATACGGAATCCCCAAGATCCATCGTTTCGTGTTGTGAATGTATGGTGATAAGTTTATCGGATAATTTTTGCAGCACATTTAAATTTACCGGTGTATCATTGATGAATGCACGTGATTTTCCATTATCTGATAATTCCCTCCGAATTATGGTCAGGTCTTCAAAATCAATATTTTCTTCCTCAAAAAAGGGTTTTAAACCGTAATGAGAGATCTCAAATTCAGCCTCCACGACACATTTTTTTTCCTTACTGAATAACACCTTAGAATCGGCACGATCCCCGAGAATTAAACTGAGAGCTCCCAATAAAATAGATTTCCCGGCGCCGGTTTCTCCTGTAATAATATTCATCTTATCAGAAAAATGTATCTCCGCCTCATTTATTATTGCATAGTTCGAAATGCGCAGTGTTTTGAGCATGCGCAAATTTAAGAAAAAAGGAGAGAGGAGAGAGGAGGGAGGAGAAAGGAGAGAGGAGTAAAACCTGCGGTTCAGGAGTATTGATTTAGTTTGGTCTAGGTTGTTGAAAATTCATCTATTTGCAGAGACGAGAGGCACGGCAACTCAGAACTCAGAACTCAGAACCCAGAACTCAGAACTCAGAACCCAGAACCCAGAACTCAGAACCCAGAACTCAGAACTCAGAACTCATTCAGTTAAATTCTTTGTAAACATATAAATTCATACAACACAAATCCTAATTTTGCCGGCATGAAGAAATGGATACTTCCTATTGCCCTTATATTGCTTTTTGTTTTTGAAATATTGGGTATTTATTTCATCATGCCATTTCCGGGGAGCCAGTATGATAATACAATAGGTATTGCATGGTTCTTTCATAAAAATCTGGTATGGATTAGAATACTTTTTATTTTATTGGTGATTTGGCAAACTTATAGGCTGATCAGGAATAAAAAGTATGGCCGAATAACATTCACTTTGTTTTTTCTGATTTTATATGCATTCATAACCTATTTTATCAATTTCAGAATGAATGCAGATAAAATGTTTTATCAGCCGGAAAACAAAATATTTATTTTAGGTTCTGATAATAAAGTTGCTCCGGAAAAGTTGATAATAGGAGTGGAGATCAATGGTGAAGCAAAGGCATATCCTATCGAAATTATTGGATATCACCACCAGGTAAGAGATGTTGTAGGTGGGCAAGAAGTTATGGTTACCTATTGCACTGTATGCAGAACGGGGCGCGTATTTGATCCCGTTGTGAATGGGAAAAAGGAAAATTTTCGTTTGGTAGGAATGGATCATTTTAATGCAATGTTTGAGGATGAAAGTACCGGAAGCTGGTGGCGACAAGCAACCGGAGAGGCAATTACGGGAAAATTAAAAGGGACCAAACTACCGGAAATATTTTCTGAACAAATGACACTTGCTGCCTGGACAAGAAAACATCCGCAATCCAAAACGATGCAACCGGATACTGTTTTCTTAAAACAATATAAAGATCTGGCAGGATTTGATGAAGGAACTATAAACAGCGATCTCGAACGCAGAGATGAAAATGCTTTTCAATTTAAATCATGGGTGGTCGCAATTAATATCAATGCAAGATCAAAAGCGTATGATTGGAATTATTTACTTAATAAAAAAGTGATCAATGATGATTTTGAAAATACACCTGTTCTTTTAGTAATTGAAAACGATCATAAATCATTTCATGCCTGGGACAGAAAAGTTGAAAATGAGATATTGGAATTTGGAACCGATGAAAGTGGTATTAATTTCCGTGATAGTAAAACAAATTCAAAATGGAATTATGATGGAATTTGTATTGAAGGCGCACTAATTGGAAAACAATTAGTTCCAATTAAATCGAGCCAGGAATTTTATCACGCATGGTTACAATTTAATCCCGACGGAGAGGAATTTAAAGAGAAATAAGATTGATAAATGGTTAAAGGAGAAATTCTACTTACCAGTCAGTAACTCCTGATAACTATCTGCATTTACCGGATCTAATCGGATCAAATAGGAGATGCCCTTTGCTTTCTCGGCTGGAGGAGCCTTTGAATAAATGCCTAATAATTCGTCGCTTTTTGCGCTGAAAAATAACTGCATCACCATACTGTTCGGCTGGGTGCGATTAACATTGTCAAGTGTTTGTAATGCCTTTGTAATGGTAGAAACAGGTTTGATCTGATCGTTATACATATTATCGAGACCCTGACGATGGTATTGATAAAATACATCCCTTACCACAGAGAATTTGGCATCCATTAAATTATTGATATACCAATATCTGTTTCTTGTTCCATCATAACTTTTCCATCCTTTAAAATCGCTGTTCGATGCCTGATTAACGATGGTTTGTGCTTTTAAGAAATATTTATCTCCTCCCTTTAATGCAAAAGAATCATAATCCAAACCGATAATAATATACGCATAATAGGCCAGCATAGCGGTCAGATTATTGGTATATTGATTCTCATTGTATTCCAGTGGTTGATATTCTGAATAAATAAATTCAAAATCCTTATCCTGAAAATTAAATAAGGTGGAATTATAATCTGATCCATAAATAGGGCGACGGGAAACAATACTTGTTTGCGCTCTGAATCTATCACTGGAAAGTTCTTCTGTTATAGATATTAATATCTGACATTCAATTCTTTCCTCAGGAAGAAAAACATCATCTGTCCATTTGCGCGTATTCATAAATTCGAATATCGCGGTCTCCAGTGTTTTAAATATTTTCGGATCGGTTTGTGTTACTTTTTCGGCATTAATTGTAACAGCACAATTAATTTCCTGTGCAAATAATTGCGACCCGAAAAAAACAAAGGATAGTATACTTATTATTTTACGCATGGGTCATTTTTATTATTTGGTTAACAATATCCTGGGCTACTTCTTTTTTGCTCTTCAATTCAAAGTTAACCAGATTTTTATTCTTGTCCAATATCGAAATTTTGTTTGAATCATGCTGAAAACCTGCTCCTGCATCTTCCAATGAATTCAGAATGATCATATCCAGGTGCTTGTCGTGTAGTTTTTTTTCTGCATTGGCCAATCCGTCGTTCGTTTCGAGCGCAAAACCTATTACAAGCTGCGATGCATCCTTTAACAAAGCCATTTCCTTCAAAATATCAGGCGTTCGTTTTAGCTGCAACATCAAACCATTTTTATTTTCGGGGGTCTTTTTAATTTTTTCAACCGCAGGGTCTTCAGGCGTAAAATCTGCAACAGCAGCAGCCCCGATAAAAATATCGTTGAAAGGGAATTGTTTTAGGCACGCCTCATACATTTGTTCAGCATTTGTAACCGGAATGGTCTCTATTGAAAGATCATTCGTTTTAACCTGAACAGGACCATGTATCAGCGTAACGGTTGCACCTGCATCTGCAAGACATTCGGCTAAAGCAAAACCCATTTTTCCCGACGAATAATTTCCAATGAAACGAACGGGGTCGATGGCTTCGTATGTTGGTCCTGCAGTTATCAATACTTTTTTGCCAATCAATGGTTTTATTATGGTAGAAAAGAACTTATGTAATTGTTTAACAATATTTTCCGGTTCCGGCATTCTTCCATCTCCAAATAATCCGCTTGCCAATTCACCACTTTCCGGTTGCAGAATGATATTGCCATTTTTAATTAACGTATCAATATTATTTTTTGTTGCCGGGTGTTTCCACATGTCAAGGTCCATTGCCGGAGCAAGCATTGCTTTGCAACGGGCGGAAAGATAGGTTGCCAGTAAAAAATTATCGCTGATGCCGGCTGCCATTTTTGCAATAGTATTAGCTGTTGCAGGAGCTACAAGAAAAATATCAGGCCACAATCCGGCCGATACGTGGTTGTTCCAGGTGCCATCACTGCTATTATAAAAATCAACTGCAACTGGATTTTTGGAAAGGGTAGAAAAAGTTAAGACCCCGATAAACGCTTTCGCGTCCGGGGTCATAATTATTTTCACCTCTGCACCTTCCTTAATAAGTAATCTGGTAAGATGAGCGCATTTGTAAGCGGAAATTCCTCCGCACACACCCAACAGAATTTTTTTGCCCGCTAAGGACATTATTTTATTTCTTTTACTTCTTTTATTTCAGCAATTGGAGCAGATGTTTCGCGTTCGCGCCAGTATAATTTATCTTCCAAAAACTCATCCAATGCAACTATGGTTGCCTTTGGTAATTTTTCGTAGAATCTGGATATCTCGATCTGTTCGCGATTTTCGAAAACTTCTTCCAGGTTATCCTGATGCGTTGCAAATTCTTCCAGCTTGCTGTGTAATTCTGTACGGATCAATTGTGTGATCTGTTCAGATCGTTTCGACACCATATGAATGGACTGATAGATATTTCCGGAAACATTCTGGATATCTTTCAAACTTTGCACCTCTATTTGCGGTGATAACTGCGTATTAATCTTCTTTAGTGAACTCATTACAATTTATTTTATAAGTATTTATTTCGGTTAATGCTTTTTGTTTGAGATCTAAACTTCGCTCATAAAGCGATTTTGCCTGGTCGGCTTTTTTACTTTCCGGGTAACGGGAAATAAAATCGCCATAACTTTCAACTGCCTTATCATACCGTTCCTCTTTGCGACAAACCACACTTTGTCCGGCATAATTAAAATAGCTGCTTAAAATTTTAAAACTTATTTCCTCTGCATCTTTCGTATCCGGAAATTGCAGTAAAACATTATTGAAAGTTATTGCCGCTGCTTGATAATCTTCTGTAGCGTAATAAAGTTCCGCACTGTATATCAGTTTCTCCTCGAGTTTAGCTCTTAGGGTGTCCATATAGGCATTGGCCTGAACTCCAAGTGAACTTTTAGGATAAACATCAATAAAATATTGAAAGGCTTCTATTGATTTATAGGAATAGGTTTGGTCCAACTGATACCTTGGGGATGCGTCGAACATCGATTTGGCACTCATAAATAAGGTTTCTTCCGCTTCGCCTGATAAGGGGAAAGTGACAAATACCTGTTTAAACAAGGTGGCTGCTGAAAAAAAATCTCCCTGACCATAATAACAATAGGCCATGTAATAACGAATCTGTTTTTCTTCAGCGGAACCGATCTTCACCGTAAGCAACTGGTCCAGCAAAGGCAAGGCACGGGCATAGTCACCCTTGTTGTAATATTCCTTCGCTTTCACGTACTTTAATTCAAAGTCGTCGCTTTTCAATATTTTATCATATTGACATCCGGTGAAAACTCCGAAAGAAAGTAGTATAATTGTGATGGCAATTACCCTTGTCTTATGCATAAGAGGCGCAAAGTTAATAAATATAAACGGTAAACGTAAGTATCGTATTTTTATTGAAAACTTAGCATAAAATTTTTTAGACCAAGTTTAACATAATATCTTTGCACACTTTTTACATTAAAAAACCAAAATTACGCTATGGATATTTTTGACAAATTACGGAAAGACAGAGGCCCTCTAGGCAAATGGAGCGATGTGGCTCATGGATATATGATGTTCCCGAAATTGGAAGGAGAGATAGGGCCCCGTATGTTTTTCAGAGGGAAAGAGCGCATCACGTGGAGTTTGAACAATTACCTCGGACTTGCAAATCATCCGGAGGTGAGGAAAGTGGATGCCGAAGCCGCAGCGCAATGGGGAATGGCGTTTCCAATGGGAAGCCGCATGATGAGCGGAAATTCTGATCATCATGAACAATTGGAAAATGAATTGAGTGCCTTTGTAATGAAGGAAGATACTTTCCTGTTAAATTATGGTTATCAGGGTATTATGAGTGCAATTGATGCTATTTGTAATCGTCACGATGTGATCGTTTACGATGCAGAAAGTCATGCATGTATTATTGATGGCGTGCGTTTACACCAAGGGAAAAGATTTGTATACCGCCATAACGACATCGAAAACTGTGAAGTGCAGTTGAAACGCGCCACAGAATTGATACAGGGCACTCCCGGAGGAATTCTTGTGATCACGGAAGGTGTATTTGGTATGGGTGGAGACCAGGGTAAGTTGAAAGAGGTTGTTGAATTGAAAAAGAAATATGATTTCCGCTTGTTGGTTGACGATGCACACGGTTTTGGAACCATGGGCGAAACGGGAGCAGGAACCGGAGAAGCGCAAGGTTGTCAGGATGGGATTGACCTATATTTTTCCACATTCGCCAAATCGATGGCAAGTATTGGAGCATTTATTTCAGGTGAAAAAGCAGTAATCTGGAATTTGAGATATAATTTACGTTCACAGATATATGCTAAATCGTTGCCGATGCCTATTGTGATCGGCAATTTAAAACGACTCGAATTATTGCGCAGCAAACCTGAACTGAAGGCCAAACTCTGGGAAAATGTAAATAAACTGCAGGAAGGTTTCAAAAGCAGGGGATTTGATCTTGGAAATACCAACAGTCCTGTAACACCTGTATTTTTAAAGGTGAGTATCCCGGAAACAATTAACCTTGTTGTCGATCTTAGAGAAAACCACGGTATATTCTGTTCAGCTGTTACCTATCCGGTAATTCCGAAGGGAATGCTGATGTTGAGGATAATTCCAACTTCTTCTCATAGCGATGAAGAAATTCGATTAACTCTTGAAGCTTTTGAAGCAATAAGAGAGAAAATTGAAAGCGGAGTTTATCTTCAACAGGAATTAGCTAAGGTTTAAGTATCTTAAAGCGCAGTTTTATTCCTTAACAACTTTTTTTGCGACCCAATTAAAATTATCTGTAACTGAACCTGCAGGTAATGGTAATTTTTGTAATTTTAAACACATATTATTTTTATGAACATGCAACAGAAATTTAACCAACTCAAATCCCTCATTAACCTTGCAGAAGAAGACATGCAAAAATTCACTACAAAAGGAAACAAAACCGCAGGAACGAGACTGCGAAAATCGTTGCAAGACATGAAAGATATATCTACAGAAATCAGGAAAGAAGTTCTTGAATCTCGAAAAATGAAAGTGTAGTTAATTGATAATTGACAATTGACAATTGAAAATGGGGATCTCGGTAGGAGGAAAATTTTAGTCCTAAGGAATTGATAATTGATAATTGACAATTGATAACGGGGATCTAGGTAGGAGGAAAATTTTAGTCATAATGAATTGATAATTGACAATGGGGATTTAGGTAGGAGGGAAATTATAGACTGAAGAAAATGATAATTGATAATTGATAATTGTTAAATGATAACGGGAATTTTCTTCGGAGGGAAATGGTAGATATTATTGGGATTTAGAATTGGTTTTTTTTATTATTTTTATATTAAATTTTATTGTGATGAAGGGCAGTGTGATGAGAGATAAGAGTATGCTGTTTGCAATAGATATTGTAAACCTATGTAAAGAATTGCAAGAGAAAAAAAGAATTTATTATCTCTAAGCAATTATTGCGATCTGGAACTTCCATTGGTGCACTGGTAAGAGAAGCAGAGCAAGCAGAAAGCACGAAAGATTTTATACATAAACTCTCTATAGCCCTTAAATAGGCACATGAGTCTGAATACTGGCTAGAGCTACTCTATAAAACAAATTATATTACCAAGTTAAAGTTTGAAGAAATGACTAATAAAGCAGGTGAGTTGATACGTTTATTAACAAGTATCATCAAGACGTCAAAACTAAAACTGTAAATAAATTATTTGTTTATCATTTCACATAAATATATAATTGTAAGGAATTATTATTCGGGATAAAATATTTAATTATTTTATCACATTAATGTAAAATGGTTTGAAGAATTTTATGGCAGTACAAATTGTCGTGTATCATTTTTCCACCTAAAAGCATGATGGTAAACTAGATATTTACGGAAGTAAAAATTGTCAATTATCAATTGTCAATTGTCAATTCCTTTGCAATTTTTTGTTCAAGATCTCCACTCACCTTCCACAGCGGCAATCTCACTTTTTCCCCACAAATTCCCAGTTGTTTTAGTGCTGATTTTACGCCGGCGGGACTGCCTTCTTTGAAAATTAATTCGGTGAAATGGAGTAGAGAATAGTGTAATTTATTTGCAGCAATAAAATCCTGTTTTAAACTTAAGCGTACCATTTCTGTAAAAGGTTTTGGTAAGGCATTTGCAACTACAGAAATAACTCCGTGCATTCTCAAAGCGATAAATGGCAAAGTGATGGGATCATCTCCACTTATAATAAGGAAATTTGCTGGAGCATCGCGTATTATTTTCATGCACTGCATAAAATTTCCGCTTGCTTCTTTTATTGCAATTACATTTTGCGCATCACTTACAATTCTTAAAGTAGTTTCCGCTTCCATATTAGAACTCGTGCGACCCGGAACATTATATAAAATGATAGGTAGGGATACATTTTTATCTATTTCAAGATAATGCTGATATATTCCTTCCTGTGATGGTTTATTATAATAAGGTGATGCTATCAATATTGCATCAATATTATTTTCAGATGTTTTACCCGCTGAATATTTATTAATAGAGCGAATGATCTCAGCAGTATTATTACCTCCGAAACCACCAACAACCGGTACTCTTTTATTTGCTATCTTAATTGTAAAATCAATGATCGAAAATCTTTCCTCTTCACTTAAGGTAGCACTTTCTCCTGTTGTTCCCATACTCACCAAATACTCCACCCCACCGGAAATTACATGCTCAATTAATTTTTCCAATCCAACAAAATCAATGCTGTCATCCTGATTAAATGGAGTAACCAATGCAACTCCGGTACCTTTGAATTTGTTGAGCAGCTCGTAATTATAATTATGCATATTAATATGAAATTCGTTTTATTTGATAATTTATTTAAGGACACAGGACACAAGACACAAGACACAGGACACAAGACACAGGATAGTTCGTAGTAAACCAAATATTTACGTTTACCTGGCTGTTTAAATTGTCAATTGTCCATTGTCCATTGTCAATTTTTTTTGGCTGTTTCATTCTCAACTCTCCATTCTCAACTCTCAATTTTTTTTGGCTGTTCAATTGTCAATTGTCAATTGTCAATTTTTTTTTGGGCTGTTCAATTGTCAATTGTCAATTGTCAATTTTTTCAATTCCCTTTCACCATCCTCAAATACCGCTCCACCTGCAATAAATAATCATATACATTATCATTATCCATGTGCATCATAAAATCGTAACAATACGTTTTTTTATCGTCGTATTTTCCTATACGCAATTTTGCTTTTGAATACGTGGAAACATATTCAAGCGGACGAATGGTTTTCATGGATGTATTTATCAGAACATCAAAATCGCGTTCAATAAAATGTTTTATCTTAGGTGCTTTTGGAATTCCGAACCAATTCATGTCCTTTTGAGTGATCCAGATAATTTCTTCCTGTTCGAATGGGGGTAATTTTTTTACATACCCGAAAAAGAATAATTTTTTACCATCCAATGCATATTTGTGCACTGTATTTAATAATTCACGCAAAGCAATAGGATTTGAACCATCCACTAAAAAAGCCATGGTTTTGATCTGATCATATTCTATTGTTTGTCTTGCATGGGTATCTGTGTAAGGTTTGGAGCGAATAAACCTCCCGAAAAGACTATTTTTAATTTTTCTGATCACTTAACTTAATAATTACTCTGCGGACATTTCATTGGTATTTTCCTCGTACATACCCATCGCACCTAACTTCTCTATACGTTGATTAATTCTTTCTTCTGCTTCTATAGCAGCTAATTCCTTTAAATTCTTCTTCAAATGTTTCTTTAAGAGTTTGGCCATTTCTTCAGGATCAGAATGAGCACCACCTATCGGTTCTTTAATAATGCCATCAATGATCTTATTTTTAAAATTATCAGCCGCGGTCAATTTTAATGCTTCTGCGGCAGTTTCTTTAAAGTCCCAGCTTCTCCATAATATACTGGAGCAAGATTCCGGAGATATTACTGAATACCAGGTATTTTCCAACATAAACACTCTATCGCCAATGCCAATTCCTAATGCTCCACCGGAAGCTCCTTCACCTATAATAACACAGATCACGGGCACTTTTAACAAGGTCATTTCATATAAATTACGCGCAATTGCCTCCGCCTGCCCACGCTCTTCAGCCTCAAGTCCCGGATATGCCCCCGGAGTATCTATAAGTGTTACAATTGGTCTGTTAAATTTTTCAGCCAGTTTCATCAACCGCAAAGCCTTGCGGTAACCTTCAGGATTTGCCATTCCGAAATTGCGAAACTGGCGCATTTTAGTGTTTATTCCTTTTTGGTGGCCAATAAACATAACTGATTGTCCGTCCAGATTACCAAACCCACCAACTATTGCTTTATCATCTTTCACATTGCGGTCACCATGAAGCTCCACGAAATTTTCGCACATTTTTTCAATGTAAAAAAGAGAGTAGGGTCTGTCGGGGTGACGACTAAGCTGCACTTTTTGCCAGCCGGAAAGGTTGCTGTAGATCTCTTTTTTGAGATTTGATATACGCTCCTCCAATTCTGCTGCAGGAACAGTTATATCGATCTTTTGCTTTTCACCCATATGCTTCAGCTTCTCCAGTTCTTCATACAGCTCGGCAATGGGTTTTTCGAAGTCAAGAAATACCATGGGGGCAAATTTACGAAAAATGGTGAATGGTGAGTGGTGAATGGTGAGTGGTGAATGGTGAGTGGTGAATGGGGAGTGGTGAGTGGGGGGAGTATGCTTCGAGTAAACCTTAAGCTGCGATTAGTGCAATGAGTGAAGAGATATGAGTAATGAGTGATGAGTAATGAGTATGATCCTGGTTAGCCAAATGTATTGACCCCTGGCCATTGACTCCTGACCATTGACTCCTGACCATTGACTCCTGACCATTGACTCCTGACCATTGACTCCTGACCATTGCCCCCTGACCATTACCCCCTGACTACTATCACCCAAACTCCTCGCATAGGTCACTGAATTACGAATGATCCGGGGCGAATTTTGTTAAAGAAATTTCCTTCGGGAACTCAAGAGTTGAAAAGTGGGTTAAATCCCTGTTTATACATGTATAAACATATAGTTTTTGAAGGTAAATGAAAAATATATATACTTTTGTCGTGCAACAAGTTACCTTTTTAAAAAAGTGGAACGATATTAGTATAACATTTAAAACCTAACAACTATGAAAAAGTATTGGAAAGTTATTTTACTCGTTGTTGTCATTATTGGCGGCATCGGACTTTATTTTGGGTTAAAAGAATATAACAGAGGTGCGGCGGATGTTTCTGACGCTGATGCTGATGTAGTAATTAAGTCAGAAGAATTAACAAAAATATTTGGTGAGGATGAAACGAAAGCAAACGGATTATATCTTGATAAAGTGATTGCCGTTTCAGGAGTTGTGAAGGGAATTGAAAAAGATGAAAAAGGCGCCTATACAATAATATTAAGTGGCGACAGTGAATTAAGCAGTGTTACCTGTCAGATGGATGAAAGACATAATGATGAAGCTAAAGATGTGGCAGAGGGTAGTACTATTACAGTAAAAGGATATTGCACAGGAGTGTTGATGGATGTTGTGCTGATCAGATGTGCGGTTGATAAATAGATTAAACTTTAAACAAATATAAAAACAAAATGAAAAGAGTAATTTTTGCATTCACGATCATGTTGATGTCGGGTAATTTTTTAATTGCACAGGACAAGATTTTCACAAAAACCGGAACAATCAGTTTTGATGCATCAGGTGAAATGGAGACCATTGCAGCAGTTAATAAAAAAGCAACTTGTGTTGTAGATACCAAAACCGGAGCAATGGAATTTGCTGTATTAATGAAAGCATTTACATTTGAAAAGGCTTTAATGGAAGAACACTTTAATGAGAATTATATTGAAAGTGATACTTATCCTAAATCCACCTTCAAAGGTAAAATTGATAACCTGAGCGATATTAAATTCGCTACGGATGGTACTTACACTGCCAATATCTCGGGTGATCTTACCATTCACGGTGTTACAAAGGCCACAACTGCAAAAGGTACTTTTACAGTAAAAGGTGGCAAAGTAACCGGAACCTCTAAATTTAAGGTGCTTTTATCTGATTATAAGATATCAATACCTTCAGTTGTTGCTGCCAATATTAATAAGGAAGCAACAATAACAGTGGACGTTTCGCTGGATCCACTTAATTAACATTATAAAATCCTGAATGTGAAATACATTCAGGATTTTTTTTTATTTTTAATGCTTCACTAAAAACCAAATTATGAAAAATGTTTTACTCGCCTTTGTACTTTTTATTGCAAGTAGCACCTTTGTAAAAGCACAAGATCTGTTAGACCTTCTTGGAGAAGAAGAACCAACTACAGAATATACAAAAAATGCATTCAAATCGTCTAGAGTTATTAATGGACAATCGATGGAGATGATCGCGAAGGGCACACTCGACTTTCGTATTTTACATAGATTTGGTGAAGTAAGCGGCGGAGCTTACGAATTTTTTGGTTTGGATGCCGCAAGTATGCGACTCGGATTTGATTACGGGATTACAAAAAACTGGACCGTAGGTGTTGGACGCAGCACTTCAAGAAAAGAATTGGATGGTTTTGTGAAATACAGAATTATGCATCAATCTACAGGTGAAAAAAATAATCCTTTCTCCTTATTATATGTTGGAGGTGTAACTTGCGATGGAATGAAATGGGAAAATCCTGATATTAAAAATTATTTTAGTTCCCGTCTGGCATTTTATAATCAAATAATTATCGGGAGAAAATTCAGCGACAGATTAACCTTGCAATTATCTCCCACCTATTTACATAGAAATCTTGTTGATCTTGCTTCAGAAAATAATGATTTGTATTCAGTTGGTGTTGGTGGAAGAGTGAAAATCACCCAGCGTATTGCAATTACAGGTGACTATTTTTATGTATTTAATAACACCGACAGCACTGCAGTAAATCCACTTTCCATTGGGGTTGATATTGAAACTGGCGGACACGTATTTCAATTGCATTTCAGTAATGCCGTAGGTATGAATGAACGTGCCTTTCTTGCAGATACCAAAGGTGATTGGGCGAAAGGGGAAATTCGATTCGGATTTAATTTATCCCGGATTTTCCAGATCGTGAAACCTAAGGAGTAGGGGGGGGGAAGTAGGACATAGGACATAGGACATAGGACATAGGACATAGGACACAGGACATAGGACACGGGACACAGGACAAAGGACACAGGACATAGGACATGACAAGGTTGTCTTAAGTCATAAGTCATATGTCATAGGTCGTATGTCATAGGTCATAGGTCGTATGTCGTATGTCATAAGTCGTATGTCATTCGAAAATAGTTTCTCCGAACGAATCGTAATACCGATATGTTGTTAGAAAATGAAATCTTACATTCCTATCAACTGCAGTCAATACGATCTTTTAGAATCGTTTGCAACCTTAAAAACGATATGCGTTATACAATACAGACTCGCTGATGAAATTGTGGTGGAGGAGGGCATCATTAAAACCCTTAAAACAAAAAACAAACAAGAATTTCTTTATTTGGAAAATGGGTCAGAAATACGACTTGATGCCATCATTTCTATAAATGGGAATAACATAAATGGAATATGTTAATTATGGGATTAAGTGATATTCATCATCAAAATAGTGATTTTCAAAACACAATTTTGCCTTTATGATAAAGGTAAATTATTTATTTTTCATATTGCTCTCTCTCTTTGCATTCAGTTGTAATACTGAGCCAGCTAAGGAAGACGTTGGACATCATGAGCAAACTATCAGCAGCAGTGATATTAAATTAGATCATGGCAATAAATGGAAGGCTAATGCTGAAACTACCGAAGGCATTAAAACCATGCAAAATATTTGTTCACATTTTAATGGTGATGCCGAACAATTGGAAAATACTTATGTGGCTTTGAACACAGAATTTAATTTGATTTTCGAAAGATGTACTATGACCGGTGAGGCGCATGAACAGTTACACGCATTTTTAATTCCGGTTAAAAATCAACTTGCAGTTTTAAAAGATTGTAAAACGGAGTGTAAGAAAGAGGTTGACTATTTAAGCAATTACCTTACAACCTATTTTCAATATTTCGAATGAGATTGAATTTGTGATAATATAAATTTTGAAGTGGATGAATATTTTTCAATGTTCTACCACTATAATTGCATTATACAGATCTTGTCCTGAATGTATTTCTATATAATAGGTTCCCGTTATTAATGTTGAGGTATGTATACTGAATTTATTTTGATCCAAAATAATTATTTCAGGATCTTCTGCCTTTTGACCCAACATATTAAAAATGTTTACATCATTTACAACTATGGTATAAACATTTTCCACGATAATCATTTCATCAGCAGGATTGGGATAAATCAGAAATGCATTATTTATTTCCTCATAAATAGCAACACCATCATCCAGTGAAAAAACAATGCTTGTAACATCTCCATCACAACTATCCGACGCTGTTAGAGAAACGTTATAATCTCCTTCCACAGCATAAATATGCACGGGATTTTCTGCAGTTGAATTAGATCCATCGCCAAAATCCCAAAAAACAGCATCTTCATATTCAGAAGTATTTGTGAAAGAAATGGTGAGAAGATCAACGATATAGGTAAATGCAGCGATGGGCGCAGGGTCGATAATTACATTTACTTCTGCGGTATCAGAACATTCACCACCCGGAGTAGAAACAATTACGGAATAAATTCCGGATTCGGTTGCTACAATAGTTTGCGTATTTTCACCGGTATTCCAAACGTAATTGTAACCGGGATTGCCGGCGTCAAGTATGGTCTCTGCACATTCTATAATTTCGGGATCCATAACTATTAAAGGGGCAGCATAGGAAATTATAGTATCCTTTACCATATTGTTTAACGGATCAGAATCACCCGGAATATTTGCAGAGGCTTCGATAATATATTCTCCGAATGCGGAGAAGTCATAAATAAAAGTACTGATCACAGCAACCTCACCCGGGTTTAATATTGTTTCAATATTTGAACTCCAGGAATAGGTACCTGCATCTGAAGTGATAGATACATCTAATAAAAATTCATCAACAGCAGATGTTCCGAAATTTTTGACAGATATAATTACTGTTTCCGTACTTGTTAATGTACAACCACTAACGGGAATAATTGTATCGATCACCCCAAGATCCAATGCTTCAGGTTCAAGCACATTTATCAGGTAACAGGAATTATTATTTGTTTCATCTAATTCTTCTATAACTCCATTACCATCTGCAACAGCAATAAGATAATAAGTGCCCGGAAAAATAACCAATACATCTGCATTAATATTTGCAAGAAAGGTTTCTCCAATTAAAATTGGACCCGCCTCAGTTTCGCCGACAAAAATATCACCCAAACCTAAATTACAATCGGCAGAAATATAAAATTTTAATGTGGAGATCAAAGCATCACCACCTCCTATATTAGTTACTTCACAAATACCGGTAATTATTCCTCCGGGAACAATTGGATCAGTATAAATTTCGGTGATATTAGAAATGAGATCAGGATTATTAAAACAAATTTCCAGACAACCTGCATCGGCAATATAATTTCTGATAACATCACCCGGTTGCGGACCAAAACCCAATAAAAAGTTAATTCCGACATCCGGTACTACATGACAATAACTCATCACTGTTCCTTCATCCGGAGTTGGAGCGGCATCACATGTGCATCCGCCACATGTTTCATATGGATAACCGGCTAAAGGACCACAATTATCGATCGGTCCATCATCCCATCCGCACCAATGCGTATGATGAGAGCCGAGGTTATGTCCGAGTTCATGGGTAATTACTGCAACCGTAAAGGAATACAAAGGCAGATCTTCATAATATTCCAACAGATCGCAATAGGAATAACTATAAGAGTTGCACAACCCATTTAGAAATGCTTTGCCGCCATATCCGCCGTCGTCGAATGCAGCGAGTACAGCCAGATCTCCGTCGAAACTTGTTCTGTAATCCTGAAAATAATATAATGCATCACTCGACCCTGTTTCCGGAAAAGGATCATCGCTTGTCCAAATAAATATTTCAGAAATAATTACACTCACATCATCATTTTCATATATCGTTTCTGTATTATTAAAAATCCCTTCTATATAATCTTCTGTTTCGGTTAGTCCACCTTTTTCCTGATACAATTGATAGTCCACTTCAAAATAAATGCGCACACATGGATCGCCACCGATCA
>JBGAWP010000004.1:0-113593 GCA_044227505.1 Chitinophagales bacterium | reverse complement strand
GGTGGGACATTGACTGATCTTGTATCAATTTCAAATTCAAGTGAGCGACAATTCTACGGTAATGATACATGTCCTTACGAAAATGATTGTCTATCATCATGCGCTTTTGACGATAAGTGGGATAAAGCGACATATCATATACGACGCACAACCTACTTTACAACATATCTTATCAGCGAAATATATAAGCGCAATCTAAAATACTTACCATCTGATTTTTATTTAGGAACAAGTAACTTGAATATGCAGCCAATGGTGTTCATTAAACCAACACTGGATACGCTGTATATTTATTATACCAATGTGAAATCATCCTCTCAAAATATCCTTATTGAGCCGGGCGATGTAGCTGATTTATATACCGGGGCATTAGGAGTTGATTTTTTCCCCTCTACAATAACGTATGTGCAGGCTAAACAACGATATTCTACTTCTGGAAAAAGTGCACTCTATGATTCAATTTTAAATATTTGCTATGACACCTACGACAATCCTTTTGAAATAAAAGCACTTACAGAAACTGGCATTGACTCAGCAATTATTACCGAAGCGAATAGTCCTGAATGTGGAAGTGGTTTACCGTATCCATGGAGTTGTCTCACCGCACCCGCTTATACAATAGGCTATTTCAAAGTTCCTATCGAGCCTTATTATATTCCTAAAAAGCTTTCTGACAATGTTGAAATTGGAGTTTCTTTATATCCAAATCCAACAGCAAGTCATTTTAGAATAAAACAAATTATTGCCACTGAAAATGAAGCTAATTCTACTATTAAAGTTGAAATAATAACACTAACGGGAAGTATTATTTACTCCACAGAAACGAATTTCAACTCGGATATAAATATATCGAATTTAGCGGCAGGCTACTACCTTGTTCATGTTACAGATGAAAGTGCAAATCATTATTACAAACAAATAATTAAAACAGAATAACGAATGAATCCAACAATGCAAAAACGAATAAATTCTTATGCTATGGCAGCCGGCTGTTTTTTGTGCGTCAATCATGACGTTCTAGCACAGGTTGTTTATACCGATATTGATCCTGATATAATTTTGGATGAAGGCGGTGAGGCTGCTGAACTTGATATGAATGATGATGGTGTTCCAGACTTTTTCTTTCATAACAATTCGTTTCAGTATTATGACACAAGTTGGTTGTCAGTCAGGACAATGAAAAATATATTAGCCGGACCCGATGAAATGGGCAATGCGCTTGCAGGAATTTCAAATTATTTTAATACTGGCTACAATGGATTCACTTGGTATTATCCCTTTGCATTGGAGCAAACCATCGCGATCAATGAAGAGCTAACATGGCAAGACACTGAAACTCAAATTATGGCATTACGCATATTCAGTGAGGATGGCGATCTAGTTGGTTTGGGATTTTATTGTTATTGGTCTGAAACAGAAACAATTGACAAATACTTAGGAGTGAAATTCAAAGATTTAGATAATCAACTTCATTATGGATGGATTCGCTGTGATGTGTTAGATGAAGGAAGAACTTTAATTATAAAGGATTATGCTTACGAGGCTATACCTGAATATCCTGTTGTTGCAGGCGATACTATTCATTATGTGAATGCAGAATCTCTAACGCAGGGTTTCAACGCTACAGTCTATGCCTTTAGTAATACGATTTATATAAATCTGAACGAAGTAATGCATGATGTTGAAGTCTATGTTTATGATGTAGCAGGAAAACAAGTGTATTCAAATAAAATAGAAGATCAGGCTAGCCAAATTGAGTTGTTGAAGAGTAAAGGATATTATTTCGTTAAGTTATATTCAAACAAAGGTGAGTTAATTAAGAAAATTTATATCAATTAACCTGCTTTCAATCTAATAAAATTAATAAAAAAAGGGAATTCCAATACGGAACTCCCTTTTTCTGCTTTAAAGCATTAATTACTCTCCTGCATTTTTGAAAACCTGAATATTATAGAAGGCAGTGCCATCTTGAATCGAAAATGTGTAAAATATATAAGTATAAACATTATTTGAAAAATAATACCAAGTAGATATAATTCCCTCCAGAATTTCCTGTTGCTCCTGCCCTATTGCTATATAATTATTTGCTTTGGCATAGTCAAATGCCTCAAGATAATATTGTTTGTCTGTTGTCCCAATTTGAACGATCGGGGAGATCATACCTATTTTAAAGGTTCTGCTAAGCTGGTCTGCTTTCCCATCAGGTCTTGATTTATCGCATTTATAAAGCGAAGTCGTGCTTGTTGAGAATCCGCTTACAAACGAGTATCCGATTTTTAAGGCATAGGTTTCAAATTCAAGTGCCGAATAAGTTGAAATTTTCTCTAATTCCAATGGTTTTGGAATAATTTGAGAATAGGTTGACAGCAACTATCATTGAT
The DNA here is from genome assembly GCA_044227505.1 of Chitinophagales bacterium. GTDB lineage: Bacteria > Bacteroidota > Bacteroidia > Chitinophagales > BACL12 > UBA7236. The sequence continues at coordinate 111,212 of JBGAWP010000004.1, read as the reverse complement.
CCGTCTGCAGATTGATCTATACTAAGATTTTCGTAGTTGCCTGAAAAAAACTTGCCGATATATGGAGAGCCCTTTTCATAAAAGGCAACACCGGAGCTGTTTGTTAGCCTGACTTCCTCATTACTGTTTTCAGAAACCAGGAAGCTGCCGTTGTAGAAAAACGGTTCATTTAATTTATAGCCCTCCTTGTCACTATAATCTATGCCTTTTGATTTTCCAGTTTTGACCTCTGTTACTGCATATTTTTTAACGGAAAAATCGTACAGTTTACCATTTTTTGCAAAATTGTAATAAATGATATGTGTATTATCATCAACTAATCGATAAAAAATATCGGGTGTGTAATAATCGGTTCTTTGATAATTCACATAATTAGACAGGGTGCTGAATTCAAGTAATTTGTCTCTTGTTTTACCATCAAGTTCCATTTTCCATAAATTATGTTTTCCGTGATAGCTAAGCGTGTCAAGATAAATTATGTGGCCTGTACCCTTTGCAATTCCTAGAATAGTGTTAATGTGCGAATCAGGGTAGGTGTGTAATACAGTTGAATCAAGGATCGGTGAGATAGATATTTTCCCTCCTGAGCGAATTAGTTTCATTGTACCTTCAGGATTGATAAATATTTGTGCATTGGGGCCATCAATGGGGCCAATTGAATGGATTGGCCTGCCGGTTTCAAGATCCCAAATAAAACCATAGCCATCTGTGCCATTGGTGCTGGCATATTTTAGATCATTGGAGATCATCGCCAGATCATTTATTGGTTTATGCTCTATGTGTCTACGCTGTGAAAACACTGAAACGGTAGTGTTCAGTAACAATATCAAGAGCATTGCAGACTGCATGCTTGCATTGTGAGTTTTCATTTTCATCATTTAAGAATGTTTTTGAAGTCACTTAATATCTTAAAGCCAAATGTAGTAAAATTATTTTACTAATTATCAATAGACTTCTCATTATAATCATCCCTATTTACTTTGCGAAATGCCCATACAATTACTGTATAAATAAGCCATAAGAACCTAATTTTTAAGGCAGATTATAATCCTTAATTCATTTGTTTGTATTACTATTAAAATAATTTCGTAGCCAATGTTGTTATTAACTGCCCGAAAAGGTTGTGTTATATTTGGAGCTTAGGTGTATTTTCCTTTTATAACAGCATTCGCACACTTTACGGGTCTTAAATTCTCCGATGATAATGAAATGGACGGTATTGTAATCTTTCGTTCCTACGCCTGAAATAATGCGAGCCTCGTTTAATGATTCAAATAAATAAACAATTATAACATCCACAGAAATCATCAATGTGGGTTCCATTGTATTATTTACCCCTATGAACGCCGATTATTTTTCATGCCCTGTCAATGGAAGAAGTTTCTTCAGATTATATTTTTTACAATCATCTGATCCTTTCAGAGAATAAATCCTTTATTTACAGTTCGAATTGGATTATCTCAATCAACAAATTCCCCCTATTTTATACCTCATTACAAGTTAGCCGACAGACCAGATATTTATACCCTGCCTTTCCACAGTTTGAATTTTAATATGAGTATGCATACTGATAAGGATGAAAAATTTCAGGTAGGTTTTAAATGGATAATATATTAAATGATAGAAGCGAATCTATTTTTCACAAAACAACCGGAACTGCAAACCAATTCCACTTCAAAATCATTAATTCCATCCCCATTCACATCAAAATATTCACTATCTGATCTAGTAATTGTTCTCCGGCGAATTGGCCATTGGATTTTTTAAAACTAATATCAATCAAACTTATTTTCAAAAGAGAATACGACTCCCTTCCTTTTATTATTCAAGTTGGGATAAGAGAGAAATGTCACAAGCTGTAAGTAATATAAATCACTGATTTTATTCCGTTCCTGGTTGAAATTTGTATTAATCAAATTTAAAATTATGCGAAATACTATTTACCTGCTTTTATTGGGTATTGTTTTTATAATAATGCCAAAAGCCGTGTTTGGCGTCAACGAAACAGAGCCAAATGGGACTCCTGCAGAAGCAAATACCATAACATTGGGAGAAACCGGATATGGAAATGCCGGCAGCGGTTGGGAAGGTGATTTTTGGAAAATTACTTTACCGGAAGATGGGATATTTACAGTTACGGCAGTACCTGAAACATTTGATATGTACCTGACAATATTTGATGCCAATGGAGTTACTATGTTTATGCAAGTTTATGGTTTCGACACACTTACTGTGTTTAAAAATGGGTTAGCTGCGGGCACATATTACATTCATTTACAAGCTTATTATTTTAGTTGGGGCACTAATTACAGTTTTTGGGCGGATCTTGAAACTCAGGAAACTGAAAATGATGAAGAGCCCAATAATGAATTTGCAACAGCACTGTCATTACCAGTTAATTCGACAACAGAAGGGCATATCAATTATTTTGGAAATGGCGTAACTGATGTATACGATATCTATCGAATTAATTTAATTAATGACGGCCATTTACAACTAACATTGAGTACTGAAAATGGAGTTCAAACATGGTTGTCACTATTTGATTCAGATGAACTTACTATTCTAACCCAGTCCAATTCTGTTGGTGAATTTTCAATCGAAAGAGAGGATCTGTCAGCCGGAATTTATTATGTTGTTATAAATACATATTATACATTTGATGCAAGTGGGTATACCTTAACCAATAATTTTATTCCACCGGACGAAGCAAATGATACCGAACCGAATGATATATTAGAACAAGCAGTGGTTTTATTACCTAATGATGAAGTGGAAGGACATTTAGGTTACTATAGTCTCGGTTCAAGAGATATGGTTGATATTTACTCATTGACCTTACCTTATGAAGGCGATATTGAATTAAAATTAACACCTGGACGAAATGCTTATACTTGGTGCACATTGATGGATCAGGATGGCACCACAATTATAATGCAGGATAATTCTGATGAAGAATTTTCCATTGAACAAATCGGCTTGGAAGCGGGAACTTATTATATAATTCTCAATATGTATTATTCTGACGGATTTACCGGATATATATTACGCAATGAATATACCACTGATGTGATAGGTATTACATCAATAAACACCTCCGATTGGTTAATATATCCAAATCCAACATCAGAAAGTATCAATATCATAAGACCTGAAATAATGAAAGGTGATTTACATGTTTCAGTTGTTGACATGGCAGGGAATATCATTTTAGCTGAAAATACATTATTGGCAGGAAGTGATAAACCATACAAGATCAATTTGAAAAATCTTGCATCAGGAAACTACCTTCTGATAATTAGGAATGATGTAGAAATTATTGATATAAAACCAATTGTAGTTCAGAAATGAGCTAAACAAATTTTATAAAAATAACAAAAGAAAATCGGGACTAACGCAATTCAACGTTAGTCCCGATTTTCTTTTGTTCATAATTTTTAAAACCTACACCAAAGGTGAATTATTTTTTAACTCAATTCCTCATAAATATTTATACCAAACAAACTTCGGTCTATATATCCTCGCATCTGCAAACAGATCGAAAAAATCGAATGAATTTTCGTTGTAGGATAATAATAAAGAACCATCTGCCAAAACAAATTGCGGATGTACATAGGCATTATAGGTAAACAGATCACCACCGGTTTCCGGTGTTACATACACTGTCTGGCGGGCTTTCCATGGTCCTTTCGGAGTGGTTGATTCCCACGTATAAATGGTAGGGCCTAAAAATCCTTCTTGTGTTACTAAGCGATATTTTCCGGCAGTATAAAAAACGGCATATTGTGCTGAAACATCAACAGCTAATCCGCTTTGTTTTTCTAATCTTCCTACATTGGATGCAGGTTCTGTTGTTGACCATGTTGTTCCGTTCCAAAATTCTTTTGTTCCGTAAATATCATCCGCAGGAATTCTTACAACATGCGCATATTTTGTAAATGCAGTTTCTTCCGCTCCATATACATAAATATAATCTCCATCCTCCATCAAACTTGCACCCCAGATAATATTTTCATCCTCGAATGCCGGAGTTCTGCTTATTTCAGTAATATCTGGTAAACTAAATGCTACAAGATCGGTGCGCACATAATGGAAATCGAAAATACCTGCGCCTGTTCTTATAAAATATTCCATATACACATAAAGTGTTTCCCCGATCACGGTTCCATCCCCGGGCCAATACCATTCGTTTGCAGGATCAGGAGTACTTACAAATGCATCAGGATCATCAATGGTGTTTGTTACAAGTGTAGTCAGGCTTGCACCACTTTGTACCACAAAAGTATTTCTGATCAGGTCGCTTCCTGGTCTTGAAAAATCAGCATAAACGGTATCTAAAAAGGAATCACCAAACATCCAGACTGTTCTGCCATCTGGAAGCGGGATGGAATATGTGGCATCACCACCTGTCCAGCCATTGCCATAGGTGTTGAACATACTATTAAATTTCGGAGCCTTTTTGGAAAAAATCCCGCCGGCGGCGTATTGTGCGCTTTCCTCCTCTGAAGTATTTTCTTCCATCCCAATTTCCTTGTTACAGGAAATGAACAATAAAAATGCTGTGAAAAGCAAGGCAGAGTAATGTATCAGGTTTTTCATATACAGTTCTTTTTATAATATTTAAGGCAGATCTTAGTAGTTTGTCAGCGATGTTGAACAAAAATAAATCATGAAAACTTTATAATAAAGTTATTTATCCTTTTAATTACGATTACCTTTTCTTGTTATGCCAGGATAAAGTTTTGTATTTCAGGCTTAATTTTGCATAAATTTAATAGTATGAAGGCAGTTCGTATCTGGTTATGGACAGGAGTTGTGATGGTTTTGATACAGGTGATGATTGGTGGCATCACCAGACTCACAGAATCGGGTTTGTCCATTACAGAATGGGATGTAGTAATGGGGAGTTTGCCACCGGGAAATGATGCCGAATGGGAAAAGGAATTTCAATTGTATCAATCTTCAGCTCAATACGCAAAAATAAACAGCGACTTTACAGTAGAACAATTTAAAAAAATTTATTGGTGGGAATTTATTCATAGAAATTGGGCAAGGTTGATCAGCATCGTTTTTCTATTTCCATTTATTTATTTTCTTCTAAAAAAGAAATTTAATGCTGCATGGATTAAAAAATTAGCGGTCGTTTTTATTTTGGGAGGACTACAGGGCTTTGTAGGGTGGATAATGGTCGCCAGTGGATTAGATGGAGATCCGTGGGTGGATCCATCCAAACTTACCATACATTTATTACTTGCCTTGGTCGTTTTTATGTATTTGATATGGCTTGCTTTATCTTACAGAGAAACACCGGTTGTATCAGATCATCCATTGGCAAACAGATCAATAAAATGGATAATTATTTTAATACTCGTTCAAATTAGTTTAGGGGGATTAATGGCTGGTACCGATGCCGGAAGATTATATAATACCTATCCACTCATGAATGGAAGAGTAATTCCGGAGGGTGCATTCCATGGAGTTTTTACTGCCGATAAATTAGTAGCGCTGAGCACAGAGATCAACTTTTTGCATCGCAGTTTTGCAATAGTTGTTGCATTGGCAATTATTGGTTTTTGGTTTCAAAACAGAAAATACACTTCAACGCGCATGCATAAATTGAATAGCGCATTTGTATTGATATTATGTCTCCAATTTTTATTAGGTGTATTTACCTTGTTGGGAAGTTCAAAAAATATTCCGGTTTTTTTAGGAGTTTCGCATCAGGTGGTTGCTTGTTTATTATTGGGGTTATCAGTAACAATACTGTTTTATTCTAAACATAGAGATGGAGTTGTGATCGCAAAAAAAATATAAAATTAAGTTTGTTTAAATATAAAAGTGATGGCATTTAAAAAATACGTTCTGAGTATTATATTATTAGTTTGTTCCGTTTCTGTTTTCACGCAGTCGCTAAAACATCCAAAAGGAAGTTTATTTATCATTGGCGGTGGCGATCGCACAGAGGCTCTAATGAAAGCTATGATGGAAACGGCTCATTTAAAACCAAATGATTATGTGGCTGTATTACCCATGTCGGGAGAAGAACCTGACACCTCCTATTATTATTTTAAATGGGATATAGAATTATACTGCAAGAATACCATTGCCAATTTAAATTTCACCAAGGAAACAGCAAATGATAAAAAAATGCTTGATTCATTACTTGGCGCCAAATTAATTTTTATTACAGGTGGTGATCAAAACAGATTTATGGAAATTGTTTTAGGCACGCCTATTTATGATGTAATTCATCAGGCTTATCAAAATGGTTCCGTTATTTCAGGCACAAGTGCGGGTGCTGCTGTGATGAGCAAATATATGATCACAGGAAATCAATTATTGGATACCACCTATTATTCCACTTTTTATTCTATAGTGGATAATAATATCGAATTTAAAGAAGGGTTAGGCTTGGCGGAGAATGTAATTGTAGATCAGCATTTTGTAGCTCGAAGCAGATATAATAGATTGTTTTCAGCTATGAGTGAATATCCCGGTATATTATGTGTAGGAATTGATGAAGCCACAGCTTTGATCATACATGGAAAAAGGGCTAGCGTTGCTGGAGAAAGCCAGGTAGTATACATGAAAAACAGGGGAAAAATATCCCGCGATAAAAACAACTACCTGAGATTTGAAAATGTAAGGGTGAAAATATTCGTTCCGGGTGATACTTTTAAAGTAAAATAAATCAAATATCTTTTTTTACAAATTTGCGCAAGCTAAAATATAGTGGAATAATTATCCAAAACCCGATCGCAATAAAACAGGCAATAATGCCATTTACCGAACCAAGAAAATTGTTAAATAATGCTCCGGTGTATCCCATTATTGCTGCAACATCCAACTGCATTAACAAAATGATCCTGATAAGATCTACCGGATTAAAAAATGCGAGGGCCAATACGAATTTTTCTATAGGGTAATTACTAAATGCAAACATCATAATCAGCACAAGCGCATCGTAAATGAAAACAAAATAGAACCACAATAAAAGTGCAATACCTATTCCTTTAGCCTTATCGCGTGCATATACTGATGCCAGAAAAGCGAGCGATACAAATACAAAAGTGAGCGTTAATCCGCCACAGATCAACAATAATCCGGCAGCATTTGATGCAAATAACAAAACAGGAATTCCACAGCCCAGAAAAAAGGCAACTGCAAGCGATATACTTACCCCAAAATACTGACTGATAAAAAGTTTTTTCCGTCTAACAGGTTGCGCTAAAAGCAATTCAGTAAATTCATACGAATTATAATAATAAGAACTGGCAAAAATGATACTGAATAATGGTAACACAATAAGTACCACATTTAACAAACTGCTCACCGATTTTATAGGATTATCGTTTAAGGAAAAGAATCCCAATGAAATTGCAAATAGAAAAACAGTATACGCTATGAGTATCTTATTCCGGATGATGTCAAGAAATACATATTTAATTATTTTCATGTACTGCTTTTATTTCGGTCATTATTTTTGCAATTGCTTTACTTAAATTCTGTGTGCCGGTATCCTTTATTAAGGATTCCATGCTTTTAAAAAATTCCAATTCCCCATCGATCAGGTAAACAACATGCGTTGTTATTTCTTCGAGATCGGCTAAAATATGGGAAGAAATGATAATGAGTTTGCCCTTTTCTTTTTCTTTCTTAATTTTTTCCTTTAATAATTCAGCTGAAAGTGGATCCAATCCAGCTGTTGGTTCATCCAAAATGAGAATATCGGGGTTGAACATAAATGCAAGTGCAGCGTTTACTTTTTGCTTCATTCCTCCTGAAAGGGATCCTAGCGATTTATTTATAAAAGCATCTATCTCAAATTGTTCAACAAGTTCGTTATCAATATTAATTTTATCGTTCCTGATATCCTGCATCATATCAAACAATTGTCTCACCTTCATATTGTCGGGAAAACGAACGATCTGCGGCATATAACCAATCTTTTTTCTGTAATTTCCGGTGAAAGTAATTTTTTCTCCCAACACTTCAATAGTTCCTTTATCAGGAAAAACTAATCCAAGTATACATTTCATCAGTGTTGATTTTCCTGACCCATTGGGTCCGATCAAGGCAATGGATTGTGCCGGAAATAAATTAACGGAAACATTATTCAATGCAGATATCTTATTATAGGTTTTGCTGATATTTTGAATTTTGATCATAGAACAACAGCTTTCATAAGTGGTTTATAATCTTTGATCCGACTTTCATCTACTCCCGGAAGAACTTTTTCTGAATGGTCGAGCAAATAAACCATTAAACTTCGGTATAATAAAATGGAATAGGGCATTTTTTCAATAATCACTGAATATAAACTAACCGGAGTATATGGAACATCACCAATTCCATTTTTATTCAGATCATATCCTTCATATTTATCCCAATAATTTCCATTGAGGTCATTCATACTCAAGGTTCCGTTAGTGGCAATATCAAAAGTATTTCCCACAAAATTGTTATTGGTCATTTGCACATCGTAACAATTTGCCTGCATGCTGCATGCCCTGCCATTTGCTTCCAGAATATTATTTTTAATCACCAATCTGTTTGACCCTTCCATGTATAGTCCAACTGTATTATTTCGAAAAATATTTTCTTCAATGAGTGCATCGGTTATTTCCTTAAATAGCACTCCATAGGCAGCACCACCTTCGCTAAACGCGAATACATTATTCTTTATAGTTACATTTTTCGAAAACATGACCGCCACCCCTGAACCATTTTGGGTAAAAGTATTTCCGGTATATTCATCGTTATTGGAAAACATAAAATGAATGCCATATCGAAGATTTTTTTTACTCTGATTATCATATACTCCCGCGTGTGTCACAAATTCAAAATAAATGCCATCGCGATAATGTTCTATGGTATTATTTTTTATTGTCAGGCTATCACTTTTCCACACATGAATACCATTTCCCGACCGCAACTCCTGTACGGCGCTTGCTTTAAGTTTATTATTTTTAACCACACAATTAGATACCTGAAGCAGATAAATTCCAAAACAAGTATTCTCAATAGTATTCCCTTCGATAACGCAATACCTTGATGCCATTATTTTGATCGCAGCCCGGTCATCCATACTGGAATAACCGGTATTTTTAAGGGTAAGCCCCGAAATATTTACATGATTTGATGCAATTGTGAAGATCTCAGTCTTATTTTCTCCGTCTAAAATCACATCTTTTTCGCCTATGATGGAAATTGGCTTTTCAATTTGAATATTTCCCTCCTTATAAATTCCTTTTTTTAGAACAATTACATCAAAAGGTCGGGCTAAAATTATTGCCTGTTTAATTGAAGTAAATTTCGAGCCCTGTTTAACATAAATGGTATCGGCTGAAGCATTTAATTGCATTCCGATCAAAGCCCCAAATAGAATTATTTTAAATATCCCTGAAAACATTTTATAAAATAATTTAACTGATTTATTGTATTACCTCAATCAGCAACCTTGACATGCCTGTGTACTCCTCCTGAATTTTAATCAAATCACCGCTGTCGGAAAGCGCAACGGTTTTTCCATTCATTGGAGTGTGCAATTCCTCCGAATAATAGAATACTGCATTGTTGGCAGGAATCAATTTATCTGGATGAAAATAATCGGTTACAAGTATAAATTTTATCTCCTCCTTAGTTATTGAATTTGCCGAGAGATAATTATTAAGACATTTTAGATCATCGAAAATAAATGTCCTTCCTTTGTTTGTAACAATTTCGGCTGCAAATTTTTTCTCCATTACTGTCATTTTACAATTTTCACAAATATCTACTCCTTCTACTATTGGTTTAGATTTTACACTGCAGGAAGAAAAAAAAGAGACCGCAATAATTACAATTGATAAGCCTGAATACTTCATTGGTTACAATTTATGTTTTTTAATCTGCCAAATGCGAATGATCAAAATGATGCATGCCAATCCAACACCGGAAATATACAGCCATCCGCCACCGTGCGGATAGGAATATGCACCGAAATTAAGTAATTGTTTATATCCTATCAATGGCGGCTGATAACTCATTCCCGGAACTTGAATTGCGGCATGAGGATCGAGGTTATGCCCATATTGATATTCCCATCTATAAAAATCTGCTAAGGCTAAAATGGAAAATAGCACTAAAAATATTGTCCATGCATAAAATATCTTCCAATTTCTTAGCATTGCAGTTGCTATACCGGAAAGAATAATAAATCCCATTGCAAATGGTAAAATTTTAAATTCCGGGAAGGTGTTTTGGTCGATAATTGCCATACCGATATAGTGATTTAATCCATTTATGATCTCAAGATCCCCTGTAAGTTTATGCAACCAGATATAGAGTGTTAGGCCTTCCGGATATTGCGGTGCAGTGAGATAAATAACCCAAAAAGGAAATTTATATGTTGCAAGAAAACATAGCGATGCTATTAATACTCCGATTCTCGGAGCTGTAGACATTTTTTTCATTTGCCTGATTTTTAAAGTTGGACCGGTGAAGAATCCGGCCCAACTATTTATTATTGGTCATATTTATTTTGATGCCGGTGGCAATAAAACGCCATCTACAACATATATAATTCCGTTTGAAGCCGGAATTGTTGCAACAATATTTGCGGTTTCATTGATCACAATTTTATCTCCAAGCATGCTTATTCTGATGTTATCACCGTTTGCCATTCCAATATTCTGTCCATCCTGCATGTATTCGGTTTTATACCCTCCAACTCCAACATGATATTCCAGAATGTTTTTTAATACAGCTTTATTTTCCTCTTTTAAAAGATCATCAAGTGTTCCTTTCGGTAATTTATCGAAGGCTGCATTTGTTGGTGCAAAAACAGTAAATGGTCCGGCATTGGAAAGATCATCAACATATTCCACATGTTTTAATGCTGCAACTAAAGTTGTATGATCAGGAGAACTTACCGCAACCTTTACAACGTCTTTTTGTGATTCATCATCAACAACAGATTCTTGTCCTCCCCCTTTTGGCAAAGCAGCTCCTTCCGTATCTGAAACAGTGTTTTCCTGTTTACTTCCGCAAGCTAAAAAAAATGTAGTTATTGCAGAAAGGAAGATTATATAAATTAATTTACGCATGGCTTTTAATTTGATTATGTGTTAAAATTTTTTATTTACTAACAGGTTCTTCTGCAACAGTTTTTCCTGTGCTGAAAATGATAGGCACATTGGAACCTGCTGGTGAAACCCGGATATAACCTTGCATTTCCTGATGCAATGCAGAACAGAAATCAGTACAATAAAACGGATAAACTCCTACACGATCCGGATTCCATTTTAATGTTTGAGTTTCACCCGGCATGATAAGTAATTCTGCATTATTTGCTCCTTTAACTGCAAATCCATGCGGCACATCCCAGTCCTGTTCAAGATTTGTAACATGGAAATACACCTCATCACCAATTTTTACACCCTCAATATTATCCGGAACAAGGTGTGAACGAATTGCTGTCATATAAATATGCACTTTATTTCCTTCGCGAATCACCTTTGCATCCTTTTCCTGTTTAGTTACAAAAGGGTGATTGTTTTCTTCTATCTTATAGATCTTTTTTGAATTAGGCATTATAAGATCTGCAGGAATTGCTTCGGCATAATGCGGTTCTCCAATTGTTGGAAAATCTAATAACAATTTCATTTTATCGCCTTCAATGCTATATAACTGAGCGGATTGATTTAGTTCAGGTCCGGTTGGTAAATAACGATCTTTTGTAATTTTATTATAAGCAATTACATATTTTCCCCAGGGTTTAGCTGTTGGTCCACCAGGTACAGATAAATGGCCTATGGAATAATAAGTAGGAACACGGTCAATAATTTCTAAACTTTTTACATTCCATTTTACAATTTCAGAAGAAACAAAAAATGAAGTATAAGCATTTCCTACATTGTCAAATTCAGTATGGAGAGGACCTAATCCCGGTTTTTTAACCTCACCATGCAAACATGATTCATATTTTAATACTTTGATGCCATCGTACTCCGCTTCGAAATCATTATTTGCAATTGCTTTTTGAATTTTTTCAAAAGAGAACACCGGAATAATTGCGGCGAGTTTTCCGCTTCCAACTATATATTGTCCGGTTGGATCAACATCACATCCGTGTGGTGATTTTGGGCAAGGAATTAAATACAGTATATCTTTTAATTCTTTTGGATCTAAAACCAGAACATCAGTTTTAATTTCTGATACTGCAGTTTGTGTACTTTCATCAAAATAATTATGTGCATATTTCACTTTTTGTGCTTTTGCTTTTCCTTCTTTAACATATTGTTCTGCTTTTTTCCAATTAACTGCAAGAATAAAATCTTTATCTTTCTGACTTGCATTCACTTCTAAAAGTGTAAATGCTTTTTCAGAATTATAACAACTGAAGAAGAACCAATCGTGTGACGGACCTTTTCCGCCTCTTGCAAGATCGGTATTTAAAGGTGGAATTTGAATCTGAAATGAAAGATCCATCATTCCACTTTCTTTATCCACCCCTACAAAACTTAAATACCCCTTAAAATTGTCTTTATAACTTGAAATGGAAACGTCGGGATTTGCGCCATCATAATCCGGAGGGTAACTGAATCGTGTTCCTGCAATTGTATATTCGGTATTTTCAGTAATAAATGGAGAAGAGTGATTTCCTGAGCTATTGGGTAATTCAATGATCTCGGCTGTTCTGAAAGTTGTCATATCAATACGGGCAATACGGGGTGTATTGTTTCCATTGCCAAAAGCCCATCTGCCATCATGTGTTCCATTGGTGGTAGAAAGTGCGATATGATGCAGGTCGTCCCAAGGAACAAAACCGTGAGAAGTCATCAACATTGGCTTAGTTTCCTCACTGTAACCATATCCTGATTGAGGATCCTCTGAAAAAACGGGTATTACACGAAATAATCTTCCGGATGGAATACCATAAATGGCCATTTGTCCGCTGAATCCGCCGGAAACCACACTGTAAAATTCGTCGTAAGAGCCGGGGGCAACGTACACTTTGGAGGCTGCATCGCCCGTTGCGATACTTCCGGTGGTTTTAGGTTTACAACCATAAATTCCGGCAATTATCACAATTAATAATAAACTTAAGTTTTTCATAATTTGATATTTTTGGATTGTTTTTCAAATGTTATTTAACACCATCGTTACTGCGCATATATTCCAATACATCGCGTGCGTCGCCGATAGAGACATTTTGGTTTGGCATTCGTGTGAGACAGAGTTCAAGCATTTTTTGGGCTTCCGGATCGCGCTCCAGCATTACATCAGCATTGGTAACCATATTCATGATCCATTCAGGTTTGCGGCGGATAGTAACGTCTTTCCAACCCGGCCCAACAAACCTTTCATCTGTAAGTTTATGGCAGGAAGAACATTTCATGTCATAAATATCTTTTCCGCGTTTTACACGTTCCTGTTCTAAGGGAACGCTTAAAGAAACCATTTTAACTTCCCCAATTCCGCGTCCGTCTTTGATCATTTTCTCTTGTTCAGTTTCAGCGCCCATCATGCTTTTAGGTTTTTCAGCACTTTGAGTATTATTTGTAGAAGGTGTTTCCTTATTGCCGCATGCCGTAATAAAAACCATTAAACAGAGGGCAAGAGTTAGGTAGGTTGTTTTTTTCATAATATCCTTATTTAGAATTATTCAAAATTCGATAGGGATAAGATTCAGAAAGGTGACAGAAATCAAATTGACAAGTGATATAAATCATAAGTTGTAAGTTGATGATTAAATATTAATGATATCATATGCCAAATGAATGTTGCCTGATTGAATATCTTTGCCAAAAAAGAAACAGTTGTGAAAGGAATAATTCTAGCAGGCGGTTCAGGAACTCGGTTACACCCAATTACCTTGGCGATCAGTAAGCAGTTGATGCCTATTTATGATAAACCGATGATCTACTATCCCCTATCCACCTTAATGATGGCAGGGATAAACGATATACTTATCATTTCAACTCCATATGACCTTCCGGGTTTCCAGCGACTTTTAGGTGATGGATCCAGAATAGGGTGCAATTTCAGTTATGTGGAACAGCCCTCTCCGGATGGTCTTGCACAAGCATTTACACTTGGTGCAGATTTTATTGGCAACGATAAAGTAGCATTGGTTTTAGGAGATAATATTTTTTATGGCGCGGGAATGGGCGAATTGCTCACGGCAAATAATAATCCCGATGGGGGAATAATTTACGCTTATCACGTAAGTGATCCTGAGAGATACGGAGTGGTAGAATTCGATAATTCAGGAAAAGTAATTTCCATTGAAGAAAAACCGAAAATACCAAAATCAAATTATGCTGTTCCCGGGTTATATTTTTATGATAATCATGTAGTAGATATTGCGAAAAATTTAAAACCAAGTGCTCGTGGTGAATATGAAATTACCGATGTAAATAAAGAATATTTAAATCTTGGGAAATTAAAGGTAAGTGTATTGCCTCGCGGTACTGCCTGGTTTGATACCGGCACCTTTGATTCATTAATGGCCGCATCACAATTTGTTCAGATAATTGAACAACGTCAGGGACAAAACATCGGCTGTATTGAAGAAATCGCTTTTCGTAAAAAATTTATTAATGCAGAACAGTTGGAGAAAATAGCAGCGCCGTTGATGAAGAGTGGGTATGGGGAGTATTTGATGAGGTTGATAGGGTGAGAGAGGGTTTAGGGATGAGAGATTTGGTTTTGGGAGGGGTTTGTTTAATGTTTTTTATTTTTTGATTGTTATTTTATATTAATTAATTAAATTTGTTTACATAAATTTTTGACCATGAAAATATAATTATAATAGAATTGTCATAATGGAAAATGGCATTTTAATTTGTTTATCCAAATTATTGTTTAACCCTTAAATAACAAAAATGAGTAATGAAAAACAGAAGGTTAACTATGACCTTGAGGACAGGCTTATAGATTTTACTGTTCTTATTTTTAAAATTGTAGATTCATTATATGATACAAAGGCAGGAAATCATATTGCAAGTCAATTAGTGCGGTCTGGATCAAATCCCGGCCTCCATTATGGAGAAGCACAGAGTGCGGAATCGCGTAGAGACTTTATTCATAAAATAAAAGTTTTATTGAAGGAATTAATGGAGTCTAGGGCTGGATTAAAAATAATTCACAGGACCCCTTTAACCGACCGTTTAGATCTTGTTGAAAAGGCACAACCTGAATGTAATGAGTTAATTTCTATTTTTGTGGCAAGTATTAAAACAGCAAAAAAGAATATGGAGAAGGAAAATAGTAAAGATTAAGAGTGGATAGAATATTTAACTGATGATTTCAATTTAATAACATTATTGTTTATCAATTAAAATAAAAAACAATATCCAATAACAATCAAAAAATAAAGAACATTAATCGGAGAGACAACCCGGGAGAAATTCCTCCGTATGAAACAGGGGGAATATCCAATAACAATCAAAAAACAAAAAACATCAATCGGATTCACCCTCGAAAAATTTACCACTCATCAAATTATTGTTAACCATAGAACTTAACTAAAACCTTGTCCACAAAAAAAATCCTCCTCACCGGAGGAACCGGCTTTATCGGATCACATACCATTATCGATCTATTGGAAAAAGGATACGAAGTAGTTTCCATTGATAATCTTTCCCGATCCAAACAAATTATTGCCGATAGAATAAAAACGATAACAAAAAAAGAATTTACCAATTATCGGGTTGATTGCCGAGATCTGCCTAAATTGAGAAACATTGTATCGGGACATCCGGATATTGTTGGGATAATTCACTTTGCAGCATTTAAGTCGGTGAGCGAATCAGTGCAAAAACCATTGATCTATTTTGATAATAATTTAAATTCCACCATTAATATATTACGCATAGCGGAAGAATATAATATACCGAATTTTGTATTTTCTTCCTCCTGTAGTGTTTATGGAAATACTACTGAACTACCGGTAAGTGAATTAACACCGGTTTCAGCACCTGAATCTCCTTATGGATGGACAAAATTATTAGCCGAACAAATGATAGAGGCGCATTCGAAAACAATCAACGCCAATTTTATTTCGTTGCGGTATTTTAACCCGGTGGGTGCACATAGCAGTGGTTTAATTGGGGAAATTCCCTTCGCCGAGCCCGAAAATCTTGTTCCAAACATAACACAAACGGCCATTGGGAAAAAAGAGGGTTTTACCGTATTTGGGAACAAATACAATACACGTGATGGAAGTTGTATACGTGATTATGTGCATGTTATGGATATTGCAGAAGCACATACCTTGGCTTTGCAATATCTAATTGATCATAAAAATACAACCAATTACGAGGTGTTTAACCTTGGAAGTGGTGTAGGTATTTCTGTTCTTGAATTGATACATGCCTTTGAAAAAGTAAGTGGAAGTAAATTAAATTATAATATTGGTGAACCAAGAGAAGGCGATGTTGTGGCCATATATGCAGATAATAGTAAAGCAAAAGAGGTTTTACATTGGCAATGTAAAAGAGATATTGAAGAGATGATGCGTTCTGCCTGGAATTGGGAAATGGAAATGCAAAAAGAACAAATCAGTTAAAACGAAAAATTATGGAAACTGGAATATTATTATTTGATTTTGTTGAATTTTTTGGGCATACACCAACGCAAGCAGGAATAATTGTATTTAATTTAATATTGATTGAAACGATGTTGAGTGTTGACAATGCATTGGTTATGGGAACAATGGTAATGGACCTTCCAAAAAAAGAAAGAGGAAGAGCTTTGCGGTATGGTATTTTCGGTGCTTATTTTTTCAGAGGACTTGCCTTACTTCTTGCGTCCTGGTTAATACAGGTGGTATGGTTAAAAGCATTGGGAGGATTATACTTATTGTATTTATCTATTGATTTTTTCAGGACAAAGTCAACCCCGGAAACTGCAGACGACACACTCAACAAACAAAATAATTGGTTCTATAAAAACACTGTTGGCAGAATCGGGAATTTTTGGAGTACGGTAATATTGGTTAATATTATGGATCTTGCTTTTTCCATTGATAACGTGTTTGCCGCTGTGGCTTATACCGATAATATTTGGTTAATTTGTTTAGGAGTATTTATTGGAATACTCGCAATACGGTTTGTAGCACAAGGTGTAATAAAGTTATTGGAAAAATTTACCTTTTTAAATGCATCCGCATTTTTTATTATTGCCTTGCTTGGTATAAAACTTATATTATCTTTTTTATGCTATGAATTTGGACGGGATACACCATTATGCCATTTTCTCGAAAATGAACGCACCGATTTGTATTTTTCTTTAATTACGGTCGCCATATTTATTGTTCCGGTAATAACAAGCTGGTTATTTAATTTTCCTAAAAAACACAAAGAAATAACCACCGAGGAATTTAAAGAATTTCAGGAAGAAATGGATGAGGCGGAAAATGAAAAGTAATTTCTAAAATATTTAATCAGAATAAATGAAAACTACCAGACTTGAAGCCTTTAGCGATGGTGTTTTAGCCATTATAATCACCATAATGGTATTGGAATTAAAAATTCCGCATGGAACAGATTGGGAAACAATATCTCCTTTGTTACCCGTACTGTTGAGTTATATTTTAAGTTTTGTCTATATCGGTATATATTGGGGTAATCACCATCATTTATTGCACACTGTTCATCATGTTGACAGTAAAATTATGTGGGCGAACCTGCATCTTTTGTTCTGGCTTTCATTAATTCCCTTTGCAACAGCCTGGATGGGTGAAAATAGTTTCGAGAATATTACCGTTGCTGCCTATACTATTGTTTTGATCTTTTGTGCAGTCTCCTATACAATACTTCAGAATAGCATAAGAAAACAATACAAGGGAACAACACCATTAATACTGGCACTAAATAAACAGGCTAAAAAAGGATACTTATCACTTGTTTTATATACCGCTGCTATTCCACTTGCCTTTCTACATTCCGGTTTATCGGCCGCTTTAATTATTATAGTGGCAATCATCTGGCTCATTCCAGATAAAAATATTGAAAAAGCAATGAAAGATTAGTTACGCTTTGTGAAACTTGAAATTATAATAGGATACGCTCATAACAATTTACAGGTATCCTAAAAGATTTTGTTTATCTTAGATTCACTAAATTGAAAACCATGTTCGGAATAAATTACATCAAATTCGATTCAACTGCCTACGTAATTCATTATACCAATGGCAAAATTAAAAAAGAAGGGCGGGGACTCGCCTTTTATTACTTCGAACCTATGAGTTCCATTGCTGCTATTCCACTTGGGAGTAATGATGTGCCTTTTATTTTTAGTGAAACTACTTTGGATTATCAAACCGTTACAATTCAGGGGCAAATAACGTATAAAATTAGTGACCCTAAAAAGCTCGCAGAGTTATTGGATTTTACCGTTAATGCAAAAGGATTTTACAAAAAAGACGATTCTGAAAAATTATTTCAGCGCATAATTAATGAAGCGCAAAGTGCAGTTACTGCTTATATTCATAGCCTTGGAATCAAAGATGCTATTCGCGCTACAAAATTGGCAAACGACAAAATATTTGAAACACTTTCTTCCTCTCCCTTAATTTCCATGCTTGGAATTGAGGTATTGAAAGTAAACGTATTGGCCATTCGCGCAGCTCCGGAAATGGAAAGAGCATTGGAAACGGAAACAAGAGAACGTTTACAAAAAGATGCTGATCTGGCCATTTACGACAGACGAAATTTTGCTGTGGAACAGGAGAGAATAATTAAGGAGACCGAATTAAATACGGAAATTGCCGTGGAAGAAAAGAAAAAACAAATAGCTGAGAAAAAAATGGAATCGGATGTTGTGATGGCAAATAATCAGCGAAAATTAAGGGAAATGAAAATGGAAGCTGATATTGCAGTGGAAAATCAAAAAAAATTACTGATTGATGTATCTACTGCAAATCAGAAGAAAGAAGCAGATGCAAAATCCTATACCCTCACCAGTACGTTAAAACCTTATAAAGATGTTGATTGGAAAACATTAATGGCTATTTCGGGTAACGATAATGCAAAATTGAATATTGCATTAGCCTTTCGCGAATTGGCTGAAAACGCCGGTAAGATTGGAACACTCAATATTTCACCGGATCTGTTGGAACAATTGTTGGAAGATAAAAAATCTGCTAAATAATGGTTGAACACGCCATAGTAGTTATTGCAAAAACACGGCTTGAACAACTACAAACCAGGTTTAATACAAAAGCGCAAGCGAAATTTTATGTGGAGCGACAGGGAGTTTCTTTTAAACAATATGAGGATGAACATGAACAAATACAAGATACCTATCACACTGTTTTAAATAAATTAAATGGAATTATTAAGTATAAAACTATAGATAGAGCATTTGTTTCTTCTTATATATTCAGTGCTAACGATCTGGTTATCACAATTGGTCAGGATGGATTGGTTGCGAACACAGCGAAATATGCAAGAGGTATTCCTATCGTTGCCGTGAATCCGGATGTAAATCTTTTTGACGGAGTATTATTGCCATTTAATTTTAATAATTTCCATCTAGCCGTTGAAAAGGTATTGCACCAAAAATTTAGTTTCAAGGAAACACATTTTGCTGAAGCTGTTTTAAATGATGGTCAGAAATTATTTGCATTTAACGATTTTTTTATTGGAGCTGCGACGCATGTTTCGGCGCGTTATAAAATCACCTATGGCTCTCAGTCGGAAGATCAATCATCCAGCGGAATAATTATTTCCACTAAAGCAGGTTCCACGGGTTGGTTGAGTTCAGTAGTGAATATGACCTACGGTCTTTATAATTTTTTTGATCATACTGCACCGGGAAAAAAAGCACCGGTTATTCAGGATGATGAATTATTATTTATTGTTCGGGAACCATTTTTAAGTAAAACATCAAAAATTGGAATAACTGCCGGTAAAATTCAAAACAACAATAAATTAGTAATTGAATCCAATATGCCTTCTGCCGGAATTATTTTCAGCGATGGTATAGAAAGTGATTTTATTAAATTCACTACAGGCTTTATTGCCACCATTAGCAGCTCCAAAGAAAAGGCAATTTTAGTGCAGAAGGATTTTTAATTGTTATTGGCTGTTCATTCGTGGCAACTTTTTCCATCCGTATAATGGGTTAAAAGGGTTGCCACGAATGCACGAATGAACAGCCTTGGTTGGGTGTATATAACATTAATGCACAGTTTTATGCATTCTATAATTAATATTTCTATCCTTTAAATAATTAAGCATGGTATTAAAACAATTTTCATCTTCTCCTACAAATTCAGGTGTGGAAACACCTTTGCGATTAAATTTATTTTCCAGTATCAAACGTGCGGCACCGGTGCAGGTATATCCTGTTGTGCGAGCCATGGAAGATGTTTTGGTAACAGGGTCGTATCTATCGAGAAGATCATAGGTATAGGTCACCTTTTTATTATTTTCCATTCCAGAAACAATAACCCGCATCACTGTAAATTCTTTTTCTTCCTCCCCTAATTTCCATTGTGGAAATAATAATTTGCTGGTAAGATCAAGCGGGCGAATCTTTTTTCCTTTGATATCAATTTCTTCTTTACTGAAAAATCCTGATTCTCTGAATACGCGCATTAATTCAATATGCCCCGGATAACGAAGTGTGCGTTCTATCATATTTGGAATATTGGGCATTGTTTTAATCAGTGACCTCAATCCGTCAGAATTAAATGCTTCTAAGGTTCCAATATCTTCAAATTGCATCAATTCAGGTTCACTTAATGCAGGTTTGGTAATTGTTTTTCCCTCAACAACAAAACGTGCAGGTCTTGTATATTCTTCTAAAACATCCGCCGGAGAAAAGGGGGCTTTATATTCATAAGGCCAAACACGGGCTGCGGGTAATCCTCCAACTAAACAAATAAAGTCTGTTACCTGCATTCTTTTATTGTGGTATCCCAAAATAATATTATCCATACCTGGAGCTACACCAATATCCATTACAGCAGTAACATTATTATTAATGGCTACATCATTTAATAAAAAAGGATCCTCATCAAAAAAGGAAATATCGCTGGTATTTTTTCCGGATTCAATTACAGTTTTAAATGTTTCAAAACCCATAAAACCGGGAACAGCTCCTATCACAAGATCTTTGTCTGCAATTAATTCTTTGATAGTCTCCTTATTCGAAAGATCTGCTTGTATGGTCTTGATATTAAATGCATTTAATTTGGAAAGATTTTCTTCACTTATATCTGTGGAATACACCTCAAAATCTTTACTAAGGTCAATGGCCATGGCTCTTCCAACCATTCCGGCGCCGAGAACAATAATTTTTTTCATAGGCTGCAAAAATAGGTTAAAAATGAATACAGATGAGCATAAAAAAAGGCCATCTTTACAGATAGCCTCCTTTTTGTTTTAGAAATTATTATTCTTTTTTTACAAATTTTATTATTTCTGATTCTGCACCTGATTCAATTTTAACCAGATAAATTCCGTTTTGGAATTCTTTTATTGGAATTTCAGTAGATAAACTTGTTGCATTTTGTTGCAGTACAATTTTTCCGGAAAGGTCATAGAATGTAAATACGGCATCATTGGAAGTTGTTGTAATCGTAACAGAAGAGGATGCAGGGTTTGGATATAATTGTATGGATCCGGAAATTTCCGTTGTTAATTCCTCATCTCCCATTCTGCATGCAAGGGCAGTAAAATTATTATTGGATGAAAATGGCGAATTAACAATTACTCCTGTTGCTGCACATTGTGAACGCACCTTCCATTGATAAACATTTCCCGGAATTGTTGGGATAGAAATTGTTGGAGTTGCAGATGTATAATTAACCCATGGACCGGCTGCAGTAACATTTCTGATTCTAACCTGATAACTCAATGCACAAGGATTTCCTGTCCATGTAAGTACTGATGTATTTGGATTTGTGCATCCCGCGAAAGCTAAACCTGTTGGAGTAGGACAACCACAAGGAATTGCACAGGAATTAACATCAGTATATAATTGATTAATTTCCGCAACAGTTAATAAACGATCATAAAAAACAATATCATCAACACGACCATTATATCCTGCTCCCCAACCTCCGCCAATTTGAACCGGATTTCCTGGAGAACTTGTAACAACAGGTCCAGGAAAATTATAAGCTAAAACATTATCAATATAAAGTGTCCAAATTGATCCCGCACTATTATACATACCAACTAAATGATGCCAACCAGCTCCCGGCGTTATTGGTTGAAAAGTAACGGGTGAAAAGAAATAACCCTGATAAGGTTTATTCAGATCATAAATACAAAGGTGATAATCAGAAGGAATTGGAGTATTTGCCGGATTCGTTTTATTAAATAAAAACTCAAGATCACCTATTGGTGCAGTGTATCCTCTATACCACATGCTTATTGAATAGTCCTCCCCTGCAACTATGTCAAATACCGGATCTGGAGTAACTGTTAAAAAATCAGTAGGAGTTAATTTCAATGCACAATTTGGATTTCCAAATCTGTCGGGACAAGGCACCGGGGCTCCTGTAGGTGTGATCGTAAATCCATTGGGGGAAAGGTCAAGCATGGTGCTGGCACCAAAGGTTACATATAATTGCTGTTGAGTTGTTGGCACTTGAGCGGAAACAAATTGAGCATAAATAAGTAATAATAAACATAAAACTAATTTTTGCCAAGAGTTAATTTTTCCCAACGCGGTAAATTTGTTTTTCATAGTATTAATATTTATAGATTAAGAAAAAGAGACTATTTTGTTATGATTAAATTTTTTGTGTCGATAATCCTGCCATCGATAATTAAGGAGTAATTATAATTTCCGGAGGGAAGCTCACTTGCATGTATGGTAATTATGCCTTCGCCTGTTGTAATATTAAATACTTTAAGTTCAATGCCCTGATTATTATTGATTCTGATCTGAGCGGACATCGAATTTTCCGGTACAAAATATTGAATGGAAGTTATACCATTAAAAGGATTTGGAATATTTTGTTCCAATTTTGCTGGAAGCGTATTTGCACTTAAAAAATCATTCTGATTATTTCCATTTTCACCTGTAGAATTATTAAGTATTAAACTTTCTAATCTATCTAATCTAGTTTTCAACTCCTCATTTTCTGATTTTAATTCGTTATTCATTTGATCTAATTCCTGCACAGCTTTTACAAGTGGAACAACAAATTCCGCATAACGTAAACCCATAATTTCTCCGCTTTTATCAACACCACTAAAATCATAATTAATGGTAGAGGCGGCAGATTCAACCTCTTGAGCTATGAAACCAGAGAATTGAATTTTTTCGATATCATATTTACTTTGCCATATCATTGTGTCAATTAATCCAGATAATTTATTTTGTTTAGTAATATTAAAATGATAAGTTACTGGGCGTAACTCATTTATAAATTCTAAACCAGGCACATTTTCCTGAATGTTGTCTTTTATTCTTGCGTCACTAAAATTTGTCCACGATACTTGACCGCCAATGCTTGATACTGAAGTGTTTCCAATTCGAACTTTGTCGTTTGCATCAACTATTGCATAACTACCTATTGCCGTTGCATTTGATAAATTACTTGCACTAACATCGGCATAAATACCCAGGCCAACATTATTAGATCCCGATATATTAAAATATAAAGCACCATACCCTATTCCAACATTACTAATTCCAGTAGTATTGTTGTAAAGAGAGTAATTTCCTATGGCATAATTTATAGATCCTGACGTATTATTGATCATTGATTCAGTCCCGATTGCTGCATTGTCAGTTCCAATTGTATTATTTAATAATGCGTTTTTCCCGAATGCATTATTGTCTGTTCCTTGAGTGTTAGAATTTAATGCACGAAAGCCAAGTGCATTATTAAATGAACCTGTAGTATTTGAATAAAGCGCGGAATAACCATTTGCTGTGTTTAAACTTCCAGATGTATTGTGGTATAATGAATTATATCCATTTGCAGAATTAAAGTTTCCATTTGTATTTGAATACATAGCTTGATTTCCATAAGCAGTGTTCTGCACACCTATGTTATTGGAAAATAAAGCTCCTTTGCCAACTGCCGTATTGTCGTAACCTGTAGTATTCGAAAAAAGAGATTGAAAACCAACTGAGGTATTATAGTTCCCCGAAATATTTGAATACATTGCTTCTGCTCCTAATGCACAATTTTGTTCCCCAGTAGTATTGGAAAATAAAGTTTTGTGTCCCACCGCAATATTATTCATTGCAACTGTATTTGAAAATAAAGCTTGTAATCCAATTGCAGTATTACTACTTCCTGTTGTATTATAATTAAGTGCCTGATATCCACTGGCAGTATTAAAACTTCCAGATGTATTGGAGTACAATGCATTTACTCCTAATGCAGAATTAAAATTTCCGCCTGTATTAGATAACAAAGCAGATTGACCAACACCGGTGTTATAGGCTCCAAACGTATTAAATAACATCGATTGATATCCAATTCCGGTATTTGCAATTCCGGTTGTTACATTTCCAGCGGAGGCACCTACAAAAGTATTGTTAACAATATTTTTATTGGTGATGAAAACGATATCATCCAGATAGATATTGCCATCTGTATAAATATCCTTCCATGATTTTCCGACAGAACCTAAATTTCTATTGTTATTATTGCCCGGAAGCAAATGTTGGTTAACCGCAGTTGTACTTAAATTGGACAAATTAACATTTGCCTGACCCAATAACGAATCACTAATTATGGTCAGAAGCAGCAGTTGAAGTGTTTTAAGAAAAGTAATTGTTTTCATATTGTTTGAATTTGTATGGGTTTAAAAAATCAAAAATATGGGCGCTCCGGAGAAAAATTTTTAACAATGAGTGTATGGTAATAATGGCACTTTAAAGTGCAATGCGAGTTATTAAACGGGTGAGCTCTGCAACGGAATGGTAATAACAATAGTAACCCCTTTGGCGCTGTCACTATTGGGATCTGTGTCCTTGATTATGAAAAAATGTGGTTTTCCCGTTTGTTTTTCCAGTAGTTCAAGTCGCCTTTTTGTAATAGTGGAACCCATGCTGGTTTTTATACTGTTAGTTTTCTCCTGCCCAGAAATAGTATATCCTACACCATTATCTATCACCTTGATTATGATATTGGAATCCTGTTTTTCAATATTGATATTCACATGGCCATTTTCCGTTTTTGAAATTAAGCCATGCCATATTGCATTTTCAACAAATGGCTGAATTATCATGGACGGTATATATATTTTATCGGCTTCTAATTCCGGGGTTAAAGTGATGGAATAATCCAATTTATCACCAAAACGCACTTTCTCAAACTGGAGATAGAGAGATAATCGTTCAATTTCTTCCTCCAGGGTAATATACTTACTTTTTGACGTTTCCAGGTTTAATCTGATGAGTCTTGCAAATTGCGTTAAATATTTGTTCGCCTCTTTTTTATCGTTTCGAATAATATATTGTTGCACCGAATTAACTGCATTAAATATAAAATGCGGGTTCATCATAGATTGTAAAGCCTGTTGTTCGGCAAATGCAAGATCTTCGCTCAACTTTAATTGTAATACCGCCTTTTTTTTGGTTTTATTAATGCGATAAATAATTAACGAGGAAATTATTATTGCAATTAACCCAATACCGAGAGGAATAAACCAATTTTGGGCATAAAAAGGGGCTTCAATAAATATATTAATGGATTTTGTATTAATATGTCGTGAATTGTTTTGTAATAAACGGAATTGCAATTGATGTGCACCAGGACTCATGCCACTCAGCTCTAAAACCGAAGCTGAGGCTGTTTGCCAGTTTCCATTGTCAATAGAATATTCTATAAGCGGAATAGTTGACGCATATTGAATCGCAGAATAATCTATTTTAATAAATCCTTTCTTATAATCGGAAATAATTTCTTCCTCATAATTGTATACTCCTTTGTCTGAAATGATATTTGTTATATGAAATTTAGGTGCAGGTAAATTGATCTGCTGAATGAAATTATTCCATTTTAATACACCAAAATCTCCTGCAATTGCAAGCGTGTTATTTTTAATATGAAAATCCCTGACATCATCTGATGGTAGTCCGTTGGAGGTGGTGAGTGGAATCAACTTTTGAAACCCCTTACGCGATATCTTTAATCTGTTTAATCCTGTCGGTGAATTTACCCATAAGGTATCACCAACCAGTTGCATCTGACGGGTGAGATTTGTGGTGAGGGCGTTTTTTGATTCCGCGTGCCATTTAATAGAATAATCAGTATCGTCCATTGCATAAATTCCATACCCGTCTGTAGAAATAAGTATCAGATGGCCAATTTCAAAAAATATAATATCCAGAACACGTTTGCCATCAAGTTCCGGGGTATTTATTCTTTGTATTGAATCTTTGTAGTTAAAAATACCTTTATCCGAAGAAAACCACAGTACATTTTTATTATATTGAACACTAAATGCTCTGTTGGTAAAGATTTGTTTTTCGATCCAGATATCATTTTCACGCTTAAAAATGGAAATGCCATAGGAATATGCTGCAGCAAATTGATCCTGATGCAGCACCGATAATGATTTTACTGTTCTGCCACCAATTCTTTTTGCTATTAAATTTGTTTCGTTGCCTTTAATATCAAAAACACCTTCATCGGAAGCTACAAGTAAAGAATTTCCTGCAACTTCAAAATCTATTATCCTTGCATACTTGTTTATTTCAATAAGATCAAAATTGTGTTTATTATTTTTATGGTCAATCAACGTGATGTTTGCAAAAGAATTTCCAGCCCAGATATTGTCCCGGTCATCTATATAAAGGCTATTGATCGGCAATAATTTAGCATCTTCATTAGTTAACATTACTTGTTTGTTAAAAAAATCTGAATAAAACACAAACAATCCATTTGAAATAGTTGATATCCAATAGTTTCCCTCAAAGTCCTGGTCAACACTATTTACTTTATAGTCCGGTAGTAAGATAGTAACCAAACCATCGTGAAAATACTGTATCCCTTTATTGAGGTCGAAGTACCAAAGGCCATTATTATTATCTACGAATAAATTTGTTATCTCACTGGCAGCTGGATTAAACATTTCAGGTTTGATAAGGGCTCCATTTTTATTCGAAAATATCCCGTTATTGGTTATATAGAAGGATTGCTCATTTGAATTTGAAACGGAGTAATGTAAAGGCATTGGAATGTCATCTTCATTTACGTTTGCGACATCATTTTCAATATTAAAATTAATTCTTTCTTTTCCGCAAAGAATTGAAAAGTATATCTTTTTATTAATTTCATACAATCGGGAGGAAATAATGCAGCTATCTTCATATTTATAAGGAATAGAAATTATCTTATCATTTTCAATTTTTATAAGATCATATGGTGAGTAGAGGTATAATTCCGAAGAAACTGTGAGTAAATAATTTGCAATATCAAACTTATTATTTAGTGTATCTAAAAGGGAATTATTTGTTTCATTATATACTTTGTGATCCTTTATAAAAAAGATCTTACCATTAAACGTTATTCCCCATATCCTCTTTTGTTTATCTGCAAAAACTTGAACAACCTCGGTATCAGGGAGACCGTCTTCCGTACTAAAAACTTTAAAGGACACACCATCATATCTGATTAGTCCAATCTCACTTCCTATCCAAATAAAACCATCCTCTGCACAAAATAAATTGTAAATGCGCATAGTAGGGAGACCGTTCAGATAGTTGAACTGTTTACTATAAAAATTTTGCGCAAAACTTTGGAGGGAATAAAAAATCAGAAAAACAATTAATAATCTTTTGGCCATATCATTGTATAAGCAAAGCTTGCATTAATTCCTGAATTTTTCTTCTGGAAACAGGTAACAATACTCCATCGTTCATAATAACACTATTCCCATCTTTTTTTATGTATTCTACTACATGACTCAAATTAATATGGAAAGATTTATGAATGCGAAAAAATCCTTCCGGAAGCTGGGACTCAAACTCTGCCATGGTTTTAGAAGCAACAATTTTTCCACCATTTAATAAATGAAAAATAGTATAATTACTATCTGCTTCCATATAAACAATATCTTTTGCCAGGATAAAATGTACGCCTTCCGAATGTGGCACTGCAATGCGATTCAATTTCGATTGCGTGGAAAATTTATTTAAAATATCCTGAATCGACCTTTCATAATTTTGATTTTCTGTATTTTTTTTTGAAAGCCTTTCCTTTACTTTTAAAACAGCTTGCTTCAATTCCACTGCATCAACAGGTTTTAGTAAATAATCTACAGCCGATTCCCTAAAGGCTTTTACAGCATGATCGTTATGCGCAGTGACAAAAACCACCTGATATTTATATTCCGGCAATGAAGACAACAGGTCAAAACCATTTTCTCCCGGCATGGAAATATCTAGAAAAATAACATCAATATTATACTGCGTTAAAAAATTTCGTGCGTTTTGTGCGGAGTGTACCATTCCCGCTACAAGAACTTCGGGGCAATATTCCTGTAACAGCCAGCTTAAGGTTTCGCAGGCGGGAAGTTCATCATCCACCAAAAGAGCATTGATCTGTTCACTCATATTTTGCACGAACTTGCGCATAATAACAAAAATACATACAATCAATGAGTAAACGGTATGTGGGGTTGAGTGAAATGAATTTTTGGGTTAGTGTGATGATTAACTTCCGCATATCACGTTTAAAATTAATGCACATCTAAGCCAATGATCAAATAATTTACAGGAGTTAGAAATAACCACTTTTAGAGGCATATATAGGTAATCGATAATAAAAGTGATTTTATTTTTATTATTCCAGGTCAGTACTCAACTTATACCTACAAACCCTATTATTCCCTTTATCCACCACATACACCGTTTCTCTCAAATAAGCAACTCCCGACGGGTCTATAAAATTAAAAGGACCATCGCCAATTCCGCCAAAGGAGGTAATTATTTGTTTTGTACTGCTTGATCCCGCGGGTGGATTTACACCTTCATAACCCTTTCGCGTAAATTGATACAAAGAATCGGTTCCCGCATCCACAACAAAAATATATCCTGTAAAATCAGGTGCGATAAAAATATCGGTTGGATCAATAAATCTGTTGGGCTGATATAAAAATCTATCAGCTTTGGTAAAATCAAATACAGTTAGTAATGCATTTTCACCATAAGAAATTCCCGATTCCGGATCAGATGTTTGTGTGATCCACAGACATTTATATGGAGCATTTACATTGGAAAGTGTAAGCATGAATTCCGGAGAAGACGATAACCCGGATAAACTTTGAGGAGGGGCTGCGAAAGTGGAAATAGCACTGATATCCCAGGCGGAACGTAAATTTCCTGTTGTAGGTGATAATCCATTTGCATAACCTGTATTTTCTCCCGTTTCATCAAAAAATAAAACAGTATTATCAGGACGAGCAATGCCGGAAAGGTCATTTTGAGGACCTTTACGGGTAACATATAATGTATTATCTGCCAAGGTTGCCAGTCCGGTAAATTCTACCGCTTCATCATCAGCACCCCGAAAGGCAGTGATATTTCTACTTTCGTCACAGAAGGGATGAATAAGTGTATCTATAACCTGAATATTACCGGACGCGGTTCCGGTTAAATGATAAATTGCAGGTAGGTTTTCAAAAATACCATCGTCATCAACATCAATATCCACTCTTCCCGTTACATAAGTATGTAATCTTCTGTCTTGTGTAACATCCGATGTACCCGGAATATAATAGGTGACATAAATTGTTCCGGTCTGATCCAAAATATTTAATCCGTTATCATCAATTACATAGATCATTTCATCGTAACCGCAATAAATATCTGTAGGATTTACAAAATCATCCCAAAAAGGTAAAATTGGAACATATCCAACTTCATCCTGAACCAGATCAGGATCTATTGCACCTTCTTCAAATATTTCTTCTGTAACAATATCTTCACGTGTGCCGAATAAAAAATCACAACTGCTTTGCAGAACAAGAGAAATTAAAATAATATATAAATAAATATTTTTTTTCATTTAATGTGTATCACTTACTTTATTTTTATTTCCGTTTGGTAAAGTGTATGCAATTCCGATCTTATTTATCATTCCCAGATTATTCAAATAGTTAAATCCGTAATCAAAGTTAATTATTCCGTACTTTCTTTTCAGATACAACCCGAACCCGAATGCCGGGTAAGTTCTGTCATCCAAGGCAAAAGTATATCCGCTTCTGGCGTATAATAATTGTTTCCAGCAATATTCTAAACCAAGACTATATGTTTCATTATTATCTGTTGGATGATTTAATTGTAATGCCGTGGTAAGCATATGCGTTTCATTTTTAATTGCATCCCAGGCAAATCCCAATCGAAAAACAGTAGGAACCGAAATTTCCGTGAATGCATCTGCAGTTATGGAATCATTTAAATTTAATACCGGAATTTCACCTCCGGGTTCCGAATTAAATCCGAAATTAGAAATAGCAACTGCAAAACGGGTATTTGCAATGCCAACATCGTACTGAAATCCAAAATCAAAAACAAGATTTTGATTGTGCACCGATGCCAGGTCTTCACGAATATATTTTGTCGTAATTCCGAAACTGAATTGTTCGGTCAGCTCTCTTGCAAGACTAATTCCAATCCCCAGATCTGTAGCACGAAAAGTTTGTCCGTTGCCAAAGGGCAAAAATTCGGTAGTTACTTCCATTTCACCGGCATCAAAATATTGAAGGCTTACACCAATAAGTGTATTGTCACCCAATCTGTAAGTAATTCCGCCAAAATTCATACTGGTATTTGCCGCATAATCGGTATAGGCAATTGCAAAATGCAATTTATTGGTATCCAGGCGGGTAATACCTGCAGGGTTCCAATAAAGGGAAGAAACATCATCCACAATTGTTATAAAACTCTCGCTTAGTCCCGCAGAACGGGCATCCGGACCTATTTTCAAAAATTGCCATCCGGTAGTTGCAGTCCTGCTATCCCCATAGGCAGGTAATATCTGTCCCTTGGTTAATAAAGGGCCACATAGTACACAAACAATTAGCAGGAGGCGCATAATAACGCAAAGAAAATCAAAAATGAGCAGATACCCAGTTGTCGCAGATCAATAAACCATTATTTTTTTGTTCTGAATAAAAGTGCCATCACGATATTGAACGATATAACATCCCGGAGCAAGAGAATTTCCATCGATATTTTGTTCACCCGAGCCGAAAATTGAAAAAGAGGTAATTATTTGTCCCGCGATATTGGAGACCATTATTTGCGCATCGCCAACATCGTTCATTTCATATTTTATTACAATATTTTTTGAAGTAACATCATAAAAAATATTCAGCGATACTTCGGAATTAAATTCCGGAACAGCAATATTTCCACATTCCAGAGTTTCATTTAATTCCGTTACGGCTCCATGTATCAATTCAACCGAATTAATAATTTTTGAATCGCATCCTGCACTACTTATTTCAATATCATAAATACCACTTGCGTAATAACCTGTTCGAAAATCGCCCGATACATTTGTATTATCAAATGCTGTTGTACCTAATATGGTCACCTGAGCATTATAAATATTTAATTCTGTGGTGATGTCTTTAATATTACCTTCCAAATAACAGGCGCGTTCGTAACTCGGTTGTAAAATAAAAGTAGTTCCTATACGGTCAGTGGCAACAATATTCCCCGATTCAAAATAGGGGTATACTCCCCAAACACCGCTGTATCCAGAGTTTGGGCCAAATGGGGTGGTGTCGAAATGCGCTACTTCTATTAAATTATCCGGTTTATGTGCATCGTGAATTGTTACCCCTTCCGTGTAATGGGCTGAAACAAGATATCCATTTAAATAATACACATTATGCGCAACAGTTGAGTCCGGATCTCCATGTTTAACAGCATCCAATTTTACGATATCTGTAACATCTTCCACAGCATAACTTTCTATAAATCCATACGTAATTTCATCGGTTGTAAATAAATATTTTCCGTCATCACTTAACCAACAGTTATGCGCAGCAGAAGCGCCGGTATTTTGTGTCCCCAACAAAACGATATCCGATTTATCACTTACATCAAGCACTTCAAATCTTCCATCATAAATTTCAGCAGCCCATAATGTATCATTGCGAACGAATCCATCGTGTATATAAGCATTTGTATATTCACCAACATAAACAGGATTTTCCGGATCAGGATTCAGATCAACAATATAGGCACCGCCTGTTACAAACAAAGCGACAGAAAATCCAAATAAATAACAAAACCCGTTTTCATCAATAAATAATGTATGTGCTGTGGTAAACGGATGTGCGTCAGTGCCCTTAAAATAAAAAGTATCAATGGATAAAGGCAGTTCACTAAGATCTATTATCAACATTCCTTCATCGGCGCCTTCCGTAGAAATATAAGCATGTTGGTTCCAAACTTTTGCCTCTCTCCAAATACTTTCCACTCCGGGAATAAAAAACAATTCCACAGGAGCTTCCGGCGTTGTAATATTTACAATGGAAGTTCCCATGCTGGTGCCAATAATTGCATATTCATTTCCGGCATCATCAGTATATCCCCAACATCCACTCATTTCAAATCCAGCGGGATACACAATTTCTGAAGCAACTGATAAATTGTATTGGGCATTCATTCTGCTCGTAAATACAATTAAGAGCAATGAAAAAGTAAAAATTCGTAAAATTGTAATTCTCATATTCGCCAATTTATGTAAAAATATTTTACAATTTTGTGATTCTTGTAATATTAATGTAAAAACGCCAAAATGGAAAATATTGTACCTGAAGCAATTGAGAAATATATCACCGAAAATTCGTCGCCTGAATCAAATAATCTTTCCGAACTGAACAGAGAAACTTATGTAAAGGTTTTGATGCCTCAAATGTTGAGCGGACAGGTTCAGGGAAAATTTCTCGAATTTATTTCC
Source organism: Chitinophagales bacterium (assembly GCA_044227505.1). Lineage (GTDB taxonomy): Bacteria > Bacteroidota > Bacteroidia > Chitinophagales > BACL12 > UBA7236. The sequence goes on along the minus strand of JBGAWP010000004.1, from coordinate 78,319 downwards.
TGTATGATAAATCCTGAAAACATTTTAGAGATCGGCACTTATACGGGATACAGTGCTATTTGCCTTGCAAAGGGATTAAAGCCGGGAGGCAAACTGGTTACGATCGATATCAATGAAGAGCTTACCCCGATGGTTAAAAAATATATTTCTTTAGAGAAATTGGAAGATCAAATGGAGGTTTTAACGGGCAATGCAATGCAAATTATCCCCACCTTAACACAACAATTCGATCTTGTTTTTATTGATGCGGATAAACATAATTACAGCAACTATTTTGACCTTGTAATTGATAAAGTGCGCCCGGGAGGCTGGATCCTGGCTGATAATGTTTTGTGGAGCGGTAAAGTAATTGCACAAAATATGGACAAAGACACTACTGCAATCGACGCCTACAATAAGAAAATTCACAAAGACCAAAGGGTAGAAAATGTGATCATTTCCATCCGCGATGGTATCAATATTGCCCGAAAAATTGGATAAATAACATATTATTGCGGATAATATAAGTTGAGCCTCAACCGTTTAGAGAGGTAATTTTGATTGTGATAATCCGCAATTCAAAATACGGTATGAAAAAGGTCTGCACAACGTTTTTTATTCTGCTTACTTACATTGCACTTTCTGCAGGACAACCAAGTCAGGCGGTGTTGGATTATATTGACCAATACAAGGCAATTGCTGTAGCAGAAATGGTGGAATATAAAATTCCGGCGAGTATCACTATGGCGCAGGGAATTTTAGAAAGTGGTGCGGGACAAAGTGAACTCGCAAAAAAATCAAATAATCATTTCGGCATAAAATGTCACACCGATTGGAAGGGAGAAAAAGTATATTATGACGATGATGCAAAGGATGAATGTTTCAGAAAATACGATCATGTGGAAGATTCGTATCGCGATCACTCCGAATTTTTATCTTCCAAAACACGATATGCCGAATTATTTAAATTAGATGCCGATGATTATAAAGGATGGGCAAAAGGATTAAAAGCTGCCGGTTATGCAACAAATCCGAAGTATGCCGATCTTTTAATAAATCTTATTGAAGAATATGATCTGCATGCATTAGATAAAATGTCGCTCGCAGAGGCTAAAAAACACAATAAAAAAATAGAAAAAGAGGATCCGATAGTAAAAAAAGACCCGGTTGAAAAAAAGGATGAAAATAAAAAAGAGAAAAATTTTACCTGGGGAGGATACAATGAAGATGTTTATTATTTCAATCGCATTCCTGCCGTAACAATTCAAGCCGGAGATTCACCTGAAAAACTCGCGGAAAAACACCATAAAAAATTATCTCTTTTAAAGGATTATAATGATATTGAAAATGGAGGCACTTTAACACCCGGCACTAAATTTTATTTGCAGCCAAAACGCAAAAAGGGCGATACTAAATTTCATACCGTTAAAGAAGGCGAAACCATGTGGACCATTTCAAGAGATGAAGGAGTGCGAATGGAACAATTATATAAATACAACAAAATGCAACCAGGTGAAGAACCTGCGGTGGGCGAACAAATTAATTTAAGAGATAAAAGGAAGGATCCGGTTAAGTTAAAGGAGGAGAAAGGAGAAAGGAGTGAGGAGAAGGGAAAGGAGGAGAAAGGAGTGAGGAGAGAGGAGAAGTCCTCCTCCGCTAAAGCTACGGAGGACAAGGAGAATGTGCCCGTTGAAAAAGAGTTTATAGATGATAATAATGATGAATTTCTGGATTTTGATGAGGAGATAGTTGTACCGGAAAAAAACAACAATCCACCAGGTGCGCAGGGAGAACAAGAAATTAAAAGGGAAGAAATTATTACACCTCAGGCTGCACAAGAAAAGATAGCTATAACCCATACTGTTTCGGCAAAAGAAACACTTTACGGATTATCAAAAATGTATGGAGTCACGGTAACACAAATTCAGGAATGGAATGCTCTAAAAGACAATACCATCAGCATAGGACAGCAATTGATTGTTGGATATAAATAACATAACTTGCAAATACATGATCTCGAGTTTGAGCCCTATATTTCTCCTGAAAAAATACAGGTACGAATTCGCGAATTAGGAATTGAACTCAATAAAAAATTCGTCGGAAAGGATCCCGTTTTTATTATTGTATTAAATGGTGCATTTATTTTTGCCGCCGATCTTATTCGCCAATTTAATAGCAACTGTGAAACAATATTTACCAGAATAAAATCCTATACAGGTACATCCTCAGGAAAAATTCATGCCTTTAGTGGTATAAACAGCAATTTAAAAAACAGGCATATTGTAATAATTGAAGATATAATCGACACAGGAAAAACCATCTTTTATCTGCATCAGGAAATTGAAAAATTAGAACCGGCAACAATCACTACAATTGCCTTATTACAAAAAAATATCCCACGACTAAATTCTTTTAATGCAGACCTCATCGGCTTCGAAATTCCCGATGTATTTGTTGTGGGATATGGTTTGGATTATGAGGAAAAGGGGAGGAATTTGGATGGGATATGGAGGGTCGTGAATCGTGAGACGTGAATCCGGCTTAGCGGTAACAAACTTTTAAATTGTGAATTATCATTTGTAAATTGTCAGAAGTCATTAGTCAGGAGTAGTATAATCAGGTCGTCGAGGATTTACTCACCACTAACCATTCACCACTCACCTTACTGTCAGGAATCATTAAGGAGGAGTATAATTATCAGGTTAACGAGAATCTATTCATTACTCATTTGTTGAATCGCGATTAAAGTTCCAATCGGAGCTTCCTTACTACTGACTACTCACCATTCACATTTTTCAAATACTCCACCCCCTCCTCACTCAATTCTTTTGTCCGCAATCCTTCCGCATACATATAAGCAACATGTGTGCAATCAGGCTGCAGATTAAATTCCATGGTGATGGTATTTTTTTTGCCAATTGCAACATCATTATTTAATACAAAAATGATCTGTCCATCATAACTGCATTTGTATAATGGTGTGTCTTTGTCGGAAATAAATTTCCCGAATTTTTTTATTTCATTTTTATCGGTGATCTCTACTATTTTATTTGGAACGGAATCGTTGTAAAATACAATTTGTAAACTTTCAGTATTTTTCGTAAGTTCAGTAATTTCTGTAACCTTTTCGCAACGCAGAAACATTACAATAAAAAATACTATAACTGATCCCAATATGATGTTGAATAATTTCATAATTATTCTATAAAGTTATAAAATGTATGTAATTTAACAAACCGTTTTCTATTTTTAATTTTGATGATGATGAAAAATTTAAGTGTTTACCTGCTTTGTATCTCTGTAACGCTGCTGTTTAATTGCAGTTCGCAAAATAAACCCAATCCTAATGCTCAGAAGGTGCTGTTGCCAAAGGATCCAGAGGTGTTGGCGCAGGATTTGGAGGTGCCCTGGGGAATGGACTTTCTACCCGATGGCAGGTTGGTATTTAATGAACGTCCGGGTCGTATCTCAGTGGTAGATCTTAAAACCAAGGAAGTTAAATTGTTGATGACCCGCGACATTAGTGCAAAAGCCGAAGGTGGTTTATTGGGTTTGGTTGTGGATCCCGATTTTGAAAAAAATCACTATATTTTTATTTATGAAACAATGCCTTCAGGAAACCGGGTAGTACAGTTGAAATTTGAAAATGAAATTTTAACAGAAAATAAAATCCTGTTGGATTCTATTCCAAAAAAGTTTTTTCACGATGGGGGAATATTGCGTTTTGGGCCTGATGGATATTTATACGTTGGAACCGGTGACGCACGCGATCCTAATTCCGCACAAGATCTTACAAGTAATGCGGGAAAAATATTGCGAATGGACAGAGAGGGAAATATTCCTGCAGATAATCCATTTAAAAATTATATCTGGAGTTATGGTCATCGCAATGTGCAGGGATTATGCTGGACTCCTGATGGAACCATGTTTGCAACTGAACACGGACCAAGCGGTGAATTGAATGGATGGTGTTGTCACGATGAAGTAAATATTATTGAAAAGGGAAAAAATTACGGCTGGCCAAAAGTAATTGGAGGTAATACCTCAAGCGGAACAATTCTCCCATTTGCACACAGCGGCGAAGATACCTGGGCGCCCGGTGGAATTATTTATGTGGATGATTTTAATGAACAGAACACGGAAGTTGGCAGTATAATATTTGCCTGTTTAAGAGGAGAAAGATTGGTACAATTTGATGTCGACAAAAATCATGTACTCATTAATAAAAATGAAAAACAATTATTCCCACAAATTTATGGTCGCTTGAGAAATATTATTAATGCACCAGATGGTAGTATTGTTTTTAGCACAAGCAATGAAGACGGGAGAGGAAATCCGGAGAGGAATGATGATAGGATAATGATAATGTACCGATGAAAAAAGATGTACCAATGTACCGATGAACAGCCGGGAAAAATTGACAATTGACAATTGATAATTGATAATGGAACAGCCGGCCTTAACGGATTAACAAATTAACAAATTACCAGATTACCAAATTAACAAATGGCCATCATTTTCCAACATACAAAATTTCCTTTCTAAACACTTTGTAATAATCTTTTTCCAAACCGTTTTTTGAAACAAGGTCCACTTTGTGACCTAGAAGTTTTTCGAGTTCGTCGCCGAGGTCTACTATTTCAAGACCGATTGGTTTTTTGAAGTCTACAATGATATCAATTTCACTGCCTGAATGGAAATCTTCTGTAACCGATTCCCCGAATAAACCGATACTACTTACTCCATATTTAGAAGCGAGATATTGTTTATTTTTCAGCAATGTTTCCATAATCTTTTCCAATAAAGTCATATCCCAAAGGTAAGTTTAATAATAATAATCATTTTAACACCATAAAGGTTCAATGTATATACGTGTAAATATGGGGGTCAGATCAAGGCAAATCCGCCTAAGCCTGTTATCTTTGCATACTTTTTAATAAACTATTCAATGACAAACATTATACTATTTGGCCCTCCGGGAAGCGGGAAAGGCACACAGGCAGAGAAGTTGAAGGAACATTTTAATTTGTTGCATATCTCTACCGGCGACCTGTTGCGCAATCAGATCAGTGAGGGAACCAGCCTGGGAATGGAAGCAAAAAAGTTCATGGATGAAGGCAAACTTGTTCCTGATGAAGTGGTTATCGGAATGTTGGGAGGAGCAGTGGAAGAAGCCAGAAACAAACAAAAACACGGAATTATCTTCGATGGTTTTCCCAGAACTAAAGCGCAGGCAGTAGCGTTGGATAGCATGTTGCTCGATAAAGGAACGAGTGTAAGTTGTGTTTTAAGTCTTGTTGTGGAAGAGGAAGAACTTACGCAACGCATACTTAACAGAGGATTGACCAGTGGAAGAACAGATGATATGGACGTGGATACCATACGCAAACGTGTTCAGGAATATCGTCTCAAAACCGAACCTGTGGCGGAATATTATAAAGATCAGGATCTTTTGATGGAGATTGAGGGAGTTGGTAGTATTGATACAATTTTTAACGCTTTGAAAGCTGCGGTAAATACTGTGGCGTCAAAACATTCAGATAGCTAAATAAGAGGGAAACAGCAGGAAAACCTGCTCAAAAATGGAAAAACAAAACTTTGTTGATTACGTAAAAATACATTGCAAAAGCGGTAACGGTGGCGCCGGAAGCGTGCACTTTCACCGCGATAAAAACACCATGAAAGGTGGGCCTGATGGCGGTGACGGGGGTAGAGGAGGACATATTATATTAAGGGGTAATGCCCAACTATGGACGCTTTTACATCTAAAATATCGCAAACACGTAATTGCAAGATCAGGGGATTATGGGGTTGGACAACTAAGAACCGGAAAGGAAGGAGAGGATATTATATTGGAAGTTCCACTCGGAACCGTTGCCAAAGATTTTGAAACCGGTGCTATCGAGGCAGAAATTGTAGACGATGGTCAGGAAATAATCTGGATTCCGGGTGGCAGAGGCGGATTGGGAAATAATAATTTCAAATCCCCTACAAAACAAACCCCTCAATATGCTCAACCCGGTGAACCCGGAATTGAAGCCTGGAAAATTTTGGAATTAAAGGTTTTAGCCGATGTTGGACTTGTAGGTTTCCCGAATGCCGGAAAATCTACCTTATTATCCGTATTATCCGCTGCAAAACCAGAAATTGCCGATTACGCATTCACCACCCTGGTGCCGAATTTGGGTATTGTTTCCTACCGCGATCATAAATCATTTATTATGGCGGATATTCCGGGAATAATTGAAGGTGCTAGCGAAGGCAAAGGATTGGGAATTCGGTTTTTAAAACATATTGAACGCAATTCCGCTTTGTTATTTTTAATCAGTTGTGAGGATAAGGATATCAAAACAACCTATAAAATTCTGCTCAGCGAATTAAAAAAATACAATAAAGAATTATTATCCAAAAAAATAATTCTCGCTATTACAAAATGCGATCTTATAGATGCAGAATTGGAAAAAATGCTTAAAAAAGAATTACCCAAAAAATTAGATCCGATCTTTATTTCCTCACATACAGGAAAGAATTTGGATAAATTGAAGGATGTTATTTGGCAAGAATTGAATGGGTGAGGCAATCAAAGAATCGAAGGGAGAAGATTCGAAGAATCGAAGGGAAGGGTCTAAGGGAAAAAAGGAAGGAAGGTGATGTAAGGAAAATGAAGAGGGTTATTCGAAGGATTGGTAATTTTATTCCTTCAGGAGAGGAAAATGTAATGTGAAGAAATAAGAGTATAATGCGAGCAGGGCTAAAACTCATTACTCATTCAAAGAGTTATGAATAATGAGTTATGAGTGGGTCAAACGATGGATTGATAATTTCAGTCCTTCAGGAAAGTAAAATATAATGTGAAGAAATAAAAGTATAATGCGAGCAGGGCTAAAACTCATAACTCATAACTCATTACTCATTCAGGAAAGTAAAATGTAAAAATCAGTAAATATTGTTTGATGTATGCAGGAATAAGCTCACCACTCACTACTCACCATTCACTAAATGAGTAATGAGTGGGACCATCGTTGGATTGAAATTTTTAGTCGTACAGGAAAGAAAAATGTAACATGTAGAAATAAGAGTATGATCCGTGCAGGGCTAAACTCATTACTCATAACTCATTACTCATCGAAGAAAATCACCAATGCAAAAATATTCCACCCAAAACTGGCTCCTCCTCATCGTTCTCAGCATGATTTGGGGATTTTCGTTCATTTTTATGAAATATGGATTAAAAACCTTTAGCTGGGATCAGGTTGCTGCAATTCGTATTTCTTTTTCTTTTATTGCAACCCTTCCATTTATTTTCATTCACTACAAAAAAATAAAAAGAAGTGAAATAAAATATTATTGCATGGTTGGATTTTTCGGAAGCGGATTACCTGCCTTTTGTTTTACTTTTTCACAAACGCATATTGAAAGCGGCATTACCGGTGTATTAAATTCTCTAACACCGGTATTTACATTCGTGCTTGGCGTATTGCTTTTCGGAATGAAATTCGAAAAAAATAAATTACTTGGATTGATAATAGCTTTAGCGGGTGCAGTGGTTTTGGTAGTATTTGATCATTCTGCAAGCGGCCAAAGTAATTTATTATTTGCATTGCCCATTTTTGTTGCTACCATTAGTTATGCAACTAGTGCAAATCTTGTAAAAAGATATTTGCAAACCGCACATCCACTGGTTTTAGGAGCCGTTGGATTTTCTTTTATCGGTATTCCCGCAATTATTTATTTATTCAGCACTGGTTTTATGTCGCATGCAAACGATGAATTCTTTCGAATCAGTTTATCCAGCATAATTGCACTTTCCTTTTTCGGCACTGTGGTAGCATCCATAGGATATTATGCATTAGTGCAGCGCACAGATGCCATTTTCGGCTCATTAGTTACCTATCTCATTCCTGTTGTGGCTATCATAATAGGATTTTTAGATGGGGAACAATTATTTTTCCATCACTTGATCGGGATGTTGTTTATTTTATTGGGGATATATGTGTTGAATTATCCGGGGAAAAAGACCAAAATTGGAAAGGAAGAAAATACAAAAATTTCAATGACTAATTGAAATAATATGTTTTTAATTAATTCATTAAAAGCCTATATGAGATATTTTCTATTTCATATTGCAATTAAGGACATGGCATTTATGCTTAATTATCTCCTAATTATGAAATTTAATTTTACAAACGAAACTTTTTTTTAATTTATTCAATTGATTTTGATCCTTAATTCCTGAACTCATAGCTCGAATATAAAATTTTATAAAATACACTTTATAATTACAAATTTCTTGATTTATACTATTTCATTTGTGTATTTTTTTCCACAGTTGTAGATTGCATTATCCTGCAAAATAACCCATTTTTCGATATTATTGGTGGTTTATTGGCTTTCCAATGAGTTGGAATAATAAATGCAATATCTGAACATAAAAACTGTTCAGGATGATAAAATTTATTGATTTATCAGATAAATTAATGGAAGATAAACGAGCATTTGCTTTTTATAACACAGAAACTCATCATTTTCTCTCTTTTTATAACAGGGAAATATGGTATTCCTATAATGATTTTCAAGAATGTTTGGAAAATGAAAAAGATAAGGATTCTGTTTTACAAATAGATGAATACAAAAAACTAATACCATCATCCTATTTATAATTTATTTAAAAAAAAACAAAAACTACTGTTATGAAATTGAAAAATTTAATTCTTGCGTTACCTGTGTTTGCACTGGTAATTATTTCTTGTAACAATTCAAAAACGTCCGACATGAATGACGACGGTTTAACAAAAGAAGAAAAACGAGATGATAAAGGTCCCGATGCAGAATTTTTAAGAGCTGCAGCTGAAACGAATCTCGATGGCATTTACTTGTCTGAGCTGGCTGCAACATCTGCAACAATGCAGGAAACAAAAGACATGGCTACCATGTTTATTAACGATCATAAAAAACTGCATGCCGAAGTAATTGCATTGGCTACTAAATTGGGTATATCCATTCCAACCTATGCCGAAAACGAAGCACAAAGAAAGTATGAAAATCTTTCCAAAAAAGAAGGCGCTGACTTTGATAAGGAATATTCTGACGTAATGGTAAAGTATCATAAAGATGCCATTGACAGTTTTGAAAAAGCAGCGGAAGATTGTGAAAATGCCGAGGTTAAAACTTTAGCAAACAATACCTTACCAAAATTACGCGAACATCTGACACATGCAGAACATTGCCAGGAAATGGCAAAAGATGCAAAATAACTGTTGTGATTATGTTTATATGTACAATGCCGGTGAACTTGTTTACCGGCATTTATCATTAGCATGACGGGAGTTATTAGTCATTGGTCAAGAGTCATTAGTCAGGTGTAAAAATATTCAGCTTACGAGAAGCATTCTCACCACTCACTACTCACCATTCACCATCAAGAGTCATTAGTCAGGTGTAAAACCATTCGGCTTACCAGGTTCAAACTCATTACTCATAACTCATTATTCATTAGTCAAGAGTCATTAGTCAGGAGTAAAACCATTCGGCTATCGGGATCACACTCACCATTCACTACTCACCATTCACCGTCAGGAGTAAAACCATTCGGCTTACCAGATTCAAACTCATTACTCATAACTCATTACTCATTTGTCAAGAGTCATTGGTCAGGTATAAATGCTTCCGGCTATCGGGATCACACTCACCACTCACTACTCACCATTCACCGTCAAGAGTCATTAGTCAGGTGTAAAAATATTCGGCTTACGAGAAGCATTCTCACCACTCACCCTTCACCACTCACCTCTTCCCCACCACAGCACTGATCTCCACCCTCGCATTTTTAGGCAGCCCCACAACAGCAACCGTTTCACGCGCCGGTGCATATTCCGGAAAATATTCGGCATAAACGGAATTTACCTCAGCAAAATCAGCCATATCTCTCAAAAAAATGGTGCACTTCACAACATCTTTCATTTCACAATCTGCAGCCGTAATTATTGCTTTCAAATTTTCCATCACCTGGGTTGTTTCCACTTTTATATCCGCGCCGGTGTAAAGTTCATTTGTAGTTGGATCTATGGCAATTTGTCCTGAAACATAAACAAAACCGTTTGCTTCAATAGCCTGAGAATATGGACCTATCGGGGCAGGTGCGTTTGGAGTGTAAATCACTTTTTTCATAACATTATTTGTAGTTGAACAAGCTGTAAATGTAGTAACTATATAAAATGCAATAGCTGTCCGGTGGATAAATTTATGTGGTCTCAAATACATCTTTTTGGAAATTTGTGTAAAGTTATCGTAAATTTATACCCTTGTTTAGCCCTGTAACCGATCAACACAATCGAAATGCAGGTCAGTTTTCGTCCATTAATACAACACATATTAACTCTTTTGTTGGTGGTCTCCTTGTCCACGGCAAATGTATTCGGTCAAATTACTTCCTCAACAGGTTATACTGCTGACGAAATAGCTACATATTTGGCCGGGGATGGCGTTATTATTGACAACGCTGTTGTTAACTGTTATAACCTCGCTTTTGGAAAATTTGAATGTGTGGATTGTAACGTTGGAATTGATAGTGGAATTATTCTTACCACCGGCCGCGTAACGAATATCACAGGCCCAAATAACAGCGGAAGTACCGGAACAAATAATGGTTGGCCCGGAGATCCGGATCTGGATGCTTACCCAGGAGTTGGAACAACCCATGATGCATGTATTCTAGAATTTGACGTGTATTCTCCCGGTGATAGTTTAGGTTTTGATTATGTTTTTGGATCAGATGAATATCCCGAATATGTTGGTTCCATCAATGATGCTTTCGTTTTTTGGATAAGTGGACCCGGATATCCTGTTGCAACAAATATTGCATTGATACCCGGAACAACACTACCGGTTACGATCGACAACGTAAATGCCGGAAGTTACCCAATGTATTATGTTCCGAACGGCACAGGGGGAGTTGGTGTATGGGGAACCGATCCGTATTATATTGAGTACGACGGATTTACAACCGTTTTATCGGCACAAGCGGTAGTGACCCCATGCGAATGGTACCACCTGAAATTGTCAATAGGCGATGAGTCAGATTTTGTTTGGGATTCGGGTGTTTTTATCAAAGCAAAAAGTCTTATCACCAATTATATAGCAGATTTTACTTTTCCGGGTTTCCCACTCGGTTTATATGCTGATTTTTGTTCAACTGATCCTGACCCGGTTCCTATTTATGCTCCCGGCGCAGATCCCGGTGTATTTACCGCCACACCTGCAGGATTGGTATTTGATGCTTTTACAGGAGTTATAGACCTTGATGCATCTGTTCCCGGAACCTATGAATTTACAAATACGCTTTTAACCGGTATTTGTTACGGTGACACTGCTATCTATACAATTACCGTTAATATTTCTGATCCACCCGTTCCAAATTTTAGTTATGCGTCAACTTCTTATTGTATAAACGATAGTGACCCATCCCCGATTGCAGCAGCAGGAGCAACGTTTGGAACATTTTCGGCTTCACCTGCAGGAATAGTGATTGATGCTACAACCGGAACAATTGATCTAAGTGCATCAACTCCGGGAACCTATACGATAACGAATTTTGTAATTAGCGGTACCGCCTGTCCCGATGCTTCATCAACCTATGTGATCAATATTTATCCAACCTATACATCCATTGTAAATGCATCTGTTTGTGATGGTGATGCATATATTTTACCAACGGGAACAGCTGTGTATGCAGCAGGAGCTTACACTAATATTCTCACTTCCGTGCATGGTTGCGATTCTACCATTACCACCATTTTAACCCTTGATCCTATTTATGATTTTACACTTGATCCATCTATTTGTACAGGATCTTCCTATATTTTACCTGATGGAACTGTTGTAAGTGCTGCGGGTACCTATTTTAATGCATTTGTAACCACAGCAGGTTGCGATTCTAATTACACAATTAATTTATCTGTAAACCCAACTCCAATAATTACAACTACCATTCATTTATGCGATGGTGAAACTTATATTTTGCCGGATGGTGTTGCAGTTGGAACTTCAGGTATTTACGATGTTACCTTAATTACAGGAGCGGGCTGCGATTCCACAATCAGCACTACTGTTTTAGTGCATCCTGTTTTTGATATTTCTGTTACAGCAGAAATCTGTGATGATGCAAATTATACTTTACCCGATGGTTTAGTTGTAAATACGAGTGGAATTTATATTTCTAATTTGTTGACAACAAAAGATTGTGATTCCATAATTACTACAAATCTTACGGTTCATCCTACATTTAATACGATATTAAATCCTGAAATATGTATCGGTGAAACATATACTTTACCTGATGGTGCAATTGCTTCAACAAGTGGAACATTTAATTATTCTTACAGCAGCGTATTCGGTTGCGATTCATTTGTAACAGTAAATCTTACAGTTCACCCGCTTCCTGTTTTAACCTGGGTAATTGATGATATTTTCTGTATGGAAGAAGGATTTATTACACTCACCGCTGATCCTGCCGGAGGTATTTACAGCGGCACAGGAACAGCAGGAGATCAATTTGTAACATCTCTTGCAGGTGTGGGCGGACCATATACTTTAACCTACGATTATACCGATGTGAATGGATGTTTTAATACTATTAGTGTAGAAACTTCTGTCGACGATAATTATGCAACTGCATGGGGAGATACCACTGTTTATTATGGCGAAGATATTATTTTATTCAGCGATGCCGGTGGAGATTATACATGGAGCCCTTCTGATGGAGTAGATTGTATCACTTGTCCTATCACAACAATTCTTCCACCGTATACCACTGATTACATTATGACCTCTGTTGACGAGAACGGATGTATTGCAACGGATAATGCATTTGTAACAGTGTTACCAGATCCGGGAAATATTTTGTATATTCCAAATACATTCACTCCAAATAGTGATGGAAATAATGATGTGTTTTTTGTGTTCGGATATAACTTAACGTTGGTAACAAAAATTTCTGTTTTCGATCGTTGGGGTGAAGTTGTTTTTATCAGGGAAAATGTTTCCCCTTACGATCTGAGCAATGGCTGGGATGGAACTATTAATGGCAAATCACTTAATAACGGAGTATATGCTTACGTAGTTGAAGTACAATTTGAGACCGGACAAAAACAGTCGCAGATGGGGAATGTAACTTTGATTCGTTAACCACTTTCCAATTCAATTTTCTGAAAAACGCAATTTAAATTTATTCCAATAACTCATCGGAATAAAATAAGGCAACGCAATGATGCTTTTTAATTCTGAAGATGAAACTTGTGTTGGATGCGTAAATACTTTTTTAATTCCCTCAAATCCTTGCACCTTTCTGAATCGTTTATGAACATAGCGATGTAACTGCTTATAATATTTTCCGGAATAAGTAGAAGTAAACATCAATGCAAGTTCATCGCTGTCGTTCCAGTTTTGTTTTTCTTTAAGGTCGTGTTGCACGATATCGAAAAATTTTGTTCCGGGCAAGGGATAGGAAACAGAGATGCCGATATCGTAAGGCATTAATTCGAATAACATGTTTAGTGTTGCATTAATATCCTCTTTCGTCTCACCCAAATATCCGAATTGCAAAAAGAAACAAGGTTTGATTTTATGTTTTTTCATTAATCGTGTTGCAGTGTGAATTTGTTCTATGGTAGTTCCCTTATCCATTGCATCCAATATTTTTTGAGAACCACTTTCAGCACCCACCCAAATTTCATCACAACCGGCTTTTGCAAGATGTTCGATATTATTTTCATCCAACAAAAGATCTGCACGACATTGTATCTTAAATTTTATTGTAAGTTTTTCTTTCTGAATTAATTCTGAAAATGTTTTTATCCAACCCGGTTTTAAACCGAAAATATCATCACAAAACCAGAAGTGTGTGGATTGATATTTCGATACCAATAATTTAATTTCCTCGACAACATTTTCCGGAGAACGCGAATTATATCTGTTGCCGTAAATAGGTTTTGCGCACCAGTTACACTTAAAGGGACATCCGCGGGTAGTGGTGAGATTTAATGAAAAATACCCATTCTTATTGATCCAGTTCTTTTTGTAAAGATCCATATCAACAAGATCCCAAGCCGGAAAAGCTAACGCATCAAGATCATGCATCACTTCTCTTTTATTTGTTTTGATGTAATCCCCGTTTTGAATAAATGCTAATCCGTTTATGGAATTCTTATCTGTATTATTTTCCAGGGATTTTAATAACTCAATAAGTGTTTGTTCTGCCTCGCCAATTAAAATATAATCCGCTCCTATATCTAAATATTGTTTCCAATGATCAGTTGCATCTGAACTGGAAATGATAACGGTGCAATTATTTTTTTTAGCCTGTTTTATCATTTCAAAACAAGCATCACGCATATTTACCAGACACATTTTGGTGAGGTAATTAAATCCATCATCATAAATAATAAAAGGTTTGGATGCGTGTTCTTCAATTAAAGGAAAAATATCCGAAGCTGATCTTGCAAAAACTGTATCAAAAAATGAAACATTATATCCATTTTTACGTATAACGGAAGCGGCATACAAGGTAGCCAACGGCGGATACGGTTGCATCTGCTTGAACCTCTTCGGATCAAACCGCATGAAATAAGTATTCGTTAATAATATATCTGCCATTGTCGTCAATCGTCATTCGTGAATCGTGAGGCGTGAATCGTGAGTGATAAATTTTCTACGAAAATTTATATCCTCAATCTTTTCTAAGCCATAGATCTTATGTCCTAAGTTATGTATCCAGTGTCCCGATTCCCGCATCATTTTTATCCTTTTTTTTCCGCCCAATCAGCGTCATCCGCGTCTGCCTGCTGACCGCGTCAGGCAGGTTCCCTTTTTTTAATCCACAATTTGTATTCCTACTTCCTATTTCCTACTTCCTATTTCCTAAGTCCCTATTCCAACATGATGTTTTCCGTCAAAATCTCGGCATTTCTCTTCAAAAGCATTCAAAACCTTAAACTGAAATCCCTGAGGATGATGTTTGGATGCATTTTTTTTCGTGCGCAAATTCACATTGAATTCTTCCTTTTTTAAATGTCTGTACTTCCTTTTCAAAAATCCGGTAGTAATTTTAAATGAAAGGTCATCAAAATAATTGCCAATCTTGCCAGAAAATAAACTTTCTAAAAATTTCTTCAGCCCAGGCATTTTCTTTTCCTCCATAAATAAATAGTCAGGAAAATAATTTGGAAAATATTCCTGCACCCAGGTATTGGTTTCCATAAAATCTTTATACACAGCTTCTCCAGTCTGATTTTTTAATGTGATGATCTCGGTCGCTGAAAATAAATTCTTATCCGGTATCAGCAGATCGGTGGTGTCGATATAATAATTGATGCAGAAATATTTGCGGGAGTTGAACAGGAATATTTTTTTGTAAAAGGTCAACAACAATCTACACAACCAAATACGATTTGCTTCTGCTATAATGAAAAAATCGAAATCGGTGCTTTCGTCAAAATAATTTTTAGACAAGGATCCCGAAATATTCACGCTTCTTACAAAGGGAAATTTATAAATAAATTTAGAACGCTTCAGTGCTTTTGGTAAAATTTCTGCCGCAGTATTATTGCCGTTCTTTCTGCGTTCAATTTGTGAAGGGTCGTTTTTAAGGGAGTAATAATCTCCAAATTTAAAAATGAGGAGATGTTGTGTGAGATCATCCAATGCCTGAGTAATACTCTGTATATCATGCAATTTAACAGAACTAAACTGAACTAACTCATTTGCTGTAAGTGGATAATTAAAAATATCAAAATAAATGAGTGAGCGCAAAACACTATTTTTTACGGTCTCCTGCGATGGAATATTACTGTGTTCTATGTATAAATTGTTATTCATGCCCTTCTGATCTCAAAAATATAATTCATTTCCCAATATATGCGCTTTTTTTCTCTCAGATTTAAGTCATAACCATTTTTTGCGGCAATGGACCTGATATGTTTCAAATCGCATTCTTCTGATAAGACCATTAACACCTGCGATTTGTCGCCATGGTAATTGGGGAGCTCACGAAATAGTTTCTCAAAGTATTCGAAATTTTCACCGCAATACCAGGCTTGCTCAAATTCGTTTCTCGGTGTTTTAGGATAGTATGGAGGATTAATTGCAATGATGGAGAACAGTTGCTCTGGCACCTGATCAAAAAGATCACTTTGAATTATTGTAAGATCAACATTATTCGCTCGTGAATTTTCTTTAAGATGTTCGATCACCTTAGTGCTTATATCAGTTGAAGTGACCAACGCGCCACGTTTTGCAATAGCCATACTTATCAACCCGTTTCCGGCTCCGAGTTCCAAAAAAGTTTTTCCGGTAACTTCAATTTTTAACAAATACTGCAGTAAAAATTTTGTACTGAAAAAATAGGCAGGATGAAAAATGCCCGGTGGAAGATGTAAAGTAATATCCTTCCAATTATAAATAGAGGTGCGGTGAATTCTTTTTCTTATCACCGGTTGAATAAATAATTGTGCGATTTTTTTTATGATGCGCATTTCAGAATCCTTCCGTTTCGGGTTGACGGTATTTCAACCAAAATTTTTGCAGTGCTTTTATTTCATAAGGAAAATGATAAAATCGCATTTTATAACGCAGCGCAGATACAAGCGAAATAATATTTCTTTTTGTAGAATTTAGTTTGATATCACTAACTGTAGGATAGTATCCATTCAATACGGTTTCGAAATTTTTAATTTTATCGATCATGTATGGTTTGAGCCATGGAGTAAGCGGATTTTTACGCAGATCAAAATTTTCCCAAGCGGGTAATACCCAATCTTCCAATTTTTCGGGGAAATGAAATCCGTTCATTTTAACAGCTTCATATAATTCGCTGCCTTCCGTTGGCACCGGACTATACACATAAATAATGATCTCTGTATCAGGATTTATTTCTTTTATTGTTCTGATGAAACGGATATCCTCATCTATTTGTGCATTCACTTCCTCTTCGGATGCCCCAGGTGTTCCAAGCACAAAGGAATATTCCGGAATAATATCAAATTTTTTCATGCGGGCGGCGAATTTTTTAATTTGTTCCCCTGTTTGCGTGCCGCCTTTGTCCATCATTTTTAATATTTTATCATTGCCGGTTTCAGCACCAAAAAATATCATCTTACATCCTGCTTCACGCATTGCTGATAAGGTGGCATCACTGTATTTATCCACTGTATCAATTCTTCCCTCTCCCCACCATACCATGTTCTCCTTTTTAATGAGCTCACAAAATTCTGCTGTCCGTTTTTCAGAGACAAAAAAATTGTTGTCGTGAAACTCAATGGCATTTCCACCAAAATTATCTTTCAGATATTTAATATCATTATAAATTAATTGCGCTGATTTGCCCTTCCATCTCGCATTAAAAATGGGAACTATTCCACAAAAAGCACAACTAAAAGGGCAACCGATACTGCTGTGGTATGCAATAGTTTTTGCTCCTAAACAGGTTTTTCCCAAATACCTTTGGATAGGATAAAATGAATTTAATTTTTCATAAGGCAAAGCAGCTAATTCATCCTGCTCATATAGTTCATCTTTGTGATTCTTAATTATTTTGCCTTGATCATTTTTATGAATGAGATTCGGAATTAACTCCAATGGCAATTCCATGTTTAATGCATTCAACAAATTTAGAAATGCACGGTCGCCGGGACCATAAATAATATGATCAACAAATCCGGATTCCATCACTACACCCGATTGATTGCTTGCAAAATATCCACCCCAGATAATTATGGTCTCAGGATATTTATGGCGGATCAATTTAGAAAAAGGAATTGCCTGCTTTAATTGCGGACCCGGCATAACAGAACTTGCGAATACATTATAATTTCCGCTGCTCAAATAATTTTCTATTTTCCGCAGAGGATCTGATTCTAAATTTCCATCCACGATCACATAATTATATTTACCTTCAATAGAAGCGGCAACCGATAACACCGAATTCGGAATTCTCGCTTTGTGATTCGTAGCTCTTGGATTAAATAATATGATGCCTTTTATTTTTTGCACTTTATTTTTTCGGATAGTATAATTTCAAATAGGAATCTACTGTTTCTTCCGGGTTTATAAACACCTGAGGGGTAAAATTAAGTTCAGATGTCAATAATTTATAAATTTTGTCATAAAACTCTTGTTCTGAGCTACATACCTGATGTTTTTCAGTGGTTTCGATTCTTCCGATATCATAACTTAAAACATACATGCCATGTGCCAAAGCTTCAGCATATACAAGGCATTGCCCCTCGAAGGAAGATGTATGTACAAGTATTTTAGAACGCGACATCAATTCAAACATCTTTGGCCGTTCCACAGCACCGGTAATTTTTATGTTTGTTTGGAGGTTTTCTGTTTCTATCTGCCTTCTTATTCTCTCCGACAAATTTCCGCCACCTGCCATTACTGCCTTAATTTCCGGGAAGTCCTTTTTTAATTTTTGAACAATAGCAATAAACTGAAATGGTTGTTTAACATCAATTAATGAGCCTGCAAATAACAGATCAATTTCGCGATCATTATTTAATGTCGCCCCATCTACCGCGGGAACTGGAAAAGGAATAATATCATCAGCCTCTATTTTATAATTTTTATTAAATGTAATTGCCTGATTTTTACTAAGTGCAACAAACCAGGTGGTGTTGCGCTGAAGGTACTGCATTACACGATTGCCGGGTTTTACATCTTGACCCATTAAGGTGACGATCATATGGGTAAAAAACTTTTTTACCGTGCGGTTACCGATAAATGCCGCTTCACCCAACCAAAACGCATGCACAACATAACTGTCTTTTTTAAATAAACGCGAAATATTTTTCATGGTGCGTTTCAGTGTAAAATAATAATGAAACGATTTTTTATTCTCTCCACCCGACGGAATCACTTCAATTCCATTCCATAAATAATTATTTTTTTTAAAGGGATATTGTGTGGCTATTACTTTAATATTTTCCACTCCGATCCTTTTACTCAATGCCATTAAATAATCCTGCAAATAAGGTACACAGGTGCTGTCATGTTCATCCTTTGGGAAACCCGGGGTTATGATCAGAACTTTTTTATTCATGACTTCATTGTTCTGTAATACCACATACCCGCTTTTGCCGCCATGGATTTTAATTTAAACATCGGAGCTTGCTTCTTAAAATAATTAACTTCATTTACAACATGGCGTACAGCATAGGCGTAATACTTTTCGTTATAGGTTCTTTTGAAAACAATATCCCTGTCGGTTGATGTTTCCCAAGGCATCTGGTCTATAAAGTCGGATTCTACTTCCTGATATAATTCAGTGCCTTTAATTGGATAAGCAACAGTTATCGTAAAATGATCGGGATCGGAAGTTTTTAAATGATGAATGGTTTCCATGATATCGCTTTCCGTTTCTCCTGGATAACCCAACATGATAAAAGTACCTGCCTCGATCTGATATTTTTTTGCCAATTGTATCATCGCGCGAACCTGATTTACATCCACCCTTCTGTCCATTGCATCAATTATATTTTGCGACCCGCTTTCCGCGCCTATCCATACACGAAAACAACCGCTGTCTTTTAATAATTGAAAAACATCTTCATTTAATCTGTCGGCACGTGTAATACATTCGTATTGCATTGAAACATTTTGTTTTTTAATTTCAGCTGCAAATTCCTGCATCCATTTATGGCTTACCGTAAATACATCATCTACAAACCACAAAGTATCCGGCGAATATTCTTTTTGTATGGTTATAATTTCTGCAACTACAATTTCTGCGCTGCGCCTTCTGTAACTTAAACCATAAACTGCTCGACTACACCATTTACAAGTATAAGGACAACCGCGCATGGTGGAAATGGATATTGCATTTTTTCCGTGATATTGTTTCCACACATGCAGATATTTAAACAAATCAACTTTTTTTCTGTTTGGGAAAGGCAGAGCATCAATATCTTTTATTTTATTCCTTTCGTTATTTTTAACGAGGCTTCCTTTTTCATTCAAATAACAAATCCCGTTTATTTCCTGTATTTTTTTCTTATCGCCGGCATCCAGAGTTTGTATTAATTCCAAAAAGGTTTCTTCTCCTTCACCTAATACTAAAAAGTCGGCACCATTGTTTAAAAATTTATCGGCGTGGTTGCGAACTTCCGGGCCACCTAAAATAATTTTTATATCTTTTAATTCTGGTGATGCCTTAATAAATGCAATAATTTTTAACACCTGCAATTTGGTCATCAGATTTACATAAATACCAATATATTGTGGTTTGTACTCGATGATATAGGCTTGGAGGTCCTCCGGTTTATAAAAGGTAGAATCAAAAACTTCGTGATTTATATTATGTTTTTCAAGATATCCGGAAATGTATAAGATCCCCAATGGCACATAAGGCTTCATGATCTGTTGTTCTTTCAGATCTTCACTAAGAAAATAACCGTGGGTTAGTAGAACTTTCACTCTTATGAATTAAGGCAAATTTAACACCTTGTTAATTCATCTCCAATTCAATAAGATAGTGATCGGCATAGTTTGACAAAATTCCGACCTTGAATACCATTTGGTCGAGACGAGTAAATAAATTCAGCATCCTTTTTTTATTTGTAAAAAAGGGATCAAGATAAGATGGCGGAATGAAAAAACCAACAGGCGAAGTTTTATTTAACTTAAAATTTTCATCAAAAAACCGCATGAATTCTCGCGGGGAGTGATAATAGGTGTCCACAAATATTTTATCATTTAATGGAGCTTTTACAACACCGGATTTTCTTCTGCGAAAAACAGATTTAAATTTTCCTTTATATAAAAAATAAAAAGACTCCCATAAACATTTTCTCCCCATTACAACAAATATCAATTTTCCACCTGATCGTAAAAGAGTAAATAATTCTGCGGATAATTTTTTTAATGTTTCTGATGATAAACAGTTCAGCCCCCCGAAATTAGAAAAAATAAGATCGTATTTTTCATCGCGATCACCTGGGAAGGGATCATTCAAATCCCACAGCAATGTTTTACACCTTGTTCCAATTTCATTTAACTTGATCTTTTCATTGGTAATTTTCAACATTTCTTCCGATGCATCCGTTGCCGTAAGGTTATTGTTCTTCGACAAAAAAATCGCATCCTCTCCGGTGCCGCAGTTGATCTCTAAAATATTTTTATTTACGAACTTTTTTTTGTCCAGGTATTTCCACACAATATCTCTTTGCGCCTTTCCAATTTGAGTTTTCGAAAAAGTATCATCATAAATATCCGCAACCGGATCAAATGAATTGGCCATAAAAAGATTTGAGTTCATTTATTCCATATCCCAGGAAGTGCCTTCTTTACCATCTTTTAATTGAATCCCCGCCGACTTTAACCCGTCGCGTATCTTATCGGAAGTAGCGAAATCTTTTTTTCCGCGCGCATCTTTTCGGATATCAATTACAAGCTCCATAACACCATTCAATGCTTCGTTGTTATTTTCCTTTTCTTCCTGTAATCCGAAAATATCAAAAAGAAAATGATGTAACAGATCTTTTAATCGTTGTAAAGTGTCAGCTTTTATGTTTGCGGTTTTATTCTGCAGATCATTCCAGGTATTAATTAATGTTGCAGCTTCATTTAATTCGGCAATTGCCTGTGGCGAATTAAAATCATTATTCATTGCAGCATAGGTTCCGAATAATATTTTATTTACATTCGCTTCTTCATTATTATTTATTTCGTTTGACACACTGATGCCATTTAATAAATGCACTGCATTCATCATTCTTTTTAGTCCTTTTTCAGCTGCCTTTAATGCATCATTACTAAAATCCAGTGTGCTTCTGTAATGCGCTTGTAGCATAGAATAACGCACTGTCATAGGGCTGTAACCCTGATCTAATAAAGGATGTGTTCCCTCAAATAATTCTATAGGCAAAAATGCATTCCCCAAACTCTTACTCATTTTTTGTCCGTTAACGGTAAGCATATTTGGGTGCAGCCAATATTTTACCGGATCAGTATCGTTACATGCAACACATTGTGCGATCTCGTTTGTGTGATGCGTGGGAATGAGATCCATTCCACCGCAGTGAATATCAAATTGTTTCCCTAAATATTTTTCGCTCATTGCTGAACACTCAATATGCCAACCCGGATATACATCTCCCCAAGGTGAAGGCCAACGCATAATGTGCTCCGGTTTTGCTTTAATCATCAACGCAAAATCCAATCGCCCTTTTTTCGATTGTTGTCCGTCAAGTTCTCTTGTATTCTCTAATTGGTCATCTAAATTTCTACCGCTTAAAATTGTATAATTGTGCGTGGCAGCATATTTATCTACATCAAAATAAATGGCATCTGCAGTTTCATATGCATATCCCTTCTCCATTATTTTTTTTGTCATTTCTATCTGCTCAATAATATGCCCGGTTGCAGTTGGTTCTATACTTGGTGGCAAACAATTTAAAGTTTCCATGATCTGATGGAATTTTACAGAATATTTCTGTACAATTTCCATTGGTTCAATTTGTTCCAGTTTGGCTTGTTTTCCTATTCTGTCACCAGTTTCTCCGCTGGTGCTTTCCACATGCCCTGCATCGGTGATATTTCTCAGATAACGCACCTTATATCCTAAATGCAACAAATAGCGGAACATCAGATCGTAAGAAACAAAACTTCTGCAATTGCCAAGGTGTGGTTCACTATAAACGGTAGGGCCGCAGGCATACATGCCTACAAAAGGGGGATGCAGTGGTTCAAAAGTCTCTTTTTGCCTCGATAATGTATTGTAAACCAATAAAGTATTCTGATGGTATAACACCTTTTCCATGTTGCAAAGTTAATAGGAAATCGTGAGGCGTGGAGGGTTGTCAGGAGTCAATTGTCATTAATCAGGAGTAAAAACATCCGGCTTTCAAGGATAAATCTCACCACTTTCCTTCAATAGTTATTAGTCAGGAGTAAATACATCCGGCTATTGAGGATCAATCTCACCTCTTTCCGTCAATAGTCAATAGTCAGGAGTAAAAACATCCGGCTATCGAGGATCAATCTCACCACTCAGCACTCACTACTCACCCAATTTCAATAGTCATTAGTCAGGAGTGAGTCATTCCGGCCATAAAGAATCACACTCATCACTCATAACTCATTTATTCGTGAATCGTGTGTCCGTGGAGGTTTGTCAGGAGTCAATATTCATTGGGCAGGAGTAAATACATCCGGCTATCGAGGATCAATCTCATTATTCATAACTCATTTCTCATTCATCACAAACGTAGTAACACAAGGATAATGATCGCTTGATCTCTCTTTGATCCTTTTAAAATCAACAATATCAAATTTATCCTCATCAAATAACTGATAATCTATTCTTATAAATGGAAATGGTGCATAGGTAGCTCCAATGCCAAATCCTTTTTGCAAAAAGGCATCCTGAAGATCCTCACTCATTTTGCGATAGGTATAAGAAACAGGTGTATCATTAAAATCACCACAGGAAATAATAGGATGAGGCGATTTTTTTAAGTAAGTGGAAACTGTATCTGCCTCCTGCGCCCTCAAAGCGTAACTCATTTTTAATTTGTTCGTTATTCTATCAGCATCAAAATCAGTTTGCGCTTCATTGCTCGCTTCAATAAATTCGAGATCGTAATGACTTAATTGAGTAGACTGTAAATGCGAGCAAAATACTCTTATGGTATCATTTTCTATCAGCAGGTCAGCATATATCGTGGAATTTAATCTGCTGAGTGATAAATACTCCAGATGACCGGAACTAATAACAGGAAAACGAGAAAGTATTATCAATCCGAAACTTCTGGTCGATTTCGAATTTTCATATGCCTTATAATAATACTTATGGTTTAATCCTGTTGCGGCAATAACCATATCTAAATTGCTCTTTTCAGTCGGATGATCATGGTAGGTATTAAATTCTTCCAGACATATTATATCCGCTTTTGCTTCTGCAATATTGGAAATTATTTCTTCTCTGTTGAGGTATTTACCATCTTTATTATAAGCATCAAATCCCTGAACATTATATTGTAAAATACTATATGTTTTTTTTCCTTCTGTATTTGTCTTTTTTAGCGACCCGATCGCAAAATAACTTCTGTGCGCATTAAAACCTAAAATTAAAAATACGAGCAAAACATAAAATACCTTTCTGTGCATAAAAAACCAGAGGAGCATAAAAAACAGATAAACCACCAAAACGGGAATATAACCCAATCCGATAAATGCAACAGGCCAAAAACTTTCCGGGCTTACATACATTGCCATATAAGCTCCCAACAGGAAGATCAAATTGAGAATTGTAAAAAACAAAATTATTTTATGCCACCACTTCATTTCTTATTGCTGACTTTAAATAAAAAATCTTTTTCTGCTTTGCTTAAACTGTCGTATCCACCTGCCTTTATTTTATCTAGAATGGCATCTGTTTTAACCTGATCATCAATGTCTTTTTCATCTCTTCCCATTGCTGTTTTTTTAGGAGTTGGATGTTGATTTACATATGCAACCCTAGGTTTCTTTTTTTCAAATATTCTAAAAATAAAATTTTCAAATTTCGGCCACCAGTCGAACCAAGGGCGGCCACTCTGGTAAGACTTGATAAATAAATAACCGGTAAGTGCACCACCGAGATGCGCCACATGTCCGCCCAAATTATATTCTGAAGGAATGCTTAATAGATCAATTACCACAACCACTAATGCAATATATTTTAATTTTACCGGTCCTATTAAAATAAGACCCACGCTATAATTCGGTGCCAGAGTTGCTGCAGCAAGTACAATTGCCATAACGCCTGCTGAAGCGCCAACCATCGGAATTCCCACAAAATCTTTTACAGATGGCGCCAAATTATAAGTTGCGATCGCAACGAAAGCTCCCACAAGTCCTCCTGTAAGGAACAAAGGCCAGGAATTTTTCTGCGGGATAAAATCAATAAATATTCTTCCAAAAAAGAAAAGATATAACATGTTACTCAGAATATGAAAAATATCCTCAGGATCATGCATGAGTATCGAGGTGAATAATGTCCAGGGTCTTGTTATTAATACATTGAGATCCGTACTCACCCAAAACCATTTACTTAAAAATAATACATACTCTTCCTTAAATCCGCTAAAATACGCTATTAAAAAAATAATGGATTGAACGGCAAATATCAAAACATTCACCAGCAATATTTTCATTATTGCGTTGCCATGCATGAATTGATGTTTAATGTCGTCTCTGATATTCATTAATAAAAACGTCGTTTATTTTTCCCCCAATATTTAATTAATAAAAATCCAAATAAAGCACCGCCAAGATGTGCAAAGTGGGCCACATTATCTGTTGGGCTATTTATAAACCCAAGATAGAGTTCAATGGCGATTAATATTATTACTACATATTTTGCTTTTACGGGAAGAAGAAAATAGATATATAATAATGTATTGGGAAACAGCATGCCAAATGCGATCAAAATTCCATAAACCGAACCTGATGCACCAACTGTAGGGCCCATAAAACTAAATATCTTATTTGCTTCATATTCCGTAAAACTCATACTCATGGGATTTACCGTACCCGCTATCTCATAAATTTGATATGCATTTACGCCCATGTGCAATGCTGCGGCACCAAGACCCGTTACAAAATAAAAGATCAGAAATCTTTTCGGACCCCAAACATTTTCTAACACTGAACCGAACATCCATAAGGCAAACATATTAAAAAAAACATGTCCAAAATCTCCATGCGTAAATAAATGTGTTACGATCTGATAGGGTTGAAAATTGGGAGATGCCGGATAATATAAACCCAACTTATAAATAAGGTCCGGAAAGGCAACGGTTGCTAAAAATACCAATCCATTCAGGATCAATAAATTTTTTATTGCAGGTGGTAAATAATTAAATCTCGTAAATTGAAAATTCGACATCTATATTTTAATTGTTTTTCTGAAATTGTTTTGCTAATTCGTCGAGCGAAAATGTTGTAAAGGTTAATGTTCCGAATGGAGAAACAAATGGTGTTGCACACGCAAACAACTGATCGGTCAAATGGCGCATTCCGCGCTCATCCAATTTTTGCCCGCGTTTGATGGAATTTGACCTTGCAAGCGATTTTGCTATCACTTCGTGTTTGTGCAATTTTAATGCGGCCTTATCCTCTTTGAATTGTTCAATAAGATCCTCAATTACTTTTTGTTCATTGCCATTTTCAAATTCCACCGGAACTCCGTGTATTACGAAAGTTTCTTTGCCAAATGGTTGAATATCAAATCCAAGATTATTTATATCCTGCAACAACGCAAGTAATATTGCCGCATCTGCTCCCGATAAAGTTAAACTCTGTGGAAATAATTGTTGTTGCGTATGGTGTTTTTTATTGTGCAATTGCGCAAGATATTTTTCATATAAGATCCTTTCATGCGCAGCCTGCTGATCAATAACAATAAACCCAGATTTTATTTGAGCTACGATATATTGATTGTGAATCTGAAAGGAAGGAGTTGTTTCTGCATTATATCCGAATATTCTTTCTTCATTCCCACCGGAATTTTCTATATCCTTATTTTCAACAGCTGTTAATTCCCGATCAAAATCTTTCGGTTGAAAATCAGGGAAATTCGTTTTCTCAAAAGTAGGATTTTCATTCATCCTGCTTTCGTAGGTCTTAAAAGAAAGATTTTTAGAAACGGTATCCTGCGGTTGTTTTTTATAAAAACTCGGGAGATTGGCAAAGGTGGGATCTAAAGTAAAATCCAGTGTTGGTGTAACGCTGTATTGCGCTAATGCGTGGCGCACACCGGCTTGAATAAAGGTGTAAATTATCCGTTCGTCCTCAAATTTTATTTCTTGTTTTGTGGGATGCACATTCACGTCAATACGAGACGGATCAATATCGATATAAATTGTATATAAAGGATAATTTCCTTCTGCAATAAGATCATTATATACACTCATAACCGCGTGGTGTAAATAAGGACTTCTGATAAAGCGATTATTTACAAAAAAGAATTGCTCCCCTTTGGTTTTTTTTGCAGAATCGGGTTTCCCGATAAATCCGCGAATATTTGCAACCGAAGTATTTTCTTCTATCGGTACCAATTTTTCATTGTAATTACTGCCGAATAAATGAATTACGCGTTGGCGATAGTTTCCCGGTTTCAAATGAAATAATTCTATCCCGTTATTCTGCAAACTGAAAAAAATACCGGGATGCGCTAAAACCACACGTTCAAATTCGTCAATAATATGTTTTAATTCAACCGTATTTGATTTTAAAAAATTTCTCCTGGCCGGAACATTGTAAAACAGGTTTTTCACTGAAATATTACTTCCGCCTGCACATTGCACCTGTTCCTGACTAACAATATCAGACCCTTCTATCACTATTCGGGTTCCAATCTCCTCCTCTTGAAGTCTGGTTTTGAGCTCTACCTGGGCAATTGCGGCAATACTTGCCATCGCTTCCCCTCTAAAACCCTTTGTTTTGATCTTAAAAATGTCTTCAGCGGTTCTGATCTTAGATGTTGCGTGGCGTTCAAAACACATTCTGGCATCCGTTACACTCATTCCGCAGCCGTTATCAATCACCTGAATAAGTGTTTTTCCTGCATCTTTCACCATCAGCTTGATCTCCGTAGCACCTGCATCCACGGCGTTTTCCAGCAATTCTTTTACTGCCGAGGCAGGTCGCTGAATAACTTCCCCCGCGGCTATTTGATTTGCTATCGAATCCGGTAATAAATGAATAATGTCTGCCATGTATGCCTCAGCCTCTCTGAACTAAATTATTTCTGCAAAGTTGTATCAAAAAAAACAAGTTCAACGTTTCTTTGCAAATAAAGATAATTCCTTTGAACTATTGTCTTAAATTTAGTGATGATAACAACAGTTTATGTGTAAATAGATACTGTTGGCATAAAGTTCGAATTACTTTTGCAAAATAGTTTAAAGTCATAGTTAAAAACGACACGATTGTATTCAAGATTTTTTTTCATATTAATATTTACCTTCGGTTTTGCATCGGCATCTTTCCGTGTACAACCGCCTGAAATTGATACAGATAAGAAACTAGCTTACTACGATCAGAATTACCCTTGGGTGGATTCCCTCATGCAGGTAATGACCCTTGATCAAAAAATAGGGCAGCTTTTTATGGTTGCGGCATATTCCAATAAGGATGCTGCCCATGTGAAAGAAATTGAGACACTCATCAAAAAATATCAGTTAGGCGGACTCATTTTTATGCAGGGAGGGCCCATGCGGCAGGTGAAACTGACCAATAACTATCAAAGCATGTCCCAAATCCCCTTAATGATCGCTATGGATGCCGAATGGGGACCTGCTATGCGACTGGATTCTGTGATCTCTTTCCAACGTCAGCTCACCTGGGGTGCCATGAGCAACGATTCCACTGTTTATGAGGTTGGAACCGCAATTGCCCAACAACTTAAAAGGTTAGGAGTACACTGCAATTTTGCTCCGGTTATCGATGTAAATAATAACCCTCAAAACCCGGTTATTGGCGACAGGTCTTTTGGGGAGAATAAATATAATGTTGCTTTAAAGGGTTTGATGTACATGAATGCACTGCAGGATAATAATATTCTTGCCTGCGGAAAACATTTTCCGGGTCACGGAGATGTATCTACAGACAGTCATGTTACATTGCCGATCATTAATCATTCTTATACGCATCTCGATACCCTGGAATTATTTCCATTTAAAATTTTGATGAATGAAGGATTAGGTTCCATCATGTTGGCGCATTTATATATTCCTTCTCTGGATAGTGTAAATAATCATGCATCTTCCATTTCAAAAAAAATAGGGACAGATCTTTTACGCGATACACTTGGTTTCCGCGGATTGGTTTTCAGCGATGCATTAAATATGAAAGGAGTTAGTGCTTATTATGAAACAGGAGAATTGGAAGTAAAAGCATTTTTAGCAGGAAACGATTTTTTATTGTTCAGCGAAAATGTTGCACTTGCTTACGAATCCATAAAAAAAGCAATAGAAATTGGTACTATTACAGAGGAAAGACTCGATGAAAGTGTGCGCAGAATTTTAAAGGCAAAAGCATTCGTCGGACTGAATAAATACAAACCGGTTAAATTACAAAATGTAACTTTCGATCTTAATTCCGATAAAGCAACTTTAATAAAAAGAAAAATTACAGAAAATAGTATAACACTTGCAAACGGTATCGATAGTCTTATTCCTTTTAAAAAAATTGATACCGTTTTTATTGCATCATTAAGTGTTGGCAACGGAAAAAAATCAACCTTTCAGGAATATTTAGGAAAATATATTAAAATAGATAATTATCAGATCAGTAAGGACGCCGATCCCGCCACTTTTATTCAGATGTATGAAAAACTGAAAAAATATGAAGTGGTTGTAGTTGGGGTTCATGATATGAAACGCGCACGAACAAGTGAATATGGCGTTACTGCAAATACGGAAAATCTGATCTGGAAACTTTCTTTGGCAACCAAAACTGCAGTAGTGGTTTTCGGCACACCTTATTCACTCGAAAAATTTGAGACAGCTCAATATCATATTGTTGCCTACGACGATGATGCCTACACACAACAAGCTACTGCTATGGCTATGTTTGGGGCAATTCCTTTTGATGGGAAATTACCTGTTGGTTCAGGAATTTTTTTAGCGAACGATGGTGTTCAAACAGGTTCACTAAACAGATTAAAATATACAATTCCGCAAGAGGTAGGAATGGATATTCGTTATTTAAATAAAATTGATTCCATAGCAAAAGCATGTATTGCTGTTCAGGCTGCTCCGGGCTGTCAGGTATTGGTTGCAAAAAACGGAAAAGTAATTTGGGATAAAGCATACGGCTATTATAAATACGACAAAAAAACGCCGGTGGAACTCAGCAGTATTTATGATCTTGCTTCCGTAACAAAAACTACTGCAACAGTATCCATGTTGATGAAATTATACAGCGATAGTTTACTCGATCTTTCAAAAACCGTAGTTGATTATTTACCGGAAACCAAAGGAACTGAAATTGCTAATTTAAAATTGAGTGATATACTCACACATCAATCCGGATTGGTTGCCTGGATCCCTTTTTATAAAAAAACATTAAAGGAAGATGGAACTATTGATCCTGCATATTATAACCAGTCCCCGATAAAAGGATTTACAACTTTGGTTGCAGATGGATTGTATATGCGCGACGATTATAAGGATACTATCTGGAGTTTAATTCAAAATAAACCGCTCAAGGAAAAAAATAATTATGTATATAGTGACCTCGGATTATATATCTCAAAAAGAATAGCAGAAAAAATTGCCGGAGTACCTTTAGATAAATTTGTGAATTCCATGTTTTATGCTCCGCTTGGAATGCAGACAACATGTTTTAATCCATTAAATAATTTTGATAAGTCGCGCATTGTTCCAACAGAAAATGATAATTATTTCCGTTATCAAACTGTTCAGGGATATGTACACGACATGGGCGCTGCAATGATGGGTGGCGTGGAAGGCCATGCCGGATTATTTTCCAATGCTGAGGACCTTGCTATTTTATATCAAATGTTGCTGAACGGCGGAAATTACGGAGGACAACAATATTTACCCGAACAAACCATTAACGCCTGGACAAAAAAACAAAGCAGTATTTCACGCCGTGGAATGGGTTTTGATAAACCGGATTTGATCAATACTTCTCCATGCAGTCAGTACGCTTCTGCCGAAACTTTCGGTCATCAAGGCTTCACAGGAATTTGTGTTTGGGCCGATCCTAAATATGACCTCTTATATATTTTTCTTTCAAACCGCGTTCAACCAACTGCTGATCCCAATAAATTGAGTTCAGAAGGAATAAGAAATAAGATCATGGATGTGATCTACGAAAGTTTTTTGAGTCAGGGTGTTGTTGGTGGTGCTGCAAGTGATTGAAAATGAAAATAAATCGCACAATATTATTTTGGAGTTATGTTTTTTTCCTTGCCTTTGTATGTTACATTTTTCAATTTGCCAGATATACGATCGGATTTCCAATATTTATATTTATAGATCCAGCTAATATACATTTAGTGTTTACTATCATTTTATTTGTTATTAATTGTTTTATCCAATTTCTGGTTATTACATTTGGTTATGAATTAATTCGAGATGGATTTAAACTTAAAACTGGAATTGATTAGTGGCTCTATCAAAAATGTATTTTTGCCACGAAGACACAAAGACACTAAGCAGTCACTAAGTTTTTCTTTGTGACAATCGCCTGCATAAATTGTTAATTTCAAAAATCCGCGTTTTATGGAACAAAAATCAGTTCCACACCATTATTAAACCCATTACCTTCACACTATGAAAATCGGAATTGTTTGTTACCCAACCTACGGAGGAAGCGGGGTTGTAGCCACGGAACTCGGGAAAGCCTTAGCTGATAAGGGCTACAAAGTGCATTTTATCACCTATAAACAACCATTTCGCCTGGATTCTTTCCACGAGAACATCTTTTTTCATGAAGTGAACTTCAGCAATTATCCCCTTTTTGAATATCCGCCCTATGAAACTGCACTTGCCAGTAAAATAGTGGATGTTGCACTTTTTGAGAAACTCGATCTGCTTCACGTGCATTATGCCATTCCGCACGCAAGTGCTGCATATATCGCAAAACAAATTCTGAAAGAAAAAAATTATCATCTTCCGTTCATCACAACTTTACACGGAACCGATATTACTTTGGTGGGCAAGGATGAGACCTTTATTCCGGTTGTTACATTTTCCATTAATCAAAGCGACGGCATTACCTCAGTATCTCAAAGTTTGAAAGATGATACTTATACAAATTTTGATATAGTAAAAGATATTGAAGTAATTCCAAATTTTATAGATTTCAGCAGATTTAAAAAACTAGACAAAGAACATTTCCGACAGGTAATTGCAAAAAACGGAGAGAAAATAATTGTACACACTTCCAATTTCAGAAAAGTAAAAAGAGTGGAAGATGTTGTACAGGTTTTTTGCAGAATTAAAGAACAAATTCCTGCAAAATTATTATTAATAGGTGACGGTCCTGAACGGCAAAACGTAGAAAAACTAACGCGTCAGGTTTGTATGGAGGATGATGTTTATTTTCTTGGAAAACAAGAAGCCGTTGAAGAATTACTCGCAATTGCAGATCTCTTTATTCTCCCTTCAGAAACAGAAAGTTTCGGACTTGCAGCATTAGAAGCAATGGCATGTGAAGTACCGGTTATTTCTACAAATACCGGCGGAATCCCCGAAATAAATATTCAAGGTGTAACTGGATATTTAAGTAATGTTGGTGATGTGGAAGACATGGCAAAAAATGCAATGCTCATTTTAAAGGATGAAGAAACTTTAAAACAATTCAAAAAAAATGCAATAATGCAGGCGAATAAGTTTTCACTGGAAAATATACTTCCGCAGTATGAGGCGTATTATAAAAAAGTGCTTGCCCAAGAGAGGAAATAGGAAATAAGACATAGGAAATAGGACATAAGACATAGGAAATAGGACACAAGACATAGGACATAGGACAGACATAGGACATGGGAAATGGGACATAGGAAAACAAACGATTTGAAAAGATTTTCTCATAGGAGATAGTGACGCTCTCGCTCTTTGCGAGGATCTCACTAACGGACTTCAACAAAAATTTCGCAAGAAATTTAAACTCCTTTCTCCTCTCTCCTTTTTCCTCTCTCCTTTTTCCTGATTCACGACAAGTTTCCCAAAATTTCCGAAATTTGCACTTCTAAAACAAACAATATGACAATATTCGATCAGGTAAATGAAGATATTAAAACTGCCATGAAAAACCGCGAGGAAGGCAGATTGCGTGCATTGAGGGGAGTTAAATCTGCTCTTTTATTAGCGAAAACCGAAAAAGGTGCCGATGATACTTTAAGTAACGAAAAAGAATTGCAGGTTTTGCAAAAATTATTGAAACAACGCAAAGAAAGTTTTGAAATTTATACCCAACAAAACAGACCTGAACTTGCGGAAGTAGAAGCAGAAGAAATTGCTGTGATAGAAAAATTCCTGCCTGCACAAATGAGTGAAGATGAATTGCGCGCAATACTGAACACCATAATTGCAACAATGGGTGCAACAGGTCCTCAGGATATGGGAAAAGTAATGGGCGCCGCAACAAAACAACTTGCAGGAAAAGCGGATGGAAAAGCAGTTTCCGCAATGGTGAAAGCCATGTTAAGCGGAGATTAATATTTCGTTCGCAAAATAATTTTTCAGCACAAACAGTTTATTTATTCTACGTGATATTAGATATTGTATTTGCCATTCTTTTATTGCTCGCCTTTATTCACGGATACAGGAAGGGACTAATTCACTCCATCGTTTCCCTGCTTGCTATTGTGATCGGTATTATGGCTGCAGTGTATCTAAGTGAATTAACAGCAATTTATATCGATAAATGGTTTAATGTTTCCTCTAAATATCTTCCGCTCATTTCTTTTATGGTGGTTTTTATTGGAATTTATTTATTGTTTCGATTACTGGAAAATATGTTGGAGGGATTTTTCAAATTGCTGAAATTAAATTTTATCAATCAGCTTGCAGGAGCAATAATTTGGAGTACAATTTGGGTAATGTTATTTTCTACTATTTTATTTTATAGCAATAACGCAGGATTATTATCACAGGAATTAAAAACAGAATCAGTTGTATACGAAAAAGCGGAACCCTTTGCGCCAAAAACAATTGAAACGATCGGAAAAGTAATCCCTCCTGTAAAAAATATTTTTAATTCGCTACAACAGTGGTTTGAAGATCTGGAAATTTCAGAGGCAAAAGAAAATGTGGAATGATAATTCTCCTCGACAATTACGATTCATTCACTTATAATCTCTACGATTATTTATCGCAACTCGGTGCTGAGGTGATGGTA
Organism: Chitinophagales bacterium; assembly: GCA_044227505.1. GTDB lineage: Bacteria > Bacteroidota > Bacteroidia > Chitinophagales > BACL12 > UBA7236. The sequence continues at coordinate 44,431 of JBGAWP010000004.1, read as the reverse complement.
AAAAGAAATGATGAAATTTCTGTTGAGGAAATTAAATTATTATCCCCCCAGGCCATTGTAATTTCTCCGGGACCCAAAACACCGGAGGATGCCGGAATTACGCTGGAAACCATTAATTACTTCCATAAATCACACCCAATACTCGGAATTTGCCTCGGTTATCAGGCCTTAGGGCAATATTTTGGAGCCAAACTGATACACTCAACACTGCCATTTCACGGTAAAACCTCTAAAATTTATTTGGAAAACGACCCCATCTTCGTAAATATTGCCCCCGAAACAGAGGTAATGCGCTATCATTCTCTCAATATTGAAAATATTCCTTCGTCGCTAAAAATTATCGCTTCCACTGTTATCGGCAATGAGCCAATGGCTCTGAAACACCTTGAATTGCCCTTATACGGGCTTCAATTCCACCCCGAATCCATCCTCACAACAGCAGGATTTACCATGCTTCGCAACTGGTTCTCCACCCTGAATTCCTGATTTCACAAATCAAAACGTATTAAACAATCCAAAATTCATATTTTTGTGATTCACTGATGGGTATGGACCACACGATAACAGAAGAAAACGGATTTAAATATGTTGAAGAGGGCGAAGGCGATGTGCTGTTGCTTTTACATGGTTTATTCGGAGCGCTTAGTAATTTTTTCGATATAATTGAACATTTTAAAGCCACGCACAAAGTGGTGATCCCGATACTTCCCTTATATGATCTGCCACTTGAAGAGTCCACTGTTGTTGGTTTTGTTGATTATGTGGAACGTTTTGTAGCCTGGAAAAAATACGACAAGGTTATCGTAATGGGTAATTCACTCGGCGGACACATTGCACTCATCTACGCATTGCGGAATCCTGAAAAAATTAAAGGTGTAGTGCTTACAGGAAGTTCCGGGTTGTTTGAAAGTGCCATGGGCGACAGCTATCCTAAACGCGGTGATTACGAATACATTAAGAAAAAGGCTGAACTTACCTTCCACAACCCTGCTTTTGCAACCAAAGAGCTGGTGGATGAGTTATTTGATATTGTAAACGACAGAAATAAGGTATTAAGAGTGCTTACAACGGCAAAAAGTGCTATCCGTCAGAATTTAGCAGAGGAAGTTTCCAAAATTACGGCACCAACATTGCTGATATGGGGTAATAACGATACCATCACTCCTCCATTTGTTGGAGAAGAATTTCACAAGCTGATACCAAATTCAAAATTATTATTCATTGATGAATGCGGACATGCACCCATGATGGAACAACCGGAGGAATTTAATCGTTATTTAAGCGAATTCCTTCAAGAAATAAAATAAAGTGCTTGCAAAAGATATCATATCCGAAAATGTTCCTCCTCTTAAAATAAAGGATACAGGAGATAAGGCGATTGAATGGATGTATGAATTTAAACTCACACACCTTCCCCTTGTTGAGAATAAAAAATATATGGGCCTTGTGAGTGAGGATGATATTCTCGATTTTAATAATACCCACGAACAACTCGGAAAATTTCTAAAAAATTTATACAAGCCCTTCGTAAAAGATACAGAACATATTTACGAAGTATTGCGTGTTGCAGCAGGATTAAAATCCACCATAATTCCGGTTGTTGACAGCAAACAAAATTATCTGGGGTTAATTACGCTACAGAGTTTATTATTCAACTTTGCGAAAATGACCGCAATCAGCGAACCCGGCGGTGTTATTATTTTGGAATTAAATAACAAAACAGATTATGTGTTGAGTGATATTGCAAGAATTGTGGAAAGCAACGGTGCACATATTTTAAGTTTATATTTTAATGTGGATTCTGATTCCGGGAAACACGCGGTAACATTGAAGGTTGACAGTACCGAAATAAAACATATCGTGGCAACTTTTGAACGTTATGAATATGCAGTGAAGGCATATTTTCAGGAATCTGATATGGGAGAAATTATTAAGGACCGTTACGATTCGCTGATGAATTATCTCAATATTTAATATTTACCATGACCATTGCCATTTACGGACGATTAATTAAAAAAGAGGCACTTCCTTACGTGCAACAATTATTCGATCTGTTATCCGATCGCAATATCAGGTATTTTATTCATAAAGATTATTTTCCGCATCTCATCAATAATATCAACTTCAAAAAACCACCTGAATTTTTTACAGAGGCAGATCATGATATTATTAAGATCATTGATTATATTTTTTCTGTTGGTGGTGATGGTACTTTATTGGATACCATTACAATTGTAAGAGATACACATATACCCATTGTTGGAATTAATATCGGAAGATTAGGATTTTTAGCAAGCATCGGTAAAGATGAAATTGCATCCTGTATCGATGCACTTGAAAACGGAACAATTTCGCGCGACGAACGCACATTAATTCACCTCGATTCCAATATTCCGGGATTATTTAAAGGAAATAATTTTGCACTCAACGAATTTACCATCCATAAAAAAGATAGTTCTGCCATGATCACCATTCATACTTATATCAATGGTGAATTTTTAATGAGTTATTGGGCCGATGGATTAATTATTTCTACACCCACAGGCTCCACAGGTTATTCTTTGAGTTGTGGCGGTCCAATTATATTTCCATCTTCCGAAAATTTTGTAATTACTCCGGTTGCTCCGCATAATTTAAATATTCGTCCCATTATTGTTTCCGATGCCTCCGTTATCAGCTTCGAAATAGAAGGACGCAGTGAACATTTTTTAGTGACCCTCGACTCCCGTTTCGAGACAGTAGACGCAACCGTTCAACTCGCAGTGCGCAAAGAAAATTTCACTGTAATTCTCATCCGCCCAAACGAACAGAATTTTTTGGATACCCTAAGAAATAAACTGGGTTTGGGTGTGGATCAAAGGAATTAGGTGGAAAATGACGAGATCACTCAAGACAAAAAAGTGATGCCCCGCTTTTTCACTGAAGGTTTCCACTTATTGGGATTTTAGTATATTTGGTTTTTATTCCCCCTTTTATGAAAAATCATTTTACACTATTTGTCGGAATTTTTATCTGTACAATTGGATTTAATCAAACTTCAACATGGGAAAGTGTATTCGCAATTGTTCAGACAAATTGTTCAGGATGCCACATTGCCGGGCATGAAAGCGGTTTAGATCTCAGTGGTACTATAACCGAAGCCTACGATGCACTTTACGATATCACACCAACCAACCTGGTTTCTGCCAGTAAAAATTATAAAAGAGTAACGCCCGGCAATCCTTATAAAAGTTTTATTTTCAATAAGATCAATAATGGTTTGGCGTTGGATGTTACCCTTGCTGCCGGGGAAGGTGAAGCTTGTCCTCAAGGCGTCTCCCCGCTCGATGAAAAGGAAATTGAACTTATAAGGCAATGGATATTATATGGCGCTTTTGATACCGGTACATTGGTGGATGAAACTTTGATCGCCGATTTTTATGATAACGACGGAATTCAATCTGTTCCATCACCCCCGGCAGCTCCTCCTATTGGCGAGGGATATCAAATTCATTATGGTCCTTTCTTTTTATGGCCGGAAGAAGAACATGAATATTGGTATAAATTAGATACCTACGAAACGGATACCATAGAAGTAAATAGATTGGATACTTTTATGGGTGATTATTCGCACCATTTTATTATGTATAAGTATTATAATCTTGCCGTGGCCGGATCAGTAGAATATGGAATGCATGATGGTCCGGATTTTAATGGGGTGGAATTAGTATATGGTCATCAATTTTCAGACAGTTTAATGCTCCCGAATAAGACCGCATTTAGCTGGGCAAATAATACCATTTTAAATTTAAATACACATTATATCAATTACAGCAGCGAAAAATCTCTTGCTTGCGAGGTGTATATAAATGTTCATACTCAGGAAAAAGGTACAGCAGAACAGATCATGTATACCATTCGAAAATCAAATTCTGAGCTCGATATTCCCAATGATAGTTTACCGCATACTTTTATCGATACATCATTCGGTTTTGGTCATGGTGAAGATGAAATGTTCGTTTGGGCAATGACATCGCATACACATAAATACGGAGCTGATTTCGATATTTTTAAAAGAACGGAAACAGGATAAAAAGGGGAACAAATATTTGATGCCTCCTGTGGTGCTACAAATGGAGCTCCCGGATGTCTTGATGAAATTTACGATTATCATCATCCACCAACAAGAAAATGGCCGGTGATGATACCTGTAAGGTGGATGGATGGTTTTATTTATGAAGCTACCTTTATTAATACAGGTCCGGTTCCAGTACATTTTGGAATGACGGCAGAAGATGAAATGGCTGTGTTCATGTATTTTTATGTGGATGATACTACTGGATTAAATTTATCGGAAGAAGAAACTATACTACAAAATATTTTACCTTCCACTTTTTCTGTTTTCCCTAATCCTGCAGATAATATAATATTTATTCACGCAAATGAAACATTAAATAATATATTAATTTCCATTTCAGATATTACAGGAAAAGTAATTATAGAAGATCAGTATAATTTGTCAAATTCTTTAAGTAATTATTTATCTCTGGATGTTTCCGGTCTTCCCCCCGGCATGTATATTTTGCAGGGTAAAGAAAATGGCATTGGTAGATTTAATGAAAAGATAGTTATAAAATAATTGCCGTAGTAATTATTACCAGGGCAATTATTTTTATATTATTTTGAAATAATAACCTTTTGCGTATAAACATCGGATGTCCCTGATAATTTGATCAGATAAATTCCATTTGCAAGTCCTTCCACGTTAAATTCCATTTTACTTTTTGGAGATATAATTACGGAATGATCTACTAGTTTTCCTTCCAAGGTAAATAATTCCATTAATTTAAAATCTCCACATCCTTCCACATAAATATTTTCTGAAGCAGGATTTGGATAAATGCTAATTGGAGTTTCCATTGTTCCATATTTTAATGGCGTATTTATTGTAACCTTCACCGATTTATCAGAAAAAACTCCATCACATTTTGCTTTGACCGTTATTTTATTTGATGTTCCGGGTGTTAGAGATGTAAATACATAACTGTTGGATAAAGTATTATAATTAAAGGTAGAACCACCAACCACTTTTTGTGTTACACGATATGAATCAGCCGAAGGAACTACATCCCAACTTAATGTTGCTCCTGTTGCAGTAACTCCACTTACGACGAGATTTACAGGTGCGCTGCAATTATCAATTAATCCACTATATAATCCATTTCCAAAACTTGTTATCCAAATTTCATTTTCATTGAACGGATTAAAGATTACTCTTACAGGATGTTGAAACGGATAATTAGTTACGGGAGTAAATGTTGGAGAAGCAACATTTAGATCATTTGTGATCCACAAACCATCAGATTCTGTTGTTGCATACATTTGTGTTGCATCATTTGGATTTATTGTTACCGATTCCACTCTATCCAATGAATTTATTTTTGTCCAGGATGTACCGCGATTTGTCGTTTTATAAATTCCGCCCAAACCATTTGGTGCTCCTCCCCAACCGGAAAATACTGCGCAATAAAAAGTATTTTGTGAAACATCATTTTCGTCAATTATCAGGTCTTTCGTCCAATAAAACATTCCGGGATCAGAAATATCTGTCCAGGTACTTCCGCCATTTGTTGATTTAAAAACACCACTGCTCGCAGTAAAAACACCCGCCGCAGTTCTTCTTCCCGAATATACCGCTATGAGTGTTCCATCATTTAATACATGAATATTATAAGGATGTCCTTCTGTGCGTGGAGGATTTGTCAGCTTAACCCATGTTGATGCCGCACCGAGATTAATATTACTCGAAACATAAATTCCTCCCACACCTGAATTAATTACACATGCATACATTTTATTAGCAACATTGGGATCCAGCGTGATCCAAATTACAGGATCAACAAAATCGTGTAATACACTCCATGCAGTTCCATTATCCGTAGAATATAATATCCTACCTGTTGCACCATCAATATTCGCATCCATAAGATAGGTGCTTTGATACATATCGTGCGCACTCGATGTTGCCGCATAAATTTTTCCTGTTGCACTTTCTTTTATTACTTTATACACAGAATTTTCTGTAAGAGTTGTATAATCCTTATTCCATTTTATTCCTCCGTCAATGGATTTAATTGCTGTTATATCAGAAAATCCGGCAAATACTTTATTGACATCGCTCCAACACAAGGTCCAGCAACTTGTATTTTCAATTCCCACACCGGCGTAATTTTTTCCTTTAACAATATCAAGATTTATTGGATTCTGATCTGCGGGATTAACATATTGTTGTTTCCAAATTGCACCACCATCATTGGTAAAATGTGGAAATCCCAGTCCCGTTATAACTGCAACATTTGCATTTGTGGAAGAAACATCAAAACCTTCGGCAAATTCATCATAGTACCAACCTTCATCACCATTATCACCCTGATATCCCGTATAAATATTTTCATTGTTATTCGTTAATAAAACTGCACTCCAACTTGTGCCGCCATTTATTGTTTTATATACAATAGGATATCCTGTTGATGTATTTCCTCCTGCACAATAAGCAATATTTATATCATTTTCTGCCATATCAATAAAAAATGGTTTATTGCTTCCTGAAATTCCTGTTGCAGAGGTTACCCAACTTCCTCCAACGGTATAATCCATTTTATAAATTGATTTATAATAGGAAAAATCGGCTCCGGTAATTCCGGGATAAATATCCACCAGATCAAAACCTGTTATAAATAATCGTGTTGTTGCCCCAACTTTAGCTCCGCAAAATGAAATAATTCCGCGACCTGCCGGTAATCCGGTAAGAGCGTATGATGTAAATGTTGCCCCATTATCAGTAGAGACAATTAAGTTTTTTGCTGCACCGATATAAATATTGGTACCATCAAAAAAAACACCTCCAACATGTGCGGCTCCACTTCCCATATTAGTATAAATATTCGTGAAACTGGTTCCGCCATTGGAAGAAAAATATATTCGGTTATAAGAAGAAATTACCACTCGTTGCGTGGAATTATCATCTGCAAAAATGGAATAACAATCACCGGAAGTAGGGTCTGAAATCGGAGTCCAGTTAACCCCACCATCTGTGGATTTAACCGGATAATTACTTTCCGTAAAAAAATCGTTGTCAACGGCATACCTTATCAAATTATCGGATGTATAGGCAACTTTAGCAGAGGTAACTGAGGTTAATTTTCCAAAAGGAAGTGTTTCCCAATTTACTCCGGAATTTGTTGTGTGAAACATTCCTGTCATGTCGCAGGTGATGTACATCTCGTTTGCATTCAAGGGATTAATAGAGGGTGTAAATAAAGCACCTCCACCGCCAATTCCGCGGCTTTCCCATAAAACATCCTGGGCAAATAAGGCGGTTGAAAATTGCGCGCATACGGAAATGATGATCAGGAAAAGAAGATTTTTACACATAAGAGCCAGTTTTAAGGTTAAAATGTGTGTATGCCGAAATGGAAGAGAATACAATGTTAAAGTATTATTCGAAACAATACAAAATTTTAGAGGATATTTCGATGGACAATTTTCTAATTTATAAAAGAAAATAAATTTAGTAAATGAAGCATATAAATAACCCCACCTGCTGTGATCCAACTATCAAATCTATCTAAAACTCCACCATGACCCGGTATTAATTTACTGAAATCTTTAATGGAATTCCTTCTTTTGTAAAAGGATGCAAGCCAATCACCCATTGTTGCAGCGAGAATCAAAATAAATACACTATATATAGCTTCTGAAATACCAATATTTAGCCAATTTCTTGTCATAATTCCAGTTATCAATCCAAAAAGTGCACCTCCTGCAAATCCTTCCCATGTTTTGCCCGGGCTTGTATCCGGAAATAATTTATGTTTTCCTAAAAGTTGACCGCTTATCTGCGAAAATCCATCAAAAACAAAAACGATCAGAAAAACAAAAATTAATGCATTAATTGGAAATGTTTTTATCATCAGAAGAAATCCAACACTAAAAACTACATAAACTAAAACAGCTACAGCATAAAAGAGCAACTTTTTGTTATTTATATATTTTCCCAATTCAAATAAACCTATTAGAAGTATTAACAGCATTACCGGCACTGTAAACTCATTTAAATAAATGATCAGTAACAGCAATAAATTTACAATTATAAAATGAATAATTAATTTCAACCATCTCTCTTTAATTGCTGAGGATGTCGATTTACGGTTTGCCAAAACTGTTCCTACCGCACCAAGCAGAAAAAATGCCTCTATCCAAAAAAATACAGGATGTATCACCATTTATTTTTTATTACCCAATATAAACCTTTAACATCAGAACGTTTTTCTTTCAATCTTAACAAAATAATGATCTCTTCTATTTTAGCAAAACAACCGGAAAATATCATTACATAATACAACCAATCCAAATACACGGAGGAAAGCAATACAACTAAAAATATTCCCTGTAAATATCCCGTTATTTTAGAGGAGAATAAATGTAACCCCACGAGATTTCCAAATCGAATAAAGGCGAGAGATACACTTATGATATATAAAATTAAAAATATTCCCAATCCGATCTTATGGTCCACTACAAAACTCCATTCAAACACGAATACTCCACCAAATGCCAATACATAACTGCCAAAATCAGCCCAGGAATCTAATTTTGCACCAATTAAAGTGCGCTGATTAAAATTTCTTGCAATAAATCCATCCAAAATATCAGTGACCAAGTTAATTATAAGTAAAGTGACAAATATTTTTTGTTCCTCTTTCAAAAGAAAATATAAGATGACCGGAAACATTAGCAGTCTATATAAAGAAAGCACATTCGGGATGGTCCAGAATTTTTGTTTATAAGGTGGAATTTCGTGTATGGATTTGCGCATATGGTCTAATGTCGGTTCACATAATAGTCAAAATATTTACATTCCCCAATTGCTTTTTGATAAAATTCAGTTTCCGAATATTTATTTAAAATCGTTGCAAAATTAGTTCTGTAATTTTCCTTCAGTCCATTAGCATTCTCGTAATCAAAATCATCGCTGCGGTAATAATCGTTTTGTTCGCATTTTGCAAGCATAAAATAATTAAGCGCGGCAAACTCTTTCCCTCTTGAACCTTCAGCAGCAAGTTTATAATAATATTTCGCCTTGTCAATATTATAAATATCGTTATAATACCAGGAATAGGAATCGGTTGGATCAACCTTACTCAATTCACAACCATGACAGCGATAATAATCCAGTGCCATCCATGCATTTCCCCAATACGACATATTGTAGTAGGCATTTCCCAATAAATGCTGAATTTCTGTTTTATTTTCAGGATCCTTTTTTAATTTTCCTTCCAGCTCCACAATTTTTTGACAAAGTGTCAACTTAGTATAGTCTCCCGGATATTCCACATAATCACAATCGTGGCAATCATTAATATGTATCACAAACGGATCGGCAGGCAATATCATATTAGGATGCAGCTGATCTTTCATGCCTGAAAAAATACCTATTGATTCTTTAAATCGCCCCTCACGCATTAATAAGGTGCCTTTAATTTCCAACATATCATCAGCATCATAGGGATATTGTGCGGCAAGAAATTTATCAAATTCGGAATTGTTTTTATTTGTGAAATAATTATACAATTCTGCAACCGGTGCTTTCTCCGGCTGCTCATAAATATCGTAATATTCCACAGCATTTGCTCTGCACATTTCTGCCTGTACCGGTTTGTCGGCGGCGAGATAATATTTCATTAAACGATACATCACTAATCTTCTTGCATCCAGTTTATTATCATAAAATGCTCCTTCAGCATTCGATAACCACTCCAGATCAGTTTGAATTATCATTTCATTTTCTTTTGAGATTTTTTCAAGGGCCTCCACTTTATTTAATATACTTATAATATTTGCCTGTGACCACATAAGTGAATTATCATTAGCATTTTTCTTTGCCATTTTGCAAAAAATTTCACAATTCACAAAATCTTTTTTCAGATATAATAAAAATGCAGCTGCATTATTCCAAAATGCAGGAGTCTTCATTTTGTTTAACGTAATTGCCTGCTGTATAACTTCGAGCACCGCATCAATATCATTCGATTCGGGAGAAAATGCATTTATTTCATTATCAAAATCAGCACTCCAACGCGCCGGCATATAATTTCTTTGTATTTTTTCCACTTCCCGTGCTAACAAAATTTCGATTTCCTTAGAACCCGGATCCAATTTCAACATTTCCTGCAGTGCCGGAACAGCAGAATTATTTTGATTGATGCCCGTTAATAACCATAAAATATTCCTTTCATGATCATTTTTGCACATGGCCAGACATTTCTGCCAGGTTGTTTCATTATCAATCCAAAAATCGCGTTCGCTGTATAATCTTCTGCTCAAACATTTATCAAATACAATGGAATTATAATAACTCGCTTCTGCAAATTTATTTAGTCGCCAATATGCACCTGCCCTTAACGAAAGACACCAGTAATAGATGACAGATTGATCTTTTTTTGAATCACCAATAAATTGATCATACAGTGCTAAACATTTTTCATAGTTTGCACTGTAGTGGGCCGCCCGCATTGCCTGGTAAGTATACCTCAATTTTATAAAAGGCTCCTTCGATGATTTCGCTAATTTTTCTGCATTGCCGGCAATTTCCTTAAGTGGTTCCACGTCACGAATTTCTTCACTCCACCAATCCAATTCAGAAACATAAGGCTCTGCTTCTTTTGCAAAAACCAGATAATCAAATGACTTTGACGGATAATTATTTTTCCAATAATTTATCAAACCATTATTATTCCATCTGGCAGCTAAGGTTTCTTTTCCCTTCAAATAATTTTCAAAAGCCTTGAAATCATATACACTTGCATTATAAACAACATCCTCTATATCTGCCGAGGAAATTTCATTTTTAAAATATTCTACCCAGTCAAGCACATTCGCTCCTTTACTTTCAAAAAGATTGGCATCAAGAGGTTCCCCTTTCTCACTCCAATCCGTTTGGCCACCCTTCCAATAATGATAGGAAAAAAGAAATGGATATAACTCCGGAAAATTGATCAATTCCTGTCGGAAAGGCAATAAAATAGATTCGTCCTCATCGTAACCCCAGGCACAGGAATTAGCGATCTTAATGGGAAGTATGGTAAAAAGGCTACTTAAAAGTAGAATAAATAGCTTCGAAGTTTTCATTTGTGTAGTGGTTTATAATATTGGAATCCAGATGATATAAAATTACAGTTCTGTCGGCACTTTTCAAATGTTCTTTTAAAAGTTGCGCTGCAGTTAAACTGTTTTCCGGCGTTTGCGTTTCCAGTTTAACTGTATTTCCTTCCACTATGAACTGACCTTCGAAATAAAAATTCTTTTTTGCGATATAATTATTTCCATCTGTGTGTATAAACAATGAATCAGCCATATCTTCCGCATATAATGGATAAAATATTTTGAGTAATTTATTATCATCAAACAATAATCCCCAACTAAAACATGCAATGGCAACATCAAGTGGTAAAGGGTAATTATTGATATCCTCTATGTATTGCTGTGCGATAATTTCCTCAAAAATAGAATTTTTCGCGCCTACATCTTCAATATCACCCATGTTATAAAACATAAGTGCACCTCTGTCAACAGGAGGAACTCCGGTTTTATCAAAATATTTAATTTGATGCAGTCTGATCGTTGCACTCCATTTCATTTCTTTAAATCCGGGAAAATTTTTTAGCGCCTCTATCAATAAAAAGTAAGAATGCCTTGTAGATATATTCCAATCACAATCCAATTGAATTTCTTTTGGCGCGGATAGATCATTCGTTTCGACCAGGTATTCAATTTTTCTTGCGATCTTAAAGGCCAGAAGTTTTACCGCGGTATCATTTTCCACACCTAATTTTTCAAAAGTTTCATTGGTGATAAAAACAACGGGAATAATTTCTGTGGCCTCCGGTATCTTATCTTCAAATGAAATAGTGGCGAGTGGAACAGGTTGCTCTGAAGCATCATCCCAACCCACATCAAAAAATTTAATATACAATTTTTTCACTCCGAGCACTTCCAGCGTTTCCTTTTCCTGTTCGTTCAGATCAAATCCGCTTTGCCAGAAATAAAATGCGGGAACCACAGTAATTTTTTCTTTTTTACAAGAGAGGAATAATATAATAACAGGCAATAAATACCGCAAATCAAATCGTTTAGAGTTCAAAGGTAAAAAATAGCATCAGTGAAAATAAAATTGCGCAAACCTTATCTTTACACCATGCGCCCGCTTCGACAGCTTGCCACTCAAACCGCAATTTATGGTTTTACCACCATTTTGGTGCGCATGCTCAACTATCTGCTTGCCCCGCTGCATACCAGAGTTTTTACTGATCAGGCAGATTATGGAATTATTTCGGAAATGTACGCCTATGTTACTTTTATTAATGTGATAGCCATGTTCGGCCTGGAGACAGCTTTTTTCAGATATGCTTCCAATAACACAAATGCGCTCGATAAAAATAAAATATTTGGCTCTGCACAACTTTCGCTGATTTTCACCACAATTTTAATGGTAGGAATCCTACTAATTTCCGCAGGCGATATTGCCACTGCATTAAATTATGCCGGTAGAAATAATTATATTATCTTTTTTGCACTTATAATCGGTTTTGATACACTTACCAATATTCCCTTCGCAAAATTGCGTCTCGAAAACAGACCATGGAAATATTTTACTTTTAAATTCATCAACATCCTTGTAAATATTTTATTGAATTTATTTTTCTTATGGCCGGCACTTAAAAATGATTTTACCATGTTTTCCGGCCTCGGTTATACCTACCAACCTGAATATGGAATTTTATATGTTTTTATTGCGAATTTGATCGCAAGTGCTGTTACCTTTTCGTTATTTATTCCTGAACTTTTCCATATTAAATTCGATCTCGATATTTGGAAAAAAATGATGCGATATGGCGCTCCATTAATTATTCTGGGATTAGCCGGAATGATCAACGAAACACTCGACAGAGTACTCATAAAATATTGGGGTTCCGGCACTTTGACCGACAATATGAAACAAGTGGGTATCTATAGCGCCGTTTATAAGATATCCATCTTCATGACCCTTGCTGTACAAGGATTTCGCATGGGTGCAGAACCCTTCTTTTTTAAACAATCGCTGGAAAAGAATGCGCCGATCACCTATGCCAATGTGATGAAATATTTTGTGATCGCTTGCTGCATTATTTTTTTAGGTGTGGGAATGTTTCCAGATATCTTTAAGATCATTATCGGGGAAGAATACCATGAAGGATTGCACATCGTACCTATTTTATTATTGGCAAATTTATTTCTGGGAATTTATTACAACCAAAGTGTTTGGTATAAACTTACCGATAAAACCGTGTTCGCAACATTAATACCGCTTGTTGGAGCAGTTATTACCATCGGGTTAAATTTTATTCTCATTCCTGTTTTGGGATATACGGGAGCAGCATGGACAACCCTATCCTGTTATTTCAGTATGGTGGTAATGAGTTTAATTATCGGACAAAAACATTATCATGTTCCGTATAATCTTCGAAAAATAATTGCTTATTTATTCGTTTCTATCCTTTTATGTCTTGCCGGATTAGGAATTTATAATACTCTGGAAAATTATATTCTTTGTGTGGTGACCAGGGTAATTCTTTTAGCCCTGTTTTTTATTTTTTCCTGGTGGCTCGATATCAGTAAATTAGTAAGATCAAAACCCAATTAAATTTAAACCATGTTAAATATTCGAATTATAAATAAGTCGCAAAATGCAAATCCTGCATATGCAACTTTACATGCTGCCGGAATGGATCTGAGAGCCGACATCACCGAAAAAATGGAGATCCTCCCGCTCGACAGATGCCTGGTGCCTACCGGAATATTCATCGAGTTGCCAATTGGGTATGAGGCTCAGATACGTCCTCGAAGTGGACTGGCCATAAATTCAGGTATAACATTGCTAAATTCTCCGGGTACAATAGATGCCGATTATCGGGGAGAGATCAAGGTAATTATGATAAACCTCTCAAAACAACCTTTTTACATCAATCCCGGCGATAAGATCGCACAAATGGTAATCACCAAACACGAGGTGGTTCAATGGGAAAATGCCTCGGAACTTTCGTCCACAGACCGCGATGCGGGCGGATTTGGACATACCGGCATCTGAAATAAGATTTCTATGCTTTCCTCTATCGGTTGATAGTTTATCTTTGCAGCCCTAATCAATAGATAAATATGAATATTATTATTCCAATGGCGGGAATGGGCAAAAGAATGAGACCACATACCCTCACGGTGCCAAAACCATTGATACCTGTAGCAGGAAAAGCAATTGTACAGCGACTAGTAGAGGATATTGCGCAAACTACCGATGAAAAAATTGAAGAGATAGCCTTTATTGTTGGTCGTTTTGGAAAAGAAGTAGAGGATGGCCTGGTTAAAATTGCCGAGGAACTCGGAGCCAAAGGCAAGATCTGTTATCAGGATGAACCTCTTGGAACCGCCCACGCTATTTTATGTGCCGGCGATACAATAAGCGGACATATCATAATTGCCTTTGCAGATACGTTATTCAAAACCAATATCAAGATAGATACCAATAACGACGGAATTATTTGGGTAAATAAGGTGGATAATTGGAAAAATTTCGGAGTAATTGAACTCAATAACGAAGGATTCATCACCAATTTTGTTGAAAAACCTGATCATTTTGTTTCGGATCTGGCCATCATCGGTGTTTATTATATGAAGGATGGAGATCTGTTGCGTAAGGAAATGCAGCATTTGATAGACAATAACATTAAGGAAAAAGGAGAATATCAATTGACGAACGCATTGGAGAGCATGAAACAGAAAGGATATCGGTTTAGTCCGGGAAAAGTGGATGAATGGCTGGATTGCGGAAATAAAGATGCTACCGTTTATACCAATCAACGTATTCTCGAATTAAAAAAAGACAGTGAAAAACTTGTTGCAGATTCGGTGAAGACGATCAATTCCGTTATTATTTCTCCATGTTATATTGGTGAAAATGTCGTTATTGAAAATTCTGTGGTGGGTCCACATGTATCCATTGGAAAGAACTCAACAGTTAAAAATTCGTTAATACGGAATTCAATCATCCAAAATTCCGTTACTATTGCAGAAAAAAATATCTCTGATTCTATGATCGGCAGTTTTGCATCCGTTGAAGGCAAGGCAGAGGATCTGAGTTTAGGAGATTACAGTACTCAGGCATGATAAAAACAATTAAACAATATTCCCATTTATTTTCTATAGTTTTTTTACTTGCCATATCCGCATGTAGTTCAACTAAAAATACGCAAACAGGAAATACTGCTCCTGTTAAAGGATCACAAACACAAAAAGCGATATCCGGAAAAAGCGAAGGAAAAATTGATTCTGCAGAGATCGAACGATTATATATTGATGGTTGTAAATACCTTGCTTTAGATGATATTGAAAAAGCAGTAAATGCATTTGGCGACATATTAAAAGTGGATGCCAATAACACTGCCAGTATGTTTCAATTGAGTACCATTTATTTTAAATATGGTCAGTTGGGAGATGCACAGGAATATATCAGAAAAGCAGTGGAATTGGAGCCAAAAAATATTTATTATCAACTCCTATATGCTGATATTTTATCCTATGGCTCCTCTTTTGATAAAGCAGCAGAAGTGTATGAAAATATTCTGAAGGATCAGGCATTTAGTGAAGAGGTTTATTATCGTTTGGCATATAGTTATGAAAAGGCCGGAAAAAAAGACGATGCAATAAAAACCATGCAAAGATTGGTGGTTTTAGAGGGGGAAAATGAATCTGTTCTGTTTGAATTACAGCGTTTGTATGCAATGAACGATCAACCGGAAAAAGCGATCGATGCATTGCTTAAACTCATTGAATTAGATCCCTATAATACCGGCTATCTCCGCTACTTAAGTGAATATTACGAACGCGCAGGTCAACCGGAACTGGCTCAGCAAACCTTTGATAAATTGTTGCTCACCGATAGTAATAATGTTGATCTGCAATTCCGCAAAGCGAGTTTTCAAAAAAAAGCGGGTGACGAAAATGCCTATTTTACCACCATGCACAAGGCATTTGCAAATGGACTTGGAAATATTGACACAAAAATATTTTATCTCGTTTTATTCGTTGATTCACTCGACAAACCCAATTTTAAATTAAAAGATACTGTTCTAACCTGGACCAAATTATTAGTGGAAGCGCATCCGGAAGATGCAAAATCTTTTGCCATGCGGGGAGATTTTTTATTTTATTCGGGAAGTTTACGGGATGCTGCTGCTGCATATAATAAGTCGCTGAAAATACGAAGCGATATTTATGATGTGTGGATCAAAATGTTTTACATTTATTCTGACCTGAGAGAATTTGACTCTTTAAAATATGTGACCACTTCAGCAATTGAATTATATCCCAATCAACCCCTTGGTTATTATTTTAATGGAGTTGCACTCAATAATTTAAACGATGCAGAAGCTGCCATCAAGACTTTAAAAAGAGGTTTGCCTCTTACCGTTTCCAATACACAATTAAGAGCTGATATTTTTACGGAACTTGGAAATGCTTATAATGATGTAAAAAACTATGTGGAATCGGACAAGGCATTTGAAAATAGTTTGCAGTTGAATCCCGATAATCCATTTACGCTGAATAATTATGCTTATTTTTTATCGGTGCGCAACGAAAATTTAGAACGTGCGGCTGAAATGTCAGCTGCTTCCATAAAATTAATTCCCGACAATGCTTCCTTGGAAGATACCTATGCATGGATATTGTATAAACAAAAGAAATATAAGGATGCGAAATTGTGGATGGAAAAAGCACTTGCACATGGCGGTAAAGAAAGTGGTACAGTTTTAGAACACTATGGGGATATATTATATCAACTCGGCGATAAAGAAAAGGCAGTGGAATATTGGATAAAGGCAAAAGCCGCCGGCGAGACAACCGATCTTATCGATAAAAAGATCAGCGATAAAACCTTATATGAATAAATTTATTTCCCTTTTCATTTTAGCGACCTTTACCCTCTTCTCTTGTGAGACCACTAAAAATATATTCGGCAATAAAATAAAGGAAACTACAACGGAAGAATTAAATACCAAAGTTTTAGACAAGACCATTATCTATAAAACTTTTTCAGGTAAAGCGAATATTGATATCACAGGTCCAAATATCAGTCAGAGTGTAAATGCACAGATCGATATATTAAAAGATTCCGTTATCGGTATCTCTCTCCGGGTTTTAGGAATTGAAGGCGCCAGGGTGATGATCACACCAGATTCGATAAAAATTCTCGACCGGTTAAATCAACAATACATCCCAAGAAGTTTTTCTTTTATTGAAACTAATTTTTCTCTTCCCATCACTTTTTCTGATCTGGAAAACCTGATTTGCGGAAATCCTGTGTTTTATAACAATACAACACTCACACAGGGAATAAGTGACGACAAATATGTACTCTTTGCGCAAAGGGATGTTTATAAAAACACAATTTGGCTTAGTCCCGACGTGGATATACTGCGTATGTTTATCGAAGATTTAATGAACAAAAGAACGCTTACTCTAACTTATAATGAGTTCGATAAAATAGAGGGAAGACAATTTGCGTTCTTACGTACCATTTTAATAGACGCCACAGATGACTTTACAGCCAATATCGCATTCTCAAAGATCGCCTTCGATCAGCCATTTGATTTTACATTCAATGTTAATCCGAAGTACGAGCGGATTGATTAATCCAATTCTAAGTCTTTTAATTCTATTATTTATTTTCAATGCAGATGTTTCCGCCCAAACCGGCGATAAAAAAACATTGCAGAGTAAATACGATAAATTGCAGGATGAAATAAAAGATGCTGAAGATCTTTTATCCACTACCAAGAAAAAAAAGGAAAACTCGCTCGACGAATTAAAATTACTGAACAGAAAAATTGATATGCGGGAGGAAGTGATCAGCAATATTGCGCAACAGGTTTCCGGTGTAAACAAACAACTTACGGAAACGAATACCGCCATAAATGCAATGGAAAACGATATGGACGAATTGAAAAAACAATACGCCCAAATGGTTTATTACACGTATTTAAATGATGAAAATTTTAAACCCCTGCATTTTATTTTTTCCGCAAAAAGCATAAACGATGCATTTCAGCGAATGCAATATATACGCTCCTTTCACAGTTTCCGGAAAGAACAGATAACTGCTATCGAAGAAATTAGTGAAACACTGAAAAATAAAAGAAATGCAATTGAGGAAGATAAAGAAGAGAAAGTAGTTTTGCTTACAAAAGAAGAACAACAAAAAAAGAAACTGGATGAAGAAAAAGCATCAAAAGATAAAACGGTAAAAACCTTACTTTCCAAAGAAAAGGACCTAAAAAAACAAATTGATAAAAAGAAAAAGGATGCCACCGATCTCAATAAAAAAATTCAGGCAGTAATTGCGGAGGAGATCAGAAAAGAAAAAGAAAAGGCGGAGGCTGCGGCACTGGCAGCGGCAAAATTAAAAGAGAAAGAAACCAAAAGCACCAGTCCGGAAACAAAAACAACAACTCCGGTCACTGAGAAAAAAACAACCACCGAAGCAAAAACAGTTAATCTCGGACTCACACCCGAAATGCAATTAATTTCCAAAAATTTTGAAGGAAATAAAGGCAAATTACCCTGGCCCGTCGAACGAGGAACTATCACTGAGCGATTTGGAAAACACGCTCATCCGGTTTTAAAGGATGTGATCATAGAAAATAATGGAATTGATATTGCCACGGCAGAAGGATCTGCTGTTAGAGCTGTGTTTGACGGTGAGGTGGTGAATATCATTTTCAACCCGGCATTTCAGAAAGGGGTGATCATAAAACATGGGGAATATTACTCCGTTTATACCAATATTGCTGAAGTTTCAGTAAAAGCCGGCGATAAGATCACAACCAAACAAAAGATAGGTACAGCCTGGGAAGATCCCGAGGAAGGAAAAACAGAAGTGCATCTGGAGATCTGGAAAAACACGGTAATTCTGGATCCTGCCCTGTGGATCAGCAAATAAATTTGAGAAAGGTGGTTTTCACTTATAAAAAACAGCTACCTTTGTTATAATAATCAAATTGTTCAAGAAATGAATACTGTGTTATTACTTGCAATGCCTAGCGGAATGGAATGGATAATAATCGTTTTAGCTATTTTACTACTTTTTGGCGGAAAGAAAATTCCGGAACTGATGCGTGGTATCGGTAAAGGGATTCGCGAATTTAACGATGCTAAAAACAACGTTAGCCGCGAAATACGCGAAGGCGTTAATGACGAACCTAAGAAGACTGAAGATAAATAATTTATCTCCCCACCTTCCATGAGTTTAGATTTAGGTCCTTTATTACAATCCGGTTTAAGGAATGTTCAGGCTGATTTGTGTGCGGGTAAGTTTACTCTCAGACAAGTTGTGGAGCATTATTTACAGGTAAACCGCGAAAAAAAACACCTCAACGCATTTTTAGAATTATTTGAACACGATGCATTGCAAAATGCAGATGAAATAGATTCACGGATCATCTCCCAAAAACCACTTGGTAAACTATTCGGGATGGTGATAGGTGTGAAGGATGTTATTGCAATTAAAGGCAAAAAACTCACGGCATCCTCCAAAATACTCGACGATTTTGAATCATTATATAATGCAACGGTAATAGAGCGCCTTTTAAAAGAAGATGCAATTATTATCGGTCGTTGCAATTGCGACGAATTTGCCATGGGTTCCAGCAATGAGAATTCCGCTTTCGGACCAGTGTTGAACGACATGGACAATACCAGGGTTTCGGGGGGAAGTAGCGGCGGTTCGGCCGTTGCAGTGCAAGCCGGCCTTTGTATGGCGAGTCTGGGTTCTGAAACCGGCGGTTCTATCCGTCAACCCGCAGCTTTTTGCGGAACTATCGGTTTAAAACCTACTTACGGACGATTATCCCGTTACGGATTGGTAGCTTTTGCTTCTTCCTTTGATCAGATCGGCCCTATTACAAATAACGTAGAGGATATGCAATTGATGATGGAGGTAATGGCAGGATTTGATGCCCACGACAGCACCTCATCCACCCACAAACCGCAGCATTACAGCGCAGATACCGCTGTGACAAAACTTAAAATTGCTTACTACCCGCAAACGCTCGATAATCCCAAAATTGACCCTGAGATCTCTTCAGCTTTGTATAAACTGATAGAACAACTTCGCGCAGAAGGGCATACAGTTGAGCCACAAGACCTCAAGTCACTCGATTACTTAGTTCCGACCTATTACGTACTGACCACCGCTGAGGCCAGTTCTAATTTAAGTCGTTTTTCCGGCATACATTACGGCTTTCGTGACATGCAAGCAGGTGATATGGAGGCAGTTATCAAAAAATCGAGGTCAACAGGATTTGGAAAAGAGGTGCAGCGCCGCATCATGCTTGGAACTTTTGTGCTCAGTTCGGGTTATTATGATGCCTACTATACGAAAGCACAGAAGGTAAGAAGGATAATTCGTGACGACACAGTTAAGACCTTATCCGAATACGACCTCATACTTTTACCAACAACACCCACCACCGCTTTCAAACTCGGGGAAAAAACAACCGACCCGATCGAGATGTATTTAGCGGATATTTTCACCGTTCAGGCAAATATCACAGGCCTCCCCGCCATCACCGTCCCTTTATTTAGACATAGCAACGGCATGCCATTTGGTGCACAACTTATGGCAAATTACTTTAGAGAAGACATCCTCATGTCTGTGACATCACACATTCTTAAAAATTATTAAAATTTGGGTGTTGATAAGGTTTTTATTGTGTGGGAGCACAATATTTCTTTAATTTTATAGTTTTATAGCCTTTAGTAACAGCCTAACTAAAATTTACAGGGAATTAACTATGCATTACATCAGAATTACCGTATTATGCCTTTTGCTTGCAGGGGTAGCGAAAGCACAAGTCTCTAATTCTTCTTCCAACGATCAATTGACGTTGAACTCCACCAGTGAGAGTGTCAATGCTATAGATTCGATGTTTGAAAGTTTTTATTCCACCAATCCGGCGTGGAAGTTCAACGAAAAAGATTACGATCTTTTAGGATATGCAGCTACCGATACCCCGAGATTTACTCCGGAAGTATATGCAGAACGCATTTCTAAGATCAATTCCTCCATTCCTTATACGTATAATAAATCGGTTCAGGGTTTTCTGGATCTGTATTGTATGCGCCGCCGCGGACAGGTTTCCAATATGTTGGGATTGAGCCAGACCTACTTCCCGATGTTTGAAGCCGAACTCGACAGAAATAATATGCCCATCGAACTTAAATATCTTGCTATAATTGAATCGGCATTGAATACGCACGCTGTTTCCAAGGCAGGAGCAACGGGTTTATGGCAGTTTATGTATGGCACCGGAAAATTGATGGGCTTGCAAATTGATACTTATGTTGATGAGCGCCGCGATCCGCAATTGGCGACCATTGCAGCCGTTAAATACCTCAAACAATTACATGATATTTATAACGATTGGTTTTTGGCAATTGCTGCCTATAACTGCGGACCCGGAAATGTGAATAAAGCATTACGCAAAGCAGGTGGTGGTGACAAAACATTTTGGGATATTGAGACCTATTTACCAAAAGAAACTCGCGGATACGTTCCGGCTTTCATTGCTGCAACTTATGTTTTTGAATATCACAAAGAACACAATATTCGTCCCGTAGCTTTTGGATATGATTATAATTTGGCTGATACTATAATGATCACCCATAAAATGACCATAGATCAAATGGCTGCTTATGTGGGATTAACTGCGGATGAAATTGCATTAAATAATCCCGCATTAAAAACTAAAACAATTCCGGGAGCACCTGTTCCTTATCCATTGCGTTTGCCAATGAAATCGGTGGCAATGTTCTATGCAAATAAAGATTCTTTATATGCATCATTAGAGAAAAAAGAAGTGGCAAAATCAGAAACACTTGCTAAAAATGTGGAAGCTGTAAATGCATCAAAAAATAAAACAACAATCACTGCTGCAAAAACAACGGAAACAAATACAACTGCAAGTGCAACAAAAGAAAATACAAATCCTGATGATATTGTAACGGTTAATTACACAGTTAAAAAAGGCGACAATCTCGGTTATATTTCCGATTGGTTCGATTGCACAGTTCCTGAAATTAAAAAGTGGAATAATTTATCTTCCACCAAAATTGTTTCAGGACAAAAATTAAAATTACAAGTAAGCGCAGCACACGAAGATCAATATGCGCAGATAAATAAAATGACCTTATCTGAAAAACAAAAACTCACCAATATTCAACTCATAAGTTCAGCACCTGCGGAAAAGAAAGTGAGCAACGAAGTAATATATTACACCGTTAAACCGGGAGATACTTTATGGGGAATAGCCCAAAAATATCCAACCAACAGTGTTGAAAAAATTCGTGAGTTAAATGGGTTGTCGGATAATGAGACTCTCAAAACGGGTACTAAAATAAAATTAGTAAGTAATTAATAATCATTAATGATATTAAAAAAGTCGGCTAATTGCCGGCTTTTTTTTTGCACCTTCTTAGTTGTATAGAATTAGTCTACCCTTCCTCAGAGTTCCTTCGGTAACTCTGAGGTGAATTTCTACAGGCAAAAATATCTGTTTATCAAACCTGGTAGGTCGAGGGCATTCATTCATTCTTTTATAAACTCCTTAACAACATACCCAGTTTCCAAAATTAATTTCACCAAATAAATACCACTCGCATAATTGGCTATATCAACTTTCAAGGTTGAGTGTGTCCCCACAGAGTTACCGAAGGAACTCTGTGGATGGGCCGTAGACGAAGAATAAATTATCTGCCCCGTAATATTAATTAATTGCAACTCCACCTCACCCTGATAACTATATTCTACAAATAAAATATCCTTTGCCGGATTTGGATAAATGTTGAAAGTATTAATTTCCATATTTTCCAAAGCCAAACCTTCATCAATCAATTGGTTACAATCATCATCCACACCATTTAATAATTCTTCCGCGCCGGGATAAATATTTGGATCGGTATCATCACAATCGCTGGAATCGGGAATGTATCCGGGAATGCTTAAACATGTGAGTGTATCCACAAGTGGATTTCCATAATTATCTCCGTCTGCATCGGCGTATAACCAGTTGTATAATAAATTATCATCAATAAAACCATCGCAATCGTCATCCAGATAATTACAAATTTCCGTTGCACCGGGATAAATTAAATTATTTGCATCATCACAATCAGTAGAATCAAAAACATATCCTGTAATAATATCCAAACAGGAATATATAAATATTATTGGATCACCAAAAGTATCACCATCGGCATCCAAATAAAATATGTTTACTGTTAAACCTTCATCAATTTCAATATTGCAATTATCATCAAGTTCGTTGCATATTTCCGCTGCATCAGGATTAATTCCTGCATCAGCATCATTACAATCCGAATTATCCAATACATATCCCGTTAAATCAAAACAAGAAACAGAATCAATTGTTATATCTCCAAAATTATCCCCATCAAAATCAAAATACCAGGTAAAAAATAATGCATCTTCATCCATTAAACCATTGCAATTATCATCAACTGCATTACAAATATCTTCTGCAGTTGGATAAATCAAATTATTTGTATCATCGCAATCTGTGCTGTCTGTAACATATCCTATAGGTAAATTACAGGCAAGAGAATCATTTAATAAATCGCCGTAGCCATCGCCGTCGGTATCGGAGAAAAATAGTTGGTTGCAATAACCTAATTTAACCAACCAAACATCGCCATCGCCAATTGTTGAGGTTATATCACCATCAGTAGAATTTGTCCCACCAACTAAATAAATTTCTTCATTGTTTAGTTGACAAACTGCTGAAACTGCATCACTGCCGGTTCCCCCAAAAACTAATGACCAATTAATATTGCCTAACGTATCAATGTTTACTACCCATAAATCACTATAACTTGAGCCATAATGAAAAGCGACATCCCCGTCATCTGAATTTGAAATCCCTCCAACAATATAAGTAGAGTCTTTTAATATATTGATAAAGGATGTCTGATCAGTTTCGCTTCCACCATATGTTTTTTGCCATTGTAGATTTCCGGTATCATCTGTTTTTACTACCCAAAAATCAGAATATCCTCCCTTAAAATCTGTTATATCTAAATTAGAGGAACATGTATAACCAGATAATATATAACCATTATTTAAATCGTTAATAACAGACCAACCATAATCTGAATCTGAACCTCCAAAGGTATTTTCCCAAATCAATACTCCAGTTGCGTCAATTTTAAACATCCAATAATCCTGATCACCCTTATTTTCTGCAACATCAAAATCATCAGATTCCGAATATCCCCCAACAATATATTTTCCGTCATCTGTCAACTCTACAGACCTTGCTCTATCGTCTAAAGAGCCCCCATACGTCTTTTGCCATTCAATTTCACCAACACTGCTTATTTTTATCACCCAAGCATCAATATTACCATGATTATATGTGACATCCCCGTCATTTGATTTTGTTGCCCCAGTAATGATATAACCACCATCATTCGTTTGCTTTACTGATCCTCCATCATCATACTCTGCACCACCATAGGTTTTTTGCCACTGTAGCGCTCCAATAGAATCTATTTTTACAACCCATATATCCGCATTACCATGATTTAATGTAATATCACCATCCTCTGAATAGCTTCTTCCGCATAAAATATAGCCGCTATCTGCTGTCAGCTCAATGCTATTAAGAGTTTCGTATTCAGATCCTCCAAAACTTGATTCCCATTTTATAATACCATTGGAATCTACTTCGAATATCCAATAATCTCCAACACCATTATTATCTGAGACATCAAAATCATTTGATGAGCTTATTGCGCCGATTACTAATAAGTTATTGGGTGAAATTAATGAGCCAATAGCATCATCATAATTTGATCCACCGAAATTCTTATCCCATTGAATTTCAGGAACCTGGCAATATGAATTAATTGTCTCTAAGAGAATTGCTATCAGTAAAAAAGGACACAAAAAGTGTTTCACATAATAAAATTTAATAGAAACTTAAAACTAAGTATTGAATTAAAATAAAATTCAAAAGAAAAACAACTTTACTAGTTATATTGAAATAAATAATTTAATTATTGATAAAAAATAATATTTCTCTTAATCATTAATCACCACAACCTGTTTTACAAAATCCCCTTTCTCCGAAATAATATGCAAAATCAACTGTTGAGATTCCAAATAATTTAAATTGATATTTATTGATCCCGAATTATTTCTTTCCATTTCAAAAGGTATAATTTCTCCCAAAATATTATATAAAATAATATCCGCATTAATTAATTGCTCGGGTAATTCAATTATAATAAATGTATTTGCAGGATTGGGATAAATATTTATTTGTTGTGCTAAAGTATTTTCAATGGCATTGCAAATATCAACAATTACGGTAACCTCATCGGTTGATGCACATCCGTTCGCGTCAATTCCCTGAACTATATAAGTTGTTGTTTCCGTTGGAGAAACATCTATACTTTCGCAGGTTCCGCATGCCACCAGCGGTTCCGGCACCCAATTATACGTGAGTCCTCCACTTGCGGAAATAGTAACAGTATCTCCTCTGCAAATTGTAATATCATCACTTGCAGTTATTGTGGGCGGATCGTTTACAATAATGGTAACGGTATCAGATCCCACACAACCATTAATATCTGTTACATAAACAATATAATTTATACTTTCTGCAGGATTGCTTGTAGGAGCAAGGATCGTTGCAAAATCTAAATACGTTGGTGGCGTCCATAAATAAGATTCCCCTTCAGTTACATGCAATTTAATTTGTCCGCCATAACAAACCGTTGTATCAGGTCCCGCTGTTACTATCATTGCCGGATAAGTAAATACATTTACAGTATCAACATCCACACATCCCGAAATATTTGTTACGCTAACATAATAAGTAATATCACTCAACGGCGTGCAAGTTGGAGTTGATGATGTTGCATCATCTAAATACAAAACCGGACTCCAGGAATAAGATGTTCCACCACTTGCAAAAAGATCAATGGATGTTCCGATACAAATTGTTGTTTCGGGACTTGCAATTGCAAAATCACCCACAGCAACAACTACATTAATTATATCTTCATCAGAACAGCCATCAGCATTTATTGAAGTAACAGTATAACTAATATCTGTTAACGCAGTGCAGATTGGATTTGCAGAAAATGCATCATCCAAATACGTTGCAGGACTCCAAACATAACTTGTTCCTCCACTTGCATTAAGTGTTGCACTTTCTCCCGAACAAATAGAAACATCATCACTTAAAACTAAAAAATCAACAGCTGTTGTAGTTATTGTTACATAATCTATATCAGTACAACCTTCATCATTAACAGATGTAACAGTATAAGTAATATCACCCAAAGGATTGCAAATCGGAGTAGCAGAAGTTGCATCATCGAGATAAGTTGCAGGACTCCAATTATAAGTTGTTCCTCCGCTTGCAAAAAGTTCAACTGTTCCTCCTGAACAAATATCTATATCATCACTCACCGTTAAAAAATCGGAAGGAATAATTCCAACAGAAATTTCATCCGATGCAAAACATCCGTTTGCATCTGTAACAGTTACCGTATAAGTTATCGGAAATAATGGAGTGCATTCGGGATTCGCAATAAACGCATTATCTAAAAATAATGCGGGGCTCCAATTATAAATAATTCCACCTGTTGCATTTAAAGTTGCGGATGCACCTGCGCAAACATTTATATCGTCACCTGCATTTGCAATTACTGCAGGAAAAACTTCCACATGCAAAGTATCGATATCTATACATCCATTTGCATTTGTTACTGTCAATATATAATTAATATTCGCAAGCGGAGTACAAGTTGGATTGGAAATAAATGGATCATCTAAATATGTTGCGGGGAACCAGGAATATGTAACTCCACCACTCGCATTTAATTCCACAGAATTTCCTGAACAAATATTGATATCAGCACCTGCATTTGCAAATTCAGTTAAATGAGGTGTAGTACTTTCCGCATATTGTAGTGATGAAATAATTACACCAGTTCCACCAGTAGTTGCTCCATTATTTTCACCGAGACATGGGCTTCCAATTGTTGTGATTGTACCAAAAATACCACCAGTAAGATCAGTACTTACACCCGGCCAAATTGTTGCGCCGCTATGTTTAATTACTCCACCGGAACCACCACCACCGGGACCGGTGCACTGCGGTGCTCCCGCATCACCACCTTTGCCACCTTTGGCAATTAAAGAAGTTTCAATAACGGTATTTGCATCAATTAAAATAGAACCACCGGCACCACCTCCGCCGGCACCATCACCCCAGGCGAGATCAGGAACAAGTTCACCATTGGAAATGATGGAAAAATTATTCCCATCAATGGAATTTGCATAAATGATCACAATACCTCCTCCATTTCCACCATCCGTTCCATTATTATTATTTCCGTGGCCGGCACCTCCTCCTCCACCTAAAAATATTTTATCTGTAGCCATGGTCTGATCAAGTGAAAGTCCCGCAAAACCTGGACTACCGGGGCAGGAAAAAGCACTTTCATCATTTTCTCCACCTAATCCACCCGCAGCGCCATTAGAACCACCTGCCGCGCCGGCATTGTGATCGTTTCCTCCTCCTCCGCCGTTTGCAGCTTTTCCGCGGCAGGCGAGATATGCATTTGTCAATACTACTATGCCCTCTCCTTTTTCACCACCTTTTCCGGAAAGAGTATCACTGAAATACAAGGAGGTTCCAAGTCCAGTTGGGCAACTTTCCGGAAAATTACCCGCATCTCCTCCTCGAAAACCCATATTCGACACGTCAATATTTGCATTTAATACCAAACTATTCGTTTCAAAAACCAAAACTCCACCGGTAATACCGTTCCAGGGAGCACAACTTAAGGTTGCATCCACGCTTGCCGAAGCATAAACAGGAACACGAACCAATTGCACCAAACCCGAAGGGTTGTATGTTCTCAATAAAGTATTTTCTAATTGAACTGCAGTGCCTGAAACGCTGGCGATTGTCCCAAATTCATAATTTCCAGCCTCGTTATACGCAGTTATGTTACCAAAACTGGCTGTATTAGTGAGATTCACCGTTGCGCCTTTCATTTGAATGATAAGAACACGGTCTCCTACTAAATATCCTGTCGAAGATTCCACATAAATGGTATTGGAACAATAATTTATAGAATCAACAGCAGTATTGATATTGATAATTCCACTGATGGAGGTCTGCGCGAAAATAAAGCCTGAAATAAAAAGCAGGGTAATTAAGAGTATGTGTTTTTTCATATTAATCCTGATATTTGAAGTAATAAAAATACAATTTTTTTATATTTTTCTTCAAAATCAGAGTTGCCTTTAAAAAATTGGAGCTGATTATTCCAAAAAAATAATTTTTGGTAAATGTTTTATATTTGTTTTAATGAAAATAAGCACCATTAAAATCATGTTAATTTTTTTGTCCGGTTTATTATTTCATTTAGAAATATATGCACAAAAAATTCCTGCAGATTCCATTTATGCAATTATTAAAACACAATCGGTTCATGCCAATAAATTAAACTGGAAAAAAACCGATAAACTTTTTTATCAATTATTATCGGAAGCTAAAATGAATCAGGATACAATTATAGCATTAGTTCGGGTATTTGAGGAGATGGACGATGTTCACAGCAGCATAATTTATAATAACCATACATTCAATTATTATCACCCGGCTACCGTGGTGGAAACTGCACAGGTAATGCCTTTGTTAAAAAAAATGTGGGCGGAGGAAGGTAATATTCGTATAGCCCTATTAGGCGGAAGAACAGGCTATATACAGGTTCCACAGATAAGCGCTTTCGGGCCGGGTTCTGATATTTTCACACAAATTATTAAAGACAGTATTTGCGTGTTAAAGGAAAAAGGAATTACCTCCTGCATTGTTGACCTGCGATTAAATGGTGGAGGAAATATGTATCCTATGTTAGGTGGATTAAGTTGCTTTTTTGAGGAAGGAAAAATTGCCGGCACCGTAAATGCAAAGCACGAAGTAATATTTGACCTGAATATAAAAAATGATAATTTATACTTTGGCAACGCAAACCAAGCAGAATGGCAGATGACCTTCGCTACAGATTCCTGCGAAACAAATTTTCAAAAAATGCCTGTTGTTGTTTTGTTGAGTTATATCACTGCGAGTTCGGGTCAAGTAACGGCAATTGCTTTTAAAAGCAGACCAAATACTTTTTTTATTGGAGAAAATACAGCCTTGGGTTATACCACGGGCAATAATTATTTCTATTTTTCACCACAACTCAGCATGAATCTTTCCACTGCATTTAACAGCGATGTAAAAGGAAATATTTATTATGATAACGTGTTACCCGACAGGTACATTTTAGGAGGCGATAATTTTGAGGATCTTTTGCAGGATGAAAAGGTAAAAAATGCGTTATTGTGGTTGGATAAGGAGTGAAGTCTTAAAAATTAAGAATGTAAGAAGATAAAACCTTTTGCCACGAAGGCACTAAGACACGAAGTAGTTTGATCAGGAGTGGTAAATTAAATTTCTTCCATTTATTGATTTCCTTAGTGAAGCCTTTGTGCCTTAGTGCCTTCGTGGCAAAAAAAACGCACACATAAAAAATCTCACCCTAAATTCACCTTTTACTAAAAATCAGGTAGATTTAATTTGTCGGAATTAATTTTTTTGTAATTTTATACCTCTTATGCCTTTCGAAATTATAGATGTCACAAATATATCAGGAATTCAATTATTTTTTTTGCCTATTTAAAATAGTATTATTTAAAATATATGTATACAATACAAGATCGCCTCAGCAAAGAAATTCAAGAAATAAAAGACTCCGGTCTTTATAAAAATGAACGTATTATCACATCTCCACAGGCAGCCGATATTACACTTGCCAATGGCAGCAAGGTGATCAATTTTTGTGCAAATAATTATCTGGGATTAAGCTCACATCCAAAAGTAATTGATGCGGCTAAAAAAGCAATTGACAGCCATGGATATGGTATGAGTTCGGTTCGGTTTATTTGCGGAACTCAGGATATTCACAAGGAACTGGAACAAAAAATTTCCGCTTTTTTAGGAACGGAAGATACGATTTTATACGCGGCTGCATTTGATGCGAACGGCGGAGTTTTTGAACCCTTGTTTAATGAAGAAGATGCAATTATTTCTGATGCATTAAATCACGCTTCCATTATTGACGGTGTTCGTTTATGTAAAGCCGTGCGATACAGATATGCTAATAACGACATGGCCGATCTCGAAGCACAATTAATTACTTCACAAGCGCAACGCAATAGAATTATTGTTACAGATGGTGTTTTCAGTATGGATGGCACCATTGCACAATTAGATAAAATTGTGGAGCTCGCCGAAAAATATAATGCATTGATCATGATCGATGAATGTCATGCAAGTGGATTTATTGGAAAAACCGGAAGAGGCACACATGAATACAGGGGTGTAATGGGAAAAATAGATATTATTACCGGAACACTCGGAAAAGCTTTGGGTGGTGCAAGCGGTGGATTCACTTCAGGAAGAAAAGAAATTATTGAAATGCTGCGTCAGCGTTCTCGTCCTTATTTATTTTCGAATACTCTGGCTCCTTCCATTACCGGAGCATCAATAGCAGTGCTTGATCTTTTAAGTGAAACAACGGAATTAAGAGATAAATTAGAATCCAATACAAAATATTTCCGCAGCAAAATGACGGAAGCCGGTTTTGATATAAAACCCGGCGAACATCCTATCGTTCCGCTTATGTTATACGATGCAGTTTTAAGTCAGACCATGGCTGCAAAATTATTGGAAGAAGGAATTTATGTGATCGGATTTTATTTCCCTGTTGTACCAAAAGGACAAGCGCGAATAAGAATTCAAATTTCTGCAGGGCACGATCAACATCATTTGGATAAAGCAATAAATGCATTTATAAAAGTTGGAAAAGAATTAAGCGTTATAAAATAAGTATTATGAAAAAGATTTTAAATATATATTGTACTGTAATAATCAGTTTTGTTTTTCTATTTGCCTGTAAACAAAGTCCGGTTGAAGGATACAATCCTCCATCGCTCAAATTTAAAACATCTGCAGGTTACACTTACAACGATACTACAATAAATGGTGGTGATCCCATATTAATAGGCATAATTGCAGAAAGAGGGGAAATTGAAGCTTTAAAAGATGCTGATGATCTCAGTAATTTAATTGTTAAAATGTCGGCAAATGGGGCAGCTGATGTTATTGTTTACGAACATACCATGACAGCGGATGAAGCAGCTCTTTACGAATACGAATACAGCTCCTTTGCGAGTGCTATTGCTGGTGACAGTGTTCGATTTAATGTTGTGGTATATAATAAAGATGGTTACATAGCTCAAAAAGAATTAACTGTATTGTCTAATTGATAAATATTTTAATAATTAAAAGCATTAAACCAATTTTACAATAAGCTTACAATTTTTAAACCCTAATTAGGGAAAATTCAGGACTATTACCGTATTTTTACATTCAGGCATATGGCAAAGAAGTGGTTTTCCATATTTGTATTTTTATTGCTAGTGATATCGGGCAGCGGGGTGAGTTATTTATGTTCCTCCTATTTTGTCCGTGTTCAGGCAAGAAGATCTGAGGATACAATTTCCTCCGATGTTTCTGTCGGTAATTTTATCACCCTGCATGTAACGGAATTTAATAAACTTCCAAAACGAAGTATATCAAAAACAATTACTGAAATTGTATATCAAGGTGACCACTATGATATTTACAGCTCCAAAATTAATTCAGATAGCACTATTACGTTACATACTATAAAAGATATTGCGGAAAATAATATTCAACGCATTTATAAAGATCGAAATCTCAACTCCAGATCGGGAATCAGGTTTGCTCCATTTTACGCTTTTCACTTTAATGTAGAAAAGCAATTGGACCTTTCTATATCAGAATCTTTCTGTAAGATATTATATCTCACTGAAAATCAATTCCCTGCTTCAAATTACATTTTACCTTTCTCGCCACCACCTGAAAAATTATCTGCCTGACAATCTTTTTTGCAGATCAATTTTTTAAACAATTTTAACATGAAAGTATGTCCACCTTTTCGTGGCTTAATTCTTATGCTATTTTGTTTTGGTGTTTCAATTTTAAGTGCTCAAGAAGATACATTAAAATTAGATGCCGTTGTTGTTACATCCTATAAGGACGTAAATACTAAACAAACAAGTATACATATAGAACCCATAAGTCTCGAAACGATTATTCGCAGTGGTGCATTTAATTTATCGGATGCACTTGCAAAAGTTCCTGGAATTAGTCAGCTCTCCACAGGAGTTGCTATTTCCAAACCGGTAATTCACGGATTATATGGCAATCGCGTATTAGTGCTTTTTTCCGGATTGCGGTTTGACAATCAGCAGTGGCAGGATGAACACGGGCTAGGGTTGAGTGATATCGGAATATCAAAAGCCGAAATCATAAAGGGTCCCTATTCTGTATTGTATGGAACGGAAGCAGTTGCCGGAGTAATAAATATAATCGAAGAAGAAAAAGCGAAAGCAGGGACCACACAAAGCGACATGGGAATCAAATTAAATTCCAACACTTTGGGTGGAACTCTACAATATGGGTATAAAATAAATTTCGGACAAAAATGGTTGCGTTTCAGAGCGGGGTATGAATCCAATGCAGATTATGCAGATGGAAATAACACCCGAATTCTGAACAGCCGTTTTGATGGCTATTATTTTAAGGGAAGTTATGGTTTTAGAAAAAAGAATTGGCTCAGTGAAAATAACTACAATTTTTCGCTGAATCGTTTCGGATTTATATTCAGTGATATTTCCGATTTTTTTGAATCTCCCGATGCACGTTGGTCCAGAACTTTTCCAGGGCCACACCATATTGTTGTATTAAATATTTTATCTTCCGAAAATACTTTCATTTTTCAGAAATCCAGTCTAAAACTGAATGCCGGAATACAATCCAATCAACGCATGGAAGATGAAGGTGGTGGTGCCATCAGTTTAAATATGGCACTTATTACCGGGCAATATACTTTGCGTTGGAACAAACAATTATCTGCAAAAAATGAAATAGTTCTGGCAAATATTACTGCCGTGGAAAATAATACAAACTACGGCAAAAGGAGAATCATTCCGGATGCATGGATGAGCGAGTCGGGTATTTCCGGATTATTAAAACACCATTTTAATAATTCCATACTTGAATTTGGTGGAGGTGTTGGAGGAAAATATATAAAAACGCTTCCCACTTTGGGTGTTAATTCGGAGGAAAAAATAATAGATCCTTTTGAAGTTTTTCATCCATTTTTTAATGGTACAGTAGGCATTAGTTTAAATCCCACTAATGATATTAACCTGAAAATAAATATAGCAAGTGGTGTGCGAAGTCCCAATTTAGCAGAATTATCTTCCAACGGATTGCATGAAGGTGTATTTACCTACGAAATTGGCGACCCTACACTTTCTAATGAACAAAATGTGAACGGGGATATTTCATTGGATAAAACATCAGCACACTACCATTTTTATTGCAGTGTATTCTATAATTATTTCCAAAATTATATTTATCTGTCGCCGACTGCCGAAGAATGGTTTGGATTTCCGATCTATCGGTTTAAACAACAAAACGCTGTGTTATATGGTGGTGAAACTTCAATGGAATTAACACCGGCTTTCGCCCGGAATTGGAAAATAAGTGTAAGTTATTCAGGCATGACGGGACAAAAAGCCGATAAGGAATATTTACCATTTATTCCTGCTCAAAAAATTCGACCTGAGTTGCGATTTGAAAAAAACAAAGTGAAAAACACCAAAAATGTTTTTGTTTTTATGAACTGCGATCTCATTTGCCGACAAAATAATTTCGCCGCTTTTGAAACTGCAACACCATCGTATGAATTATTAAATGCAGGTATGGGCTGCACCATAAACACCGGTAAATTTCCTATTGCATTATCCATTGCAGGAAATAATTTACTTAATGAAGTGTATTACGACCATTTATCCCGATTTAAAATTCTAGGGTTAAATAATATTGGAATGAATATCGTATTTAATTGCAAGTTTTTATTCACAAAACAAATTAAAATAAAATAATATGAAAATAAATAACAGCATGCTGATATTAACAGTTTTACTCTGTGCAACCATTTTTAATTCCTGCAAAAAGGAAGATGAAATGAAACCACCCTCCATCAGTTTTAAAACCGGAGGCAGTTATATTTCTTCCAGCATCTCACTGCCTGCTGGTTCGGCAGTGCTTATTGGAATAGAGGCTGAGAAAAGCGAAAGTGAAGGCGAAGAAGAAGATGTATTAAACCATTTTAATATTTCCCGCTCCCTGAATGGCGGAACAGATGTTTCCGTTTATAATGCGGATCTTACTTCAGCACAAGAGGAACATTACGATTACGATTTTGCAACTATTGTAAGTACAACAATTGGTGATACTGAAAAATATACTTTTACGATCACCAACCGCGATGGATTAACCGGTCAGATAAATCTGACAATAACTGCTCAATAATTTTTTGTGAGTATAAGATGACCTGATCTGCTTATGCAGGTCGGGTCTTTTTTTTGACAAAATTGATAAAATTAAATTCTCTATAAAACAAAACTTAATATGTTTGGATAATGTAAAATTTTTAAAATGTACTATGATTTATCATCCATATTTCTTAATATTAACTTTAAAATTATAACTTTACTAAGTTATGAGGCATTCCTCCTTTTTATTTTTTTGTTTAATAATTCTGAAATCCGGAAACACTCAAATAACCTGGAGTGAAAATATTGCGCCCATACTTTATAACAATTGTGTAACCTGTCATCGTCCTGAAGGTATTGCACCATTTTCGTTGATCACTTATTATGAGGCTTATATTAAAGCCGGTGAAATTGAAGCAGCCGTGTTAACCGGAGAAATGCCGCCTTGGCCGGCAGATCCCAATTACGCGCATTTTGCTGACGAATTAGTTTTAACTGCAGACGAAAAATTTAAAATTTCTCAATGGATAGCAAACGATCTCGCAGAAGGAGATCCCGAGCTGGCTCCGGATCCACCTGTGTTCAATTTTGGCACCTCCCTTTTAGATGCTATTGATACCAGTTTTACTATAGGAAATTATACCACACAATATACAACAGATGAATATCGCCACTTTGTTGTCCGCACTAATTTCACGGAAACAAAATATTTTAATGTGATGGTAATTATTCCCGGCAATTGGAATCTTGTTCACCATGTGGATGTATATCTTGACACTACCAACATTTGTTACGAGTTGGATCTTGCCGATCCACTTGCAGGATTTAATGAAGAAACCGGTTGGCCTGTATTTAGCAAATACGTTGGCGGTTGGTCACCGGGCTGCGGACCCTTATTTCTGCCGCCGGATTGGGGAATTGAAATTCCGGTTGGAAGCGATATTATTTTACAAATTCATTATGCACCTGATAATTTAGGACTCACGGACAGCACACGAATTAATTTTAAGTTTGTTGAAAATATTGAAGATGTTCGGCATGTTGAAGTAAGTACTCCACTGTATAATCCGCTTGGAGAATCATTAATTATTCCCGCAAACGAAATTATTAATTTCACGCAGCGTTCATTTGCAATGGAAAACGACAAATCCTTTATTGCAATAATGCCGCATATGCATAAACTTGGTAAATCCTACAAAATCTGGATTAAAACGCTCGAAGGAGATTCGGTTCCGATAATTGACATACCGGTTTGGGATTTTCATTGGCAATATTTTTATACTTTTCCCACCATACAAAAAGTACCGGAAGGTGCCAGATTTTATGCAAATGTTTATTTTGATAATACTTCCGACAACCCCGATAACCCTAATGATCCACCCATAACAGTGTATGAGGGACCTTATACTTCTGATGAAATGCTTATGACATTTATGGCATATACCGACTATGAAGAAGGTGATGAATATATTATAATGGATTCCTCCTATTTAACAACGTCTTCTATTATTGATATAGAAAAAGAATCCGTGTTTAATGTATATCCAAATCCTGCATCAACAAATATTACGGTTGAATCTGACATTAGTGAAATTATAACCGGAATTC
The DNA here is from genome assembly GCA_044227505.1 of Chitinophagales bacterium. Taxonomy (GTDB): domain Bacteria; phylum Bacteroidota; class Bacteroidia; order Chitinophagales; family BACL12; genus UBA7236. Next base: position 8,175 of record JBGAWP010000004.1, on the reverse strand, counting down.
AAATAATTGATATTTACGGAAAGGAGATAAGGAATTGGGAAAATGCAAATAATGGTGATCAAGAGCCTTTTTCCACTACCATTGAAGTATCTTCATTTCCAAAGGGTATATATTTTATTCAATTAAAAACAGCAGAGTATAATTTTATAAAAAAGTTAATTATTCTCTGATCACTTTATGAAATGTATATTCCGGAATTAATTTTTTTGTACTTTTATACCATTGTTGGGTTCGAACTAAATGAAAAAGCGATATGCCATTAAATTGCAGGTTTTACTGCTTGATCCTATTTACGATCATTTTTGTAACCACAATCTCTGCACAAAATATTTCCTGGGCCCAACAAAAACGCGACCTTGTATTTCTTAGCGATGCAATTAAAAATGCTCATCCAGCAAGCGAGAAAGATAAATTAAATTGCCTGCACTTAATTGACAGCATATCAGGGATTATTCCTGACAGTATCAACATAAAGGAGTTCCACTTCCAGATAAAGGAAATAATAGGAGGTTTGCATTGCGCGCACACTAGCTCGCGAAAAACACCCGGGGAACAACCATACGAAATTAAAAATAATTTTTTCCCATTTTCCGTAGCTGCAATGCATGATACTTTATACTTAATTCAATATTATAATGATAGTAGTATTGTGTTATCAAAACCACTTGCTGTAGAGTCCATAAATAATGTTCCATCTAACCTATTGATCCGATTTGCATATAATTATATGACCAGTGATGGAAACATGGAAACTACAGGGAATAGTTATCTCAAGGATTTCGGATACTATTTTATTGCAGAGTATCTTGGATTCCCGGATAAATTTTCAGTTACTTTTAAAACAGCAAATGGAATTGTACAAACTTTAGAGGTTCCTGCCAAAAATACTGCAATTCCAAAAATCAACAACGACTCGTCAGGGAATACTATATTAACAATGGAAGATGCAAGATTTTACAGTTTGTTTGCAGATACACTTATTCAGGTGCTGGATATTGACGGATTTGCCGATCATAAATACAAAAAATTCTACTCCGGCATATTTGAATATTTAGAAAATTCAGAAATAAATAATTTAGTTATTGATCTCCGGGATAATTTAGGAGGAAACAGAGATAATGCTACAGAATTGTTGGGATATTTTTTACCGAAAGAACAATATTACCAGCTAATTAAAGAATCAGGCGTTGCGAAACCGTATGCCGATAAAAAAATATTATTTCTGCAGTTCTTAAAGTTTAATATTGGTTCTTTTTACAGAGCAAAATATAAAGACGGTTTTGCAACATTCACCTATCCAATTAAACTTGCAGAAAATCAATTTAAAGGAAATGTTTATGTTTTAGTAAATGGCAAATCTGCATCAGCAGCGGGATATGTAGCAGCCTATTTGCAGTTTTATACCGATGCCATTATAATAGGCGAGGAAACAGCAGGAGGATTTTATGGGAATAATGGAGGTAGTTATACATCGGTGACTCTTCCTGAATCACACATTGAAATTCGTTTTCCTGTTTTTAGGTTTAAACACAATTTTGCACCGGAAAACAGATCCGGTGGCATAATTCCCAGTGTTATAATAGACCATGACCCTATTGATATTTTTAACGGAACAGATGATGAAATGCTTTATTTAAAGGGAAGGTCGGAAGGCAAGAGTCATTAGTCAAGAGTCTGGAGTCAGGAGTCCAGGAGATAAAACACTCGGCTTTCGAGGATCTTCTCATTACTCTCGTCCGATCGGGTCATCCGGGCGGGCATAACTCATTACTCATTTTCGTGAAGCGTGAGTTTGGATCCGATTAACATTGGAGTTTCGATTTAGTTATTAAACATCTTGTCAAGCAGAAGCATTCTCACTACTCACCACAATATTTACACTTTATTTTCGAATAATAATTTCCGTTATTTAGAAGAATACACCCTTTTCACCCATCTCGGCAAAATAATTACACCCGCAATTAAATAGGGATAATAAGTAATTGCCCTCCACACTACCGAGAATGTTCCCACCAACTGAGGATCGATAAAGTCGCACATCAAAGCGCTGTAGGCAATTTCTGCTATTCCGATACCACCGGGAGTAATTGGCAACAACATCACCATCCAAATAGGAAACTGACGGGCAAAGATCACTGATATATCATTTGACCCCGGATCAAAAAAAGCCATCACCACGCAGGCAGAGATCATAAAAAAAGATACCCAACTCACGGTGGTTGCTGCAAACGCTTTAAACCAAAAATTTCTGTCCTTATTTTTTAATTCCTTAGATGCGAGAATCACATCTTCCCCTGTGTGTTTTGCTTCCTCCTTCCATTTTCTTAATCCCGGGATGGAAAAAATTTGAGTTAAAAAACTCTTTAACGCTTTTGCATTTATGAATAAACCATAGGCAAGCAATAAAATAATGATCAGAAAAAAAGTATATCCTACAAAATAAATACTCTGCATATTGTGAAAAACGCCCATACCCGGAAGATTGGCCTCCGCGCGACACATTGCATCTTTTGCAAACATTGATTTAAACCCTACAATTAGTAATAAGATCAATGGAGCAATTGCTAAAAATACCTGATCGAGAAATATTGTCAGCATACTTGTAGCAGCACTTTTTCCAAGACTCAATTTCTCTTTCCGCATAAAATACACCGCCACTGCTGCTCCGCCTACTGTGGAAGGAGTGATAGCAGAAGAAAATTCCCAAAGGGAAACTATACTAAATGACTTTCGCCAATTGAATTTATTATCGGTAACTAAACGCAAGCGATACATATAACCAATATGGCGGATCACCAATAAAATAAATGCGAGCAATATCCATAAAAAGGAACGGAGTGTCCATTGCAGATTCTTTATTGCTTCATAATTTAAGGAATTGTAAATGAGATATCCTGAAACTATAAATGCTATTAATGCAATTATAATAATTCTGCGGTAGGAGAACTGTTTAGTGATCTGTTCCTCTTCACCGGAAAGTTTATGTAATTCAGATATTTTATCAGGCGGCCTTTTCATGCTCACCGGATAAAGTTATCCAGAAATTATTTAATCCATCTCCCACCAATAAAACTACCTTTTGAGCAGCTATCAGATCCAGTATACTCAGGAAGCGGAACACAGCCTGGTATTTATCTTTACAAGAAGTGAAAACATCAGAAAACGGAACATTCCTTTTGCCTTTGCAATAGGTAACTATCCCCAGACTTTCTTCCTCAATGGAATAATCGTATTGAAACACCACATGATCTTCTGTGCGCGGCTGACTGTTAAACCTATCCATCACCTTTTGAAATACCTTGAGCAAAACAAAAAGATTTACTGTGCTCAATTCCATTTCATTGGAATGTTTTTTTGCAAGAATTTCGTGCTCTCCCAAAATATTTCCGCGCTGCATTTTTAATTGACGGTCTTCTTCCAATTTACCGAAGTCGTTAATTACTTCTTTAAATCGTTTGTAATCCAACAATCTATCCACCAATTCTTTTCGCGGGTCAATTTCATTTCCAAATTCATCCAGTTCTTTGCGAGGCAACAACATTTTTGCTTTAATACGCATCAATGTTGCGGCAACCAAAATAAATTCACTGGCAATTTCAATATTCAACTGTTTCATTGAATGCAGATAATCCAAAAAATCTTTCGTGATCACCGAGATCGGAATATCATGAATATCCAATTCATCTCTTTCAATAAAAAATAATAAAAGATCAAACGGCCCTTCAAATTGTGGGAGTTTTATTTCGAATGTTTGTTGTTCGTTCATTTTTTTTGTTCTGGGTTCTGACATGTAGTAGTCTCCTTCGTCGATCACTACATGTTTAGGTTCTGAGTTCTGGGCCTGCCTGCCGACTGCGTCAGCGTCAGGCAGGTTCTGAGTTGTTTAAGGGGTTTGTAAGGTTAACAAGGTTCGATAAAGTTTTCAGCGTTAGGATCCGATTAATGTTTTTTATTTTTTGATTGTTATTTTTTATTACCTGACTTTAACATGGTTTGCAAAAGTTTCAGGGTTAGATTCCGTTTAATGTTCTTTATTCTTTGTTCGATATTCTTTATTATTTTGGGTTATTAAAAGTGTCAGGTATAAATCTTCATTCTTTCATTCCTTAATTCCTTCATTTCAACCTCGGGCCCCATCTCTTATCTTCCCCAAAGGGAAAGACGTTTCTTTTGCGATTTTTCAAAGTTTCTGCAAAATAAATTATTTCTCAATTTCTTCCACCACATCCCTCCGCATATTACTTTACTTTAAAACTAAAGTATTCAATTACATTAATTTTGTTGCCCACCGATCATAGCTCCTAAATCCCCCTTCCCTTGTCCTATGTCAGTCCTATGTCCTGTGTCCTACATCCTAATTAGCGACCTCACTCATAAATTTAATATGTAATAATCGTAGCTCTTCAAATTCAAGTCCTTCATCACTTAGATCATTAAATGCAGTTTTTAGGTCTGCAGTTTTCATATTGATAAAATAATCGTGCACTGTTTCCTGAATATCTTCTTCAATAAGATCATCGAGATAATAATTCAATCCCAGTTTTGTTCCGGAGGAAACGATGGTTTCAATTTCGTCGATAAAATCGGGGAAATTTAATCCTATTGTTTTTGCAATATCAGGCAAAGGCATTTTTTTATCGATCAGTTGAATGATCTTCACTTTATGTGCCGATTTATTCACCACCTGTTTCATAACAAACTCAGATGGTTTCTCTATTTCATTTTCCTCCACATAAATACTGATCAGTTCTAAAAATTCTTTTCCGTATTTATCTGCTTTTCCTTTACTTACTCCCGAAATTTTTACCATTTCATCCATAGTTTCAGGATACATGGTTGCCATTTCTTCCAAAGAGTTTTCAGAGAAAATAACATAAGGAGGTAATCCGGCCTCTTTTGCAATTTTTTCGCGCAGGGACGTTAAAAGGTCCATTAATAAAGGATCCAAAACACTTTTTCCCGCTGCATTATCCAAATCAATATCGGTGGTATATGTTTCGTAATCGTGATTGAGGGATATCATCACCGATTTAGGATGCTTAATAAATTCTCTTCCTTTATCCGTTAATTTTATTAAACCGTATTGTTCAATATCCTTGTAAACAAATTCATTTAAAAGACATTGACGCAAAATAGAATTCCAGAAATGATCATCTTTTTCTTTTCCAACTCCGAATAATTCAATTTTATCGTGGCGATAATTTTGATTTTCCGTTGTACTTTTTCCTACCAACAGATCAACTAAATATGGAATATGATGATTTTCATTTACGAAGTCAACAATTTTTAAAGCATTCTGCACATATTCCTTTCCTTCAATTTTTTCCTTTGGTTTGAGGCAGTTGTCGCAACTTCCACAATTTTCCTGACCATATTCCTCCCCAAAATAAAACAATAAAAATCTTCTTCTGCATACACTGGTTTCGGCATAAGCAGCAGTTTCGGCTAATAATTGCGCACCCATTTCGCGTTCTGCGAGAGGTTTATCGCGCATGAATTTTTCTAATTTTTCTATATCCTTATAACTATAGAAAGCAATACATTTTCCTTCCAAACCATCACGCCCGGCGCGACCTGTTTCCTGATAATAATTTTCAATGGATTTAGGAATATCGAAATGGATAACAAAACGCACATCCGGTTTATCAATTCCCATTCCGAATGCAATTGTTGCAACAATGATCTGGTGGTCCTGCATTAAAAATCTGTCCTGTACTTCGGGTCTTGTTTGTGCGTCCATCCCCGCGTGATAAGCACCGGCTTTTATTCCGTTGATCGTGAGGATCTTAGCTATATCTTCAGTTGATTTTCTGTTGAGACAATATACAATTCCCGATTTTTTCGGATTTTCTTTAATAAAACGCACGATCTGTTTTATTGCATATTCTTTTGTTCTTTTCGGGCGAATTTCATAATATAAATTCGGACGATTGAAGGAGGAAATAAATACGTTTGGATTTTGCAGGTCGAGATTCTTTTTAATATCACTCTGCACCTTGGGAGTTGCTGTAGCTGTTAGTGCAATAATTGGAATACGATCGTTTATTGTTTCAATCATTGTGCGTATCTGACGATATTCCGGGCGAAAATCGTGTCCCCATTCAGAGATACAATGGGCTTCATCCACCCCAACAAAAGAAACTTTTATTCCTTTGAAAAACTCAATATTTTCTTCTTTTTTTAGTGTTTCAGGGGCAACATATAACATTTTTGTGCGTCCCTCCGTGATATCCGCCTTCACTTTTTTAACCATTTGGCGGTTGAGGGAAGAATTTAAAAAGTGAGCAATATCGTTATTGCTGCTATAACTCCTTACCAGATCCACCTGATTTTTCATGAGGGCGATCAGTGGAGACACTATAATGGCGGTGCCTTCCAGCATAAGGGCCGGTAATTGGTAACATAACGACTTTCCGCCGCCGGTGGGCATTAATACCAGGGTATCTTTTCCCGCTAACAAACTTTCGATGATCTCCTCCTGATTTCCCTTAAATGAGTCGAAACCAAAATACTCCTTAAGAGCTTCCTTAATTGTCATATTAGATACTTCCATCCTCTCTGTTCAGTTTATGTTTATTTTAAACAAGTTCGTTTTGGGGTATATTTGTCGCTGAAAGTAAACCGTATCCCAAAACACTTACGGTTAACCTTCCGAATTAGAATCGTCTTCTAAATATAAATAATTTTTATAAAACAGTTCTCTTTAGTAGAAATTTATCATCAGCGGCAATGAGTAAAGTTTATGTGGCTATAATGGCCGGAGGCATTGGGAGCAGGTTTTGGCCTGAGAGCAGAATAAAAAAACCAAAACAGTTTTTAGATATTCTTAACACGGGTGAAACACTAATCCAAACAACCTATAACCGTTTTTTAAAAATAGCTGACAAAGATAATATTTTCATTGTAACAAATGAACAATATGTATCAATTATTAATGAGCAGCTTCCGGGGGTTGATAAATCGCGCATTTTAGCAGAGCCAATGCGAAAAAATACTGCGCCTTGTATTGCATACGCTTGTCATAAAATTGCGAGCATAGATCCGGATGCAAATATTGTGATTGCTCCCAGCGACCATTTAATGTTAAATGAGGAAAAATTTCTTTATGTTTTACTGGAAGCACTTGAATACACAGAAAATATGGATGTATTGGTTACACTGGGCATAAAACCGAGTCGCCCCGACACCGGATATGGATACATTCAATTTGATGAGACCGTTGTGCACAGAGATATTCATAAGGTAAAGACCTTCACCGAAAAACCAGACATGGAATTAGCCCGCACTTTTATAAAAAGTGGCGATTTTCTTTGGAATTCAGGCATTTTTATTTGGAATGCTAAAGCTATTATGGCGGCATTCAATAAATACCAACAAGATATTCATCAGGCGTTCTGGGCTGCTAGAAAGGCTTTTGGAAAAAAAGATGAAACGCGTTTGATGGAAAAGGCGTATAGTATTTGTCCAAATATTTCCATCGACTATGCAATAATGGAGCAGGCAGATAATGTTTTTGTGATACCCGCAGCTTTCGGCTGGAGCGACCTCGGAACCTGGGCAAGTTTGTGGGAAAATTATGAAAAAGACTATTATGGAAATGCCGTTAAAGGCAAAAATGTAATGATCTACGACTCCACCAACTGTATGGTGATGGTGCCGGATAAAAAATTAGTGATTCTGCAAGGATTGGAAGATTATATCGTGATAGACACAGGAGATGCCCTCTTGATCTGCAAAAAGGACAAAGAACAGGAGATCAAGGAGATGACCGCGGATATTAAGCGGAAGGAGTTGGATGAGTACCTTTGATGAGATATAGGACATAGGACACGAGACACAGGACTGGACACAGGACAAGGGAAAGGGATATAGAACGAGATACTCGTGGCTTACCTAAATTTATATTGAGAATTCAATACCTATTTTTCACCTGCTGAAGCATTGAATAAACAAATATTTAATTTCGAAGGAAAATTCTCCAATATTACAGACTGCCTACTGTTGACTGCCCACTTTTGATTGGTTCTGAGTTCTGGGTTCTGACATGTAGTAGATCTCCTTCGTCGATCACTACATGTTTCAGTTCTGGGTTCTGGGTTCTGGGTTCTGGGTTCTGGGTTCTGGATTCTGGGTTCTGGATTCTGGGTTCTGGGTTCTGGGTTCTGGGTTCTGGGT
>JBGAWP010000049.1:0-30243 GCA_044227505.1 Chitinophagales bacterium | reverse complement strand
CTAACGTTAAAACCCAAAAAAATTTCGCAGGAAATTTAAACTCCTTTCTCCTTTTTGGTATCAGGTATCAGGTATCAGGAATCAGGAAAACAAAGGGTGGGATTTGCATTAAATTCGGAGGAAGTGAGGCTTTCGCTCTAAGCGAAGGTCTCACTAACGTTAAAACCCAAAAAAATTTCGCAGGAAATTTAAACTCCTTTCTCCTTTTTGGTATCAGGTATCAAGTATCAAGGATCAGGAAAACAAAGGTGGGATTTGCATTCGGAGGAAGTAATGCTTTCGCTTTGAGCGAAGTTCTCACTAGCATTAAATTCCAAAAATTTCGCAAGAAATTTAAACTCCTCTCTCCTCTCTCCTTTCTCCTTTTTTTGGCTGTTAAATTGTCAATTATCCAGGTTTCCTTCACACAAATGTTTCAAGACCTTCAACGAAGTTTCTATGTCTTTTCCCATCCACTTGGGTAACATTCTTCCTAATATTTTAGCAAAGGCACCGCGGCGCGTTTTTCCGCTTACGATCCATTTTACGAGAATTTCATTTTCTTTTATTTCTTCGAGTTGAATATTAAAATCCATTTTAAAAACGCCTTTATTAAAAATGGCACTTAATATTATTTCTTTATAGGGATCAGTATTGGTGATCTTTATTTCTCCCTTTCCCATTTTTTTTCCTTTCCAAAACATCATTGCTCCCGAGCCTGATTCTTTATCCCCATAAGTAATAACAATTTTGGGATCGTTTTCGACGCTCCATGCGCTCCAGGTTTTCCAGGTACTGAGATCATCAATCGTATTAAAAATTGTTTTTTTATCGCAATTGATCTGCAGGCTTTTATTAAATTTATATTTTGAGGAAATAAATAATCCTATTACGATCAACAAAGAAAATAATCCTGCAATTACTAATAATATTGTTCCTGTCATTTGTTTTTCAATTTCACCACGAAAGTAGATATTAAATTCCTATCAATAGATTTTAAAATATAGAATTTAGGTTTATCTTTAATAATCCGATCCTCCTCAGGCAAGGTGTTAAATTCGGATCATGGCATCAAAGAAAAGGCTGACCATTTTGGTTGTGCTGTTTTATTGGTTAAACTCCTCATTTACCCAAACCATTTCGGGTGTGATAAACCTGTATACTGAAGTTACCGCCGTTGACCTTGCTGATATTACTTGTGCTTCTGTTGCTGGTTTTACAATTGGCGACCGAATTCTAATCATGCAAATGAAGGGTGCTACCATTGATGAAACCGAATCTCCGGGCTTTGGTGATGTTATTTCTTATAATAGTGCCGGGTATTATGAATTTGGGACCATTATCAATATCTCCGGGTCGGTAATTACGGTAGAAAACCCACTTTGCCGAACATATGATATTGCTTCTGCAGTTCAATTGATACGCGTACCGGTTTATGACAATGCAACTATTATAGGTGATGTTACTGCAACGGACTGGAATGGAATTACCGGCGGTGTTGTGGCACTGGAAGTAACAAATACACTCACTTTTAATGCAAATATTAATGTTACAGGTCAGGGATTCAGAGGTGGAACACACTGCACCAGTTTTTTTAGTTGTGGTGTGAATAATTATTATTCTGATTATTCGGGTATACTTTCTTGTGTTGGGGGTGAAAAAGGGGAGGGAATTGTTGTATTGGATACTGATATTGCAGGTAGCAGAGGCAAAGCTGCAAATGGGGGAGGAGGAAGTAATTCAGGGCAACACGGTGGTGCGGGTGGAAGTAATTTTGGTGCAGGCGGGATAAGTGCTTACCAATGGACAGGTTGTTTTCCCTATGATGATATTTGGGCAACTGCCGGCATAGCTTTGGATTATTCGGAGGATCGCGCATTTTTAGGAGGTGGCGGTGGTGGTGGTCATCAGGATAATGGACTGGAAGTTACAGATGGCTCTGATGGCGGCGGACTTGTATTAATTACTGCAAATACAATAGATGGCGGTGGATTTGCCATTAATGCAAACGCCAACAACGTAATTGAAATTACTGATTCAGAAGGTGCTGGTGGCGCTGGAGCAGGTGGTTCAGTTATTTTACGCGTTTCCAATTACAGTTCTGACCTCTATGTGAATACCAAGGGCGGATTTGGAGGTAGTATTGAAAGTACCATTTGGGCCGGAACCTGTCATGGTCCAGGCGGCGGCGGTGGGGGAGGATATTTGGGAATTTCTTTACCGGCTCTGCCAGCCAATGTTTTTTTGGATAATTCGGGTGGATTGCCGGGGATAATTACTAGTCCCGGAGCCTTTTGCACCGGTACACCTCATGGAGCCGAAGCTGGAGTTGCGGGTGGTGTTGTTACCAATATTCCCGAATCATTGATTTATCCCGTTGTGGATCTGGGAAATGACACTGCAGTTTGTGTGTATCTGGATCCATTTATTTTAGATGCAGGAGCAGGTTTTGAATACGTTTGGAACGATCTGACAACAAATCAAACTTTGGATGTTTATAATGACGGAATTTATTTTGTCGCAGTTTCCAATGCATTTGGATGTACCGATTTTGATAGTATAACAATAATTGTAAATGATGCTCCTCCATTAAATCTTCCTGATACAATTCAGTTTTGTTTCGGTGAGGAATTTACTTATGATGCAGGTGCAGGAGTAGAAAGTTATTTGTGGCAAAACGGATCAACAAATCAAACATTAACCGCTGATGAGGAAGGTATTTATTGGGTGACAATTACGAATGCGATCGGGTGTTCAACTACAGATTCCTCTTTGATACTAACGCCTTGGCCATTGCCGGTTTTTACACTCGGCAATGATAGTATTATTTGTTTGGGCGATGAAATAATATTGGATGCAACACAAATTAATTCTACTTATTTATGGAACGATGGAAATACAAATGCAACACAATTAATTACGGTGCCGGGTTTATATTCCGTTGAAGTAACAAATGAATTTAATTGTTCTTCAACGGATGAAATTAATTTTACACCCGGTTGCGGCCACGATATATTTGTACCGAATGCATTTACCCCCAACAACGATGGAGTGAATGATAATTTTAATGTTGTTCCCTATAATCCGATCGTAAATTACGATCTAAAAATTTATTCGCGTTGGGGACAATTGTTATTTAACAGTGCAGATATCAATATTGGTTGGGATGGAAATTTTAAAAATATTCCTGCAGAGATCGGGACTTACATCACACTTATCACTTATCAGGTTGAAACATTTGACGGGTTGGTTACTTATACTTTAAATGGAACGGTTACTTTGCTGAGGTGAGGTTTTTACGCTTACTTTATTTATTTTCGATAAACTTGTTCGTGGGTTCTTTAATCTGGTAGATTATTTTTTTTCAAAATATCTTCGAATTTCTGTGTAAATAACCTTATAACCGCTTCAAAATTATAACACTGTAATTCCTTTTTTGTATTTAAGATTAATACCATATTTTAGCAAATTAACCTTAAAAATATGGATTATTACAAACAATTAAATTTTGATCAATTTTATCATGTATACAATCATGGCAATAATCTCGATAATATTTTTTTAGAAGAGAAAAATTATTCCTTTTTTCTCGAAAAGGTCAAAATTCATCTTTTCCCAGTGGTGAATCTTTATTGTTATAATTTATTGAAGAATCATTTTCATTTATTGATAAAAGTAAAAACGGAGGATGAGATTAAATTAGAAAGCGAGATTTGGTGCAAAGAGAAAAAAATTCCTTTTAAATTTTTAAATGTTTCTCAACAATTTTCCAATCTCTTTAATTCCTATTCGAAGTCAATCAATAACCAATACACAAGAAGAGGTAGTTTGTTTGTGAAAAATTTTAAACGAGTTGAAATTAAATCTGATTTTAAGTTTTCGAAAATAATCGGTTATATTCATACTAATGCGCAACATCATAAATTTGTAGATGACTTTAGAAATTGGGAACATACCTCTTATCATCAAATTCTAAATGGAAATAATTCCTTTGTTAAGTCGAAAGAGATTATTGATTGGTTTGGAAATATTGATGAATTTATTAAATTTCATTTGGACTATTCAAAATCTATCAAAAATGATTCTTGGGCAATTGAAAAATGAATTCTTTCCTGACCTCACAGGTTAGAAAATCGACCTTCCAGGTTTTTTTTAACCTGGAAGGTCTGATTTTCGGGATGAAGATCAAAAAGTTCAGTTTACCCTAAACTTATTTTACCTCCTCGCGACCTACCAGGTTTGGGAAACCTTGTAGGTCTTCGTTTAAAATCGACCTTCCAGGTTTTTTTTAACCTGGAAGGTCTGATTTTCGGGATGGCGAGTGAGAAGTTTCATTTGACCCTTAACTTAGATTATCCCCCTGCCGACCTACCAGGTTTGGGAAACCTTGTAGGTCTACATTATTATAAACCTGTGAGGTCTTCACTTTTTCAAACCTGTGAAGTCAATTTTTCAAATATTATTTCGTATCCCAATTAATAAACGGGTTAGGCACAACTACACCATTTGCTTCAAAAATTTCTTTTATCTTTTTCACTGCTTCACTGCGTGCCCTGAGTTGATCTATTTGTTTGAATTTGGAGATCCAGAAGCGAATTAAAAGTTTTATGGAACCCGGAGCGAGCTCGGTGAAATAAATTTCTAATTCTTTTTTATTGTTGTAATTAACTTCTTTAAAAGCGTTTTGTATAAGTGTTTCTATTTTATGGAGATCTTCGGTGTAGGAAATTCCAATATTAATATCGATGCGAACTTCTCCATTTAAGGTATAATTAATTAAGGGATTTCCCAACACTAATTTATTGGGAATTTTAACATCAACACCATTGGTTTGGCGAATGGTGGTGTTGCGTAAATTTAATTCCACAATAATTCCTAAAAATCCGTTTGAATCCACAAAATCTCCAACCTTATAACTCTTTCTGGTGGTCATGATAATGCCTGCTATTGCACTGGCAAGAGTATCCTGTAATGCAAGACCTAAAATCAAACCGAGAATACCGGCACCCGCAAGCAGGGAAGTTACTGTTTGATTTAATCCTAAAATACCAAGTGTAATAAATATTCCGATGGTAATAAAAATGATGGAAATAAAACTCGCCATTACCGTTGCAATAGCTGCATTTCCATCTCTTCTTTGTAAGATCTTTGTCGCGATTATTTTTACAAAACGCGAAAGAATAAATACTAATATTATAAATACCAGTGCAGTTAAAAAAATGGGCCAACGATGCGCGATTGTATCACCCCACTCATTGAATTTTAACCATGGATTATCAGATACTGTTTGTTGTAATATCATTACACTATAAAAATACAACGAATAAAATGAACCAGGGTTTCATGATCACATTTTTTCCTTTAAATATTTTCCGGTATAACTTTCCTTCACCTTTAATATTCCTTCCGGGGCACCTTCATAAACAAGGTAACCGCCTTTTTCCCCTCCTTCGGGGCCCAGGTCTATTATATAATCACAACATTTAATGATCTCCAAATTGTGTTCTATCACGATAATGCTGTGACCACAATCAATTAAGGCGTGAAAGGCGTCTAACAATTTATTTATATCGTGAAAATGTAATCCTGTGGTGGGTTCGTCAAAAATAAATAACACATGTTCTCTTCCCTTTCCTTTCCCAAGAAAACTAGCAAGTTTCACGCGTTGAGCTTCACCGCCCGAAAGAGTACTACTGCTTTGGCCGAGCTTAACATATCCTAATCCAACATCAAATAACGGTTGTAATTTATTTACTGTTTCCTTTTCCGCTTGTAAAAATTCAAGAGCTTCTTCCACACTTAATTGCAATAATTCGGAAATGTTTTTACCGTTGTATAATACTTCAAGTATCTCTTCCTTAAACCTTTTACCATTACATTCCTCGCAGGTTAAATGTACATCCGCAAGAAATTGCATTTCTACAATTATTTCTCCTTCCCCTTTGCAGGTTTCACATCTTCCACCATCCACATTAAAACTAAAAAATCCTGCCTTGTATCCTCTTATTTTGGAAAGCGGTTGACGTGCATATAATTCGCGAATCTCATCATAGGCCTTTACATATGTTACCGGATTGGAACGAGAAGATTTTCCTATTGGATCCTGATCAACTAATTCAACCTGCGTTATTTTTTTAACATCCCCTTCAATTGTTTTTGAAATAAATGCGGTGTCGCTTGTATCATCCAGCATTTTCATCAGTTCAGGATATAAAATATGTTTTATGAGCGTTGTTTTTCCTGAACCACTCACACCTGAAACAGCAACAAGACTGTGCAACGGAATATGTGCGTCTATTTCTTTTAAATTATGCATACGCGCTTTGCGGATCACAATTTTATTGGATGATTTGCGGCGATGTTTGGGGACTGGAATTTGTTTTTTATTCGACAAATAGTTTCCTGTAAGGCTATTTTTATCGTGCAATATCGTTTCATAATTTCCAATGCTGGTAATCATTCCACCGTGAATTCCGGCTTCGGGACCTATATCGATAATATGATCTGCATTTTTAATTACTTCTTCTTCATGTTCAACAACAACAACTGTATTTCCAAGATCGCGTAAATTTTTTAATACTTTCACCAATCGCTCTGTGTCACGTGGATGTAATCCTACACTTGGTTCATCTAAAATATACAGGGAGGATGTTAAATTACTTCCCAAGGTACGCGTTAAATTAATTCGTTGTGTTTCTCCGCCGCTTAATGTATTACTTTTTCTGTTTAAGGTCAAATAACCCAATCCAAGATCAAGCATGTATTGCAAACGGTTTTTCACTTCCAATAAAATTCGCGAGGCAACTTTTTCTTCAAAAACAGATAATTTAATATCCTGAATAAATATTGCAAGGTCTTCAATTGGCATATCTATTAAATTGGAAATAGATCTGTCATTTATTTTTACATAGTTAGCATCACTTCGAATACGCGAACCCATACATTCCGGACAAATAGTTTTCCCTCTGTATCTGGCAAGCATAACACGATATTGAATTTTATACGCGTTTTCTTCCAACATTTTAAAGAATTTATTTAATCCGTCGAACCACTCATTGCCGGTCCATAATAATTCGTATTGTTCTTTACTTAAATTATATATGGGTTTATGAATAGGAAAATCAAATTTGCCGGCAGTCTTAATTAATTCATCCAGCCACAGTTTCATTTTTTCTCCTTTCCAACAAGCAACTGCTCCTTGAAATACAGAAAGATTTTTATCCGGAAAAACAAGTTCGTGATCAACTCCAATTATGGTTCCGAATCCTTCGCAGCGTTTACATGCTCCGTAGGGATTATTTTGATTAAAAAAATGGGGACTTGGTTCTTCAAACACAATTCCATCTGCTTCAAACCGATTGGAAAACATGCGTTCCGGGAGTCCTTCCACTTTAATTATACAGGAACCATGTCCCTCATAAAATGCAAGGTCCACTGAATCGGCTATACGCTGACGTGCTTCTTCTTTTAATGCATGATCACCGGCATATTCATCTTCCGATTTAATTATGATACGATCGATCAGTAAATAAATGACCGCATTTTTTTTCACCAGTTTCGGATCTTCTGCTACATCATCAATTTTTACAATTGTTTCCTCAATATAAAACCTTGTGAATCCTTTTTGCTGATAAATACGCGCAAGCTCATCAGGTTTTTTACTTTTATCAATGTTGAGCTCTACGATAAGATAAACTTTAGATCCATGAGGCAATTGTTCAACATGGTCAACCACATCGCTTACTTCATCCTTTTTTACCGCCCTTCCAGATATAGGACTATAGGTAGTTCCAACCCGAGCAAATAAAAGTCGCATATAATCATAGATCTCCGTCAGGGATCCAACAGTGGATCTGGTGGTTCGGGTGGTAACCTTCTGGTCAAGGGCAATTGCGGGAGAGATGCCTCGGATATAGTCCACATCGGGTTTATCAAGCCTGGTAAGGAATTGCCGGGCATACGACGACAAACTTTCCACGTACCGGCGTTGACCTTCCGCATACAAAGTATCAATGGTAAGGCTCGATTTGCCCGATCCGCTCACTCCGGTAACTACCACTAACTGGTTTCTTGGGATGGTAACATCTATATTTTTAAGGTTGTGCTCCCGGGCACCTTTTATAAATATTGCGTCTGAATGGTCGTATTTATGATTATTTTTCTCTTTCAAAGGTGTTTTATTGAAACTTTTGTAAAAAAATGACGTAAAGTTTGTCCATCTTGTTTGTTTATTTGAAAACAAGAGTATATTTGCAATAACAAAACTTCAAAACTACTGCCTATAAGGTTAAATCTACACTAAAACAGTTATACAAATTTTAGTTCATTTTTAAAGCACAACCTTATTATGATGCAGGCCAAAACTTTTCCTGATGATCAGCTTGTACAGCAGTATCTGGCTGGTAACGAATCTGCCTTAGGCGAGCTCCTCGATCGCCACAAAGATAGGATTTACACGTACATTTTTCTATTTGTGCGTGACACATACACTGCAGAGGACCTTTTACAGGAAACATTTATTAAGGTGATCGACAAGCTGCGAAGCGGTAAATACCAAGAGCAGAGCAAGTTTCTTCCCTGGTTGAGCAGAGTAGCCTACAATCTTTGCATAGATCATTACCGACGTGAAAAACGCCTGCCAAAAGTGATCAACCGCGAAGGGTTTGACATTTTCTCCGTTTTGAAATTTTCGGAACCCGGTGCAGAAGGCAAGATCATAGAAAACGAATTTTCAGCTAAAATTCGCAAGATACTTGAGCATTTGCCTGATGAACAAAGGGAAGTGGTGATATTAAGGCATTATATGGATATGAATTTCCGCGAAATTGCTGAACTCACAGGGGTGAATATCAACACCGCTTTGGGAAGAATGCGATATGCCTTGATAAACCTGAGAAAACTCATGGAAGAAAAAAATATTTCCATCTGAAACAATATTAATTTTTAGCATGGCGTTTTAGATTCATTATTAACCTAAAACTGTTTTGCATGACTAAAAACATTACTCAAGACAATCTCATTCGTTACATCTATCAAGAAACAACCGCAGAGGAAACTGACCTTATTGAGGAAGCGCTCCAAAGCGATTGGGAATTGAAGGAACTTTATGAAACCCTTGTAGAAGCAAAAGCAGAGCTTAACAAAGTGCAAGTAAGTCCTTCCCAAAAAGTGGTAGATAAAATTCTGAGCTACAGCAAAAACAACGCTCCGATGGAGCACTGGCTGTAAAAAATTAAAATCCCGGCTTTTTAGTCGGGATTTTTTTTATTTCTTCATCTCAATGCAATTCTAATCCGACAGATTTCTTTAACTGCAAACATAGGTTTACGTTTTACTCATCAGGCTGAGTAATTTTACTCAATGCATTGAGTAAAATATTAAAATTCTCTAAAACTCTAGCTATCACTAACTTCTAGTGGCTCAAACTCAAAAAAAAATCCTGACTTCAGTCAGGATTTTTTTTTAATTGTCAATTGTCAATTGTTTTAGACGTTCATCATTACCGGCATCACCAACATCAACAAGTCTTCTGCTTCATCACTTTCGGTTGGCAATAAAAGGCCTGCGCGGTTAGGGGTTGAAAGTTCCATACGCACTTCTTCATTGTCCATGGCATTGAGCATTTCCAACAAGAATTTCGCATTGAATCCAATTTCCATATTATCACCTTCGTAAGTGCAGTCCAGTCTCTCGTTTGCCTCGTTCGAAAAATCGAGATCCTGTGCATTTACCATCAATTCGTTGCCTTTTATTTTCAGGATCACCTGATGTGTTGTTTTATTGGAAAAAATGATAACACGGCGCAAGGTGTTTAAAAAATCGGCGCGGTTTATTGTAAGCCTGTTTGGGTTTTCTGTAGGAATTACTGCATTGTAATCAGGATATCTTCCCTCAATCAAACGACAGATCAATTTTACATTGTTATAAGAGAAAAATGCGAAAGAGCTATTGTAGGAAATTGTTACCTGCGTTTGTTCTCCCGGTAAATTTGCCTTTAAAAGGTTCAACGCTTTTTTAGGCATGATAAGCGAGGCGGGATTATCCGTTTTAGCATCGGTTCTGCTGTAACGCACTAATTTATGTGCATCTGTTGCCACGAAGTTAATTCCGTCTTTATTTAATTGGAATAAAACACCGGTCATAGGTGGACGCAATTCGTCGTTGCCTGTTGCAAAAACGGTTTTATTGATCACCTTTTGTAATACTCCGGATGGAAGATTGATGTCTGATAATTTATCATCGCTGGAAACACGTGGAAAATCATCGCCATTTTCACCATTAAGTTTATATTTACCTCGGTCGGTGGTAATTTCTACCTGACAACTTTCTTCATCAATAGAAAAGGTAAGAGGTTGCTCAGGGAGAGTTTTAAGATAGTCGACAAGAATTCTGGCCGGTATGGCTACCTTTCCCTCCGATTTCGATTCTATATCCATCCAGGTGGTGATAGAAGTTTCGAGGTCGGTTCCTGAAATAGTGAGTTTGTTTTTCTCCACTACAAATAAAAAGTCCTCCAGAATTGGCAACACTGTATTCGGACTCACAACGCCATTTACCGTCTGGAGATTGCGTAATAACGCGGTAGTACTTACTATAAACTTCATGTGCAATTTTTTTCGATTACAGCAAAGGTAAACATTCGAAGTAAAACTGTTTTCAACATTTGGTGGATTTCAATTTATATTTGAGACATGTTAACACTAAAGGGTTTTGTTGCGATAGGAATAGCCTGTTTATCAGTATTTACACGCTTAAGTGCTCAAACGGGTGAGAAGCCATATTCTATAACTTTAGAGGAAGTTACCTTTCCGGAATGGCCGGGAATGCATTCCTTCGTTATTGGAGAGTGGGAGGGAAAATGGTTGTTAATGACAGGAAGGACCGGGGGATTGCATGGATTTTTGCCGCCCGACCCTTTTCCGGTAATTGAGGCAAATAATAAAATTCGTATGCTTGACCCGATAACGGGTGAGATGTGGAGTTCCTTCACCAACACATTACCCGATGCAATGAGCGACCAGTTGCGTTCCACCAATGCACAGTATTTTCAGCGCGATAAATATTTATATATTGTTGGAGGATATGGAAAGGATACTCTAAGTGATATACTGATCACCTTCCCTAATTTGCTCGCGGTGGATCTCGAACAACTTACTGAAGCGTTAATTAATGACACTGAAATTATTTCTTCATTCCGTCAATTAACCGATACGTTTTTTTGCGTTACCGGAGGTGAAATTGAGGTGTTGCCAAATGATGAAAAAATTTATTTGTTCGGAGGTCATGTTTTTACAGGAGAATATACCAAACCTGCATCTGATGCATTTACACAAACATATACCAATGAATTGAGAAAATTTACTCTGGAGGATGATGGAATTAACATAACAATTTCAGATGCTGAACAAATAAAAGATACTGCAGTTTTTCACCGCAGAGACCTCAATTTTGAACCTGTTGTAAATCCGGGAGAGGAATTCGGTCTTGCCGCATTTGCCGGAGTGTTTCAATATGAAGCGGATTGGGTTTGGTTTAATCCGGTGTATGTAAATGAAACAGGTTTTATTATGGATGAAAAATTCAAACAAAAATTAAATGCCTATACCTGTCCGGTTATGCCTGTTTATGATTCTGTAAGTCAAAATTATTATGCAACTTTTTTTGGGGGAATAAGTCAGTTCTATCACAATGAAGCCAGTGATACCATAAAGGAAGATATGAATGTTCCTTTTATAAATGATATTTCAACTATTATTAAATATGCTGATGGTTCAACGGAACAAATTTTGGAACCTATTAAATTTGATGCATTACTTGGATCAAATGCAGTATTTATTTTGAATGCGGATGCACCTCATTATTCCAATGAAGTAATTCAATTACATAAAATTTATGGTGAAACTTTAGCTGGGTATATTTTTGGGGGGATAGATGCTTTGGTTCCGAATTTTACACCGAGCTCGGCGAGTAACAGGTTGTTTAAGGTGTGGATCAACTATGAAAATCCGATGGCCATAGTTGAAGGTGAGTTCGAACAAATTAGTATTTTTCCAAATCCTGTTAATGGCACTTTGATATTGAAAAACGATTCACAAAAAACAATAGATTCTTATCAATTAATTAACAATTTAGGGGAAGTTCTTGATGCGCAGGAAATAAAGTTATTAAATGGAGCTACCTGTTCAATAAACCTAAAAAACATATCACCCGGAATTTATTTTCTTAAATTAACTTCGGATTCGGGGAGCACTGTGAAGAAAATATTAAAAGCCGGTTGATCTATTTTTTAATCAAAGCCTCATTTAAAGTATTCACACCTGCAGGCCTCTGTCTATAAAAATAATCCGGGCCCACCAATAATTTTCCGAATACGAAATTTTGGATAATGGCAAGATCTTTATCCTCGTTAAAAATACCGTAATATTTATCCAGATCGAATTGCAGTGGCTTATCATCGCTGGTATATTGGGTTTTGGTGCGATAGGTGATAGGGCGATAATAGATCTTTAACGCTGTTGTGACCTTATTTTTATCGGTTACCATTATTTCGCAAGCCGGTACTGTGGCAAGAATGGAATCTTTTTTCTCTGGCTCGTTGATGAAATATTCGGCATTTAACATTTTAAATTGTTTCAGATAAAATGAAATAATTTCAGGGTTGGCGCCAGTATTGTGTTTTTTAATGGAAGCAACATCATATTTCCCATCTTCCTTTTTAATTATGGAGAATGAAGAATCCTTTAATCCCGGATAGGTTATATCCAATTGAATGATGTCTTCCGGTTTATAGGCAAAAATATTTTCGCTCTTCCAATCTGTTTCATCTGTAAAAAAAACTGTAGAGATACTGCCTGAAAATCCCGGAATATTTACAACAAAGGTGTGTTCAGATCCTTCCATCAACATGAAATTTCCATTAAGTGCATCGCTGTATTCCCCGATGTAAAATCCTTTTATTTTTTCATCCTTTTTATTAAAAATTTCCACCATGGTTCTTTTACCGGCTATGCTTTTAACTACATTGTTATGCATCGATTTTGCAACAGGTACTTTTACTTCCAGTTGATGAATAGTTCTCAATAAATTGGAAACAGCATCAGGCCGGGGCACATATTTTTCATTCAGGATCCAGCTATTGTTTTTGTGTTCGAGCTGAATTTTTTCTCCCTTTAGGTTGGATAAAATTATTTTATTTATTTGAGAGGTGTCCTCAACAGCGAAAGCAGTATCCTTTTTTGAATAAGAGCCAAGATTTTTTTTAATAATAGTAAAATATGCTATTACAGCCAATAAAATAAATACTATTAAATATAACCAGTTACGATTCATCAGGATGCATATTTACGGTTGCGTATGAAAAAATAAATTCCGCTGAAAAGATATAATAAAATAAGAGGTGCAATCATGTTTAACAATTGCCATTGAATTCGGTTTTCCCCTGATTTTTGTTCGTCCAAAGGTCTCAATTTAATTTCTTTAGCTCTTGTTTCTATCAAACCATTTTTATCGCAGAGATATTCAACACAATTCATAGCAAAATTCTTATTGCCATAAACATATTGTTCTATATAATTAATTCCCAGAATATCAGGTTTCCCTTCTTTGGTCACATAATTTTTAATCAGGTCGCCATCGCTTATTAATATTTGTTTGGATGGTTGCCCCTTTTCGATAAATTTTTTATCCTGATATCCATAACCATTTTTATGCAACTGCGTCGCGGTAGGTTTTAAGGAGGAAAATGCAGATTTGAATTCACCCTCTAATAAAACAGCAACAGGCAAATTCGGTTTATTGTATTGCTCATCCGTGGGTGCAAGTTTATCGTTCACAATATTAAAATTGATCCGAGCAGGAACATTTAAATAGCGACTTAAAGTGGAAGTGGACAATAAAATTGTTTTCTTAATTCCCGGTACAGCAAGTGTGTCGATGGTGCTTACGAATTTTCCTTCCACAGCATCTACATTTTTGCTGACAGGATGTTTGTTATTATAATTGTTTAATACAGGATTATACGGCCAGGGTCGCTGCACGAAATTTTCTGAATTTGCAATTGGTGCTTTTATATGGGTGCATTGTTTATCCTGAATAATATTTGCATTTATGCGCGCCCCGTATTGAATGAACTGGTCAGTGAGATTAAGTTCTCTGTCGATGGCCATGAATTGACCCTTCCCGGTATATAAACTATCGTATTCTGCAATTACAGGGTCAATAAACCACAATACATTTCCTCCTTGCATAATGTATTGATCAATGATAAACTTTCCCTTCTGTGAAAAACCAATTAATGGTTTTGCTACAATTATGGCTTTTACTTCTTTTGGTATTTCAAAGGTGCTGTCATCTTCAAGATCTATTTGCGTAACATTATACAGTTCATTTAACGATGCTGCAATATCATTTAACTCCAGCCTGTCGAGTTCGCCATGACCGGAAATGAATGCTACATAAGGTTTTTCCTTTTCCGTTAATTCGCGGATCGCTTTTGTGAAATTATATTCTAACAACGAAATGGAAACAGAAGGGTCACTATCCGGAGTTAAAGGCAATGGCATGGTTCCGCGATCGATAAGTGGAAACGACATTTGCAGGTCTTTGTAATGAAGTGATACAAATGGAAATAAATATTTTACAGAAGCTTCATCTGTGGCACTTTCAAAAAACTGTACTGAAAATATTCCGTTTTCCTCCAGGTCGATGATAAAATCTGTTTGGTTATTTTCATCAGGAATAGAAAATGGGTCGAAAACATCGTATTGTATATTATCTCCCCCATAATTTTTAAACTGATCAAGCAGTTCAGTAGTTGCCTGTTGAAGGCGCTGTAAATTAGGTGTAAGATCACCGGCGAGATATACACGCACAAAAATAATATCCTCCTGTTTTTCCAGTAAAACTTTAGTAGGTTCACTTACTGAAAATCTTTTTTCTTCCGTAAGGTCAAATCGGAAGAATAATCCGGATGCCAAAAAATTGATCAGGATTATTATTGCGAATAATAATATTAACCCAAGAATGGATCGCCGTCTGTTTTTTTTATATTGGTTGTTGATCACGGATTAATTAAATTTTGGATCACAGATTTTATGGGATTTAAGGATTTCACGGATTTTTTTTGGATCACGGATTTTATGGGATTTAAGGATTTCACGGATTTTATTATATATAGAATTGTTTTTTGGGTGTATATAAATCAAACGGCTGAGCGCGGGCAAACTCACCACTCACCACTCACCACTCACCACTCACCACTCGCCACTCACCACTCACTATTCACTATTCACCATCCTACCATTTCCTGCTTCCCAACGTTGTTTTTGTCATTAATAAAAATATTGTTACCATACTTGTAAAATATAAAACGTCTCTCAGGTCGATATAACCTTTGCTGATATTTTGATAATGGCGGTTAATACTTATTGCATTGAAATAGGTATCTGCAGTTCCGACAAAGGCCGGTATCAGTGATAAGGAATCAAACGCGAGATAAAAAAAGAAACAGGCGAACATACCGGCAATAAAAGCAACTATTTGATTATTGGTGATACCTGAGGTAAAAATAGAAATGGCAACAAATGTAGCTCCTAAAAAAACCAGTCCGATATAAGAACCGATTATTCCTCCGGTATCAACATTACCTGCAGGTGATGCAAGGGCGCTTATTGTAAAATAATATAAGATGGTAGGCAAAACGGAAAAAATCACCAAAACCAATGCAGCGAAATATTTTCCCAAAATGATCTGTGTATCTGAAATTGGTTTAGTTGTTATGAATTCGATGGTGCCGCTGTTTTTTTCCTCGGCAAAGGAACGCATGGTAATTGCCGGGATCAAAAACATGAAGATCCAGGGTGCAAAACTGAAAAAGGAATCCAGTGTAGCATATCCATCGTCGAGAATATTTGTTTCCGGAAAAACCCATGCAAACAATCCATTGGCCACCAAAAATATCGTAATGGCAATGTAACCGATGAGGGAACTGAAAAATACGTTGAGTTCTTTTCTGAAAATAGCCAGCACTGTAAACCTGATTGTTGTTGAAGGTGCAAATTTAAGTATTCTCAAGCTGCAGTTACTAACGCAGGAAGTGTTAACGATGTTATAAATCTGTCATAATGTATATAAAAACAAAGCCCCTTCTGTCTGGAAGGGGCTAGTTTTACTGATTAGGTGACATTTTACTTTTCAATCACTAATTTTTGCTGTAATTTATTGCCCTCATTGGTAGTTAAAGTAATAATATACAAACCTGAGGTCATTTTAGAGGTTTCGTATTGTGCATTGTAACTTCCGGCACTCAGATAGTTGGTTTCTTTTATCACAATTCTACCTGCGATATCGGTGATGGTTATTGTGGTATAACCTTCTGAAACGATTTCATAATTGATCATAAATGTTTCGGAAGCGGGATTTGGAGAAACACTTAAAACTGTCTGATCTTCAATGCCGGTGCGACAATCATCTTCCACTCTCAATAATTTGGAAGCTCTTGTGCAACCCGGTGTTAGTACAAATGCGTAATATTTACCAACGGTTGTAGTAGTATACGTATTAGAAGTTGCACCTGCTATCAAAGTATTATTTTTATACCATTCATATGTAGCACCCGGAGTTACAGGTACGCTCATCACAAGATCCGGTCCGCATAAATTAACCGTTCCTGAAGGAGTGATCTCAATTCTTTCGGCATATTTTAATTTGATCTCATTGGAAATGGTGCTGCAAACTCCACTTGTTGCCACTGCGGTATATTTACCATTTACAGTTGCCGAATACATAAGATCTGTAGCTCCAGGAATGTCAACACCGTTGAGCTGCCATTGTATATTAGCTCCATCTGTAGTTGCAGTCAACATCGTATTGGCCTCAAAACAAATAAGTGTTCCGTCAGAACTGATTGTAACTGTAGGAGCAGTATCTGAACTTGTAGCAATTTCATTTGATGTGCCGGAACAACCATTTTCAGAAACTGTTACTGAGAAAACACCGGTAGTTGAAACAATAATCGATGATGTTGTTTCCCCGTTGCTCCATAAATAATCATCATAAGTTCCTACAACACTTAATCCAACAGAACCACCACAGAACGCTGTAGGTCCATCAGCAATTATTGTTGGGTTAGGATTAGGATTTACGGTTACATCTGTACTTGAAGAAGTTCCCATACAACCATTAGCATCAGTGATGGTAACGGAATAACTTCCGCTTGCATCCACCAGTATGGAAGAAGTTGTTTCTCCATTACTCCATAAATATTCTGTTGCAGTATTTGCAGATAATGTTACATTACCACCCTCACAGAATGTTGTTGCTCCATCAGGTGTTATAGTTGCAACAGGATTTGCATTAACTGTAACAGTAATAATATTCGAAATATTTAAGCCGTTTTCTGCATAATAATCTCCGCTTTCTGTAACAACAATTGATTGTGTTGTTTCACCGGTGTTCCAAACATTTCCCTCTGCTTCTGAAGAGGTTAAAGTAACTGATCCACCTTCACAAAATTCAACAGGACCGTCTGCAGAAATTGTTACGGAACCGCAAACATTTACAGTAACTGAAATTATATCGGAAACATCACTGCATCCTTCTAAATTATATGCTGTAACAGAATAATCATCTGCAGTAGTTACATTTATGGAAGTAGTTGTTTCGCCAGTGCTCCACAAATAACTTGTGCCTCCCTCTGCAATTAAATTCACAGATTCGCCTGCACAAATAATAGTTGGTCCATCTGCGGAAATACCTGCAATTGGATTTGAATTTACGGTTACAGAAGTTACATCAGATGTTCCTTCACAACCATTTGCATCAGTAATGGTTACTGAATAACTTCCACTTACATCAGCTAAAATAGATGAAGTTGTTTCACCATTACTCCATAAATATTCTGATGCAGGAGTTGCGGATAAAGTTACACTGCCACCATCGCAGAATGTTGTTGCTCCATCAGGAGTAATTGTTGCAACCGGATTTGAATTTACAGTAACATTTGTAACAGCTGATTCATCCATACATCCATTTGCATCTGTAATCATTACTGAATAACTTCCGCTTGCATTTACTAAAATGGATGAAGTTGTTTCTCCATTGCTCCATAAATATTCTGATGCAGTGGTTGCTGTTAATGTAACATCTCCACCTTCACAGAAAGTAGTTGAACCATCAGGGGTAACTGTTGCTGTTGGATTTGGATTTACTTCAATGTGAATCGGGTCGGAAATAGCAGAGCAATCATTTTTTGTGAGTGTAACAGAATAATCGCCTGTTGCAGAAACAGTTATTGTTGGAGTTGTTTCACCATTACTCCATAAATAAGAATCAGCAACAATTGGAACGCTCAAAGTAACATCTCCTCCATCACAAAATTCTGTTGGTCCGTCTGCTTCTATTATTGCAACCGGTAAAGGTGTTGATTCTGTTGTAATGGTATTAGATACTCTAACACATCCTCCGCCATTATCTATGGTTAAAAAATAATCTCCTGTTAATGTAACAGTATTTGTTTCCGTAACAGAACCATCACTCCATAAATAACTTA
Source organism: Chitinophagales bacterium (assembly GCA_044227505.1). GTDB lineage: Bacteria > Bacteroidota > Bacteroidia > Chitinophagales > BACL12 > UBA7236. Next base: position 11,717 of record JBGAWP010000049.1, on the reverse strand, counting down.
AATGATGATCAGGGGTACTTAATGTAACAGATTCTCCATCACAAAAAGTTGTTTCTCCTTCAGCAACAATTGTAATTGCATCAGGGCAGAATGAATTATTAAGTGTATAAGGCGACCATCCAGTTGCATAATACATATTAACCTTAACTATATAAGTTCCAGCAGCCAGATCAGGTTCTGTAAAAGTATACCCACCAAGTGCATAACTTCCTCCTAATAGAGTAACTCCGTCAGCTGAATATATGCGGCAATAGATATATTGGTTATTTATTGCATCAACACTTAATGTTACATCTCCAGGTGACGATAATGTTAGTGCATAATAATCATTCACATCACGTACTCCGGAATTATAATATCCTATATGTCCATCAACAGTTACATTTGTTTCTAAAGAAGCTGCAGTAGGAATGGTATTATTTGGTTCAGGATCATTAACCTGAGCCGGTGGTGTTAAAGTATTTTCAATTGAATAAGAATTATATCCTGTTGCATAATACATACGAACACGTAAATAATAAGTACCTGCTGCCAAATCCTGGCGATTTAGCGAAAATGCTGTATTGGCATAATCACTTGCCAATAAAGTAATTCCATCGCTGTCGTATAAATACATCCAGGTATGTTGCACCAAAGAAGGTGTCAAATTAAAATTCAGGATACCATCTTCTGTAGTAGTTATTTCATACCAATCATCAATATCTCTTGCCCCATTGGTATAATATCCGATATGACCTTCAAAGGTTGAATTTGGAGGTATAGTTACAGCGGATCCAACAACATCATTATTTTCTTCATCATTCGTTATTGCAAGTGGTATTGATTCATTACTCAGTTTATAGGGTGTATATCCACTGGTATAATATGGTTTCACTCTGATCAGGTATGTACCGGCAGCCAGATCCTGGCGATTGATGGAAAATGCAGCATTATCATAACTACTTGCCAATAAAGTAATTCCATCGGTATCATATAAATATGCCCAAAGATGTTGTGCATAAAGAGGTTCAAGATAAATATATAAAGGTCCATCCTCTATTGTTGTTACAGTGAACCAATCAGAAGTATCGCGGCTTAAGTTGTAGTAATAACCAACATTTCCTGTGGTGGAGTCATTTAAACCGAGTGTATTTGCCAGAACAGATTGATTATTGGGTTCCAAATCCCCGGGAACTGAAGGTTCCGTTAAAATTGCAGTAAAATTATAGTCAGTAAATCCACCAGCAAAATAACAATTAAAACGCAGGTAATAGGTGCCGGCTGCGAGGTCGTTGCGACTTACATTAAACGCGCCTGTGCTATAACTGCTCGCCAATAATGTGGTTCCATCATTGTCGTACAAGTAACACCATAGATGCACTCCCTCAGGTGTAGTTGTAATAGTCAGGTCACCATTAGCGGGAATAGTGATCTCCCACCAGTCCTGGTTTTGACTTATTGCTGCCTCTCCGGTATTGTTCTCACCGGGAACTGCAATATTTGCTGTCAGTTTGGTATCGTTTGGCTCCGTTTCTGAAACGGCATACGACACGGTCGAGAGTAATAGCATTAAGCTTACTCCAAACGTTTTTAGTAATAATTTTTTCATAAATGTGTTTTTGTGATTGAAAAAGTAAACCACGAATCTAGATGCATCAGGAATTTTGGGCAACAGCGAATATTAGTAGGGGAGGGGAGGGGGACACAGGACATAGGACACAGGACATAGGACATAGGACACAGGACATAGGACACAGGACATAGGACACAGGACACGGGACATAGGACACAGGACATAGGACACAGGACATAGGACACGGGATACGGGATACGGGATGCGGGAAAACAAAGAGTGGGATTTTAAATCGGTTTATCCTGTGATAGTGAAGCTCTCGCTCTTAGCGAGGGTTTCACTAATGGTACATGGTAAACCGCCTCTGATTATTCGTTTACTCGGCTGTTCGAATTGTCAATTGTCAATTTTTTTTGGCTGTTTAATTCTCAATTCTCAACTCTCAATTAAATTATTCTTTCTTTCAGCGCTTTTGCCACTGCCTCGCTGACGCTATTGACATGCAATTTTTTATAGATGTTTCGGATATGAAAATTTACGGTGTGGTAACTTATTTTTTGTTTATCGGCAACCATTTTATAGCTGAGGCCATCGACCAGATGTGTAAGAATTTCCTTTTCTTTTACAGATAATAAATTTTCGGTAGTGATCTTTTTTTCTTCTTTCACCTTAAAAAAGGATAATACTTTAAGAGCAATTTCCGGAGTCATAGGGGCGCCGCCATCATAAATTTCTTTAATTGCTTCCAATAATTTTAGAGGTGCTGTTTTTTTGAGTAAATAACCGGTTGCACCGGCTAAAATACTTTGAAAAACCTTTTCATCATGATCAAAAACAGTTTGCATCATAACCGGAAGGTCGGGGAATTGTTCCTTTATAATTTTAACGGCATCTATACCATTAATGCCGGGCATGTCGATATCCATTAATATAACATGTGGCTCAGTTCGTAAAATATCCTCCACTAAATTGGAACAATCTTCAAATACTCCCGCGCAGGTAAATCCTTCAGCATTATCGAGTAATAATTTAACCCCATCACGGCGGGTTGCATTGTCGTCAAAAAGTGTAATTCGAATGTCCATATTCAGCTGAACAAATGTAGAGAATTTATTTTACGGGGTACCTGCAAAATATAGCAGGTAATTTATTCAAAAATCAAATTAATACTTGTCCCTTTGCCAATTTCGGAGCTGATATTGAATTTACCTTTCAGTTTCCTTGATCTCTCCTGCATGCTATGTAAACCGTTACCCGCATGCCGTGTTTCCATGTCGAATCCGCTGCCGTTATCTGTTATGTCTAAAACGATCTTGTTTTTAATTCTGTGCAGTTGGATATTTACAATTGAACAATTGGCATATTTTACAATATTATTGATAGCCTCTTTAAATATTAAAAAAAGCTCATGTCGTTTATCAGGTGTAAGTTTGATATCTCTTAATTTTTCATCCACAATAAAATTGGTTGTGATATTTTTTATTTGCAAATTTTCCACCGCAAACGACCTCATCCGCAGTGTCATTTGTTCGAAATTATCGTTGCGCGGTTGAAGCGACCAAACAATATGGTTCATATTGTCCTGCATTTCTGTGCTGGTATCAGAAATTTTATTTAACAATTTTTTTAAATCATCATTTTCAGAATTTGATTTCATTTTTGCTACCTCACTGTATAAATTAATAGTACTTAATGCACTTCCAACGTCATCGTGAAGGTCGTTGGCAATATTATTTCTTATCATTTGTAGTTTTAAAAATTGTTTTTCCCTATATTTAATAATTGCATAAACTATTATAGCTCCGGTTAAAATACACAATGCAATAAACCACCATTGCTGCCAGTAGGGGTGTAAGATCACAAATTCGGTTAATACAATTTCATCGCTCCAATCACCCTGTGGATTTGTAACCTTGATCAGCAAACTATAATGTCCGGGAGGTAAACTTAAAAAATTGATCTTTCCTGAATTTCCGGTTTCTATCCATTCATTATTTAATCCTTTAAGTTGATATTTAAACTTTACGGTTCCGGGTTGTGATAATTGTAAGCAGGAAAAATTTACATTAATAAAATTTTCATTGTGTTTAAAAGTCAGGTTGTTGAATTCAGAGGTATTAAAAATTGTTTTATCGAAAAGGGAAAAATCCTGTAGATATATTTGGGGGAATTCAGTTTCAAAATGATATGACTCAGGGTCAAAACGAATAATATGAGTTCCTGCTCCATAAAACCAATCTCCATCCTTCATCTGAAATATCTGAGCGGGATTTTTTAACAACCAGTCGCTATTTAATAAGGGCACAAATCGAAAGGATTTATTTTCCGGATCAAATACTTCAAATCCGCCTCGAACAGCTGTCCATAAATTTTCATTTTCATCAGCGTACAAACCATGCATTGTAATGTTTATGGACCTATCCGGAGAATAATGCAAAAATTGTGATCCAGTGAACTCATTTATTCCGTTGCCTGTTGAAACCCATAATCTATGTTTCTTGTCTTCATAAATACCCGTAATGGTATTATTTGAAATGGAATTGCTGTCGTTACTCTTGTGCAGATAGGTAATAAATTTATTTTGGATATCCGGAGTTTTCACCCATTTGTTTAATCCTTCAGAGGTACCTACCCAAATATTATTTTTTGAATCTTTATAAATTACCCGCACGAAATTACTGCTTATGGTTGTTGAGTCATTATAATGATAGAGGTCATAATAATGTTGAAGCTCAACATCGTAAATTCCGATTCCAGAACCAATTGTTCTGAATATATACAATTCTTTTCCAGCAAGCGTATCGCCTATTACATCGTATACCTGGTATGCTTGTCGGAATGCTTTATATTTATAATAACCCTGTTCTTTATTGGTATAAAATAATTTTGGACTCAGGATTTCAATTTTATGTGTTTTTTTGTCGTATAAAAACGCATTGGATTCTGTTGTGAGGTAGGTTGTATTTTTATTTACATCCACAACGGCAGTTGTTCTTAATGGTACATTCTCATATTGGAAGTCAATAAGTTGGAATGTATTATCCAACAACGAAAATTGATAAATTCCATTGGATGTGCAAATTCCCAAAGTATTTTCATTGTATGAAAATATGGAGTAGTGAATGATATCTTTTTTGGTATCGTTTGTTATGTTGTAACTTTTAAATTGCCATTGAACAGGATTATATTTACTTAAGCCTGCTGTTGTTCCGATCCATAATATTCCATTGGAATCTTTAAACAAACAATTTATCCGATTTGATGCCGGACTGAAATTATTGCCTTTTTCATGTTTGATCGGAATGTAGGAATGGTCATTTTTATTCATCAAATATATTCCGGCACCTTTCGAACCTGCTAATAGAAAATTTTTATCCAATGATAATACGCAACTTATTTCTTCTTCCGTGTCAAAAGCTTTTAGCATTGGTACTTTTTCTCCATCCAAGGTGAGTAATGGATTTTTTTGATAGAGCATTCCTCCTCCCCAGGAAGCCATCCAGATATTTTTTCCATCAACTTCAAAATGTTGAATGCCTCCGGGATATTGGTTGGCATTCTTATTCAGCAGATCATTACTTTTAATATCATAAACTTGTAAACCACCTGCAAGTTGTGATACAAAAAGGTGGTTGCCATCATTATAAAAATGGTGTATCCAACGGCCTGTGGTAGGAGTGTTTACTCCGCCTTGCGGATCAATTAAGGAATGTAAGGTATCTAGCGGATCATTATAGGTTATATGCAGATTCTGTTTATGAATATATCCCAAGGAGGCACTTTCGCAACTAAATAAAATGTAATCGTCATTTAATTCTGTTATTGCAGTAATTCTGTTTGAGGCAATGGAAGTGCTGATCGCAGGATCGTTTCTAAATTGCCTGAATTGTTTATCAGCAGTTTGTTTGGGATCGTAACTCGTTATTCCGCCATCACGTGTAGCTATCCAAAATACGCCTTGTTTATCTTCGAATAAATTTACAATTACATTTCCAGAAAGAGAATTGGAATCACCCTCTATTGCATAAAAGGTTTTAAAACCAAGGCCATCATATTTATTCAAACCATTAGAGGTGCCTATCCAAAGAAAACCTTTGCTGTCTTGATAAATACAGGTAATGATATTATCACTCAACCCATTTGCAGTTGTGATATTCTCAAAATTTAATTGCGGAAATTCCTGCGCATAAATTTCCTGGAATAATGCAAAAAATAATACTAAAGTAAGGTAGTATTTGGGTGGTATGCTGAACATGGAATGATGAAGATAGGGAAAAATTGATAATTGACAATTGATAATTGACAATTATCGTCGGGAGGATGATCAAGCTTCGGGTGAATTGAGAATTGAGAATGGAGAATTAAGAATGGGTCGACGGGAGGATGATTTTGCTTCGGGTGGAAGAGAATTGACAATTGACAATTGACAATGATAATCGGGAGGATGATCAAGCTTCGAGTTAATTGATAATTGACAATTGACAGCCAGGTTGACCTGATAATTCTAGCACATCCTATGTCATGGGTGGTATTAAGGAGAGAGGAGAAAGGAGTGAGGAGTTTAAATTTCTTGCGAAATTTTATCCGATTCCGCGCTCTGTTTTCTTAGGTCTTATTTCCTATTTCAAAAAACAGGAGTTAAAATTTCTTGCGAAATTTTAACAGACATTGTATTCCTGGCACTACTTTAAAAAAAGAAGTACAAATTTCTTCTCAAATAATACACCCACAATAAAAATTCCTATGCCGCTCTTCAATGCCCTATGTCAAGTCCTACGTCCTATGTCCTACGTCCTATGTCTTGTGTCCTATGTCTTGTGTCCTATGTCCTATGTCCTGTGTCCTACGTCCTATGTCCTGTGTCCCTTATCCCCTTCCCGTTACCTGTTGGAAAACATCTTCCAAACTCTGTTTTTCTATATTTAGATTTAGCATTGTGTATTTATTTTCCACAGCGAATTTGAAAAGGATCTCGCGAATATCCTCATCACCGGAATATTCTATTACCAATTGATTTTCTCCTGTTACTTTTTGGATGCCATTTATTTTTGATAATAGAGATTTATCAATGCGTTCCTTGAATTCAACTTGTACAAGAGTTAATCCTTTTTGATGCGATTTTAATCCTTCCACTGTGTCATCGGCAACAATTTTTCCTTTATTAATGATGATGACCCTGCTGCAAATTGCCTGAACCTCCTGCATGATATGCGTTGATAAAATCACTGTTTTTTCTTTCCCGATATTTTTGATCAAACCTCTTATTTCTGCTAATTGATTCGGATCAAGCCCTGAAGTTGGTTCATCCATGATCAATACTTTGGGGTCGTGTAACATGGCTTGTGCAAGCCCAACACGTTGACGATATCCTTTGCTTAACTGACCTATTTTCTTTTTTCTTTCCACGGTAAGTCCTGTCATCGCTATCATTTCCTCAATTCGTTTTTGAGGTTTTTTCATATTGTGTAAATGGGCCGCGAATTCAAGATATTCCTTCACATACATTTCCGGGTAAAGCGGGTTATGTTCAGGAAGATATCCGATATTTTTCCGCACATCCATGGATTGTTTCTCTGTATCAAAACCGCAAACACTTGCCTTACCCGACGTTTGAGGAATAAAACAGGTAAGTATCTTCATGGTAGTACTTTTACCAGCTCCGTTTGGACCAAGAAAACCAATGATCTCACCCGCTTGTACTTCAAAGGAAATGTCGTTTACCGCTTTCTGTTCTCCGTATATTTTGGTGATATGTTCAACTTTTATCGACATACATTTTTATTGCTGCAAAAATAAGAGATGAAACGGCGATTGTTATAAGAAGATTGTATTTCCGGTGAATATAAAAAAATTATGTAAGTAATAAAATAATTGCATTATTATTAATACTTTAGTCCATTTGTTGCCATTTTTATTAATAATGTCACAAATTAACTTGTTTAATTATTAGTTAAACAAAAAGTTAAGGGCTTTTTTTTTGTTTTATGAAGTACCTAGATATAAATTTGCCAACAATTTTTTTAAATCCTAATCCAAAACAAACTAAATTTTATGAAAAAAATGCACACAATTAAAGCAGCTTTTATGCTGTTGTGTCTCTTCTCTGTCCAAAGCTTAATAGCACAAACAATTTACACATTCGACAACGATGAATTGGGAGCCCCTGGCACAGAAGCCGTTGGAGTTACAGCTTCAGACCTTACACCAGTTAATGGCGTAGCCTACATTAACGCCTGTGGTACCGGCTATAGTGCCGACACATGGAGTACATCTTCAGGAGCTTTCTCAACAGCATATTCTGCTCTGCAACTGACGCTAACACCTGATGCCGGATATACAATGTATTTTACCAGTATACAGTTCGACCTTGGTCGCAATCCACAAGGTCCAGCCAGAATGCGTTATGCATATAGCTTAGATGGCGGCGCAAGTTGGATCAACAATGGATCCGATCTTTCTATTCCTAGCGGATCATGTGGATCAGGAACAACATTTACCTGGGATATGGCTGATTTCAGCTCTTCAAGTGCTGTAATTTTCCGTATTTATGGATGGGATGCCGGTAACGTGAATGGACAGGAAAGAAATTACAACGGTTCAGTTGGCGGAACTGTTTGTTCAAATACACTACCAACAATTTCTCCTGCAGGAATTGCTATTACTTGTAAAGGTGATCCGGTTACATTCACAACAGATGCTTGTGTAGGATGCACTTATCAGTGGTATAAAAATGATAACCCTTTAACAGGAGCAACCGGTACATCTTATGCAACAACAAAACCTGCATATTATAATGTATTAGTTACACAAGCAAATGGTTGTTCAGCATATTCTGCATATACAGAATTAAATTCCGGATTTAATCCGAATGCTAATATTTATTATCCAAACGGATTAAATCTTTGCTCTCCAACTCCAGGTACAAACATCATCGTTAAAGTTGGATACACAGCAACAAATACCTATCAGTGGTATAAAGATGGTGTTGAATATACAGGTGATGGTGCTACTTCATGGAGAATATTCCCTTCAGCAGCAGGTGAGTATCGTTGTTCAATAACATCTATTGACGGTTGCAACCGTATTACAGACATCGCAACTGTAATTAATGTTTGCCGTGAAGCAGAAATGGAAATTTCAGGTTTTGAAATTTATCCAAACCCAACTTCAGGTGCATTTAACGTTAATATGAATTTGTCTGGCGATGCTATTACCGCAGATATCATGATCGTAAATATGATCGGCGATGTTGTTTATTCAAATAATACATCCATTACAAATGGTAATATAAATACTGTAGTTAATTTGCAAAATGCGGCTGCAGGTTTATATCTTGTAAAAGTGATTGCAAATGGCAATGAATATACCAAACAAATTGTTATCAATAAATAATTAAATTTTATATTTTTAAAAGGCATATAAGTTTTACTTGTATGCCTTTTTTTATGGATGATAATTAATGTACCGATTAACAGCCGAAAATAATGTACCGATGAACAGCCGAAAATAATGTACCGATGAACAGCCGGAAATAATGTACCGATGAACAGCCGGAAAAAATGTACCGATGTACCAATTAACAGCCGAAAAAAAATGTAACAATGCCTGCCCGGTTTTTTTGATGGGAACAGGCGACAACTCAGCGAACCTTGAAGGATTTGGTGCGTGTTAGATATGCATTTTATTAACACATCGTTAATATCAAAAAGATAAATGCATTAATTTTATTGGGCACTTTTGCACCATATCCATCTAACTAAATTCAGACATATGATATTTTATTACAACACTCATTCAAAGATTGCTTTAATGGCAATATTGCTTTTTCTAACGACATTCGGTTTCTCCCAAACAAATCCGGTTCCCCAGTCAATTCCAATGACTCAGGACTTTTCGGCATTATTGCACACCTCCACAACTTATCCAGGTGGCTTACAGGGTTGGAAAGTAAGTTCGGCAGCAACAACTGCTATCATCACAACCGGTCCAACAGCTGATCACACGCTCACGGCAAATTCAAGTGCATCATCAACAGCAGGAGGGATACATAATTATAATGGCAAGATCGGTTTACTGTCGTCAGGTTCAACTAATCCGGGAATTGTGCTTGCAGTTAATACTTCCGGAAGCAATAATATTACCCTTAGCTACGATATTATGGTTATCCGCAATCCCTACGATGGCGGTTCTAATACCAGAATAAATGAGTCAGTTCTGCAATATAGAATTGGAAATACCGGTGCATTCACCACCCTTACCGGTGTTGAGTATGTTAGCGGAACTACAACACAAACCACAAGCGGTGTAACCACGCCACAGAATTTGGAAAACAGGAGTATTGTTTTGCCGGTAGTGTGTGATAATCAACCGGAAGTGCAAATTCGTTGGATAAATCACGATCAGACAGGCGCAGGTTCACGACCAAGTTTTGCAGTGGACAATATCGTTGTGGAACAGGATAATGATGGTGATGGATATGGTGCAATTACAGATTGCAACGACAACGATGCCGCAATAAATTCTGCGGCAACGGAAATATGTGATGGTGTGGATAATAATTGTGATGGCAATATTGATGATGTGGTTCTAAGTGCACCATCTATTTCTCCTTCAGGAATAATTAATGTATGTAAACCGGATGCAGTTAATTTGTCAGTGGAAGCTGCTTATGATTCTTATCAGTGGTATAAAAATGGAAATATTATTTCCGGTGCTACTTCTAGTAATTATAACACCAATAAACCCGGATATTATACAGTAACGGTAATGCTTGGCGATTGTTCAGCAACATCAGCTGTTCAATCAGTTGCTGTTTTAGCTTCTCCTTTGGCAAATATTTCTGCACCAAACGGATTAGATCTTTGTGCAGGAATTGTAAAGTTAAAAGCGAGTTATAATGCAACATATACCTATCAATGGTATTTAGACGGATCTCCTATTGCGGCAACAACATATACCTATTTACCTGTTGCTACCGGTGATTATTATTGTGAGGTTACAACAGCTGATGGATGTTCACGCAGCACCGCAACATTTACCGTAATAAATAGTTGTGAAAGGATGGCAGAGGTTAAAAATAATTTCAGCGTTTACCCAAATCCAAATGATGGAGAATTTAATATTTCTTTTGTAATGGATAAATCAATAAATGCAAATGCAGAATTAAAAATATTTAATTTATTAGGTGAACAAGTTTATTTTAATACGATAACAATTGTTTCCGGAATTGCTGAACAAAAAATTCAATTAAACGATCTGCATGGTGTGCATTTTGTAAAATTGTTTGTTGATGGAGTGGAACATAATTCTACTGTTGTAATAAATTAATGATTACATTTTATTTATAAAAATAAAAAACCGGAAGTGATAAATTTCCGGTTTTTTTATTAATTATATTGTTGGTAGAAATTCTGAAAATTATTATTAATTAATTTTCTCCCGCAAAAATAATTTATATTTTACTTTCATGACACAGTTAAATATCAGGGCAAAACCATACTGCATATTTCCTTGTGAAATGAGTTTAAAATAGACGGAAAAACCACCAAGAAGCAACGATTTTTACTATAGAAAGGCTGTTTTTTACTTAATTTTTTACAATTTTCTGCTTCCGGGGCTTTTTTTTGAGTGGAAAGTTTTTAAAAAAACCGTAGTTCTGGCAAATTTCATTTATTTGTATCTGCTTTATAATCAGTGAGTTAGTATGCTCTAATCAAAAATATTTGCCCTCCTGCACTCTTTTTTAAAAAAATAAAAATGATTTTCTTGCAAATAAATGAAAGGGCACTTACTTTTAACGGCTTTTTGTTGAGAACAAGCAATTCGGCCATACTTTTTGCATGTGATATTCCTCTGTCACACACAAACTGCTAATACATGCTGTATAGTTGGTTTTCAGCCAATTTATTTACTATAAATTTAACAATTTAATATGAGAAAACTCTACACCTTTATTGCACGTTTTTCCGGGATCGGGAAAACAACATCGCTGATAGCGTTGATCGCTCTCACTTTTGCGACACAAAATGTATTTGCTGAGGCAAATTATGTGTATCATGAGCAAACAACCAATAACCCCGGTTGTGGGCCTAACTACATGAGTACCACAACTCCAAACAATACAGCTTCAGTTGCTATTGCCTGGAAAGTGGAATTTGTTGGTTAC
>JBGAWP010000048.1:0-30733 GCA_044227505.1 Chitinophagales bacterium | reverse complement strand
CATTTTTGGAATAATCATATTGAGCTTAATTTTGTTACTTAGCTATTCACCTTCCTTAATCCAAAGTAACTCTCTTGCGTATACACCAAGGTAGATCCTGAATTGTTCATAATCCAGATCTGCATATTCAAAAACTTTTAATTCCTTGCCATTCACAGTAGCCACGCAATGTAATTTATTTTCACAATGGATAAAAATGGTATCGCGTTCATAGAAAACCGTGGAACTTACATGATTGGAATCGCTGGAAAAATAGGTATAGGTTGTAAAATCGTTTTTCCATTCCTCTATAGAACGGTCTTCAAAATAATTTTCGGTTTTATAGGTGTTAATAGCACATCCCGGTCCTTTAAAATATTCCCAAAGTCCAGATTTTTTATTGTTTTTGTAGGAACCCTGTGCTAACTTATATGCTCTCGTATTTCGGGCATCAAATATTGTATGACTGGATTCAATTAACCTGTATGTTTTATATTCAACCCAAAACCCTTGTTTTTGCCCAAGCGAATCAGTAAAATTAATTAGAGTTGAATCGTTTTGAAAATAAACATTTGCCATTGAGTCATAGGTTTGTGAAGATCCCGCATTGCAGATTAAAAAGATGGATATAAAAGTTAAACTCTTTTTCATTACTATTTTTAAGTTCAAACTTTACCCGGAATTTTCTGATTTTTTACTTTAATGCTCATTTATCCGGATTCAATTTCCTAAAAGCATTAAATATCGCCTGATGCGAAATAGTGGCGTGATCTTCTTCTGGCAGGTAATCAAAATACACATTTACGGTTTTGCTTTCAGTTGATTTAATTTTCTCTGCAAGTAAATTTGCATCCACTTCCATTACATGTGGAATTGCACCTGGTCCTAAACCTTCCTTCCCAACACCAATATAAATGTCTGTTTTATGATTAAAATTCTTTTTTAGCAGATCAGATTCTATTTTCAAAAGAGAGGCATCATCCCACCATAAACTCGGACTAACAATAATATATTTATTAAAAAGAGTTGGTTTTCTTAAAAGTATTTCTGTTGCCAATAATCCACCCAACGATTGTCCTATAATGGTTCTGGAGGAATCGGTTTTATAGTGTGTCTCCATAAATGGTACCAGTTCTGATTCGAGAAAATTGATAAAATTTTCAGAATGTCCCGTTGTTGGGTACGCTTTTTTATCCTCCTCAAGAGTAGTTGGATACGTGAAATCTCTTCTCCGGTCAACTGTTGCAATTCCAACTACAATGGATTTAGGCACACGATCTATCCAGGGGAAATTGTTAAATTGCACGAGTCCAACAACATGAATAAAATCTTCATCTGCAGAACCATCCAATAAATAAATTACTGGATAATTTATGGTATCATTTGCATTATATCCCTCGGGAAGATAAATGTTTAAAATTCGTTTTTCAGCTAATATTTTCGAATCTATTTCATCAATAACACCTAAAATGAATGGTTTTGTTTTAGTTTCCGGAATAGAGGTAACTGTTTGTGAATATGTTGGAACAACAAAACAAATTATCGAAAAAAAAGCAATAATATTATTAAACATATCAGTCACTTTTATCATCAATATTACATAATTTTTATTCCACGATCAATTTTCCTGTTTTAACAATGCCTTCCTTGTCTTTTAGTTGATAGATATATACGGAAGAAGGGATATTTTGTATGTTTATAGTTGTAGATATGTTTGTAACAGGATATTGTGAAATACTTTGTCCATAAATATTAAAAACTTCAAGAATCATCTCTTTTCCTGATTCCACTTGAGTTAATTCAATATTTAATTGGTCGCTCGCAGGGTTTGGATAGATATCTATTAACGAGCCTGTTGAAGTGTTTTCAATTCCGGTGGTAATTTGGTCAGCATTGATGTTATATAACAGATTATCGTTGTGGTCATAAATAAATATGCTCATCAAGGGATTTAAAATATACCACTGGTAATCAATAGCGCCTCCACCATAATCTTCTTTTACTCTAACAACATCTGTATAGGTTTTAGAAGGTGTGATCAAGGTTCCATATCCGTCATAACTAATCTCGACATTATTTGGACTATCTCCCACTTTTTGCCATGTGTCAGTTTCTGTATCAAGATAGTTAAAAGGAAAAATAAGATTAGTTCTTGGGTTAGGGGTATAATCGTTTCCGACACCAGGAGTTGTAATTACATAGGCGAGCACTTCCAATTTATCGGCATCCACTTTAAAAAAACTGTAATTACCAGCAAATGAGTAAGCATAATTGGCAGTTGGAAATGATGCTCCGATGGGTGAGGTAGCAGGATCGATCACGTCTATGGTTCCAACCGGAGTAAAGATCACTGAACTGAAATCCCAGGTTTGATCAGCTCCTCCGCTTCCAACTCCTGCGGATGGGGTGCCCAACGACACTGGAGCAGATAATCCTGGTTCGGGAATATTGTCGTTATTTAAAATTACGGGTTGAGTAAATGCGGTTACAATTAAAATAGAGAAAGCAAAAAGTAAGGTTAATTTCATATTATTTTTAAATTTTTACAATGATAGAACATTCTGTATTAATTTTTAATACAAATGTTAACTTTTTTCGATTTAATTGTTAGAATATAATTAACTCAGTATTGAGAGCTATAAAATTTGTTGTTTACGTTTATTTGATAAAAGACAAGCTGGACGTATGATGGAAATATCTCCAGCAGTATTGATTTGATAGATATTTTCATAATAATTTGGTTTTGCTGGTTTATATGTTATTTCTAAAGAATCAATACTTTTATTTTTGCATCTTCCTGAACGCTTCCGCAATTTTTTCTATTCGAGGTTTTTTTTAAGGATAGTTCAGTAATTATTATTATAAGTATCATACTATTTAGGTTACATTATTTATTCTTTGATTCGCTGAATTTTATATAATTAAACCTCAGCAAACTCGGCCTTTTATCCTGCCCTTCATTTGTAATAAGCATATCTCCATTCTCAAAAAAGGTGATGCCTTCTGCCTTATTAAACATTTCCGTGTCAAGTTGCTCTATGTGTTCAATTTCTGCAAGTTCATTAAAGATAAAAATTAAATGATCTGTGGCTGACAATACATATAGTTTTGAATTGATAGGGTGAATCCCGATGGCGGAGATGGCGAATTTAATTATGGGTTCGGTTATCTCGCCCTTCTTTTTGGTCCGGGTTGGCAGTTGAATTTTTTCATCTATTGCAAATTGTTTGATCACTTGCAGATCAAACTCATAAACCGGTTCTGCACTTAATTTTTTACTTTTTAGGTCAAATCCGTAAATAACGCGTTTGTCTTTAAATTCCGGTCCTTTGCCCAATTTTCCCTTGCAGGCGATCAAAAGGCGATCATTTTGAGGATCATAACAAAGGCCTTCATTATTGTCGGCTGGAATCCCTGTGAAATAGGAGTAAATTTTGAAATTCGGAGTTGTATAATCAGTGATCTCAAAAAGTATACCGTCGCTTTGCAATACATATAATTTTTGGCCTACCCTTGTTATTCCTTCATAATCGCCATCGTAATTGAAGGTATATTGTTCTTTAATGTTGTTTGTCAGGATGTCATAAATAAAAATAAAACCATTTTCATCTTGTACACAGGCAATGGTATTTGCATCTATATAGGTAAGTCCGGAAATTTCATGTAGTATTTCCGGTAATACTAAGGTCAGATTCGGGGAATTTAATTTATATTCTGATTTTTTGGAAGAATGATTGTTTGTTACACTGCAACCACTAAATATAATTAATAATGGCAAAAATATTGTAGTGATTACATTTCGCATATTAAGGAGTGGCTTTTATAACGACAGTATTTATTTGCAAGTATTTTGCAAATGAATTTATTTATATAAAAGTAATACTAATTTGCCATTATTCAAAATGCAGTGGAGTTTCATAGTTATTTACTGCTTTTTTTTCGAGCCTGTGGAGGTAAAGGCTTTGTAAACAATTTTTCCTATCGTATTTATTCTTTCAAAATTTTCTTTAAATGGTGAGGGGCTCAATACGGAATACTGGAAGTTAATATCAGAAGTGTTAAACTCAGATTGAAATGGAAAGAGTAAAATAAAACTAAAAGGCTCAAAGTATTTGTTGAGTTTGGCTGGAATTTGTTCCAGTGTACTGATATAGGATACACTTTTTTGCCTCGCACTTACAACTATGAACAGGTCGTCCATAGTGAGTTCATTAGAAATGCTTTTAAAATCATCCCAATCAGTAAATTCACTGTAAGTTGCATCGAGCTTGAAATTTTTTGCATTAATAACATCTATTAATTCCAGCGTTTTTCTTTCTCCCCAAAAAATACATGGTGCTCCAATCTGTTTGGATAATTGATTAATACCTTCCAACCAACGGAAAAATCCACTTTCAAATTCTGCATTTGGTGGCATCAGTATGGCAATCTTATTAAAAGTGTTTACCGGTTTAACAATTTTGCTTATCCATAACATCTGTTCGTTTCCATGAATGATATTATGTAATAAAGATCCAAATATTCTGTCGCTGGTAGTTGTTTTTTCGTGCCAGCCCATAACAACTTCAGTAATACCTAATTCCTTAATTGCACTTGAAATTCCGGATGCAATATTTACATCTACACGGGTTAATATCTGCACACTGGTATCTGCTGATGAAATATGTTCTGCGGCAAGCTCTAGTCCTCGTTTGCTGCGTTTTATTTTTTCTTTGGTATCTGCATCATCTTCAATAATTGCAAGAGGGTATATCGGTTCTTTTGACTTGGGATTTCTGATCAATAATGCGAGATCCAATAAATTGTGTGCTGAGTCTGGATTTCCTACTGGTACAAGAATACGCTCTAATATTTCAGGCTCCGTATCAATTTTTCTGTTTTGTGCTAATACGTATTTTCTTCCTGCAGCTTCTGTAACAAAGGAACTCACTAAACAACTTATCAAAATTACAATGATAGTGCCGTTAAGAATATTTTCATTTAATAAACCAAGATCAAATCCAACCAAAATAATTGCAAGCGTTGCTGCAGCATGGGCAGTACTGAGACCGAAAATTAAATTGCCTTCATTGCGTGTAAAACCATATATTTTTTGTGTAATGATAGCGGCCAGATATTTGGTACTCAATGCAACAACCACTAGCACCCCTGCAACATATAAGGCATACGTGCCATTAAACAGTACGTTTAAATTAATGATCATCCCCACATTGATAAGAAAAAATGGGATAAAAATATTATTCCCAACAAAAACCAGTCTGTTTTTAAGTGCGGATTGGGTTGGAATTAATCTGTTAAGTGCAATTCCTGCAAGAAAAGCCCCAATTATATGTTCTAAACCTGCAAGTTGAGATAAAAATGCAGCCAGAAAGACGATGGTTAAAACAAAAATAAACTGTGAACCTCCTTCACCTTCCAATTTGCGGAAAAACCATTTTGCAATAATCGGAAATATATATAAAACAATAAAAGCAAAGGTAATTACTGAAATTACAAGCCTGATCCAAAAAATACTATCTGTTTTATCCAATGAAAAATTGGTGATCACCGAAAATAATAATAATACTAATGTATCGGTGATAATTGTTCCGCCCACTGTTAAACTCACCGGTCGCGCTTTCGTGATTCCTAATCGCGTAATAATTGGATATGCAACAAGTGTTTGGGTGGAAAACATACTTGCAGTAATGAGCGATGGAATTAATTCAAGATGGAGCAGATTTTTACAAACCACATATCCGATTATAAATGGAACGATAAATGTTAAGAGCCCGAATACCGTACTTTTGGAGGCGTTTTTTTTAAAGCCGGTCATTTCTATCTCAAGTCCGGCCAAAAACATAATGTATAATAATCCTACCGTACCAAATAAAACAATTGCACCATCCCTTTCCAACCAATGAAATCCGTGTGGCCCGATAACAACTCCGGCCACTATCATTCCAACTATGGATGGTATCCGCAATCTGTTAAGTAAAACAGGAGATAACAAAATGATACACAAAACAATAGAAAAAATGATAACCGGCTCCTTAAAAGGAGTGCTAAGATCTACAAGGAGCGGCAGCACAAAATTCATTTCGCCGCAAAGGTAAATAAAGATTCGAAGGGAGAAGGGAGAAGATTCGAAGGAGTTTTAAAAGAATCGAAGGGAGAAGATTCGAAGAATCGAAGGGAAGGTTCTAAGGAGGAAAAAAGGAAGGAAGTGTGGTAAGGTTAAAAAAAGGGATATACTTCATCATTAAAAATAAAATCCGGATTGATACCTTATTATGAGCACAAGAATTATCAAATAAAAACGCAGTAAATCCTATTTCCTACTTCCTATTTCCCATTTAAGGAAGGTTCTAAGGAGGAAAAAAGGAAGAAAGGTTGGTAAGGTTTAAAGGGGATTATAGTTAATTGAAAATTAAAGCCGTTAGGGATACTTCAATTACGTATAAATCATTCAATTAAACTAAAATTAAATCCTGATACCTGATACTTAATACCTGATACTCACTAAAGTCCTTTATCAAATTTCCCATGTCCTATGTCAGTCCTAAATCCTACATCCTATATCCTATGTCAATTTATTGGACTATATCCGAAATGATCTTCAACAAATTAGAATAAAAATTCCCCTTAATTTCTCTGATAAAAACGAAATTTTCACTGGCGGCACCAAAGAACGGGCGCAGGGTCCAGGCGAGTTGTGTGCCAACAAATGCATATAATATCATCCATATACGCACTACTGTTCTCCTTTTATTATACAATAAGGTATCTTCTTTGCTGTCGCTTAAAATAGTATAATAAAAAAAACGTACGCCAACGAGTCCTGATATCGTGAAAAATATTATATTTAAAAATTGAAATACAGCATCATTATTATTTGTAATTAAAAAAAGAAGTGTCACCGGAGCAAATCCAACCAATAAAATACCAATTATGCAAGTTGCAGTTAAGGCCATGGCCATGGATTGCAACATGCTCGCTTTTGACCCGATAAAACTGTCGAATATAAAAAATGCAGGCATACAAATAGCGAGCGTGATGAGATATAAACAAGGTAATTTTATCATGCTTGCCAATGCATATAAAATATTTTCATGTAACCCGATAATAAATCCGTAGGTGCCAAACGCAATGGCGCCGGTGATTGTAAGGCTTATTATTCTTTTTTTAAGATCGTCGGATGTACGTATTTCTGTTACGAATTGTGTGCGGTTTTGGAGTAGTGTGGTTACGAGATTCATGAATGCGTATTTAGTAGTTAGTAAATAGTATTTAGCGGTGACTGCCTGATAATTATAGTTAACCATTTTAATAAATTGGTTGCACTATATGCCTTATTTAAGATTATTTTACACTTCACTAGTTTCATTTTTTAAGGATAATATATACCATTTTGACAAGCCAAATATTCCGGTGCTGAGGCCTAAACAGTAACAGAAAAAAATTATCCAAAATGATGGATCCATAAGATTTTCTGAAAGATCACTTTTATCGAAAAAGAATATATACAATGTTATGAAACAGAAGATAAAGGCCTTTAAACAAATAATTAAAAACATATTCCCGTTTCGTAATTTATAAACAGATAGAATCTCCATGCTGACACAAAACACGATTGCTGTTGGTATGCTGTTTAAACCCGACATGGCCATTATTATATAATAAGAATCCATAATGCTACCGAACGATTCCATCTCCAGTAAGTCCATATACAGGGTTGTGAAAAAACTTCCCACAAAAACAGATATTACCCATATAAGAAAAGCGTACATCCATGCATTTTTCATCCGTAAATATTTTGGTCGGAATAAAATCTGAAATTTTCGAAAAATGCGTAATACAATGTAATAAGAATGCTTAGGCTTGCATAAACGAGTAAAACGATCTGCACAAATGTTCCTTTAAATGTGATATCGGTAACGATATTGTCGCGTTGAGCTGAATATTTCAGTTGTATCATAGCTTTCAGGTTGACCAAAATTGTGATGATCGGCAATCCAACCATGATCATCAGGGTGAGGAGGGAAGACACCCTGTCGATTGGCATCATGATATTTTCCATGATGACCGGTTTTTCAAGAAAGACCGTTAAAAAAATACCCAGCCAAAATAAAGAGGGTACCGCCATAAGAATCAATCCCGTCGCCGTTGCGAAGCTTTCGGGATGCATTGTTGTTGATTTTTTCATTTTTTTTAAATTTTTGACCTTTTTCTGAACAATTGGAAGCAATGAAACCATAGATCACCCATATACTCACCATAAATGGCAACAGAGTTATCAAAGTATCACTTGCCGAATGGGAATTTCTGTCCAACACAACAAAAAACCAGATATTGGCTGCTAAGGCACCCAGACTAATAATTGCACCTGATATTGATGTGGGAAGATAGATCCAGCCTGTTTTCCTGAATAGTTTCATTGCAAATAAGTTTTAATATCAAACTACTTTGAAATACAAAGTTAACACATTTTTGAAATTTGCAAGGAAAAACAAAATATTTTTTTATTCAGATGTTAGGCAAGCCGACAGAAGGTATCTGTAACGTGGGACAGGAGGGCATTTTGTGGCAAAAAAACCAAGATTGGATCATTTGCGTAAGTATCCTGGAAAATGCCACTTATTAACCTAGCTTGTGTGTTCGTTTCCTCACTGTGAGTCCGCCACGGTGGATGAAGCGGTGAGGATTTTTATTTACCATTTAAAATATCCATCGCCTTGAGTGTAATGGCGGAATCAACGGGAATGGTCATTCGTTGTGCATTTTCGACAGATTCGCTGAGTAGGGATGGAGTTTCCCGGATCATTTTTTTTGTTTTCAAAAGGTCTTTTCCCGCTGCAACTTTTGCGTAATATTGTTTTGGATCGGTATATAATAAATATGCCTGATCAATAAAACCACTGGAGAATTCAGACAATGTTGCATCTGCATTCATAATGAGAACAACCTGGTTTTTTTCTATTTCTTTCTTGAGATCAACCTCCCAAACTTCTAATAATTTAGTATCACTTTCCGGAATTACCTTATTGTTGTAATACCAATATTTTCCATTGTCGAATACATTTTGCATTACACCCAGATATAAAAATCCGCGGTAATAACTATCTGCCACAGCAAGAGTTTTCACTTTAGTGGCATCGGGCATGGCAGCATAACCGAATTTAGGATATGCCATCATCATTCCTTCCGGAGCTGTTTTTAATTTGGCCTTTCCTAAAATATCCGCATCGCGCACTTTTGGAGCAGCGGGATAATCAATTTCTTTCCAGCGCAAGTGTGGTAAATGAATATTGCGCATCTGTTCAAAATAGGTGATGAGCGAATCAGCCGCAAGCACCTCTCCATAATAACTCCAGTGATGGCCGTATTGCGGGAACAAAGGATACTTTGTATCCGGTTTCATTTGCAGGAACCAGGATTGAAAATCAACATAATGAATATTATATTCTTTAATTTTTTGTGTATATACCTCGTAATTTGTTGTTGATCGCGGATATTTCAAATATTTTGAGGGTAGATATTCAGCATAATAGGTTCCTTTTCCCGGAGCGAAAACAACCACCAGGTCAATTCCTTTTCTTTTTAATGTGTCGGCAACTACCTGCGTTTTGCGCAACTGTTCCTTAATTGTTTCTTCCCCCACAAAATCTCTTCCGAGGTAAGCATTGATATACGGAATATTAAAAATATAATCGTCTTTGCCTAAAACAAATTCATTTACATTGACTTTATGAAACCAGTCGAAGTCAATTTGATTTTTAAGAGGAATAGATTCCTTCCCCAGCGTGGAACTCTTTTTCAATCGTTCCTCTCTGTCTCTTTGATAACTGTGGTTGATCCAATTACTAAAGGTCAATTTCACACTCTCCTCAGTTTTAACTTTAGGATCTGTTTCCGGTTTTTTAAATTGCAGGATAAGCACAATAACAAAAAACAATAACATTAAATACCATAGTGCTGTAATGGTTACAGGTTGTGTTTGTTCTTTTTTGATCTCAGGAGCCGGACTCTCTTTTTTCTTTTGTTTTGCCATGGTCTCAGAATCTGAAATAAATGAAAGGATTAAATGTGGAAGCACTTACATACATTACACAAACCAGATAAACGAAAATTCCGGCTAAAGTGAAAAGAATATATTCGTGTTGTTTCAACACACCATAAAAAATGCGGTCGTGTAAAGGTTTTATTCTTTTGCTCAATGTGATAAATGAAAATAAGATCGCAGCAAAAACTACATAATCAAAATCATTCAGTGTGACAATATTTTTACCTGGGTCAAAATTGAAAGCAAACATCGTTTTCACATAGTTAAATGCATTCCCGATATTTTCCAGCCTGAAAAATACCCATCCTACAACAACAACAATAAAACAATAAATGATTCCGGTAATTTTTCCCGCTTTATTTAATATCTTCAATAAAAAACTGCGCTCCAATATCAAGAACACTCCGTGGTAAACTCCCCAGAAAACAAAGTTCCAGCTTGCTCCGTGCCATAATCCGGAAACAAAAAAAACAATACCCAGATTAATATATGTTCGAATTGCATTGCCTTTATTTCCACCCAATGGAATGTATAAATAATTTTTCATCCAAGCACCAAGGGTAATATGCCATCGACGCCAGAATTCTGTGATACTGCTTGCTGTATATGGGCTATTAAAATTTTCCGGTAATTTAAATCCCATGAATTTCCCTAATCCAATTGCCATATCCGAATATCCTGAAAAATCAAAATAGATCTGAAATGTATAAGCAATTGCCCCTATCCAGGCCGCTGTTGTATTGAGTGATGCAGTATCTAATCCAAAAATAGCATCTGCCTGTGCGCCCATCGTGTTGGCGATCAATACCTTTTTACTTAAGCCGATACAAAATTGGATGAAACCGGATAATTTATTATCAGAAGTTTCATTATTAACGTGATCTTTTATCTGATCTGAAATGTCAATGTACCGCACAATAGGACCGGCAATTAATTTTGGGAATAGCAGAATGTATAATTGATATTCCCAAAAATTATCCAGTGGTTTATGCACCCCTCTGTATACGTCAACTGCATAGGTAATACTTTCAAAAGTATAAAAGGAAATGCCTATGGGCAACAGTATCTTCGCAATTTCTATTGCGGGCAATCCAAAAATATGGGTGAGTGCATTCAGGTTATCAATAAAAAAATTGCAATACTTAAAATACAGCAAAAGACCCAAATTAACGGAAAGTGACAATATAAAAAGTAGTATTTTGTTTCTTTTAGTGGTTGCATTATGCATGAACTTGACAAACCAAAAATCAAGAAACGTTGCTGCAAGTATTATAAAAATAAATTGTGGTCCGCCCCAACTGTAGAAAAATATAGAACTTCCTAAAATAAAAAAATTCTTGATACCCGTTTTTTTGGGTAAAAGACTGTAAATTATTACAAACAGCGGTAAAAATATCGTTAGAAAGTAGGAGCTGCTAAAAACCATAGAATTACAACAAGGTGCAAATAAAAGGAAAAAGGACAGTATTTAATAATGACTTATGCCGGCTTAGCGTGAATATTGCAATAAATTGTCAATATGGTCGCACTTGTTTGATGTAGAGCCCTTTTATTCCGTCAAATTTGAATTCGATATCCAATCCATACACCTCATATCCAGTGTGAGAGGAATGCCGAGTGTAATAATAGGATTTAATTTCTCCAAGGGCGATATATAAGGTATTTATTTGCTCCTCACTTAACACCGGTTTCCCGTTATTTTGATTAGAAAAGGTGATATAGTCCGCAGCGATATGGTCGCCGCGATCACCAAGCTCGATCGTATTGTATACCACAAATTGGTCGCAGATAATACTGTCATCGGGCTCAACCACTGAAATTTCACCTTTCTGTACATTTATTACAAATCCTGGAAATGCATCCCGGTACAAATTTTTGGTGATGGCCACACCGTTTGCCGATTCATTGGGAAACGAACGATGTACTAAAATTCCCATGCATACCGAACTCTCTTCAATATTAAAAATAGAGCGTTCATTATATGCTCTGTAAGTGAAGGTGCTTGCCCAAACATCCTTAATTGCCTTTTCAACGGATTTCACAGAATCATCCAAAATACCGGTCTTTGAATCGTACAAACCCGCGCCATTAAATCCATTAAGGTCTTCTGCATTGGTAGATGACCTGAACCTATAAGCCTTTCCATAATTACCGGAACGGATCTTTGACTCAACGGCTTTCAATAAATTCGGGTCGATAGGGGTATTTTTTATTGCTTTTCTTATTGCCTTTAAATGTTCGTCCAAAAGTTCCGCGTTTTGCTGAAGGGATGAATCTGTTGCTAACAGGGTTAATAAACTATCAATCTTGTGATTTTTAATATGTTGTTTATAAAAATAAAAAGGAATAGCAAAACCTCCTTCAGGAACATTAAATCCTCCTTTGATCTTTATTTTATTTAATTCACCAAAATTTGCTGCTTTACTGCCTACAGCTGGCATTGATCTATAAGTAATATTTTCAATATCCTGAATTGATTGAACAGAAAGATCGCTGCTGAGCTTTTTTAATTTAAGTTCCGGTTGGTTTTTCCAAAATTTAAGTGCTTCTTCATATTTTGCTTCTTCAATAATAAAAGTATCTTTCCTGACCGTAAGTTTAATTAATTTATTTTCATGAAACTTAAAGTTCTGATCAAACCAGGATTCTGTATACATCATACAAACCATTTTCCGGTTATGACTTAATACATTAATGTGACTTAAAGGTGTCTGAAACTGTGTTGTGACAAGCGCTGCGCACACCGGCAGATCGAGAGGGTTTTGATTGATAAGAAGAATATCTCTTGCCCCTATACTGTCGGTTATGTTTTTTATATCAAAGATCTTTTTTAAATATCCGTAGGCAATTCCTTCATTCACACATTGAAATTGTTGGTTTTTAAATATAATATCGGGGGTTGTAAATGGCAGATGTAATTTACT
Source organism: Chitinophagales bacterium (assembly GCA_044227505.1). GTDB lineage: Bacteria > Bacteroidota > Bacteroidia > Chitinophagales > BACL12 > UBA7236. The sequence continues at coordinate 17,788 of JBGAWP010000048.1, read as the reverse complement.
TTCATTTATTAATTTTTGGATATGCAGGGTATTTGCAAGCAAAGTCATTGAATCTCCAAAAAAAGTTTTTATTTTGATCCTATTAAAAATAAGAGCAATATCGTCCTCATTGCTCAGATCAGAACCTGCAAATTCCAAAGTATAAATATCTGCAAAGGGAAAATAATTAATGGTTGCCAGAATAAAATCTCTTGATTCACCGGAACTGTAACTGGAGTAATTAAATTGACCTAAGGTATGGGGAACTCCTAAAGCATTAAGTGCAAAATCATAATGAAAATAATATTTTGAAGATGCTATGAAATATAATTTATCACTTCTGACATCAAGCAACACTTTTACAGCCTCTATATCACTGTATTTATCAGAAAGAGCCTTGCCTTTTAATTGCTCAAACATTGCCCTGTCGGGTATGTCTATTGAATAATCTCCGTTGAAAGTGTTATTTGTATTTGAAAAACACCCCAGGAGCACTGAATTCAATAATAAAAACAGGATCCAATATTTCCGGGTTATCTTATTTGCAGAAATGAGCGTTTTCATTGATTGTGAAAATATCAAACGCAAGAATAGGTATAAAAATTTTAACAGAAGATGCGTGAAATGCCTCCATTACACAGTGTTTTGACAGGAATAGGGTAAATTTATCACTATAAAATTTGAAGATTTCGAAAAATGTCTATACATTTATCAGCTAAATCAGGCTAAAATGAAAAAAATACATTTACTCCTTTTATTATGCTTTGCTTTGTCGGGAACATTGCAAGCTACAATACACATTATCAATGTTTCCAACTTTGTGTTTACTCCAAACGCATTGACCGTAAACTGTAATGATACCATTCAGTTTCATCGTGTTAATGGTACCCATCCAGTGGTTTCAGAAACCGGTGCATGGACTACCTTTACTATGAGCGCTGCATTAATTAATCAAAATATTGTACTTACCACAGCAGGTACTTATGCATATTATTGCGATTTTCATGGTGCTGCCGGTGGTGCAGGAATGGCAGGTACTATTACTGTAACTTGTGCACCTCCAACATGCACCACACCAACAGGAGTTACAGCAACTATGATCACCTCCACTTCTGCAAAGATCATGTGGGGAGCAGTAGCTGGTGCTACTAAATATCAGATTCAATACAGGGTAGCCGGAACAGCTACCTGGTTAAAGAAAAATTCACTGACCACTTCTAAAAATCTTACAGGTTTGACACCCTCAACAACTTACCAATACAAAGTGAAAGCAATTTGTGCTGTTGGTTCAAGCCCGTTTAGTTCTATTCAAACATTCACCACCTTAGCATTTGATGATGGTGAAGGTGATACTAAACAGGAAATAGCTCCAGTACAGGAAGAACATATAACTCAAATGGGAGTTTATCCAAATCCGAATTCAGGTGAATTTCAAGTGGTAATGATGCATGTGCACCAGGATGATGTTAAGGTTCAAGTGTACGACATGACTGGAAAACTTATTTTGGAACAACCTGTAACTTTAATGGATATGGATTTTGTGGAAAATATTAAACTACCGGAAGGGTTTAAAGGAAATGCAATTATAAAAGTTACTGTCGACGGAAAAGATTATACAAAAGACATTTTGGTTCAATAATGACCCAAATTTAAATCTAACTTATATCAATTTGTTGCCACAAATACATGAATTTTATTCGTGTATTTGTGGCAACTTTTTTTACGTGTTGTGGAGTATTAGGGTAGCCACGAATGCACGAATGAACTGCCGGTGAAGTTTGTTGATCATTGCTTTAGATTGTTTTTTTTAAACAACAACCTTTTTTTCTTACTTTCGCCCCATGCGGATTTTATTACTTCCCTTTGCTTGGATATATGGGGCCCTTATTTTAATTAGAAATTTTTTTTATGATAAAGGATGGCTGCGCAGTTTTGAGTTCGATTTCCCTGTTATTTTGGTTGGAAATCTTTCAACCGGGGGCACAGGAAAAACACCGCATGTGGAATACTTGCTTCGTTTGCTCATGCCGGATTATAAGGTAGCAACCCTCAGTCGCGGTTATAAAAGAAAAATGAAAGGATACGGTCTTGCCACGGAATTAAGCCTGGTAGAGGATATCGGTGATGAACCAAAATTATACAAACAAAAGTATCCTGATGCAGAAGTTGCAGTAAGTGAAAAACGTGTTATCGGAATATATTATTTATTGAATGATGAACCCGATGTTAAGGTGGTAATATTGGATGATGGTATGCAACACCGCAGGTTAAAAGCAGGTTTGCAAATACTTCTTACGCAATACGATAAACTTTTTACCGATGACCATATGCTTCCTGCAGGCAATTTGAGAGAACCTGCATCCGGAAAAAAAAGAGCACGGATAATTATTGTTACAAAATGCCCTGAAACATTAGCACTTTCTGAAAAAAATGAGATAAAAGATAAAATTCATCCGGCACAAAATCAAATGGTGTTTTTTACCACGCAACAATATGGAAATTTATATCCCTTGTTTAATGATCAAAAAATAAAAACTATTGAAAATAAGGAGAGTGCTTTAATGGTGACCGGAATTGCGGGCGACAAAGAAATGAAAAATTACTTGAGCACAAAGTTCAGCACTTTAAAAAATATTTCATTTGGCGATCATCATTATTATACAGATGATAATATTAAATTCATGCAACTGCGGGCTGAAGGTAAAATTATTATAACAACAGAAAAAGATGCTATGCGCCTGATGGAAAAAAAAGAAACAATTATTAAACAGGATCTTTCCATTTTTGTTTTGCCTATTGAAATAAAATTCTTGGGGGAAAAAGAAGTTTTTGCCGATCAGATACTGCGATATATAAATGGTTATTCGAAGGACGAAAAGGCTGAGTAGCATTTGCCTTTGGTAATTTGGTTCAACCCTCGGATACAAAGCCTATCTTTGCATAATAAATGTTTAATGAGATGGATACTTTAATGGATAGATTGAATGAGGCGGTTTACTTCATACGCCAACGAACTAATTTTCAGCCTGAATACGGCATCATACTTGGAACCGGCTTAGGCAATTTAGTTACGGATATTAAGGTCGAAAATGAGATCAATTACTCACTGATTCCTCATTTTCAGGTTTCTACAGTGGAAAGCCACAGTGGAAAACTGATTTTTGGTACCATTGGCGATAAAAAGGTTGTCGCAATGCAAGGTCGTTTTCACTATTATGAAGGTTATACTATGGAAGAAGTTGTTTTTCCGGTAAGAGCACTGAAATTATTGGGAATTAAAAAACTTTTTATTTCTAATGCAGCTGGAAGTTTGAATACGCATATCAATAAAGGCGACTTAATGATCATACGCGATCATATTAACCTGCAACCTTCCAATCCGCTTATCGGACCTAACGATTACGACCTGGGTCCACGTTTTCCGGATCTTTTCCGTTGTTATGATAATGATCTTATTGCCAAAGCTCTCGAAATTGCTCTCGCAAACAATATAACTTGTCACTCCGGTGTTTATGTGAGTGTTCCGGGCCCGAATCTTGAAACAGCTGCAGAATATAAATATCTACATATTATCGGTGGAGACGCAGTTGGAATGAGTACGGTGCCGGAAGTATTGGCAGCAGTACATATGGGATTACCGGTGTTTGCAATTTCCGTAATAACGGATAAAGGGTACCCGCATGACGAAATTGAACCAGTTAGCATCGAAAGTGTAATTGCAGTGGCTAAAGAAGCAGAACCTAAAATGACCCTGATTTTAAAAGAAATGATAGCCGGTTTATAAATTAATACAGGAATATTTTTAATGGAGGACGAAATTTTTAAAAATATTGCAAAACAGCTTCGTCAACCCGAGGGTGAATATGCCATTGAAATGGGGGAGAGGATGAATGAGGGTAATCTTCATATTAATTTATTTACCATTGAAGCGTTAAATTTAAAGGGAGTTGAAAATATTCTGGAAATTGGAATGGGCAATGGGTTTTTTGTTAAGAATATTTTGAATCAATATCCTTGTGTTAAATACAGCGGTTGCGATCATTCATCAATAATGGTAGAGGAATCTTCAAAACATAATAAAGAATTTATTACAGAAGGAAGAGCAAATTTTTATTTTGGATCGGCAGATAAATTGCCATTTGAATCGCAAAAATTTGATACAATATTTACCATTAACACTTTATATTTCTGGGAAGATGCGACATCCGTTTTTAATGAATTAAAAAGGGTACTTAAACCGGATGGACAGATCACAATTGCAATAAGACCAAAATCCGTAATGGAAAATTATCCCTTTGTGAAATATGGATTTGTTATGTTTGAAAAGGAGGACCTGATTAAATTAGTGGAAGAAAATAATTTAATCTCCACAAAAGTATTGGAATTGGAAGAGCCACAGCAGGAGCTGAATGGAATACAAATGCCCGTATCCACCTTGTTGATAAGCGCAGTAAAAAAAGCAGTTTAAATGGTTTTGAAATTAAAAATAATACAAAAATTTTCGAATTTAAGTCATGTACTTAATTCAATGCATCAAATCAGGAAATTTCCATTATTATTTTCTACTTTTTTTGTATTTATTAGTACTATTTCATCAATTCTTGCTCAAACTGATACCACACAAGTTGACTCTTCCAAAACCGGAGTGTTATTTGATTATACCATAGCTAGAGTTGAATATTTTACAGGCAGTGATATTGATAATTTTATTAAAGTGGATACTTCCCTGAATAATTTTCAAAAATTCAATCCCGCCAGAAGATCCACCTTTCAAAATACTTATCTGGGAAATCTGGGTTCTCCCTATTATTCGAGGTGGTTCGATTTCGACAGGGAGATAGGATTTGATTATGGAAGACATGAACGCGATCCATATCTATTTGATATTGATGAATTGAAATATTACCGCAACAACGTCCCTTTTACTGATCTGTATTACGTTGCCGGTTCAGATGCAGAACAACTATTTCACATTACCCATGCAAGAAATATCGGCAAGGATATTAATATAGCGCTCGATTTTGAAAAAATTGCTTCTGATGGATATTATCAACGTATGAAAAATGAATATACCAATGTGGCTCTAACTGGTTGGTATAAAACTCCCGGTGGTAAATATTCGGTATATGCAGGGGGAATTTATTCCCAAAATAAAAGTGATGAAAATGGAGGGATTAATAACGACACCTTATTCGATTATCCTAATCCCGATCTTGCAGAACCTTTCAGATATGAGGCTTTCACGGAATGGAAAAACTGGCAGGGACAAATTACACAACAATATCACTTCGGCAAAACCCAAAGTTATGTTATAAATGATTCAACAAACGGAACCTATTATGCACCTTCAGTTGCTTTATCGCATACATTTGGACTTCATAACTATTATTATTTATTTGAGGATGCCGAATTTGATAAAAGTTTTTACGGATTTATTTACACGGATGCTGATACACTTCGCGATCAATCTGATGTGGATGGATATTATAACAGATTCTCAATAGGAAGTGAAAAAAATAAAACAATAGCCAAAGATTCGCTCGTTGCAGCTAAATTTAACTGGGAAGTTTTCGGTTTGCAGCAATACCATGAAGTATCTGATCAGTCGGGAGAAATTATTTATAATAATCTCATAGCAGGAGCTTCCCTTGGTGGTAAATATCTGATTGATTCTCTGATGAATTTTAAAATTAAAGGGGAATATGACCTTGAGACAAATGATTATGAAGGAAATATTCATATTAAATTTCCCGGCCTTCCTTTTAATCCTGCGATCAATATTGTAAATGCAATATTTTCGCCAACTTCAATACAAAATCATTATTTTGGATTTAACAGCAGATGGGAACAAGACCTCGATAAAATAAAATATTCAAAATTAGGTTTAACCTTATCAAGCCTTAAATTCGGTTTTAAATTGAATTTAAGTTACGAAATTGCAAATGATTTTATTGCTTACGGTGAAAGTGGGGAGCCGCAAAATTTTGACCTTACAATCAGTAAAATTGTTTTATCTCAGAATTTTAAATTAGGGAATTTTCATTTAAATAATGCAATTGGAGCGCAATCATTTAAAGAGGGATTTTTATCTTCTAAATATGAATTACCAAATTTATTAGCAAATATCTCCTGGTATTATGAGAATCATTTATTTAAAAGTGCCTTGTTCTTTCAGGTTGGGATAGATGCATGGTATTGCTCCGACTATGGTTTACAAGGTTACGAATTTATTACCGGAAATTGGATATATAATGCAACTATCGATGATCCCGCAGAAAATAATTTCATGCCTGTTATCGACGTGTTTGCCAACTTCGACATCCGCACATTCCGATTCTTTGTAAAAATGGATAATGTTGCACAGGGTCTATTCAATAAAGGATACTTCGAAGCTCCTTATTATCCTATGCAACCCCGAGGGTTTAAGTTGGGGGTTGATTGGTTTCTGTTTTATTAAGTAGCAGGTATCAGGTAGCAGGTATCAGGATTTAGTTTTGAGTTTAATTGGATACTTTTTACGCTAAATAAAATATCCATTATGAGTTTAATTTTCAATTAACTAGAACCCCCCTTTTTTTCTTCCTTACCAACCTTCCTTCCTTTCTCCTCCTTAGAACCTTCTCCTTCGATTCTTCGAATCTTCTCCCTTCGAATCTTCAACATTTCTCCCTTCGAATCTTCCTATGTCTTTTGTTTTTGTTTTTTTGCAGCGGGAAATAAAACATTATTTAATATCAATCTATATCCCGCCGAATTCGGATGCAATTCCAATTCAGTTGGTGGATCTCCTACATAGTGTTTGTAGTCCTCAGGATCATGTCCGCCGTAAAACGACCAAGTGCCGTAACCAAATTCACCGTGAATATAGCGGGCTTCGTTTGCCGATTTATTTTCTCCCATAATTAATACGGAACTTTTGATAAGTTCTTTTTTAAATCCTGTGGTCTGACCATAAAATCCGGCAATGGTTCTTTCATGACATTGAGTTAGCATGGTTGGGACCGGATCCCACTTTGCTGAAAAATCAAACAAGGTAAAAAAGTCTAATTCCTTTGGAACATTCCTCGATTGAGAAACATCAATATTCGAGATTGCATATTCATAAGGATTTCTGCTTATTGTATAATCCTTAAAAGCAAATGTTTTGTTGTAATCTAATTTTTGTTGTGCATTTGGGTCGGCGGGGTCACCATCAAACATACTTTCACAAATATCAACTCCTTCAGCACTCAAAGCAATATCGTAACTATCTGCAGCGCTGCACATCGCAAATAAAAATCCTCCACCGCTCACAAAATCTCTAATTTTATGAGTGACAGCTAATTTCAATTGGGAAACTTTCGCAAATCCGAATTCTGTGGCAATGGTTTCATTTTCCATTACCTGTTGCTGATACCAGGCTTGTGTATGGTATGCACTCCAGAATTTTCCATATTGTCCGGTAAAATCTTCGTGATGCAAGTGCAGCCAATCGAATTTTGGTAATTCGCCATTCATCACTTCTTCATCATAAACCAGTGTATAGGGTATTTCAGAATAGGTGAGTACCAAAGTTACCGCATCATCCCAGGGCTGTTTCGATTTTGGAGAATACACAGCCACTTTCGGAGCCTTTTCCAGCTTCATCACATCCATATTTGCCTCCGGATCACCAATATCTGCAACAATTTTATTGTAACTGGCATCGGGAATTATTTCATAACTCACATTGCGTATCAAACATTCCTTTTCTAAAAGATCAGAATAGGGAAAACAAAAACTTCCTCCCCTGTAATTGAGCATCCAGTCGAGTTTTGAGCCGTTTTCGAGAAACCAATACGCAATTCCGTAACATTTTAAATGATCTTTTTGCGCATCATCCATTGGCAAAAGGAGGTATGAAGCCCGCGCCTGAATCAGGGTTAAGGATAACAAGCTGACAATAAGTAGTCTTTTCATCATGATCTAGTTACAAATCTAACGCAAAAATTGCTCCGCGATTTTATCTGAGGGGTTAATTTTTGTGAAAACTATTCACAACTTGTCTAAATAGGGTTTTAAACAGCAATATAATATGAATTTAAACATTGCTGCTTTACATTTGCAATTGCGATAAAAACAGATGCATGAGTTGGTTTAATACGTTTCTTATTTCCTCCATTGGCCGTAAATTAGTAATGGCCATCACCGGATTGTTCCTTATTACTTTTTTAATTGTGCATTGCTCCATCAACGCAATGATATTTTTTAATGACGGCGGAAAAACTTTCAACCTTGCAGCCCATTTTATGGGTTCAAATGTGATCATCCGTTTTATGGAGATCGTTTTATTTGCAGGGATCATTTTGCACATTATTCAGGCTTATCTCCTCTATTTCCAAAATCAAAAAGCAAGACCTATCAGTTATGCTGTGAATAAACCGGCCAAAAACAGCAAATGGTACAGCAGAAGCATGACACTTCTTGGTACTTTACTTCTAATGTTCCTCATAATCCACATCAACCACTTTTGGAAAGAATCGAGAATGGGTGGCATCGGCGCTATCAATGCATTGCCCGAAGTAATGATAGGCGACAAACTGGTTTTGAATTTATACAGCGAAATGGTGGCCACTTTCCATAATCCCCTCATTGTGGTGATCTACATCCTTGGTGTGATCTCCCTTTGCTGGCATTTAATTCACGGCTTTCAATCGGCATTTCAAACATTAGGTATCAATCATAAAAAATATACACCATTTATAAAAAGTGTAGGGATAGGATTTTCGGTTTTGATAAGTTTGGTATTTATTGCGATGCCGGTGGCGCTGCATTTTGGATGGGTGGGGTAGGACGAAGACGTTTAAAATTTTCTCAATTGTAGAGACGCAATGCATTGCGTCTCTACAATTGAGAAAATTTTAACCCGGAGCGTGGTAGAATAAAAAATAACAATCAAAAAATAAAAAACATCAATCGGAACGCCGCCCTGAAACTTTTAGTAACCAAGTAAACTTTTACTAACCCGTAACTCAGAACTCAGAACCCGTAACTCAGAACTCAGAACCCGTAACTCAGAACTCAGAACCCAGAACTCAGAACAAAAATTATAACTAAAAATATATGTCGCTCGATTCAAAAATACCGGAAGGACCATTAGCCGAAAAGTGGACGAACTATAAAGATCATGTTAAGCTGGTGAATCCGGCGAATAAACGCAAACTGGAGATCATTGTGATCGGGACGGGACTAGCGGGTGCTTCGGCTGCTGCGTCATTGGCGGAGTTGGGATATAAGGTAAAGGCATTCTGTTTTCAGGATAGTCCGAGAAGGGCACATAGTATTGCTGCGCAGGGCGGTATCAATGCGGCAAAAAATTATAAAAATGATGGCGATTCGGTGCATAGATTGTTTTACGACACCATTAAAGGAGGCGATTTCAGGGCAAGAGAAGGAAATGTACACAGATTGGCTGAAGTGAGTGTGAATATCATAGATCAATGCGTTGCACAGGGAGTTCCTTTTGCTAGAGAATACGGTGGATTATTGGATAATCGCTCCTTTGGTGGAGCACAGGTTTCGAGAACTTTTTATGCAAGAGGTCAGACGGGACAACAGTTATTAATCGGAGCCTATCAAGCTTTGGAGCGACAAATTGGCCTTGGGAATGTAGAAATGTTTTCGCGGCATGAAATGCTGGACATTGTTGTGATTGATGGCAAAGCGAGAGGAATTATTGCCAGAGACCTAGTTGATGGTACACTGGAACGCCATTTTGGACATGCAGTTTTATTGTGCACCGGTGGTTATGGTAACGTTTTCTTCCTTTCTACCAATGCAATGGGAAGCAATGTTACAGCCGCCTGGAAAGCTTATAAACGCGGAGCATATTTTGGAAATCCTTGTTATACGCAGATCCATCCGACCTGTATACCGGTTTCCGGCGAATTTCAGAGCAAACTGACCCTTATGAGTGAAAGTTTGCGCAACGACGGCCGTGTTTGGGTGCCAAAAACACAGGAAGACGCTAAAGCCATCAGGACCGGAGCAAAAAAGCCCACCGATATCCCCGAAAACGATCGGGATTACTATCTGGAGCGAAAATACCCCTCTTATGGCAATTTAGCTCCACGCGATATATCGAGCCGCGCAGCGAAGGAAGCATGTGATGATGGTCGTGGAGTTGGTGAAAGCGGTTTATCCGTTTATCTGGATTTTGCAGATGCTATTAAAAGATTAGGCAAAGAAACGATAGAGGAACGCTATGGTAACTTGTTTGAAATGTATTCCCATATTACAGGGGAAGATCCATATCAGGTTCCAATGCGCATATATCCTGCTGTGCATTATACAATGGGGGGATTATGGGTGGATTATGAATTGATGACCACCGTTCCGGGTCTTTATGCATTGGGTGAAGCAAACTTTAGTGACCACGGAGCTAATAGGTTAGGTGCCTCAGCACTGATGCAAGGTTTGGCTGACGGGTATTTCGTTATCCCGTATACTATAGGTTCTTATTTGTCGGATGAGATCTTTACAAAGGCCATCCCAACCGATCATCCAGCATTTGAAGAGGCAGAAAAAAATGTCCGCGGAACGATCGAAAAGTTATTGTCCATTCAGGGTGATAAATCCGTTGACCAGTATCACAAGGAACTCGGCAAGATCATGTGGGACTATTGCGGAATGGCGAGAACTGCGGAAGGGTTGACAAAAGCAAAACAAATGGTTAAGGAATTAAGGGAAGAGTTTTGGAAAAACGTGCGCGTAACTGGAAATTCAGGCGAACTCAACCAGGATCTCGAAAAGGCCTGGCGTGTTGCTGATTTCATAGAATTAGGGGAGTTGATGATAAATGATGCCCTCAACAGAAATGAAAGCTGCGGAGGCCATTTCCGTGTGGAATATCAGGATTCCGGTGAGGCGAAGAGAGATGATGCTAACTATGCTTATGTTGCAGCTTGGCAGTTTCAAGGAATTGATAATGAACCTGTTATGCATAAGGAAGAGTTGGTTTTTGAAAATATTAAGTTGGCAGTGAGGAGCTATAAATAGGTGAGTGGTGAGTAGCGAGTGGGGTGGCTCCGACCAAAGTTGAGGATCCTGAATTATTAATTGGGGTTTCACAAAATGAGTAATGAGTTATGAGTATGATCCTATTCGGATTAAAACTCACGATTCACGCCTCACGATTCACGAAAGAATGAGTAATGAGTAATGAGTAATGAGTTTGATCCTACCCGGATTAAAACTCACGATTCACGAAAGAATGGGTAATGAGTTATGAGTAATGAGTTTGATCCTACCCGGATTAAAACTCACGATTCACGCCTCACGATTCACGTAAAGAGAGCATCAGGAAAAATTAAATCACGATCAAAATATAATCGTACATGAACTTCAAATTAAAGATCTGGAGACAGGCAAACGCTACATCGCAGGGCAAATTGGTGGAATACGGCATTGAAAACATCAGTGCAAACACCTCCTTTTTAGAAATGATTGATATTTTGAATGAGCAACTTATCAATAAGGGTGAGCAACCTGTTGCGTTTGATCATGATTGCCGCGAAGGAATTTGCGGAATGTGCAGTATGTACATCAACGGTCGCGCACATGGTCCTCAAAAATTATCTACTACCTGTCAGTTATATATGCGCAATTTTTCGGATGGTGAGACTATCACCTTAGAACCATTCCGCGCAAAAGGTTTTCCGGTTCTAAAAGATCTTGTTGTCGACAGAACTGCATTCGACAGAATAATTGCGGCCGGAGGATTTATCGGAGTTTCCACAGGTCAGGCACAGGATGCAAATGCAATACCCGTTGAGAAACATATGGCAGATGCGGCTATGGATGCTGCTGCCTGTATAGGTTGTGGCGCTTGTGTTGCAGCATGTAAAAATGCATCGGCAATGTTGTTTGTTTCTGCTAAAGTTTCACATCTTGCCTTACTTCCTCAAGGTCATCCTGAACGCAAAAAACGCGCTCTTGCCATGGTTGCCCAAATGGATGCCGAAGGTTTCGGTTCCTGCACAAACACCTACGCCTGCGAAGCCGAATGCCCTAAAGGAATATCCGTTGCCAATATTGCACGTTTAAATCGTGAATATTTAAGTGCCAGTTTAGGGTCGGAGGAGAAGTTGAAGTGAGTTACGGGTTCTGAGTTCGGGGTTCTGAGTTCTGAGTTCTGGGTTCTGTGTTCCGGGTTCTGTGTTCTGAGTTCGTGGTTCTGAGTTCATGGTTAAAGGCTATCGGCATGTTAATTCACGATTCACGCCTCACGAAAAATGTCATTAGTCAGGAGTAAAAGCATCAGGCTACCGGGAAGTAAACTCACGCTTCACGCCTCACGATTCACGAAAATTGTCAATAGTCAGGAGTAAAATCTCCCGGCTTACTTGGATCAACCTCACCACTCACCACTCACAAAGTTTCAACTGGATCGGAGGTTTTAATCCAACACGGATCAAACCTGCCTGCCGCTGCGCTGTCGGCAGGCAGGCTCATTACTCATAACTCCCGTCCGACCGGGTCATCCGGGCGGGCTTTACTCATTCAGTCGCACCAAAGTTATCCGCCCAACGAGGATCAAACTCACCATTCACCACTCATCACTAACCCAACATCAATTCTCAATTCCCCCTGCAATTTTTTAATGAAATCCCTCGTTTAACCATCATTCAATAATATCACAAACAAATTACAATTAATTTTATTGATGGTATTAAAATTTGTCGTAAATTCGACATTGAAATAGGACGATGAAGAATATTTTACTGCGAACGGGACTTGTATTTTTAATTATTTCAGGATTTTCGGCATCCTTATTTGCTACGCATAACCGGGCTGGGGAGATCACTTATATTCATGTTGCTGATCTTACGTACGAATTTACAATAACAACTTACACTGACCCAAACTCTCTCGCTGATCGCGATGCGCTTTATATATCCTGGGGTGATGGGACCGGAGATACGCTGTTCCGCAGCAGTATTGAAACGCTTACAGATTATATACAGGAAAATAAATACATCGGTCAGCATAGTTTTTCCGGATATGGGGAATTCGTGATCAGTATGGTGGATCCGAATAGAGTAGAAGGGATATTAAATATTGATGGATCAGTGAATGTGCCTTTTTGTTTGGTAGATACTTTTGTAATTTTTGATCCCCTATTATTCGGCTATAATAATTCGCCATTATTATTAAATCCACCAATTGATTTTGCCAATATCGGAGAAATTTTTATTCATAATCCCGATGCATTTGATATTGATGGTGACTCACTCGCGTACGAATTTGTTGTGCCTTATCAATATCCCGGAATAGTAGTTCCCGGTTATGAATATCCGGATATAAATACAACAATTGCCGGTTGTAGCGAGGATGTGTTCACCATAAATACATTCACGGGAGATGTTGTTTGGGATGTGCCCTGTCAGGAAGGAATTTTTAATTTTGCTATTCTAATTACAGAATATCGAAATGGCGTTCGCCTGGGAACCATTTTGCGCGATATGGAAATATTTGTTATTGAAACAAATAACCATGCTCCTGTTATTGGCGAATTAAATGACACATGCATTTACGCAGGGGAAGAATTAAATTTATTAATTACTGCTACAGATGCAGATGTTGCACAAACTATAACCTTAACTGCTGATGGCGGACCTTTCTTTATTGATGAAAGCCCTGCAGAATTTTTCAGCACGCCTGATCAGGGTTATGTGGAAGGAACATTTACCTGGGAAACAATTTGTGAACATGTTCGCTCTCAATTTTATCAGGTAGTTTTCCGTGCAGAAGATAATTTTAAATTGGGTTTTGATGAAATTCCATTAGTGGATCTCGAAACCTGGCTCATTTATGTAATTGCTCCGCCACCTGTAATTTTGGATGCTGTTCCCACTGCAAATGAAATTACGGTCACCTGGCAGGATCCTTATTCCTGCGAAGATTCTGAGAATTTTTTAGGATTTTCCGTTTGGAGAAAAATAGGTTGCGATTCCATTGTTTTTGATAAATGTCAGAAAGGTTTGGGAGGCACCGGTTACGATTCTTTGGCTTTTGTGGAAGATGCTTATGAATATATTGATAATGCAATTGTTTACGGACAAGAATATTCTTATCGCATATTAGCTGAATTTGGTGAACGCAGTGATATCGTTCCTGATTTTATTTATAACAGAGTTGCAAGTGCACCTTCAGATAATGTTTGTGCGGAATTAAAACGCGATCTTCCTATTATTAATCATGCAAGTGTAAGAACAACAAGTACTACTAATGGTTCTGTTTATGTGGGATGGTACAAACCGTTAGGAACAGATCTTGACACAGTTATTTTTACTCCTCCGTATAAATATGAAGTTGTGCGATATGAAGGATTTACAGCAACGGGAACAGAGACTTTAATTTCCACATTTACAGCGCCTACTTTTTATGATCTGATTGATACTTCTTATATAGATACCTTGATAAATACTTTTGCAGGTCCTTTTACTTATAAAATAAAATTTTATTTTACGGATCTCGGAAATTTTGAATTGCTTGGAAGTACACATGCAGCATCTACTGTTTATCTCGAAGCCGCTCCCGGAGATAATAAATTAAATCTGAGCTGGAATTTTGAGGTGCCATGGACAAATTTCCAATACGACATTTATAAAGAAACTCCTTTGGGTTCGGGTGATTTTGAATTGCTGACAACAACCATAGAACAAACTTATGTTGATACTGCTTTAAATAATGGAGTGGAATACTGTTATTATATAAAAGCGTATGGTAATTATACCATTGCAAGTTTACCCGATACATTAATTAATTTTTCAGAAATAAAATGCGGAGTTCCTATCGATAATGAAGCTCCTTGTCCTCCAACTTTGATAGTAGAAAATATTTGTCAGGAAGAAAGTGTTGGTTCTGTGGATGAGAACGATCTTAAGAACGAACTTATCTGGACAAATCCAAATAATTATTGTTCTGATGATGTGGTGAAGTATTATATTTATTATGCATCACAGGAAGGACAAACACTCGTTTTATTGGATACCAACGAACCTGCAACCGATACAACCTATACGCATGATAATTTATCATCCATAGCCGGTTGTTATGCAGTGGTTGCCGTTGATTCTTTTAATAACGAAAGTTTATTGAGCAATATAGTATGCGTGGATAATTGTTCCGATTATAACCTTCCGAATACCTTTACACCTAATGGTGATGGATTTAACGACCTGTTCACACCGATATTGCCTTATCGTTTTATCGATCATGTCGACATGAAAATATTTGACCGATGGGGTAATTTGGTATTTACCACCACAGATCCGATGTTGAATTGGGATGGCAAGGATAGTAAATTAGGCAAAGATTTGAGTGAAGGGGTTTATTATTATGTCTGCACTGTTTATGAAATAACAGTGGGAGGGGTTGTTCCTTTCAAAGAACCTAAAAAGGGATATATTCATTTATATCGTCAGGATAAAAGCGAAAAATAATCCTCTTACCTTTGTTACATGTTTACAGGAATTATTGAAACTACCGGGAAAGTTATATCTCTGCAAAACGAGGGTTCTAATTTGCACATAACCATCCAATCGTCTATAAGCGATCAATTATCTATAGATCAAAGTGTGAGTCACAACGGAGTTTGTCTCACTGTAGTTAAAATAGATGCTGATACGCATACCGTTACGGCTATTCAGGAAACACTATTAAAATCAAATTTAAGATCACTGGCTGAAAATAGTATAATAAATTTAGAACGTTGTCTTAAGATCGGTGATCGTTTGGATGGTCATATGGTGCAGGGACATGTTGGCACTACTGCACAACTTATTAATATAAAAGAGGAGCAGGGAAGTTATTTGCTCACCTTCATCATCAATGAAGTTTACAAAAATTTAATTGTAGAAAAAGGAAGCATTTGTTTAAACGGAATCAGTCTTACACTCGTTGATGTAGGCAACGATAAATTTTCCGTGGCAATAATTCCCTACACCTGGCAAAATACAAATCTTCAACATTTAAACATCGGCGATAATGTTAACATTGAATTTGATGTTATTGGGAAATATGTTAATAGGATAATGGGGAATAGTGAATAGTGAGAGGTTAGCCTGCCTGCCGACTGCGCCAGCGTCAGGCAGGTGGTGAGTATTACTCCACTGAGCCGAAAATTATTACACCTGACTATTGACTATTGACTTTTTTCGTGAAGCGTGAATCGTGAGTGTACCTCCCGGAAGCCTGATGCTTTTATACCTGACTAATGACTCCTGACTCTTTACACAGTCGTTTTAAGAAAATTCAATACCCTGTCATTAAATATTGCATCCTCTTCCATATTCGACAAATGTCCCGCATTTTCAATAATATGTAATTCCGAATCCTTTATATTTTCATGCAGAAACTGCGCACGCTCCGGTGGAGTTATTTTATCTTCCTTGCCACAAATAATAAGTGTAGGAATTTTTATTTTGTTTAGAATGCTGCATGTTTCTCTTCTTTCCGCTAATGCCTTCAAAGTACTTGTAACAGTAGATACTTTTGTGGAAAGAATAATATTTCTGATCTGATCCACAACTTCAGGTTTTCTGTTAAAAGTTTCCTCATAGAAAACATTTTTCAAAAAGCCTTCCGTAAATTCGGTAAGTCCGTTCGCATTTATGGAATCAATTGTTTTAAATCTTTTTTCTGCTCCTTCCGGGGTATCGGCAATACATTGTGTGTCACATAAAATTAATGCCTTAAATCTTTCAGGATAACGATCAATTGCATTTAAAATAATATATCCACCCATCGACAACCCGCAAACAATAGCAGAGGAAATATCCAAAGCATCCATAAAATGAACCAGATCATCAGCAAAAAGATCCATACTAAATGATTCCGCATCAGCCTCCGATTTTCCGAAGCCACGCAGATCATAGTTGATCATTCTGTATTTTGACCCAATAGCTTCCAATTGTGGATCCCAGGCACTTTTATCAAATGGGAATCCGTGTAAAAAAATTACAGGTGTGGATTCAACCTTACTATCGCAATAAGATACTCGCAATCCATTAATATTAATATTAAGTTCGTTCAATTGATTATTAGTGCTCATTGGTTAAAGATTTAAAGTTATTAATATTTGTTTCTTCAATTTGTGGAAAAATTTCCCTTGTCTTGGTAAAAATAGTTGATTAAAGTAAATTAATCGCTTATTCTCCCTAAATATACTAAAATAAAGTATATCAAGGCAAATATAAATACATAATTCATGCTTAAATAATATTTCTAGTGCTTTTTTGATTAACAGTCTTATAATTATTTTCTAATTTTTATAAATTTGTGAAAAATAGAATTTATGGGCATAACAATTCACTACTCCGGAAGATTAAAAGCAGCTGAAATTTTGCCTGCTTTAATAGAAGAAGTAAAAGATATTGCACGGGCAAATGATTGGAATTATCATATTTTCGAAAAACAAATGACTGCTGATAAATTTGGCTCGGAGAAATACGATAATAATATTTACGGTATATTATTTAGTCCTCCTGGATCCGAGCCTGTCTGGTTCACCTTTTTATCCAACGGACGAATGTGTATGTGCACCAGCCTTCAATTTTTTGGTAATTCCGATAAGGAGCAGGATAAAGAATTTTTATACTATTTATTTACCAAAACACAATTTGCCGGCCACGTAATTCACAAACAGGTAATAAATATTTTAAAATATATCAGCAGTAAATATCTTCAGGATTTTAAATTAACAGATGAAGGTAAATTTTGGGATACTAATGATGAAGAAAAATTAATTGAAACATTTAAAAGCAATACCTTTTTAATAGATTCTTTT
>JBGAWP010000047.1:0-31063 GCA_044227505.1 Chitinophagales bacterium | reverse complement strand
CGCCGAAAAATCAGCGGGCTTTTTATTTAAAATGTTTTAATTACAGTTTAACAACATTACCTGAAGTAACAGCCTCACCTGCAACTACACGGTAGATATAGCTACCAGCAGGAAGTGAAGTTACATCAACAGAATAAGATTGAACGCCTACTGCTGAAGTGTTGCTTGTAGTGGAAGAAACTTCTTCACCCATCATGTTAAAAATACTGATAGTAACATCACTTGCATTTTGCAAAGTGAAGTTAAAGCTAGCATTTGTAGAAACAGGATTTGGAGAAACTGTAACAGATCCTAATGAAGTTGGAGTGTCGAAGATTCCCAATACGATTGGATCAGATCCATCGCATTTAAAGCAATGATCCCAGCAATACTGTAACATTAGGTCTGCAGCTGGAATAGTCAATAAACGGTTTACGTTACCAGCGCCGTCATCAGAACCGCAACCATCAGCACCAATTGTGTTGCCAGCATCAGTTCCTTCATTAGTACCCCAATTGTCATTAACAAATTTGTATTGTTGCACATTTCCAACGGATGTATCAGGATAAGTAACAACTATACCCCAAATATTGCTACCCATGTCGGTCATAGCACATGAAGCATCAGCAGGTGACCAGGAAAGCATTGGTGTTGCACCGTTCATGCCACCATTAGCTTCGAAGTCGCCACCAATTCTGATACCACCTGCACCTAACACATTACCTGCAGCAAGGTAATCAGTGATGTCAACCATGTAAGTTACATTTACCTGAGCTGTCATAGCAGCTGTGATAAACAGAACTGAAAAGAAAGAGTAAATTTTTTTCATAATTAGTTTTTTTAAAGCTTTAAAAATTAATATCCCCATAAAGTTAAAGATATTTTGAGAATAAGAATTAATATTTTTAACATAAATATTTTTGTTGAAGTGTATTTTAAACACTTTAGTCTTTTTTAAATAATATCAATAATGTGTGTACACCTATATCATAGCCTTGGTTGCTACCCTGCTCAACGCTTTTTTTAAAATGAATGCCTCCATATACACGACTGATACTAGCCTCATTGGCAGCCCACGCAAAGGAGCCAAATGTTCTGGGAGGAAGATCGTAAATAGTTTCACTCGAATCGGTAAACACAAAACCAGAACCAAAATAATAGGTAAGTATGGTTGCGCTGGCGGAGGATATAGTACTATGTCCACTTGTATATTCTGGAAATGGAGGGGTTTGTAAAAATGGTTTCCATTGAGCATCAATATATTTATTAATGTATGTCTCCGGTCTTAACAGATTGCTTGTATATTTTTCAGCCCAACAGGATATAAAAGCATCGGCATTTGTCATACTGACAACAGCATAGATCTGAGCAGCTTTTATGATATCAGTTTTTGAAAGTTCAATTGCAACACGAGTGATATCCAGCCAATGTCCTGCAGGCGAGAATTTTTTTTCTGCATATTGCATATGACCTATGTATTTGGTCGTGAATGGATTGTCATCCCAAAAAAGCGCGATCATTTTTTGCTCTTCCGTTAATTGGTTTCCGATTTTATATACATCCAAAGCATTTCGATAAAAAAGAGAATTGCTGTCAATGCTGAATACTAAGCAAGCTTGCGGTTTAACAGCGGTTGCAGAGTCTAAAACAAACGTGCGAAGCTTGCCCCAGTAGGGTTCTGAAGCATCTGCATAATCAGGTGGAGTTGGTGTCCAGCTTCCTTCTTTTTCGATAAGTGCATATCGGGGAAGTGATCTTATATGAGTAAAACCATCGGATTCTGACCATGATATAATTTTTTCGGCAACTAATTTCCCGTATAATTCAGAATCCCGATTTACTTTTTCCGATTCTAAAAAGGCATATCTTATACGCAATGCAGTAATGTGAAACAGGATTGTTTCTTCAGAAAATAAAAAACTTTTTGCTGTGTAATATAATGCATATATACCTGCTAATTCATAATTGATCTCCAGATCATTTTCGGGTGTTGGAAGTGATGGGAACTGATTTATATCATTCTCAAAGGAATGATATTCCTCAATACCCATTTGCATTACTTCATAAGCGGCGATAGTGGAATAAGCATATATTCTGCTTGCGGCAGGTGCAGAAAAAACATCGTATACTATTGCTTTGGTCACATTTTTAACTGCATCATTTAATATTTCTGTTTGCGCAGAAACAGTATTCATACAACAACACCAAAACAAAACTGAAATTAAAATTATTTTTATTCTAAACATGTGACCAGTTGTTTTCAAAAATATTTTCGTATTTAATTTCATTCCTAACCTAAGACCTCACAGGTTTCCAAAACCTGTGAGGTCGAGGTTTCCAAAACCTGCGAGGTCGAGGTTTCCAAAATCTGTCAGGTCGAGGTGTTCATTCATTCAATAAAAAAACCTGCGCTTCTGTTTTATTTTTTACAATAATAAGATATTTTTTTCCGGCTATTTTAACCAGTTGCATATTTTTGGTTTCCCCGGGAATATTTAATCCGCAATGTGTATTGGGAACAGTTGAAAAATTTCCTTTGCCATCACCCTGTAAAAAGATTCCGAAACCAGCATCCATACGACCCAGCTCAGGCCTTATGCCGTAATCGTTTCCGGCTGCAACAATATCTAAATTACCATCTGCATTAAAGTCGTAAATTACACTACAATTTATAGGAAACCATTGTGCTTCTGCAGGTAATATTTTAACGATAAATTTTTCTCCTGTGTTTTCTAAATATACGGATTCAAATATTTCTGTTTTTAATTTCGGAATGGTATCAAGATCAACTTCCGGAAATAAAGTTTCCATTGTAGCATTTGCATAATCTTTATAATAAATATATTTTTTCTTTAAGATATTTATTTGATCCAAGAGGTCGTCACGTGATGCAAAAGGATGAGAAATGCTGTCGTTGTAATAATAATTTAATATCGGATCCAGAGTTCCATTTTTATCAAAATCGTACGCATATAAAGTTGCCGGTTTCGCAACACTTGCTTTTATCTGATTATTTGTTCCTCTGTTTCCAACAATAAGATCCATATCGCCATCGGCATCAAAATCGGCACCTGAAATACAGTTCCACCAGCCGGATGAATTTGTAAGTCCATATTGTTGGGTAGCCTCTATAAATTTCCCTTTTTTCTGCAAAAAAATGCGAATCGGCATCCAGTCGCCAACCACTATCAGATCTGCCTTTGAGTCGTTATTTACATCTGTCCAAATGGCGTCATTAACCATTCCTGCATCCAGCAATTCCGGGCAAATTTCTGATGTGATATCTTTAAATTTTCCTTTGCTATTTTCCAATATCATACTGGCTGGCGAGAGTGGAAATTTTCCGGGAATTAATTTACCTCCGACAAAAAGATCTTTATCTCCATCATCATCAAAATCAAATGCTCTTACACATGACTTGCCGGTGTAATTATTATTGATAGTATCATTTGATAGTATCATTTTGCCATATCCGGTATTGATATATAATCTGTCGTTATAATATTTCGAATTTACCGGATATTCATTCCCGCCGCTTACAACATAAAGATCATTATCACCATCATTGTCCGAATCAAAAAACAAGGCATCCACATCTTCATAAGCGGAATCATTTTCAATAAAACTATTTTTTAGCGGTATAAATGCACCAGTTTCATCCCCCAAAAATATTTTTCCCTTTATATTTTTTGAACCTCCAATATATAAGTCGGGAATTTTATCTCCATTTATATCTCCTGTGGCAAGAGGAGGTCCTTCCTCTGATAATTTGTAGGGTAAAAGTGGTTCGCGTTTAAAGTCAATATATTTTTCCTCCTTATGTGTATATAATAATGTTTCATTTGTAACATCTGCGAATATACTCTCCTTAGGATTTATTACTTTTTCTTGTCTTGCATTTATTTGATCAACAATAATTTTTTTATTTGTTAAAATGTTTCTTAGGTAAATTCTGCTATTATCCAGAAATATTATTATTAAATTAATGGTATCCAGACCTCCCAGACCAAAATGTAATATCGGATCAACAGAAGATTGGTAACCTCTTGCAGGCATTAATTCGCGTGTAAATGTTTCGTCCTTCCAATATGCTGTAACTCTTGTACCTATTGCATTTGAATTATTTCCAATCCCTTTGATCTCAACCTGTAAATAATGATTATTTTGTGTTTTATTTATTTCGTTTCTGTAAATAAATGCTTCATTATTGATATTATTTACAACAATATCCAGGTCGCCATCCAGATCCAGGTCGCCAAATGCCGCGCCATTGGAAAATGAGGGTTCATCTAAACCCCATTCCATAGTTTTATTTTCAAATTGGATTGAAACATTTCCTTTATATATATAATTGGAAATTTTAACGGAAGGCATTTTCTCCACTAATTGTAATGTATTTACTTTTTTCCCTTCGGCAAATGCTTTTTTTTCTTCTTCCGCAAAAGTATATTTCATAAAATCCATATCGGTAAAATCGCGGCGATATCCGTTTGTAATAAAAAGATCCTGATATCCATCATTATCAAAATCGGCAAACAAGGGAGCCCAACTCCAATCGGTGGCTGCAACACCGGAATAATTTGCGATCTCAGAAAAGGTATTATTCCCATTATTTATTTGCAGTGTATTTTGCATTACCTGATGACCATATCCATAATCGACAGATAATTGATACATATCATATCGCGTTGGACCCTGCAATATTTTTTGACGATAATTATCTTCGGGTAACATATCTGCAACAAACAGATCGAGAAAACCATCGTTGTTAATATCAGCCATATCGCAACCCATTGAAAAATTGGATGTGTGACCAAAGGCTGTTTTTATAATTTCTGTAAAAGTTCCATAACCATTATTGAGGTATAAAAAATCTATTTCATTATAATCGTTGGTAACAAATATATCGGGAGAATTATCATTATTAATATCTCCAATCATAACACCTAAACCAAAATTGATGGCACTTCCGCTAATGCCGGCTTCGGCGCTTACATCTTTAAATGTTCCGTTGTCGTTTCGAAATAATTTATTTCCGGAAAAAGGGTCGCGTTTGTTTCTTATTTCCTGTAAAGAATAACCTTTTACCTGCGTAACCGCATGATTTAATAAGAACATATCCAGATCACCATCTTTATCCATATCGAAAAAGCTGGCTTGTGTGCTGAAGGCAGAATCATTGAGACCAAATTCCTTTGCTTTCTCAGTAAACGTTAGATTTCCATTATTGATATAAAGCATATTTTGACGATCTTTATTAGAATGGGGCCCCGAACGGCAAACATAGATATCGAGCCAGCCATCGGCATTTACATCAGCCATGGAAACGCCTGTGCTCCAACCGTTGGATTTGTTCAACCCGGCAGGAACAGTAATATCTTCAAAAACAAGATCACCTTTATTTAGAAACAATCTATCTGAAACCATATTGCCCGAAAAGAACAGATCGGGCAAACCATCATTATTAATATCGCCAATTCCAACTCCGGCCCCATTGTACAAATACTGATATGTTAAAACATTTTTTACCTCATTCTCCACAAGCATATTATTAAAGGTCACCTTCGAAATTTCGGAGTCAATTTTTGTAAATAAGTTATTCTGAGCAGATATAAACAGGACCTGAAAAACAAGTACCAGTAGCACTAATTGTCTTTTATACAATATCAAAAATGGTGGTGTTTTATTATGCATAAATCCTTAAACATCAAAATTATAGATTATTGAACTGGATTGAGATATGTTGCACAAGATATTATACAATAGGTCGTGTTATAAAAACCTTGCGAAATAGTTTTATTTGAGGTTAACAATTAGTAAAATTGCAGTCGCATTCAGTTTACCATAAAAAGTAGCCCTCAATTCTGAATCAGCAATAAATATTAACAAAAACCTAAATCTTACAGAATGAATTTAAATTTACTAATCAAAAAATCCTTTGTTTTGATGTGTATGCTGCTGCCTGTTATCACTTTCGCGCAGTCTGCAACTCTTTCAGGGGTAGTATCAGATCAAACAGGCTCTACATTGCCGGGAGTTACCGTTTTAATTGAAGGTACCGGAAAGGGCACTATTTCAGATTTTGACGGAACCTATCTTCTGGCTTTCGAAGCACCGGGAACCTATACAATAACGTATACCTACGTCGGATTTAAAAAGGTTACAGAAACCATTACGCTTGTTTCGGGTCAGAACATGAAAAAGGATCTGACCATGGAAGAGGACGCATTATTACTGGAATCAGTAGTTGTTGTCGGATATGGAACGGTAAAATCGAAAGATCTTACCGGTTCGATCACGAATGTTGGTGTTAAGGACTTTCAAACGGGTAATGTAACAACACCTGAACAACTTATTTTAGGTAAGGTTTCCGGAGTTCAGATAACATCCAACAGTGGTATGCCGGGTTCGGGAAGTCGTATCAGAATTCGCGGAGGAACTTCCATTAATGCAAGTAACGATCCGCTTATTGTGATTGATGGAGTACCTATTGATAATAGCACCATTAATGGAGCGGGAAATGCATTGAGTTTGATAAACCCTGATGATATTGAGAACATCACAATTTTAAAAGATGCTTCGGCGGCAGCAATATATGGTTCCAGAGCTGCAAACGGGGTTATCATTGTAACTACAAAAAAAGGAGTTGCAGATAATAAATTACATATTAATTATTCCACAACAAATTCCATTTCGCAGGTAACCAAAAAAATTGATGTTTTAAGTGCTGATGAATTAAGAAGTGTGATCAATGAAAATGGAACAGCAGGACAGGTTGCATTATTAGGTGATGAAAATACAGATTGGCAGGATGAATTATTTCAGCTAGGATTTGCAACGGATAATGATATTACTTTTTCCGGAGGATTAAAAAATTTCCCTTATCGATTAAATCTAGAATATTTAATGGAGCAGGGTACACTTCCAACTGCGGTAGTGGATGGGGAAGCAACATTTGATGCAAACGGAAATCTTACAAATGATACAAGAACATTTGTTGAAAGATCATCCGGTATTAACAGATATGGCGCATCTTTAAATATTGCACCTTCCTTTTTGAAGGGCAAATTAAAGGCCGATGGAAATGGTAAGTATTACCATACGGACAATTTCTTTGCAGATCAAGGTGCAATAGGTTCCGCAATAACATTTGATCCTACCCAACCCGTTTTAGATGCATCAAGTGCATACGGAGGATATTTCGAATGGCAAAATGCAGTAGGAGCACTTACATCACTTGCACCTAAAAATCCGGTTGGATTATTATTGCAAAGAGCAGATGAAAGTAATGTGAATCGTTTTATCGGAAATTTAAAATTGGATTATGAAATTATAGAAGATCTTCATGGTGTTATAAATGGAGGTTACGATATTTCGAGAAGTAACGGAACAGTAGTGGTTCCTGCATTCGCTGCATCTTCCAATGTAAATGGCGGTGTAAATAACCAATATGAACAAAGCAAAGACAATAAATTATTGGAAACTTATTTAAATTATAAAAAAGACATTAAAAAAATTAAAAGTGTAATTGATTTTACCGGTGGATATTCGTATCAGAACTGGTTAACAAAATCACCATCGTTTCCAAGTCTGAATTATGAAAACGATACAATTACACCTAAAGGAATTGATTTTGAATCAGAAAATACACTCATCTCCTTTTATGGAAGATTAAATTTCACGCTTAATTCTAAGTATTTATTTACTGCTACATTGCGTGAAGACGGGTCATCAAGATTTAGTCCTGACACACGTTGGGGATTATTTCCATCTGTTGCCTTTGCTTGGGTAATAAGCGATGAAGGATTTATGAATAATTCAAAAACATTTTTAAAATTGCGCGCAGGTTATGGAGTAACAGGACAACAGGATCTTTCTTATGGTGATGTATATAATGACTATCCATATATAGCAAATTACGATTCCAGTACTTCCACCGCACAATACCAGTTTGGCGATGTATTTCATTATTTATTGCGTCCTGATGGATATGATCCGAATATTAAATGGGAAGAAACTTCCAGCTTCAACCTGGGGCTTGATTTCGGATTCGGTGGCGATAAAGTTTCCGGTAGTGTGGATGTATACAAAAAAATTACGGACGATCTTTTGGCAACAATTCCAATTCCTGCAGGTTCTAACTTTACCAATCAGATATTGACAAATGTGGGAAGTATGGAAAATACCGGAGTAGAGTTAAATCTGAATTTTATCGCGATCAATAAAAAAGATCAGAATTTAGAATTCGGAATTAATGCAACAGCAAATAAAAATGAAATAACAAAACTTACCTTATTAGAAGATACTGCTTCAGTTGGAATATTAACCGGAGGTATTCAGGGTGGAATCGGAAATAATATACAAATACAATCTGTCGGTCACTCAGCAAATACATTTTATACCTACGAACAGGTATATGATGAAGATGGAAGTCCAATTGAAGGTGAATATGTTGATCAAAATAATGACAGTATCATTAATGGTGATGACCTAGTATATGGTAAAGACCCTACACCTGATCTTTATTTAGGTTTTTATACAAGTTTCAGATATAAGAAATGGACTGCAGGATTTTCTCTAAGAGCAGAGATCGGAAAATATATGTATAATAATATCAACTCTACCAGAGGCGTTTATGCAAATATTCCTGGTGGTGGTTATATGCAAAATCTTGTTGAAGATTATAATAATACGAACTTTCAAACATATCAGTTGTTCTCCGATTATTATATTGAAGATGCATCATTCCTGCGTATGGATAATTTAAGTATTGGGTACGATTTCGGAAGAATATTTAACGACAATGCCGGATTAACTGCGTCCTTTATTGTTCAGAATGTATTTGTTGTTTCGCCATATTCAGGAGTTGATCCTGAACTTGCCGGCGGAATTGATAATGCAATTTATCCGCGCCCGCGTATTTATTCCTTAAATCTTAATTTAAAACTTTAATCGAATTACGATGAAAAATAAAATATTATTTCCGGTAATACTATTCACAGTAATGGGTATTTCCTTAACTTCTTGTTTTAACGATCTGGATCTTGAACCGCCTTCCGGAATAAACTCTGCGAATGTGTATGCTGATCCTGACAATTATATCCATGTATTGGCAAAGGTTTATGCAGGACTATCCATTTCTGGAAATCAAGGCCCCGCAGGTAACCCTGATATTTTAGGGATTGATGAAGGATTCTCACAATATATTCGCGTATTGTGGAATTTACAGGAAATCACTACCGATGAGGCAAAATGCGCATGGAATGATCCGGGTATTCCGGAGTTGGATAAAATGCAATGGAATGCAACCAATTCATTTGTGAATGCGATGTATTACAGAATTTATTTCCAGCTTCCATTATGTAATGAATTTATTCGCGAAGCATCTGATGATAAAATGACTGAACGCAGTTTTTCTGCAGAAGATAAAACTTTGATCACCGGATATAGAAACGAAGTGCGTTTTTTACGTGCATTAAGTTATTATCATGCTATGGATCTTTTTGGAAGTGTTCCTTTTATTACCGAAGATGATCTTGTTGGTGCATTTTATCCGGAACAAATTTCAAGAGTTGATCTGTTTAATTATATTGAATCTGAATTATTGGAATTAGAGGGACTTCTTGTAGCACCACAAACAAATGATTATGGAAGAGTGGATAAAGCTGCGGTTTGGACCTTACTTGCCAAGATGTATTTGAATGCAGAGGTATATACAGGAAATGCACGATATGCAGATTGTGCATTGTGGAGTAAAAAAGTAATTGATGAAGGAGGATATTCTTTGGAGCCGGTTTACGATCATTTATTTATGGCGGATAATCATAATTCTAATGAAGTGATTTTTCCGGTAACCTTTGATGGAAGATTTACACAAACTTATGGCGGTACAACTTTTTTAACACATGCATCCATAGGAGGTGATCCAATGAGTGCTTTGGACTCTTCTTATTTTGGTGTTCAGTCGGGCTGGGGTGGAAACAGAGCAACACCTGAATTTGCAACCTTGTTTCCGGATACAGATGATGATAGAAATATGTTTTTTACCGAAGGACAAACATTGGTATTTTCTGATGATGCAGAATTGTCTCAATTTATAGTAGGTTATCCGATTGCAAAATGGAGAAATATAACACAGGGTGGTGCGATAGGATCTGATCCTTCACAAACTTTTGTTGATATCGATTTTCCAATGTTCCGCCTGGCAGATGTAATGTTGATGTATGCCGAATGTGCTGCACGCGGAGCAGGTGATGCAGGTTTAGGATTAACATATGTAAATCAGTTGCGTGAACGCGCATATGGTGATGCTTTACACAATGCAGCAAGCATAACTCCTGAATCTGTTTTAGATGAACGCGGAAGAGAATTACAATGGGAAGGTTATCGCAGAACAGATCTGATTCGTTTTGGATTATTTACAGGAGGCGATTATCTATGGGCATTTAAAGGTGGTTCTTTCACAGGAACATCTGTATCTGAACATTTAAATTTATTTCCATTACCGGCAGCTGATCTTGTTGCCAATCCGAATTTAGAACAGAATCCGGGTTACTAATTATAAATCAAAATAATTTTAAAAGCCTCCAATTTTGGGGGCTTTTTTTATGGGCCCCATCTCTTATCTTCCCCAAAGGGGAAGACGTTTCTTTTGCATAATTTCAAACTTTCTGCAATATAAATTACTGTCCAAATTCTGCAATACAATTCCTCCGATGAATGCTTTTGGTTAATCCAAAAAAATTTCATACTTCTATCTTTTTTAATTCCATGCAGAGTCACCGAAGGGACTCTGCATGGAATGGATTCTGTCGGCTGTTTATTCGTGTATTCGTGGCAACTTTTTTTGTCAATTATATGGGTTAAAAGGATTGCCACGAATGCACGAATGAACAGCCAAAAAAGGTGTTTTCAATGCTAATTCGTTCACATACCGTTCGGTAGTAGTGTAAGTTTTCGTGACAGCACCTTCATTCTTTCATTCCTTCATTCCTTCATTATATTTTCTCAACTTCCATCTTGATTCAGATTTTGTTAATTCTATAATTTATTATATTTGATTTCTAAACCACACACATGGCTCTTAAAGTAATTGGTGCCGGCTACGGTCGCACGGGGACAGAATCTTTAAAACAGGCATTGGAGATACTCGGCTTCGACAAATGTTATCACATGTTCGAACTTATTAAAGACACTTCCCGATTTAAATATTGGGTGGATCTTGAAAATAAGTTACCTACAAATTATGATGCTTTATTTGAAGGATATCAATCCGCTGTAGATTTTCCGGCCGCTTTATATTATAAAGAATTTATGCAACAATATCCGGAGGCAAAAGTAATTCTCACCGTTCGCGATCCGGATAAATGGTACGACAGTGCAAAAAAAACAATTTTGAGAGGATTTACTCCTGCATTTTTAATATTTGCAAAAGTGTTTGGATTTTTATCTCCAATGTTAAAAAGTATGCCCGAAGCCGATAAATGGATAAAAAGAATTCTCACAGGTCCAACAGGATTGTTTGAAGGTAAAAAAGACGACAGAGAATTTATGAAGGATCGTTTTGTGCGATGGAATGAAGAAGTAAAAAAAACAGTGCCTTCGGAAAAATTATTGGTATTTGAAGTAAAGGATGGATGGCAACCTTTATGCGATTTTTTAAAAGTTCCTGTTCCGGATATTCCGTTTCCACATTCTAATGATAGTAAATCGTTTCAGAAAAATAATAGGAAGAGATTTATGGGAGGGATTGACTTTAATCGAATGATTCTTTTATTAAATTTATTTTAGGTCTTTCGTTCTTATCTGGAACAGTAATATTCCACATATTATATTATATTAATAATTCTAACAGATTAAAATACTGCAAAAATAATACCAAATTTTATTAATATTAAAAATTAACCTTCTCAGAACCTGAGTTAACAATAATTTATTTTGCCAAAATTTGGTTATTTCCGAAAAATTTTATATATCTTTACTTACCCAACCATGAAATATGAAAAGATTATTTCTTCTTTACCTACTCTTTCTGCTACTTTCCTGTGGTAAAGGTGTTTTTGGACCGGCAAGGGTGGATGGAATAGTAAAGGATGCAACTACCGATGAACCCATTTATAATGCTACGGTTTACCTTTTTGAAAGAGAAAACCCATTTGAATTTTTAGGAACTCCTTCTCCTGAAATTCTTATTGATTCCACTACTACAGGTGCACAAGGTCGTTTTGAATTTACCTACGATGATCGTCATGGATACGCATATTCTGTATTTCCAAAAAAATATAATTATATTGAGTGGGCGAATCCAGAAAGTATTTTGAGCCTTGGAAGTGGAACTGATATTGAAATACTACTTCATCCTAAAGCATTTTTGAATATTCATTTTATAAACATCGAACCTGCTTTATCCTCGGACAGTTTTGGAATTAATGGTAGTATAACAGAAACATTTTATGGGAGTGATATTGATACGATTCTGACTTACAGTGTTGTAGGTAATTCATATTCTGTAATTCATTGGGTAGTAGGTTATGAAAATACTATTAGCGACACAATTTATTGCCCGGCATTTGACACCACCTATTACGAAATTTTATATTAACCATTAAATAATTTATACTATGAAAACACTCATTATTGGGATTATTATGTCCCTTCCTTTCAATTATCTCTTTGCACAGAATCCCTCAAATTTTCAATTATTAATTGATTCCATTTATATGGAATTGGACACTTCTGATATGGCTGCAAAAGTGTTGTTGCATAAAAGTATTATGGGAAAAATGACAGAAAGTTACAATGAAACAAATGATAGTATAAGCGATTTTAATAAATGGTTCATATTATATAATGCCATGAAAAGCAGCTCTTATGAGCGGGCAGGATTTCTAAAATATGAAGATTTTGCAGAAATTATAAGAGAAAATTCTCAAAACAGAATTATTCCAATTGTTGCAATTAATTATAATTATAATATTTTTAAGAGCAATGCACTTGATAGCAATTTGATAGATACTATTAGTGGGATTGTTTTCGATGTGGAAGAAAGGATTGAAAACCCTTATGAAGTTAGAAAATTATTTTCTGCTACCCCGGTGCTTGATTTCTCTACAGAGGATACGGTTAGATTTATGTTTGATTCTCTTCACTATTTCACAAATGATAATGTAGGTGTTTCAGAGATATCCATTGACTTTGGTGATGGTGGCGGATTTAGAACGATTAATTTTAATGAGGTAATTAGCATAGTTTATGCAACCGAAGGAAAGAAAAACATACAGATTCAAATAACACTTAATAATTCGGTAGAGCTATATTCTTTCTCTGAAATCTCTTATAAAAAAAGTTGGGTATATCCTCTTGATGAAGAAGGGTTTATTTCAGGAACCATTCCTTATGAAGCGGAGGCAGATGGCAGCGATGGATTAACCTGTCTAAGATACTGCCTGACATATGGGTATGATGGAGAGGAACAACATGAACAGGTTAAGAAACCTTTTATACTCTTAGAAGGATTTGATCCCGGGTATAACCCTGAATATGAACCTTCCCCGTCGGATCCCAAAAACGGAGTTTTGGGCTGGATGGATATTTCTACAGGATACAGACATTATCTGCCGGACCCATTTAATCCCGACCCTAAACTTAATGGATTATACACGCCCCAATTCGATAAGGGTCCTGAATTTGTGAATATGCTTTGGGAAAATGGGTATGACATTATTTACATTGATTTTTGCGATGGTACTGATTATATACAAAGGAATGCTTTTGCTTTTATCGAATTTTTAGATTGGCTGAACAACGAAAAAAAAGTAACGGATGAAGAATTGGTAATTGTTGGTGCAAGTATGGGAGGTCAAATCGCCAGATATGCACTTGATTATATGGAACAAAATGACATGAATCATTGTACGCGTTTATTCTGCCCTTTTGATTCTCCGGCCAAAGGTGCAAATTTTCCTATTGGAATTCAGGCATGCGTTAAATTTTTGAATGACGTAACAGGTGATGCAGAAACGGATTTTCAAATCTATACTGTAAAACGACCTGCTTCGCAACAACTTTTATTAAATAATTATTTTGAAGGAGATACAGAATTAGGTGGTTATTCGCCAATGCGTGAGCAACTTCTTATAGAGTTGAGTGAAATGGGAAACTACCCGATTCTACCGAAATTAATAGCGGTAGTTAATGGAAATAAAAATGCAGTTTCACCAATTACCATTGATGAAGGCGAAGTATTCTTAGAAATTAGTGGTGCCGGCACAATACCTTTACCAATTGCCGGGGGGCTTATAATACCGGTTTCATTAACTCTTCAAACATTATCTGCCTTTATGCCCGGTTCACCTCTAATAGGTGGCGTTACAGATTTACTTTTTTATGGTAATATAACGTATGCACTCGGACCAATTATTTTAGATGATAGTTATGGATTGGCAGTAGTTTCACCGGATGAACCTTCACCACATTACGATACTTCACCGGGCTCCATCAGATCGGACATTTCCGCTTTTGAAGGTCTTCCGCCTACATGGTTAAATTCTGTGGAGTTGATAACCGATTTGATAAATTTCGATATTGATATTTATTCTGAGGATTTTACTTTTGTTCCTTCGATAAGTTCTTTGGATATTAATACGGACAATCTTAATTATGATATTTCATTCAATCTCACAGAAACAGAATCCCCTTATCCTGAATTATATCCATTTGAAGCGTATTATGCTCCAGAATTGGAAATTGAAGAAGAAGTAGAAATGCATGTACAACTCACCGATGCTAATATGGCTTGGCTTATTAATAAATTATTGGAATCAGAACCAGACCTGCTTTCAATACTTCCTGTTGAAATTGATGCTGTAATGGAAAATCAATTTAATTATGGAAATACTTTTCAAAATAAGATCAGGTCTATTGAAATTAATACTGGTGGATTAATTCAAATTAATGGAAATTATATTACTGGATATGGAAATGAAGCGCATGATATTACACCTGTTGCAGGTTCAACTTTTACAACATATACAAATGCCTGCGGCGCACTTATTAATGTAAATGATGAAGGTATCTTCGAACTCGGCGATGACAACACCCCAACCAACAATAAAGGAAATTTAGAACTGCTCAGTGGAAGCCAGTTAATCGTAAACGACGGAGGCACCTTAAAACTCAATAAATACAGTAAACTATATATCAAAGATGGTGCAATTCTTAAAATAAATACCGGCAGTATTATTACTGTTGATGATTATGCCGAAATTATTGTTGCCGACGGCGGAAAATTAATTCTAAATGCAGAAACATTAAATCTTTTGGCAAATAATTCGAAACTCGATATTCAGAGTGGGGGAATTGTGGAAACAGCGGAAGAAATTGATTTTACCTTTACCGGAAACGGATTTGTGAGTTATAATGACGGTGGAATATTTGATCTTGGTACAGGAAGTAAATTCCGTTTGAACGGAACCGGAATAACGGATCATATTTTATCACTCAATGCAGGTGCCGATCTTTTAATTGAAGATAACGATGTTGAATTAAGTAACGGAAAGATATATTATTACAGCACATCTTCCTTCACAGCGGTTGCCAACACAACATCAGCCGATCATATCGATTTTAATGACATCAGTGGCTACGCCAGCCATGGTCTTAAGTGTTCAGAAACCATTTTAGTTGATCTGGATTATTGCTTATTTAATGGCTTTAATACCGGACTTTTACTTAACGATATTGAAGTTACGGATGTTAATTGCCCTGCAGAAGTAACCATCGACCATTGTGATTTTGCGGATCAACGCGGTAATTCCATAGATGCATATACAGTATCCAAAATAGATGGATATGTAAACACCATTATAGCAAAAAATTCCACCATTCCTTATGGTATTTATGCAATTGATGTCACCGATTTTAAATGGCGTGGATGTACAGTTAAAAATTACACATCGGGTACCGGAATTTTCCTAGAAGACGTGGATA
Source organism: Chitinophagales bacterium (assembly GCA_044227505.1). Taxonomy (GTDB): domain Bacteria; phylum Bacteroidota; class Bacteroidia; order Chitinophagales; family BACL12; genus UBA7236. Next base: position 15,097 of record JBGAWP010000047.1, on the reverse strand, counting down.
AATTTACCATGATGGCAGGAACGGTTAAAACAAACAACAAAGGAATTGAAGCATATCACTCCAATATTTATTTGCAAAACAAAGCCGTCATCCAACAAAATAATTATGGTATTTATATGGATGGGGCAAATTATGGAGTTTCCAATGCTACAGAATTAAGCACTCTGATGGTTGGTGACCAAGGGTGCGGATGGATAATTAATAACACCACAGCGGGTGTTAAAGGTTGGGATATTATTCCTGATCTTGATGCTTATGAACACCGAAATCAAACTCCTGAAGACGACCTACTTATTAATAGATTTGATGGCAATGGAATTGCGTTTGATATTTGTATTGATGATAATAACGCAGCCCTTGCGGATGATATTGCAGATGCATTTATAGAAGATGAAGAGGAGATACTTGCAAAAGGTAATTATTGGAAATCAGCAGGAGATCCAACGGAAGGAACAGACTATGAAATAAATTTTAAAGGCGGAATTGGTCACAATTGTGATGTGGCTATTGCGGTTAATGCCACTTTATCGCTCACCACACAACCAAGTGACTGTAATTGCACCTTGCCAATCCCATGCGAAATAGAAATAGATGATCCGGAAAATATAGAAGCAAGGATAGCAGCTACATCCTGTGATGAAACTATTCCGATTCAGGCAAATTCACAAGTGCAGATCATGATCGGCGAGCAATTCCGTCAAGCCTACATGTTATTTACGGAAGGAGATTATAATTATGCTTATCAAAAATTCAATTATTTAAAAAATCAGATAGAGTACACTTATTCTCAGGGACTTGAAGGAACCGAATGCCAGCGGATTTATTTTTCCTCTATTTATCTTAAAGAACTTTGTGCAGTAGTTGCAGAGGCTTATTGCCAATATCCGTTCTGGATTGAAGCCAGAGAGGAATATATAAATAATGCAAGCTTCTTTATTTACCCAAACCCTGCAAATACAACCATAACATTTTCATCAACATCAGGTGAATCCGCAAAGTATCAGATAAGAGCACTTTCAGGAGAATTGTTGCGATCTGGAAATATGGAGGGCAGTACAACCATTAATGTAGAAACATTTGCTAAAAGTATTTATTTGGTAATATTCAGTGATGAAAATTCAAATATTATTGAAACACAAAAGATTATTTTGCAGTAACAAGGATAAATCAAACATACATGATATTAATAAAGTAAGATTTATTTTGTCTGATTTTATAACTTGACAAAACCAGCCAGCATTTCTATGACCTACAGAGATAAATTGGGTTTACCCAACTATTTATCAAAATCACCTATTTTTGTAAGCATCTAAAAGGCATATTTTATGAAGATCATTTGCTTACGTACCACAGTTTTATGCGTATTTATGTTTCTAATGGGTGGAATTGGCTTAACCCAAAACATCCAACACATAACCCCTCCAAACTGGTGGACAGGTATGAACGACCCTATGGTTCAATTGATGGTGCATGGCGAAAACATTGCAGGCTATGATCTTAAAATTAATTATCCCGGAGTGGAGCTTTATGCTGTTTCAAAAGTGGAAAATCCAAACTATATTTTTGTAGATCTTAAAATTGGCTCCGGCGTGAAACCCGGAACCATGAATCTTGAATTCAGCAATGGAACTTCTGTTTTTACACAACCTTATGTATTAAATCAACGTGAAAAAAGAAGTATGGCTTATGGTCTTAATTCTCAGGATTTTATTTATCTTATTATGCCCGATCGTTTTGCTAACGGAGATACAACCAATGATGTTGCAAGTGATATGAATGAAAAATATTACGGAAGAACAAGTTTAACATCCCGACATGGTGGTGATATTCAAGGAATAATTAATCATCTGGATTATATTAAAAATTTAGGTGTTACTGCAGTGTGGTGCACTCCTTTATTGGAAAATAATCAGGAAGAATGGAGTTATCACGGTTATGCGGCAACTGATCATTATAAAGTGGACAAACGTTTTGGCAGCAACGAATTGTATAAAAAGTATGCAATGGAAAGTCACAAAAGAAATGTAAAAGTGGTGATGGATATTGTTCCGAATCATTGCGGAAGTCAGCACTGGATGATAAAAGATCTACCCATGAAAGATTGGGTGCATCAATGGGATTCTTATACAAAAACAAATTATCGCACCCCTGCATTATTGGATCAATACGGAAGTGAATACGATAAAAAATTAATGCTCGATGGATGGTTCGATAAACATATGCCGGATCTTAATCAGCAAAATCCTTTTGTTGCAAAATATTTAATTCAGAATTATATCTGGTGGGTGGAATATGCACATGTTGATGGTTTTAGAATTGATACTTATACCTATAATGATCTGAAATTTATGCAGGATGCTGCCACTGCAATTTTTAATGAATATCCCGGCCTCGGCATGTTTGCAGAAACCTGGGTGGATGGTGTTGGTGTACAGGGATATTTTAACGGTAATAATAATTTAAATACGGGATATAATTCCTTATTACCCGGAGTTACCGATTTCGAATTATTGTGGAGCATCAATAATATGGTGCAAAAACCTTTTGGTTGGTCGGAAGGACTTGGTTCTATTTATTTAAAACTGACACAGGATTATTTATATGGAGATGCAAATAAAAATGTGGTATTTCTCGGCAACCACGATCTCAGCCGCTTTTTTTCTGTAGCAGGGGAGGATGTAAATAAAATGAAACTGGCAACTACATTTATTTTAACTACACGCGGAATTCCACAATGGTATTATGGAGATGAAATTTTAATGAAAAATTTTACAAATCCCGATGGACGTGTGCGCGAAGATTTCCCCGGAGGTTGGTTAGGTGATTCTATAAATAAATTCAAACCCGAGAATTTAAAGGGTGATGAAAAAGATTATTTTAATTATGTTAAAACATTGGCTAATTACCGAAAAACATCTATCCCGATAACTCAGGGAAAATTAATGCAATTTGTTCCTTATGACGGCGTGTATGTTTATTTCAGATATACTGATACACAATGTGTGATGGTTGTAATGAATACAACAGATAAACCTGTTGATCTTTCCACAAAAAATTATGCTGAAAGAATGACGGGTTTTACCAAAGCAAAAAATGTGATTTCGAAAGTTGAATTGGCAAATTTAAATACGATAACGATACCTGCAATGAGTGCGCAGGTTTTGGAATTGCGATGATTTAATTATTTTTTTTTGCCGGTAAGACGGTGAGAGCGGTAAGGGTGCGGTAAATTTCTTCCCGTTTTCCTTCCCGCTCTTTCCGCCTTCCCGGACATATCCATTCGTCTCTTCCCAACTTTTAAATAAATATTCGCATTTTTACCTTACAAATCCAAACTATGCGTATCAAACTTTACCTCACTATTTTAATTTGTGGTTTTATTTTTTATAATGGCAATACTCAAACCAAAGGAAAAACAGCGATTACAGAAACCAACACTGAAATTATTCCAAAAGAATTATATGGAGGATTACACTGGCGAAATATTGGTCCTTTCAGGGCGGGAAGATGTATAGCTGTTACGGGCGTTTATAATAATAATAAAATATATTACGCAGGTGCGGTTGGTGGTGGCGTTTGGAAAACTACCGATGGTGGCGTTAACTGGCATGTGATTTCTGACTCTACTTTTACTTCAGCGAGTGTAGGTGCAATTGAAGTTGCACAAACAAATCCCAATGTTGTTTATGTGGGAATGGGAGAAGTGGAAATGCGCGGAAATATTTCTTTTGGTGATGGCATGTATAAATCATTAGATGCCGGAAAAACATGGAAACATATAGGATTAAAAGAAAGTTATGCGATCGGCTCCATAGCAGTACATCCCCAAAATGAAAATATTGTATTTGTTGCCGCTTTAGGTCATATCTGGGGGCCGAATAAAGAACGCGGTTTATATAAAACTACCGATGGTGGAGCAACATGGAATTTAATTTTAAAAGGTGCAAATGATTCTACCGGTTGTGTGGATGTTAAATTCGATCCTACAAATCCGAATATTATGTATGCGAGTATGTGGAAGGCATTTCGCACACCATATTCATTAAGCAGCGGAGGTGAGGGAAGTGGATTATATAAAAGTATCGATGGTGGAAATACCTGGAAATTAATTTCCGAAAACGCAGGACTGCCAAAAGGATTAAACGGGAAAATAATTGTTACAATTTCGTCTGTTGATCACAATAAAATTTGGGCAGTTGTAGAAAATATTAATAATGCGGGAATTTATTTTTCTGAAGATGGTGGAGAAACCTGGGAATTGCTCACAAAGGAAAATGACCTTATTCAACGTCCCTGGTATTTCAGTAATATTTATGTTGACCCTGAAAATGATATGGAATTATATATTTTAAGTGTAGAATATTGGAGAAGTTCTGATGGAGGTACAGAATACGAAAGAACCGATATCCCAATTTGGGATCTGCATGTAATGTGGATCAATCCAAAAGACCCGGATAATTATATTATCGGAAGTGATGCCGGCCCATCTGTTACTTTTGACGATGGTGAAACCTGGAGCGAAACGGATATTCCCACGGCACAATTTTATCATGTAAATATTGATAACGAATTTCCTTATAATGTTTATGGCGGACAACAGGATAATTCTTCTATTAAAATTAAATCGCGAACCAGTGAAGGAAGTATTGGGGAAAATGATTGGCATTCGGTAGCAGGAGGTGAGGCCGGATTTATTGTGCCTGATCCAACAAATGCGAAAATTACTTATGGCGGAGAATATGATGGAATATTTTCCTCTTTCAATGAAGAAAATGATCTTTATAGAATTATATCAGTTAATCCCGAACAACATTATGGTGCTGGAGCAATTACAGCTCAAAAAAGATTTAACTGGACCTTTCCAATTATTTTTTCACCCCACAATAATAAATGTTTATATGCAACAAGTAATTATGTGCACAGAAGTTATGATGCAGGCGTAACCTGGGAAACAATTTCTCCCGACCTTACACGCAACGATCCTAAAACTTTACAAACAAGCGGAGGGCCTGTTACATTGGATAATACTGGAGTGGAATTTTACGGTACAATTTTTACCCTTGCGGAATCTTACGTAGAACCCGGAATTATTTGGACCGGCAGTGATGATGGTTTGATCTTTATTTCAAAAGACAATGGAAAAACATGGAATAATGTAACTCCAACTAATTTACCGGAATGGAGCATGATAAGTTATGTGGAGCCCTCCCATTTTGAGGGTGGAACTTGTTATATCTCCGCTACCAGATATAAATTGGATGATCAAAAACCGTACATTTATAAAACAACGGATTACGGAGTTACCTGGACAAAGATCACCAATGGATTACCTATTTATAATCGCTGTGTGAGAAATGATCCGAATAAAAAAGGATTGTTATTTGCAGGATTGGAAACAGGTGTGTATGTTTCTTTTGATGATGGAAATAATTGGCAAAGTCTGCAATTAAATTTACCTACAGCCCCTGTTGTTGATATTCAAATTCACAAAGGCGAACGCGATATTGTAATTGCTACACATGGAAGAAGTTTTTGGATATTGGATGATATTACTCCTTTATATGAATTAACATCATCCTCTAAAAAAGAAAACAACTTAGTGTATAAAATACACGAGGCATATCGCACTCCCGGCCCGAATTGGAATTCCGATGAAGCGGATGATCAAAGTGGAGAAAATGACCCTGTGGGTGTTAAGGTGCGTTATTATTTAAAGGAGAAATCGGATAAGGAATTAAAAATGATTTTTTATGAAATTGATGGTGATGAAATAATTACCTATTCCGATTTGTATGATAATAAGAGAACGCCCATTACCACCAAAAATGAATTTTATGAAAATAAAAAGAAAACAAAAGAGGGAAGATTAAATGCTCAGAAGGGAATGCACAGTTTTATTTGGGATATGCGGTATCCTGAGGCGGAAGGTGATACCAGTGCTACTTTTGATGCATCTTTACAGGGTCCATTAGCGGTGCCGGGAAATTATACCGTAAAATTATTTTTAGGAGAAGAATTAATAGGGGAGCAACAATTTATTATTAAAATTGATCCTCGAAATCCTGCGACACAAAAAGATCTACAGGCACAATTCGATTTAAATAAGAAGATCTGTGACAAATTAAATGAGATGGCAGAGTCAATTTCCACAATCAAAGATATAAGATCACAAATTGAAGATTATTTAAAGAGTGAAGAGGATTCTGCGATCGTAAGATCGTTCAGGGCAGCTGCAAAACCGATTATTGATTCCTTAACTGCTATTGAAGAACGTTTACATAATCCTTTAATATTGGCATATGAAGATAATCTTAAATTCCCTATTGTGCTCGAAGAAAAATTAGCGGGATTAAATTATTTTCTGCAAATGGCAGATACAGCGCCTACAAAAAGCATGTATGATAAATATGATGATCTGAATGCGAGAATTAATATCGAATTCACCAAATTAAATGCGATCATTAACAAGGATGTGAAAATGCTGAATGATATGGCCGGGGTAAAAACGATTAAATTGATTGAATTAAAATAATTTATTCATGACCGTTGAATTATTTAATGAAGAGTTTCAAAATTGTAATTCTCAATTAAAGTCCTATATCCTAAGAATAACAGCCAGCGTTGCAGATTCAGAGGATATCGTTCAGGATACTTATCTTAAGGGGCTTGAAAAACTTACCACTTTTCGCGGTGCATCCTCATTAAAAACCTGGTTATTCAGTATTGCCTCCAATCTCGCAAAGGATAATCTACGGGCGCAAAAACGTTGGGTGGAAAATGTTACAGATATAACCAAAGATGCGGCTTTAAATGATGAACAGTTTTTTAAAGAGGCTATGTATATCCGGGAAACATCGCCGAATGGACAATTTGAGGCAAAGGAACACATAGCATTTTGTTTCACCTGTATTTCAAAATCACTCCCGCTTGAGCAACAACTGTGTATTTTTTTGAAGGAAGTATATGACTTCAGAATCGCCGAAATAGCCATAATTATTGATACTACGGAGGCGATGGTAAAATATTATTTACATTCAGGCAGGTCGAAAATGATCAGTATTTTTGATGGGCGTTGCGCTTTAATAAATAAAAATGGGGTTTGTCATCAGTGTTCAGAACTCAATGGCATATTTAATCCCAAACAAAATACTCAGGAAGAATTGATGAAAATAGACCTTGTAAAACAAAGTGAATCTGGAGATAAGGAACATTTATTCGATTTGAGAATGCAGGTTATTAAAGGCATAGATCCATTTAATTCAAGCGCTTCAGAATTGCAACTTCATCATTTAGAGCATAATAGAGTGGTAATGGAAAGTTATTTGGAGGAAAAGTAACATTTGTACTATCCTTTTTAACTGCTGCTTCGTCAAAGCATTTAAAAGGATAAACAATGAATAATTTACTCACTATTTCAACCATTTTATTAATTATGACTTCAACTACCGCATTTGCTCAAAACGGGAAAGCAATTACTGTTAAAAAAACTTTCAGCAGGGAAACTACGATCAGTAAAGACATCAAAGCTGAACCAGCTATAATCTGGGCGCTTTTAACAAATGCCTCCGATTATCCAAGATGGAATACAACTGTAACCTCCATTGAAGGAACAATTGCTGCCGGGGAAACCATCAAATTGAAATCTACTCTTGATGCAAAAAGAACCTTTAAATTAAAAGTGAAGGAGTTTGATCCGCAAAAAAAATTGGTTTGGGGAGATGGAAAGGGAAATCGCATTTACACGCTAATTCCTAATGCCAACGGAACTATTACTTTTACCATGACGGAAAAGATAGGCGGTATAATGTTTCCCATGTACTCAAAAATGATCCCTTCATTCGATCAGTCATTCGAACAATTTGCGAGTGATCTGGAAAAGGAATCACAGATAATAATGAACACAAAATAAATTTTTGGAATGATGAAAATTGTAAAAGTAACCTATACGGTGCGCCCGGATTTTGTTGCAATAAATAAACAAAATATCAAAAATGTGATGGAAGACCTTTCGGCATTAAAAAATGATAACATAAATTATAATGCATGTATTTGTGAGGATGGAAAAACATTTATGCATACAGCATTTTTTAAAGATGAAAGCGACCAAAAAATTCTGAATACCTTGCCCTCCTTCATCTATTTTCAAACAGCACTTAAAGCCAGTGGGCTCGAATCACCCCCAAAGCAGGAACTTCTGGAATTGGTGGGTGCGAGTCGGAAGGTTTTTAATGATAAATAGAGAGTATACCCTGAGGTTAAAGTATTGTTTCGAGTTTGGTAATGTAGGGAGTCATTGGTCAGAAGAAAAAGTATTCGGCTGACGAGGATCTCACTCACCACTCACCATTCACCACTCACCAAGTGAATGGACAGTGGTGAGTTGTGAGTAAGCTCCAACTTCGCATTATACTTTCTGCTCACATTTTGTCAAGAGTCATTAGTCAGGTGTAAAATAATCCGGCTATCGAAAATCAATCTCGCCACTCACCATTCACAACTCACCAAGTGAATGGTAAGTGGTGAGAAGTGATTAGGCTCCAACTCGGATTAAAACACATTACTCATTACTCATTATTCATTTTTCCATTACCTTCACGCCGCAAATCATTACGAGCAAAAGCCTGAATTACCTTTCATGACCAACCCATCGCTCCTGATTCAAAATCGTGCAGTGCATTTCGACCTGGTGCGTTTTGTGGCCACCTTTGCTGTTGTGCAATTGCATGTGGCAACTCCCTGGTTGTGGCGCGAATTAGATATTAATAGTCCTTTCTGGATAACCTGTTTATTTTTTGATGTATTTGGAAGAGCCGGTGTTCCTGTATTTTTAATGATCAGCGGAGCTCTTTTATTGAATAAGGAAGAATCTTATCCATCCTTTTTTAAAAAACGATTTGTAAGGGTTTTGGTACCACTTGTTTTCTGGACCATCGTGTATGAAATAAAAATTTTGGCAAACCATCATTATTTGCAAGGAGGTGTAAATTGGGATACGATGTATAGTATTTTAAAAAATCCAATTTCGGGACCAGTTTATGACCACTTGTGGTTTTTGTATATGATAGTTGGAATGTATCTGGTAACTCCTTTTTTACGAAGGGTAATTCCGGTTTTAACTAAAACAGATCTTTATTATTTATTGGGTCTTTGGATATTTTCCAATGTAATATTACCGCTTATCTATAATTACTCTTCTTTTAAATTGGGATTAAACATTCCGGTTGTAACTGCATATCTCGGTTTTTATGTTTTGGGATTTTATTTGATGCAATATAAATTCAATCCCAAACAAATTAAAATCACCTGGTTCATTTTTGTAGCAAGTTATTTACTCAATATTTTTATTGTTTGGCTCGACAGCAATATGCGCGATCAGGTAGAGCCATTTTATTTGTCGCATCATCGCCCCGGAATCTTTATTCAGTCGATCTCTGCTTTTATTTTATTGGAATATTATGCAATGAAAGCATTTACAAGATATTCGGAAAAGAAATTCAAACGGCTGGCTTTTTTAGGCAGTCTTACATTTGGAGTATATCTTGTACATCCATTGATCATCGAATCATTTGAAGGATTGCTTATGTATTATTATGCACCTGCAATCCGATTTGCTCCCATTTTGGTAATTCCGGTAGTTGCGGTAATTGTGATCTCTGTTTCTATGTTGGTAGTTTACATCATGCAAAAAACACCGATACTTAAGAAGTTTGTCTGAATAAAATTCTGGGATAATATGAGAAATGAGTTATGAGTAATGAGTTTACTTCGATTAGGGAGGATAATTAAATTTCTCCACTAAAGTTTTATTCCAGAGGATACATTATTCGGTTTTCGATTACCCACTCATTACTCATTTCTCATTCTCTCCTTGGAATAAATAAATCGCATTTAAACATAGGAGAAACCTCTTACGAAATCGGTTTGGTTTTTACTGCAGTGATATCTCCATCATCATGCACATATATTACGGAGACTGCGGCGCATAACATGAATATTCCGCTCATCACAATTGCATAAATTGCATTATCATTAAATATTGAATGTACAATAGGTCCGCCAAAAATTCCATTTACAATTTGAGGTATGGTAATAAAGAAATTAAATATCCCCATATAAACGCCCATTTTCCCAGCAGGAATGCTTCCCGCTAAGATCGAATATGGCATTGCTAAAATACTTGCCCAAGCCATACCTACACCAATCATGGAAAATAGTAACATATTAGGACTCGATGCAAAAAAAATGGAGATCAAACCAACTCCACCTGCAGTTAAAGAAATTGAGTGTGTTAATTTTCTGCCTATTTTTCTTGCAATGGCGGGCAGAAATAATGCATATATGGCACTCACTAAATTATAGGCGCCAAAAATTATTCCAACCCAGTTTCCTGCTTCCCTGAACGTGTCGCTTGATCTGTCGTCAATAGGTAAATTATATATGTGATGTGCAATAGCGGGTGTTGTGAAAACCCACATACCGAATAATGCGAACCAGCTAAAGAATTGTACCAATCCCAACTGTTTCATCGTTTTTGGCATTTTAGCAAAATCATTAAAAATCTCCAGAATTCCATGCCTCATTCTTTTAGCTTTTCCGTGATACAATTCATATTCTTTAGGTGGATATTCTTTTGCAAAAATAATGGTGACCATTATCGCACTAAAAAACACGATGGCACCGATATAAAAGGAAAAAACCACATTATCAGCAACCTGACCTGCAGGAGCCGAAGAGGAAACATTTGCCCAATTTGCCAAAACCCAGGGCAACCAACTTCCTGCAACAGCGCCAATTCCTATTAAAAAGGTTTGTATGGAAAATCCAATGGTTCTTTGTTTATCCGGTAGATTATCTGCAACAAGTGCCCTGAAGGGTTCCATTGCAACATTGATACTCGCATCCATTATCATTAAAAAACCGGCCCCTACAAATAAGGCTGATTTTGCTGTGAGAAATAATGCAGAATTGGGAAGCATTACCAATGCTATACAACACAGTATAGTTCCTACAAGAAAGTAGGGTTTCCTGCGGCCAAGTCTGTTCCATGTTCCATCGCTATAATGACCAATAATAGGCTGTACTACCATTCCGGTAATTGGAGCAACAAGCCAGAACCAGCTCAAATGATGTACATCAGCACCAAAATTCTGAAGTATGGCAGATGCATTACTATTCTGCAACGCAAACCCGAATTGAATTCCCAAAAATCCGAAACTCATATTCCATATTTGCCAAAAACTTAAACGAGGTTTTTCCATAGATCTGCGCTGTTTATCGGCTGCAATTTAGTAATTTTCAAAACAAGATATATTTATTAGTATTTGGATCACAGCTATATATCATTTTGTATTTTTAGTGCTGCGAATAATTATCCTAAATCTGTTTAACAAAAAGCTCAACATGTTATCCATCCAAAAAAAATTATCAAACAGCTTTTATGCAATTTTGGCAATGCCTGCTACAGCCATGGGGTTTGCGCTCTGTGTGCAGATAAGTGCATTGAGTTGGATACTCTCTACAAAATATGATCTCGAAATTGAAGAGATCGGGCTTATATGGGCAAGCGGACCTTTGGCGGGTCTTGTCATGCAATTATTAGTAGGGCTGATAAGTGATAACTCCTGGTTTTGGGGTGGAAGGCGAAGACCCTTTATTTTAATTGGCGGCACCATTGCTGCACTCATGTTAATTTGTTTGCCGAATCTCGATGTGATACAAAAATTATTCGGTGCTCAAAGTTTAATTCCAATTGCATTGGCAGTGGCAACCACACTCGATCTTGCTATCAATCTCGGATTTAATCCAACCAGAAGCATAATTACCGATGTAACTCCGGATGGCAAAGCTCGCACGAAAGGTTATACCTGGATGCAAACTGTTTCGGGAACCATGGGTGTACTTGCTTATTTTATTGGTGCCTGGTTTGATAATTATACACTTATTTACGCTGGCGTTTTTATCGTCCTTGCATTTTCCATAATACCGGTATTTTTTATAGAAGAACCAAAAATATTGCAGGCAGATAATACAGATAGTGAAATAAATGTTTTGGATATTCAGGCGCATACACAAAAAGCAGAAGTAAATGAGTTGATAAAAATTTATCTGGCAAATGCATTTTCGTGGATAGGTGTACAAACGATGTTTGTTTTTATGTTTGCATATGCAAGTCAAATGTTATTTAATACGAACGATTCATCTTCACTTGATGATGAGCAAAAAAATAGTATTGGTAAAATAATCGGTTATTCCTTTTTAATATTAAATGCAGTGGGGGCGATTTTGCCTGCTCTAGTGCTTGAACCTTTAGCAAAAAGATTTGGAAGGATTGCGGTGCAATCAACCTGTATTCTCATCATGAGTATTGGATATGCGCTAATCGTTTTTGCAGGTAAGGATGTAACAACTTTATATATATGTATGGCAATAGCCGGTATTGGTTGGGCTGCCATTGTGAGTCTGCCTTTTGCGATCATGAGCGAAAAAGTAAATAAACAACGCATGGGATTATTTATGGGAATATTTAATATGAGCATCGTAATTCCCCAATTGATCGTAAGTTTGTTAATAGCACAATTTGTATCTGATGCAGAAGATAAAAGCCTTATTTTTAAAATTAGTGCAGTGAGCCTGTTTTTTAGTTTTTTAATGTGGAGATGGGTAAAAGAGAAGAAAAATCGGGTATAAATGATGAATTAATTACAAAATGGTGATATTTGTTTTCGTAAATCACATCAAAACACATTATTTTTAATCATTGTTCTAAGTAAAATCACTTTATATGAAAAAATTAGCATTATTAATTGTTGTGACCAGTCTTTGGTTTGATGTCTATTCTCAGGCTGCCACAGAGCCAGAAACTCATGCGTTGAAATACGACTTCTTCTCTCCGGTGGGCGGATGTTTCGGTTTTTCGTTGGAAACTACAAAATCCAATTTTACTTCTCTCGATATCGATGCAGGGCTGATTGGATTGCAACTGGGAGATTATTTTTATTACGATAAATTTTTAGGAGCATATGTATCTGCAGGACCAAGATTTTATTTTAAAAAAGATAATTCCTTAAGTGGAACAAATAATTTTAAGGGAAGTTATTTTAAACCGGAATTGTTAGCAAACTTTTTTTCTTTTGAATACTTATATGAGTTTTATGACTATAATACAGGACTAGTTACTGAAGATATTGTAAAAGGGACTGACCTCTCTCTTTCATTATTGCTGTGTCTGGGCAATCAATGGGTTTTATCAGATATCGTAACTTTTGATATCTGGTTTGGATTAGGATATGGAGGTAATTGGATAAATGATGATTATGAACCACAATTGGCCGATATCTATTATTATGATCAAAATCAGAGTTATAAATTCAGTTATGTAAAATTTGGTGATTCTCCTTTAATTTTTGATGGTGGGTTGTCCATTGGAATATTGTTAAAATAAATTAAGTTTAAATTTAATTGCTCTTAATTTATTTAAAAATTATGAAAAAAGCTGCAGCTGCTTTCCTGCTACTGGTTATTTCTTCACAAGTATATGCTCAATCGGTGCATGCCGATTCGTCAAAAATTCGCGCGCTGAAATTTGATTTTTTTTCACCAATAAATGGGTGTTTGGGATTATCACTGGAAACTGTTAAAACAAAAGTTATTTCCATTGATATTGATGCCGGGTTTATAGGGATGAACCTTGGTGATTATTATTATTACGACAATTTTGCAGGCGCCTATGGCGGTGCCGGATTTCGTTTTTATTTTTCAAGTGAATATAAAAAAAACAGAAATTATTCCATATTTGAAGGAGTTTATATAAAACCATCATTATCGTTAAGTTATTATCAATATAAAAAGGAACAGATTGATTTGCCGGATATTACCGGTAAGGATTTTTCTATATCTCAATTTGTTATTTTCGGAACCCAAGCCACTGCTTTTGATTTTTTAGTATTTGATTTCTGGTTTGGTTTAGGTTATGGTAAAAACTGGATCTCAGAAAAAAATCCCAACTCCGAGTTCACTTATAACGATGGTTTTCATGATTTCGGTCATGTACAACCTGGCGATTCTCCTATGCTCTTTGATGCAGGTTTTTGTTTAGGCTATGTTTTTTAGTGTATTTTTGCTGCAATCAGGCTAAATATTTTAATAATGAGATCGCATACTAAAGAAACACAAGACGAATTAACACCGGAGCATGCACTCGATATATTAAAAGAGGGCAACGAAAGGTTTGTAAATAATATTAAAGCACATCGCAATTTATTGGAGCAGGTGAATGAAACCTCAAGTGGCCAATTTCCCTTTGCTGCAATTTTAAGTTGCATCGATTCCAGAACTTCTGCCGAATTAATTTTTGATCAGGGACTTGGGGATATTTTCAGCATCCGAATAGCTGGTAATATTTTAAATGAAGATATTTTGGGTAGTATGGAATTCGCATGCAAAGTTGCAGGATCAAAATTAATTGTAGTGTTAGGTCATACCAAATGCGGAGCTATAGAAGGTGCTTGTAATAATATCGTGATGGGAAATATTACAAATCTTCTCAATAAAATAAAACCTGCAATCGAATTGGAAAAAGAAACTACAGAAAACAGAACAGGCAATAATTTAAAATTCGTACAAAACGTAACAGCAAATAATGTTTTTATCACCGTTCAAAAAATCCGGGAACAAAGCAGTATTCTCCACGAAATGGAAGAAAACGGCGAGATAAAAATTGTTGGGGGATTGTACGATCTTGATACAGGGCAAGTGGAGTTTTACTGAGCGGGACATAGGACATAGGACATAGGACACAGGACATAGGACACAGGACTTGATGTAGGACATTGGAGAGCGACTTGCATCTGGCATACAAAGATCAAAATCAGTACTCACTATTCACCATTCACCACTCACCCTTTTAATCAGGGAATAAAACCATCCGGCATTCGAGGATCATACTCACTACTCACCATTCACCACTCACCCTTTTAATCAGGGAATAAAACCATCCGGCATTCGAGGATCATACTCACTACTCACCATTCACCACTCACCCTTTTAATCAGGGAATAAAACCATCCGGCTATCGATGATCATACTCACTACTCACCAT
>JBGAWP010000046.1:0-31348 GCA_044227505.1 Chitinophagales bacterium | reverse complement strand
TCAAAAAATAAAAAATATCAATCGGAACACAACCCTGAAACTTTTACAAACCATGTAAACTTTAGTTAACCCAGAACCAGCCTGACGCTGACGCAGTCGGCAGGCAGGCCCAAAACCCAGAAGCGAACAATATTTATCTTTTCCATTCGACTTATAAAATGATAATTAATTATTTAACCAAAAAATTGTATTATGTATTACAATGAAACATGCGCCGCAAAAGGCGCTCACGGAAGCAGTTCGCGGCATCTGCTTTACCGTTCAATGGAAAGAGCCGCAGTAAACATCTACCGGACAGAAAACAGCATTGAAATGTTGGTTTTTGCACCGGGCCGCATTCGTGAACATTTTGCAGTTGACCTCGCAGGAAGTGAACTTACCGTGTCTTATAAACCACCTGAAGGGTTTCCAAGACCGGAATGGATTCGCAGAGAATACAGCAGGGGTGGATTCAGTCGTAATTTTAGTTTAGGTGCTGCAATCGATGGCAGTGCTATTACTGCAAAGTACGAAGATGGTGTATTGCATATTCATTTGCCTTTGCTTAAAGGAGAATTCGCCGAAAAGCAAAAGATCAATGTGCAGTAATTAGGTTACATTTAAAAAAAACGGAGACTGCCTGCAATATACAGGCAGTCTTTTTATTTGTATTTAAGTAAAGACGGAATTAATTTGATAAAACATAATGCTTAAAAAAAATCTGGAATCGCGGTAATTTAATTAAGCTAGAGATTAAAAAACTTATATAGCATGTCAATTTCTTAGTACAGTGAAAAAGGTATATTTGCATTCATAAAACTCATTTTTCAATCCTTAACCAATTTTCCAATGAAAAGTTTTGTTCTGATTTCAATCCTTTTTGTATTTACATCTATTTCTAAGGCGCAAAATATCCCCCATTGGCCTGAACAAATGGAAGAGGCTAGTTATTTTGAAGTATTTGACCTCGTGCTTAAATCGGGACAATATTATAAAGAATCACAGGTTGAACTGAAAGCAGGGGAAGGAGCATTTTTTTTTATTTTAGCAGGTGCATTTCTACCTCAGATATATATAACTGATACGCTTATGCAAAATTGGAGTACCGGTATTGCAGGTGAATTCAGTGATGGAATTTATATATCCAAAATTTCCTTTATTCCCAAAAGTGACACAATAATAAAAGTGATTTTTTCAACCGTTGATAAATATATTACCGGCGATTATATTTACGGGTACAGAATTTTATCAGCCGATCAAATGCATTTTGAAAGTTCCTATTCTTATTGCGATAAACTTGCCTACCTGATCAGCAATTGGCAAAGCCTTTGGGGTTTGGTATCGATCCAGGATTTTACTCCTAATGGTGAATTAGGTAAGGCGAGTGCAAATAACTCTTTGGTAAAAGGTGGAATTGGTGCTTTGCAAATTAATGGCATTACTGATTATCATGAAATATTATATAAATTCGACAATGCGGAAATGGCTAAAAATAAATATGAAGAAGTTGTGGCAAATACTATCAGTTGTTTAAAAGCCGGAGATTGGTATATAATTCCCAATGTTGATCCGGAAATTGGAGGAGTTTCTAAAACCGATTTTATTATAAAAGGGGCTAGTGTAAAGGATCCAACCGGGTCTTTTGTTATATCTCAATCTTGTGATGAGGGAATGGGATGTAATGTATATATTGATTTTTATTGATTTATAAACCTGATTCGGATAGTGTTTGAGTATATAAATTAATTACGGATTATGTTGCCGGTAATTAATACAATCCGGCAGATAAACCGTATTTTTGGGATATATTTTCTCGTTTTACTTTTTAATCTAATTCCTGTGAAATTTCCTTTATTCTTATTATTGATCCTGGTTTCTATTGGTCTATCAGCTCAAAACGATGCTTCCTGGCCTGAAGAATATGAATCTATGGGCAGCCTTGACACTACCGATTTTGCCTTTGCAACAGGACAATATTACAAGTTCACAGATATTAGTTTAAAAGCGGGTGAAGGGGTGTTTTTATATATGCTTGCAAACGCATTTGAACCTGCAATCTACTCTGCGGATTTTGCAATGCTTAATTTGAGGATTGGATCTATTACTGAATTCGGAACTGATTTACATTTAGCGTATTTGCCGGTAATAGCAAAAAATGATACTATCATTCAAGTTGTATATTCAAGTGTCGAAAAATCGGTAACCGGGGATTTTGCTTATGGATTCAGGAAACTGTCCTCCTCCCAAATGAAATTTGATACTATGAGTTCCTATTGTGAAAAGTTGAATTTCCTTATTAATAACTGGCAATGTTGGTGGGAACTTGTTTCTCCGGAGGATTTTTATCCGACTTGGGGATTTCCGTATAAAACATCAAATATTTCACTTGTATATAAAGGTTCTGTTTTTATGAGAATGGATGGACTTACGAGTTATAATGAAATTTTGTTTATGAATAATAGTTCTGCACTAGCTAAAAGCAAATACGATGAAATTATTGAAAATACCATTAATTGTGTATCAGATGAAAAATGGGATATTATAACTTTAGATTCGGAATTTAATACCGATGTTAATTTTTCGCGCATAACCCGATTTACCCTAAAGGGAATGGCAGCAGGTCAAATACTGGCAACCTTCGAGATCTCACTTTTTTGCGATGAGAAGAATGGATGTGATGTTACAATTTATTTTTTATGAGTTAATAACTTTTACGGATCAATTAC
Organism: Chitinophagales bacterium; assembly: GCA_044227505.1. GTDB lineage: Bacteria > Bacteroidota > Bacteroidia > Chitinophagales > BACL12 > UBA7236. Next base: position 28,643 of record JBGAWP010000046.1, on the reverse strand, counting down.
TAATTTTAACCCTAAAAATTTAACTTTACATACGTACCTTTTAAGTGTATTGATATGAGATATATTTTAATTTTTTGTTGTTACAGCCTCATAAATTGGTTGATCGATACAAAAAGTTTGCAGGGGCAAAAAGTTTTACTTGGAGCTGAAACCATAGAGAATAATGGCAAACTTGAGAATACCGATGCAATGCTCGATCAAACCCGTTATTATAAGAATACTAAGGTTGACCTGAAAGCGGGAGAGGGTATTTTCCTTTATATGCTTGCATCGGAATTTGAACCACAGATATTAACGATCGATACCATGCTTGCTGAATGGAAAAGCGGTTCCAATGAAGAATATGGATTGGATGCTTATTTATCTTTTATCTCTGTTGTAGCAATCCGTGACACCTCTTTTCATGTTATATACTCTTCATTAGATACTTTTATAACCGGTAATTTCGTCTTTGGTGGAAGAAAACTGAAAGCAGAACAAATGGTCTATAATGTTTCAGCAGATTACTGTAACCGTTTGACCTATCTAATCAATAATTGGCAGTGTTATTGGCAATTAATCCCATTATATGAAGATATTGAGGAGATTTGGGTGGAAGAAAAGACTGCCAATTCATTAATGCCCGGGGGAATGGGTTTTTTAGACGAATATGGATTAACCGACTACCATGAAACTATTTTTGAAAGTGACACTGAGGGAAAGGCAAAACTCTATTACGAAGAAATGGTAATTAATACAACAGCTTGTCTAAATACTGATCAATGGGATATTAAAACGTATGAGATAATGAATGATGATGCCATGGTATATTCAACCGATTATATTATTAAAGGAGGCATGGTAAACCAGGAGGGTTACTCTTTCTCAATAGAGTTTATCGATAATGAAACGGATAATGATCAGGTTTCAATTATATTTTACTGATTGAAGTTTGCGCATGATTATTTTACATTACATACTTTTTGTATCCAAAACACGTAATTTAAATTGTTGAAGACCATTTTTTCAGAAGAGGCTAATTGAAGTAAATTATGTTCTAATTCTGCCTTTTCCGGCTTTTGTAATTTTTGTATATATTTTTTAATAAAACGAATTATAGTGCTGTACGTTTGATATTTCATTTTATGGGATGACAAATATCGTTGCAGGGATATGATTTGCGACTCCACTAAAAAATAATCGCCTAGTTCAAAGTGACATAATAATTGAAGTATCCGGCTATCACGATATAGGTCAGTTACGATTTCAGATTCCTTTATAATAAAAATACGCAATAGTTCACTGATACAATCATTAAATTTTTTGTTGCAGAACATGATATATGCACAGAGGTATCGCATCGTAATAATATTCGGTTTAGGTATTTTGGAACCATGCCTTTTTAATCCTGTTTCAACATGTTCAACACACAATAATGCTTCTTTAAACAATTCCTGTGAAACAAGGTAGTTAAGTTCAAGCAAATAACTTAATCTGAATACATTCGCCTCTAAATGCTGAATGTGTTTGAATTCCTGTAGACCGGGCAAACTGCGCAATACTTTAATTCCGCTTAATAAAGCATCAAATTTTTGTAATATTAAACTGTCAATCAAATAATTATTTAATGCTGAAAAATAACGATCTGCAAAAAGCGATTTAAGATGTTTATTATTTTCGATCAACCGCAGAAAATTATTATTCAACTCATAAGCATTTTCAACATTGCCATTCACAAAGGCATGTAATGCATTAATTTGCAACCTGTCGAGTTTCGCTTTAAATGTTGTGGCATTATTTGCATCCTGAAATTGTTGGTCTTCCATTAAGCGAAATAATTCCTTATTCTCCTTGCCGGTTGCAATCTTTTTTTCATAATGTAATTTATATATGGTATTGCTTAGTAACCAATATTTATTACTGGTTTTAATTTGATCTGTACAGGTTAACAATTCATTACTTAACTCTTCCAACTGTTTAAAGGTGACTGAACTGAATTGTGTTTTTGTGATCCACCTTTTTTCTATTTCGATAAGTTCGATCACATTTTCATACTTTTCATATAGATAAGCAAGTGTTTTGTATTTTTTTATTTGTTTTTTGCACTGGTCGTAAAGACCTTTATTTAATAATATATTGCAGTAATGTATGCCTTTGGTTATTTTTTGTTCAGGGTCCGAAAACTCGTCGTAACGATGTAAGGCTTCAAGAACATTTTCATAGAGTTGTTTCTTTAAAACTGCAAAATGAGCAGCAGTAATTGCCGGCTTGAACATTTTTAACAATGCTGCTTCATCATAATATTCCTGTGTTTCAATTAATTGAAATAACTTAGCATATTGATTTTCACCGGAAAAATGGCGTTCAGCTTGTAGCGTGAAATACCTTTTCTCGGGTTTGCCCATTGACCGGATAAGTTGATGCAGATCCCCAGAGGTATTTTTCATAGACCTTTAATATAAAGTGTGTAAAAATAGCATTAATATTTATAAAAAATGAGTTATTAGCCAATTAGACCTTTAATTTATGACCATTTAATGATTTGATTATTGAAATATTTGACCTGAAATTTGCCTTTGAAAATAAAATACTATGAAAAAATTATTCTACATTTTTACCTTTCTATCTGCTCAAACAGTGGGTTTTGCTCAGAACTGGGAAAACTACAGCAACATAACTTCCATAACGGATGCTGAACCCATGGGCGATCATATCTGGACCAGTTGTAAAGGTGGTGTTATTGACTTTAACACAACAACCGGCGAAAAGACCTATCATAAAATGAGTGCTGATGGTTTGCCATCCTCTTCGGTGGAACAGGTAGCTGTTAATGCAGCAACAAGTGTTATATGGGTTGGGACGTACGATGCCGGAGTTGTAGAATGGGATGGAGAAAATTGGATCACTTACGATTTCCCCGCTGCTTTTCAACTATATCGCATGAAATTTGACATGACAGGGAATTTGTGGCTGCAAACAGATGGCGGTTTATATAAATTTGATTGCACTACACACGAATATACATTTGTAAACTCGATAGAAGGAATTGGTTGGGATCTAAACGCTTGGGATTTTGATATCACACCTGAAAACCACGTTTTAATATTTACTGGTACAAATTGTCTTGTGATAGATGCAGTAACGAATACTCCAATTGATTCATTTCCAAATTCAGATAGTCCGGTAGTATTGGGCTGCTCTCCAACAACGGTACGATTGTATGGTGTTGATGACAATACCTATCTCATAAATAATTTCGGATTTCTTGAATTTCAATTTAAAGATGGAACTTATGCATCTGCAATGGATGGATTACCCGAGTTTACTATTGTAAATAATATTGTAAGAGGTGCAGATGATGAAATATACTGTTTTGTTGATAATGCTGCAATTTATAAGTTGGAAGGACTTATATGGGTGCTTGAAGAAACTGTTGATACTTATCAATTTGAAAAATTATTATTTACTGATGGTGCTGATTTTTATTTGAACGAGTACGCGTATCTCAACACACCTTCCCTGATAAAAGCCAACACATCAGGAATGGAAGAGTTCGATACCAAAGAATTTAATTTCACCTCTAATAATATTCAGGGATTGACAATGAATGATGAAGGTGAAATTTTGATGACCTCGGCATCTAAAATTTATACTTACAATGAAATCACTAATAATTGGGATTTTTATCTTGATGCCCCCTCAGTTTATGGTGCCTACGATCTGAAATATGCGAATAATATGTTATATACGATTGATTATGGCAATTTAATTGAATATTACGATGGTGTTAGCTGGACGCATATTCCTTATGCAGATGGATATAGTTCTATCTATATCTATGATTATGATGTTACTGAAGATGGAGTTGTTTATTTTGTTAATGATGAAGGCTTATTTAAATCAGAGGGTGGTATTACGGAATTATTAATAGCAACTTATGCTGTTTCTTCCTGGTTTTTAAGTGTCGATTATGATGAGACAAGAGATTTGTTATGGCTTGGAAGAATTAACGGGATAGTAAAATATGATTTTGTAACAGAAGATATTATCAATAGCACCGATGTTGCTGCAATGGCAGGGGGATCCAGCATACAGGAAATAGCATGCGATCCTTCAGGTAATGTATGGTTCGGTGCAAATAACAATAAAGTATATATGTATGATGGTATAACCTGGACTGATTATAATGTTGGAAATGACGGTGATTTTATAATTGAGTTCGCATTTCAGGGAACAAAGGTGTATTTTGGATTGACAGATGGAACAGAAGGTTTCCACAGTTATGATACCAATGATGGATCATGGGAATATTTTAATACATCGGAAGATGCTTCAATGATCTCGAACGCACTTAATTATTTGGTAGTAGATGAAGAGTTTAATATTTGGATGGCTCTGAACGATGCCGGAATAAGTGTTTTACGCACTGAAACCGAACCTGTTTCTATTATTACAATAGATAATGAAAATATTAAATTGTATCCAAATCCAACAACGGATCATATCAATATTGAAACTGCAGGTTTAGAAAACTGTAACGTGCAGATCATTAATGTGAATGGCAGTATAGTATCAAATACAATAAATTATAACAATACTATTGATATCAGTGACCTTTCAAATGGTATCTATTTACTTAAGGTGATTTCCTTGGATAATGTTCAAAGTTATTCAGCAAGATTTTGTATCGCTAAATAAAGGATTGCTCCTCAATCAGAAACCGGTCGCTTTTTTAGTTGACCGGTTTTTTGTTTTAATGCGTTTTATTTTTTATCAGCCCAATACTTTTTCCCGTAAGCGCAGAATATTTCTTCTCCGGCAGCAATTTTTTTCTTTGCCATCAGACAGATATTATTTTCATCATTCATTACGATCTCAGCATTGTTTTTAAATGGAGACTTAGTTGGTCCTTGAGCATCGTTAGCAAATCCTGCTAAACATTTTGAATTATTGGTATCGAGAATATCGCCATTCGGTAATTTTAAAAAGTAGGCATTATCTCCTTTATCGGCTCTTTTTTTCGACTGTTTGGAATTTAATGTTTCTCCTGTAAAAACCGCAATTATTTCATAACGGTGAATTGTTATTGCTGTGTATAGGCCAAGCCCTGCATTTGCTATCTGTGAAACCTGCGTATATAAATAATCAGATTCTTCGGCGTCAATTTTTAATGTAATTTCCATTCTTTAGATTTATTAATCTGTTAAGCTACAGGATCCCCTTGTCGCAACTTTTTACAATAAAGTTTACTTTTCCCTTGTTGAAAAAAACAACCTTTAACTTTTCCATTTTTTTTATACTCAAAAGTTAAAGTGGAGCGATATTGAAAATTTTTAAAAGTATTAGTCCCGATTGGCTCTGCTATTGATTTTTCTGCTTCATAATTTTTAAGCGCTGCAGTTACCAAAACCCCGTTCTCACTTTCTATTTTAATTTTTGTGATGGGAATAAAATGAAAAAGTTTTAATCTGTAAATTCCTTCAAAAGGAATTAATTGTTCAGCTCCCATCTGAATTGCACTTGCTGCAGGAAATTTATAATCTCTTTCAAAATAATAGGAGAGTACTCCCAGTGCAATATCATTCATCGGATAATTTAATCCGTTTAAACATAATACGATACATAAACTATCTTCTTCAAAATAAGTAACTGCACTTCTGAATTCATCAATATGTCCGGTATGACCAAATCCAATATGTTTTTCAAAGGGCGTATAAAAAATGCCATGTCCATACGTTTTATTTGTTAGTTTACACATGGTATCCAGATGCGCTTTATTAATCAATTTTGATGCAAACAACTGTTGTATAAAAATGTTAAGGTCATTCGGGGAGGATATCATGGCACCTGCTGCCGCACTCACCGTAGCATTTGTTTCCACGCTTGTTTTTATCCATTCGGCACCATTAAATTGGTATCCCGATTTTCTGCTTTGCGCTTCTGCTGCAGACTCAACATAAGTTTGTGTTAAACCAAGTGGTTTGTTTATTCGTGATTGAATATTATCACTGTAAGAAATTTTAGTAATATCCTCAATAATGAATCCCAATAAAAGATAATTGGAATTACTGTATTGTGTTTTTTCTCCCGGCTTAAAAACGGACCCAAAGTCGACCATCAGTTGAATGAGATCTTCCCTTTTCATTGTTTTTGTCTGAATAGAGGAAAAATCATCATCATTTATAAGATCAGGAATACCACTTTGGTGTGCCAACATTTGTTGTATCGTTATTTTCTCGGAATTGGGAATTTGAGGATAATAAGTTTGTAATTTATCAGAAAGCGAAAGTTTTTTCTCTTCCACTAGTTGGTAAATAAGCACAGCAGTAAACATTTTAGTAATGGACGCAATTCGATACTGGTCTTTTACCTCTGTTTCTCCATTTGCAGGAAAGGTTTTATGAAATAAGATATTACTCCCTTTGGAAATTAACACTGTTCCGCAAAAACGATTGTTTTCATGCAGGTATTTAAGCAGACTATCTGTTTTGTTTACAAATTGATTATTTTGACCTATTGCATATAGTGATGCGAATAAACAAAGAAGGAATACGACGAGTATTTTTTTAATCATAGAGATTTCAAATATAGATAAAAATTAGTGGTTTATATTAGTTTAACTTGTTTGGTTAATAGTCTTCAATTTTCGCAGATTTCGGGCTTAAGTTTTAATATATTACCTTTGCAATAATGCAATTTACAGATTTTAATTTTGAAAACGAGCTTACCGACGGTTTATTATCGATGGGATTTAAGTCACCTACGCCTATTCAGGAACAAGCAATTCCAATAATCCTCAATAAAAAAGACATCATAGCTTGTGCACAGACAGGTACAGGTAAAACTGCGGCGTATCTGCTTCCGGTGTTAAATAATATCATCAAAAAGGGACATGGTTCTATAAACACCCTCATAATTGTTCCAACCAGAGAACTGGCGGTTCAGATCGACGAGGCTATTCGCGGATTCGCATACTTTACCAATATTAGTGCAATGGCGGTTTATGGTGGCAACGACGGTATAATGTTCGAACAGGAAAAAAAGTCGTTTAAAGAAGGTGTGGATATTATTGTAGGAACGCCCGGTAGATTATTGTCGCATATCAATCAGGGATATTTGAAATTTGATACATTACAACATCTGATTTTGGATGAAGCTGACAGAATGTTGGATATGGGCTTTAGTGATGATATCAATCGTATTATTTCTTTTTTGCCTGAGCAACGACAAACGCTCATGTTCTCTGCAACGATGCCACCCAAAATAAGGAGCATCGCAAAAAAATTACTCAAAGACCCTGAACAAATAAATATTTCACTTTCTAAACCTGCTGAAGGTGTTTCGCAAGGTGTTTATATTTTAAATGAAACACAAAAGATTCCACTGCTAAAATTGATACTTAAAACAAAGGATGCAAAAAGCATACTTATTTTTTCCTCTACAAAAGAAAAAGTAAAGAGGCTGGAAATGGAACTCAAACAACTGCGATTTAATGCCTCCGCTATTCATTCGGATCTCGAGCAACCTCAACGAAAAGCAGTATTGCGAAGTTTTAGCAATCGTGAATTAAGAATTTTAGTTGCAACAGATATTTTATCCAGAGGAATTGATGTTGATTCCATTGGAATTGTAATTAATTATGATGTTCCGGGAGATGCGGAAGATTATATTCATCGCGTAGGAAGAACAGCACGCGCAGAATCAAAAGGCGAGGCAATTACATTTGTAAATACTGCAGATCAACACAAATTAAAACGCATTGAAGAATTAATTGGCAGCGAAATAAACAGACTGGAAGTACCAAAAGAATTAGGACCCGTTCCGGAATATAATCCATCTGCTCACCGGGAAAGACCAAGAGGTGGTGGCGGGTTTCAGAAGAAAAGGAATTTTAGAAGGTAGATTAAAGATTCGAAGGGAGAAGATTTGAAGATTCGAACCTGCCTGCCGGCAGGCAGGGGGAAAGGTTCTAAGGGTCTAATGAAGGAAGGAGTGTAAGGATTAAAAAGGGGATTCCTACTCAAATTAAAAATTTCAATCTGAAATATTACTTACATCTGCAATAATATTTCCAACTTAAAATCAATTCAAAGTCCTTTATCCTTTTCCCATGTCCTTTGTCCAGTCCTATGTCCTGTTTCCTATGTCCTGTTTCCTATGTCCTGTGTCCTTTGTCCTGTGTCCTTTGTCCTACTTCCAAAAAACATATTCATACTTCGTGATATATTGATTTATTTTTCTGATTTCACGAATCAATCCTTTTTCATTATAAATTTTTATTTCAACAAGATCAGGGTCAATGTTCACCTGTAAATTAGACTCATAAATATATAGCATTACGGATCCGTCCTTTAATGTATATTTGGTGGTGTCTGATCTCACCAAGGAATTATAGTCAGAAATTGGGTTATTAAAAGGTAATCCATAATCTTCTTCCGGATAGATAAAAATAGAATCATCGTCATTATTGCTGAAGCTTATAGTACCTGTTCTTATGCCATCCGTTCCAATAATGTATTTTTCATGTTTGACCATTTTTCCGATGCGGTCGTAAATTTTATAATCGAGTAAATGTCCATCATCATTATATAATGAAATATGTTTGGAGAAATTGTCTAAAACTCCATTCGAATACATATATCCCATGATCTCCATTTTATGCGGAAATGTATCATCATTAAAAGTATACATGTTTTTGGAGATGGGAATATCAGGATAATAATATCTGCTATCCTCTGTCATTCTGTTTTTTGAGTCAAAGTTTCGCACCATCACGGTACTTTCTTTAATATTTGGATATAAATATGTTTGCCGGATACAATTACCCGCAGTGTCGTAAATATTTGTAATTTGCTCAACAGTTTTAAGAGTATCGGTCCAATAATAATGATAAATATTTTCTGATTTTAGGTTCATTTTTGCAATACTGTCAATTGGAACATAACCTCTGTTGAAGGGAGAAAAATCCTGGGCCGGTAGGTAATTGTAAATTAATATAAACCCTAATGTTATATAAAACTTCATTCCTGTCAGGTGCCTATTTATTGGATATTCCATAACCGGAAATTATTATTTTGCCGGTGCATATTCTTTATTCACAGCAGTAATATTATAATAGGTGTTTGTAAATGACTTGCCGCTCTCCGTTGTGAAATTTGCAACTATTTTATGTGCTGAAGGAAAAGAATCATTCGATTTTTGCAAAATATAAGTTTCGTAACCGGTCTCCCTGCCATCAAATATGCCATGTGTTCCTCCATAGTAGGTATCAATTAATTTATTATTGGAGTCATACACCTGATATTCTATTTCTGTGAACCGGGGCATTTGTGAATTGCCATGGTATACTACGCTTAAAGAAATAGATTTCGTGTGCATATTTAATGGTTCAGAATCATAAACATGCGGAAGACTTTTAATATAAAATTGATCACTAGTCCATCCGCCCAGGTCATTTACTGATGGATCAACATACACTTTTCCTAATATTGGTATCATTAATTCGTGCGCATAAAGTTTGTGGTAATTAAAACTGATCCAGAAATATCCTTCATCACCCCAGTCATCATCCCACGAATTTTTAACTAAAAATCCATCCGCATCGTAACCAACAATACTAACGGCATGTCCACCATTTAATTTGTAAATGGTATCGGTATAATATATTTCCGAGTTTTCTGCAAACACGTCATCACCGAAAATAGAAACAGCAGCATTAAAACTATATTCCCTATCGTTATCATAGTATACCAAAAAATCATTGGGGTCTATTTTATCTGTTTCCGCACCGGAATTTGCACTCCAGTAATCACCATTCAGGGAATAAGAAATAACAATTGCTTTTTTCCCATCATCCAACATTTTTTTAATGTAGTTTATATCTCTTGCAGCTGCTCCTTCTTTATAAATATACATTTCAGGTTGTAATTTATAACTGAAATCCTGAAAGGATAACAATTTAAGCAGACTTGTTCCGGCAATATCCTTTTTCATGTTTTCGAAATTGGATAAGTTGGTATCAATTTTCACTTTGTCAGGATTATAGGGTTCTTGATCTTCACGCAAAGTGCCCTGATATTGCATCAGGTCGATATAATTTTTAAGAAATGCACCTTCATCGTAATCAGAATCATCGTTGTAACTGTATGATTTCGCCATGGCATATAAATATTGTTCACTGAGGTCGGACGGAAATCCGGGAAAAGTTTCCATTGCCGCACAAAGGCCAAATGCGGTGCATGTTCCTCGGTTTTCCTGACTTTTTACGGATGATTGATAAATGCGATGATCAACAATAGGTTGTGCGTTGCAGAAATTAATAAGGATTACACAGAAGATAAGGATAAGTGTGGCTTTCATTTTTTAAGCACGAAATTAGGAAATTGGCTCCAATAACTATAAAGATTTTAATAGTTAAGACCTACAAATTATAAAAAAAAAGAGTTCGCATATTATTGCGAACTCTTCCACATTAAACACTATAATTGCACACTTATTTTGATAATACCATTTCTTTGGTTTCTATTACAACTCCATTTACGATGAGTGTGTAACTGTAAACTCCGCTTGCCAAAGTTCCAGCGTCAACACTTACGTGTGTTTCATCACAGGAAATTGGAATTACAGAAATTACTTTTCCATAAACAGCATCAGTTATCATTATACTTGCATCGGAACAATTTTTAGGGATGCGGAAAGGGATTAAAGTGCTATTATCAAATGGATTAGGTACATTTTGTCCAAGCATTGAATTGCTTGTTGCTCCTACATTGATAATTGCTGCACCATCGTTACTTCCTTCACCGAAAATTGCAGTATTTACTTTTTCAAGTTGTTCTTCCAATAATTCAATTTTTGAATTTAAATTTTCAATTTCAATATTATTTTCAGAAACCTGAGTGTTCAGATCTTTAACAGCGTTTATGAGCATATAAGTCATCTCGCCATTATTTATTGCTAAATACTGTTCACCTTCTTTGGTGAAATTGTTCACCATACTTGGTGCTACTTTTTGAAGTTCCTGTGCTAAAACCCCAACATATTCCGGGTTTGTATCAAATCCTGATTTCACATTATAGTGAAATGTTACCGGATTGATTTTGAGAACTTCAGAAAGTCCACCTTCATACGCATTAATGTTTTCTTTTAATCTCTGATCTGATACAACTGTCCAGGTGTTTGTTCCTGGTTTTGCAGCATCATCAGTTGAAAGTTCTAATTGGTGATTCGGTGTGGTAGTTCCAATTCCAATATTACTTCCGGCATTATAAAGATTGCTGCTGTTAGTGATCCAATCAGTTCCATCCCAAAATGGAGTATTACCTGAAGCGGATCCAGCTGTTAGGAATCCATCAGCACCATCAGCACCGGCAGGACCTGCGGGACCTTCAGGGCCCATTGGACCTGTAGCACCAGTTGCGCCATCAAGTCCGTTTACTCCGTCAATACCATTAGTTCCATCAACTCCGTCAGCACCTGCAGGACCTTCAGGACCCATAGGACCCATTGGACCTGTAGCACCTGTTGCACCAACAGCTCCATTTAATCCATCAGCACCGGCAGGGCCTTCAGGCCCCATAGGTCCGGTAGCACCGGTAGGTCCGGCTGGTCCGGTTAATCCCATATCTCCTTGTTGCCCCATCTGTTGCCAACCTGACCCCAAATACAGATAAATGCCTTTTGGGGTTGTAGTTTGAAAAACGATGAGTCCGAGTGCAGGATCAACAATTGCTTCACGCTTGATCTGCGACATTCTCGGAATCAGGATCCCCTGGGTATTACTTCTTACTTCCAAAATGGCAGAGGCAGCGGGTGTGGTTGTACCCACACCCACATTCCCTGTCCCAGGAAAAGTATTCTGAGCCATTAGCGTTTGCCCGAGGAGCAGGCAAAGCATGGCCACAATAAATATTTGAAAATTTTTTTTCATAATAAAAATTTTATGTTATTTAATTAATTAATGTTTTTGCAAATGACAAGTTTTTGAAATTTGCAATTAAAATGTTTGCGATTTTTTTTTATCTTCATTGGCATTTATTTTAAATTGATTTATATTAAAACATGATAATAAACTTCATATAAGTTTTAATAAAGGGATCAATGCGGTGAATAATTAAAATGCAGAATTAGCCAGAGAATAAGTCACAAACAATACAAAAATTCGAATTGTATCCTGTAATTATGTCATAAATTTGTGTATAACTATTTGATTCTCAATGCGTAACAATTCGTTGGTCATTTGAAAATGAACGAATTTAACTATACTCATATTTGCGTTTTTAGTAATAGCGTTATCATTTCTTTTAATTTCCTTTGAAGCGTAAAAGGAAACTTCTTATGAATTCACTGCTTTTTTTTAATTCAAAACAAAAAATAAGATGTATAAGTCATCCTTTCAAACATTACAATATTTGATTAATGGCCTTAATGCAAATGAAAAACAGGTATTCGAACAACGATCATTAATTAAGTATAATAAAAATGGACCCGCATCCTTTATAAAGCTATACAAACTCATATTAAAAAATCCAACGTTTGATGAAGAAATGATTTACAATCGTTGGGTATGGACTCACACTAAAATGCAAAGCAAACACGCATTTGAAAATGTGCGAACACAATTGAAATTTTTTATTTTAGAAACTTTGCGCTATATTGAATTACAAGGAAAAGATTCACTGCAGCAAAAGCTTGACCATGCAGATATCCTGATAAAAAAAGGATTAAGGGAGGAGGCCTATAAAATTCTCTGTTCAGTTGATAAAAAACCCCGAAATTTTAGCGACCCCTTATATTTTACAATAATTAACTATAAAAAACTTTCACTACTTCCTTTTATCGAAAGTCAGGATACCGAGCAAAGTGTCCAAATCATTTTAAAAGAATCTTCAAAGTTTATTAATGAATCTGAATTATATAATAGATTGTTTGACTTTAATATGCAGGTTGGACTACTTGCTCGCAATACTGTAGTTATCAAAACAAAATTGCAAAGGGAACGATTGGAATATCTGTTATCAAAGGTTCAGGGTTTTATGCCGGTAAATTCAGATAACTTTTTATATAGATCATTATTATATAAGTCACTCAGTTGGTTGTTCAGAATTGCTGGGAATTATCATGAAACATATAAATATCAATTATTATTAATTGATATTATGCGAATGGAAGAGGAAGTTAACCTAAAACTGCACTCACAACAATTTCTATCCGAAATTGCTGATATGATCAACATTTGCCTTTTATTAAAATCATTTGCAGAAGCAGAAAATTATATAAAACAATATAATACAATTTGTTTAAACCTTGGATTAAATAAAGAACATAATCTCTTTGTTTTAAATAATTATAAAATCAGCCTTTCGTTGGCAACAGAACAATTAAAGCAAGATGATGAAATTTTACATAAACAACTCATGTTACTTAAATTGAGGCCATGGAGGATTCAAAAAGGACACTTTACGGCATTTATTTTTGTAGTTATAAAAGGATTTTTTGCTACAGAGCAATATAAAACTGTAATAAATTGTTATGCAGAATTGATGCAAGAGGAAACTCATGAAAGGGAAGATGTCTTATTTTTTTCTGAACTGCTGTATACCCTAAGTCTTTATTTACTACAACCTTTGGACATTAAATATCAAATGGTTGAATCAACTAAATTATTTAAAATGCAGGCAGAAAGTTTGCAGAGAAGGCTTCGGATTAAAAATGAAAATCTTCCTATCGAATTAAATTTAAGTAATTGCCTAAGGCAACTGGCAAATAAAAGCAGGTTTAATCACCATATCGATATATTAAATAAATTGATAAATAATCTAATGAAGGGAGAGTCGGAAGTGTGCTCCTATAATGATCAGTTTTATAGAATGTTTGATATTAAGAAATGGGCAGAAACAAGAATTAAATTTCTTCAGCAATTTCAAAAAGAAAAGGGGGTGAAAATATCCACCCCCTTAAAAAAGACCGGTTGAGATTTCTTTATCCGAAGATAATATCCCACCAGATTCCAAAGCTAAATGCTGTAAGTGTTGCGATAATTTCCCATTGAGAAAAAAATGCGTGGTTGTGTTTTTTTGACATAGTCGTGTTTTTTTTAGTTAATTAATAATTCGAAACTACAATGGAGGAAAATAATTGACTATTTATTTTGTGCTATTTTATAGTTTGTTTGCATACTTCTAAAATAAGCATAAAGTGTTGAAAACCAACTAGATAGAATAATTTTAAATCAGAAAAAATTGGAGAATTGACTGTGTTTTGTAATGAATTTTTGCCCATTGCAATCTTAGCAGACTACACTTTAAAAGAGATTTATTGAAAGTTGCTGTATAAAAAGTTGGTGTTTTATATACAATAATGATTGTAGTGAGGGATCAATTACCTGTTAATTTTATAAAAAAGGAATTTAATTTTTTTACTGTTGTAATAATATCCCTTGCAAATAAATAATACGTTCCTGTAAATCCAACTACATACTTTCTTCCGTATATGCTGCAAAACAAATTTTTCTAACCTTTAAATGTTTAGCATGAAACAATTTTTAACCCAGCCTAAAAAGCTGATGAAAAATGCAGCACTATCCTGCTTATTCATGGCGTCAGGGTTGATGGCGACACAGGCATTAGCATCGAGTCACAGAGAGGCTCCGCTTATCGCTAATGATCCTCTTGCCGACAACACTGATCTCTATGTATTCCGGAGTCCGGATGATCCGAACACAGTTACTATCATTGCCAACTTTATTCCTGCCGAAATTCCTTTTGGCGGGCCTAATTACAATCACTTCGGCGAAAACATCCGTTATGAAATACACATTGATAATGATATCGCTACCCCCGGTGACGATATTATTTATCGCGCAACCTTTACCCGTACTAACGAAGACCCAACAACCTTCTTCAGTATCAGATTAGGTGCGGAAAACCTGAAAACAACTTACACCTTAGAAAAAAGCACTGATGGTGGCGTAACATTTATGACCATTGTTACCGACGGTGTGGTTCCTGCTATCAACATAGGCGCACGCTCCATTGAAGATGCTGTTGTAGGATTGGGTGCAGCTTCTTATGAAGATCTGATGACTGCAGCTATTGCAACTGCAGTTACCGGCGAAAAAGTATTTTGCGGACCGGTTGACGATCCATTTTTTGTTGACCTTGGTGGTATTTTCGATTTAGGAAATTCACCACGTGCAGGCGAAAATCCTAAGGATGGTCTTGGACATTTTAATACCCATACCATTGCAATTCAGGTTCCGATCAGCATGTTGCAAAAAGATGGTTTGAGCCCTGATATGGCTGAAAACATTCTTGATGGCAATTTTGTGATCGGAGTTTGGGCTAGTGCAAGCCGCAGAGCAATCCGCACTTTAAATGGCGACGGAACAGAATCTGCCAGCGGCGATTGGATACAGGTTTCCCGTTTAGGAATGCCTTTATCAAATGAAGCAGTAATACCACTTGGCGAAAAAGATTATTGGAATTCATTATCACCTTACGCAGAAGATGCAGCACATTTTGAATATTTCTACAATCCTGAATTGGGTTTGTATATGGATGATGCATTATTCGGAACTGCCGTTCCTGCTTTCCAAAAATTGCGCATACAAAAAGCTTCTTTAGGTGCTTATAATTTTAGCAATGGTGCTGATGGTTTGTGGCCACTTAAAGGAACTGCAGCTGTTGCAGGAACTGCTTTAGATGATGCTATTTACGGTACATTATTATTGCCTGCTGCAGGTAAACCTCGTTCTGTTGACCTTTGGCCATTATTTTTTACCGGTGCTCCTAATTTTCCGCCATATCAATTGGCTACAGGAAAAGCAGGTAACCCACTTGCTGCCGGTAAACCTTTCGTAAATAATTTCTTACCAAACGGTGGAGATATGTTGCGTCTGAATATGGCAACTCCGGTTACAGATCGCACAAGTCCATTCTTTAGTACTGAAGGATTATTAGCTGCAGCTGTAATTGGTTTAACTGTCGCTCCTTTTAATACAACTGCTGATCTGGAAGCTATTCCAAATATGGATGGATTCCCTAATGGTCGTCGTTTGGAAGATGATGTAACACGTATCGAATTACAAGCTGTGAGCGGAATCGTTTTAGCTGCTATTGGTTTGTGGTATGATGATTATGATCCATTAACAGATGCATCTCCTTTAACTAGAGATATGCGCGATGTGATCAATTATACAACACGTGTTGAACACAATGATGCACCATTCCAAACCGCGTTCCCTTACCTGGCAGCACCTTGGAGAGGAACTTCAGTAGATTTTGAATATTAATTCCAAACCTCAGAAAAATTTAAAAAATGAAAAAGATATTTATAAATAATACAGGAAAGTTAAGTGCAATACTCATCGCACTGATGATGTTTGCAGGTTCTTTCCGCGCCTCGGCTTCAAGCCATAGAGAGGCTCCGCTTATTGCCGACGATCCGTTGGCTGATAATACGGACCTATACGCCTTCCGCAGTCCCGACAATCCGGATATGATCACAATAATTGCGAATTATATCCCTTTGCAATTGCCACAAGGTGGACCGAATTACTCCACTTTCGGAGAAAATATCCGTTATGAAATTCATATCGATAATAATATTGCTACCCTGGGTGATGATATTATATTTCGATTCACCTTCACAAGAACAGATGAAGATCCTACCACCTTCTTCAATATCCGTTTAGGTGCAGAAAATATCAAAATGACATATTTATTGGAAAGAAGTACTGATGGTGGTGTTACTTTCACAACATTAGTTACCGATGGAATGGTACCTCCACCGAATATCGGAGCACGTTCGATCAACGATCCTGTTGTTGGTCTTGGAACTTCATACTATAGTCTTATCGCTGATGCAGTTACTGCATTGCCCGGTGGAGGAAAAGTATATGCCGGTCCTGCTGATGATCCATTTTTTGTTGACCTGGGCGGTATTTTCGACCTTGGTGATGCTCCGAGAGCAGGTGGAACCTCTCATGATGGTGTTGCTTGTATGAATGTGCACGTAATTGCATTGCAGATTCCTATTTCTTCTTTACAAAAAGATGGTTTAACGGCAGCAATGGCTGATGATATTCTCGATAGTGATTTCGTGATCGGAGTATGGGCAAGTGCTAGTCGCCCAGCAATGAGAACCTTAAATGGCGACGGAACTGAAACAGCTTCCGGCGACTGGATCCAGGTTTCTCGTTTAGGTATGCCTTTAACTAATGAGGCAGTTATTCCAATCGGACAAAAAGATTATTGGAATTCTTTATCACCTTATGGTGAAGATCCTGCTCATTTTGAGTATTTCTTTAATCCTGAATTGGGATTATATATGGATGATGCATTATTTGGTGGAGCAGTTCCGGGACTTTCTGCCTTGAGAATTCAAAAAGCTTCCTTAGGAGCTTATAACTTCAGCAATGGCGCTGATGGTTTATGGCCACTAAAAGGAACTGCAGCTGTTGCAGGAACTGCTTTGGATGATGCTATTTACGGTACTTTATTATTACCGGCAGCAGGTAAACCTCGTTCTGTTGACCTTTGGCCAATATTTTTTACAGGTGCACCAAATTTTCCGCCTTATCAATTAGCTACAGGGAAAGCAGGGAATCCACTTGCAGTAGGTAAACCTTTTATCAATAACTTTTTACCGAATGGTGGTGATATGCTTCGCTTGAACATGGCTGTACCTCCAACCCCAAGAACAGATCCTAATTTCAGTTCTTTAGGTCTTGTTCAGGCAGCGGTTTTAGGTTTAACTGATCCTACGTATACAGCAACAGCATCTTTGGAATTCATTCCCAATATGGATGGTTTCCCTAACGGTCGCCGTTTGGAAGACGATGTTACACGTATCGAATTACAAGCAGTCAGCGGTATTGTATTAGCTGCGATCGGATTGTGGTATGACGATTATGATCCATTAGTTGATCCTTCACCTGTAACTACAGATCTATTGGATGTTTATTTATATACAACCGGAGTTGAAGCAAACGACGCAGCATTCAAAACTAAATTCCCTTACGTTCAAAACCCTTGGGCCGGCGACGGTAAATGTGGTGGTCTAACTGTGGATTATTTAGGCGAAACAGAATGTGATGCACCTACATCTTTAACTGCAACAACAGTGGATGCAACTACAGTATTTTTAAGCTGGAGTGCGGAAGAAGGAACTTCGTATCGCATTGAATACAGATTGGCAGGTGGTGGTTCTCCTACTAAAGTACCTGTGGTTGCAAACTTCCATACTTTGGGTGGATTAACTCCTTGCACAGCTTACGAATATCGTATTCTTGTTCATTGCCCTGAAACGGGAAAATTATATTCTGCATGGTTCCCATTCTCAACTCCTTGCAGAGAGGGTGAAATCCTGAATAACATGATGGAAATTTTCCCTAATCCTGCAACAGAATCCATTACAGTTAGTTACTTAACTGATGATGCAGGTTCCGTTACAATCAGTGTATTAGATATTACAGGAAAAAAATATATCAGCGAAGTAAAAGAAGCAGTTTCAGGAATTAATTCTTATTCATTGAATTTAGGAAATCTTGAAAGCGGTGTTTATTTTGTTCAAATTAAAAATGGTGAAAACCAGGTTATCGATAAAGTGATCGTTAACAAATAAAAGTAGCTTGTGTGTTCTAAAAGGAGGGGCCTTGTGTCCCTCTTTTTTTTGTTTAATCCGGCATCAAGCTTTTTATACTTCAATTTCTAATTTAAATTATGCGGAAATTGACAATCATAAATATTAGTAAATACGTGATAAAATATATTTTTCTTTTCTTTTTTTGATTGCTAACACTATTTGAGCTTGACGTTCACGCTAATTAGAATACATCTAAATTATTTATATATGTATACACAATTAATTATGAACATCCGGAATCATTGGAAAAAGGTAATTTTTGTCATCTTTTTAAAGTGACATTGATACTAACTTTGTAAAAATTCAGAAGGATGTTTTGGAATAATACAAAAACAATCCTCTATTACACACAAGGTTTTATTGGTTTAATATTTTTTCAATTCGGCATTTTAGTGTCAGGATACAGCCAAAGTTTAACTGTAAGTGAAACTAATGGAGATAATTTAAATATACCCGTACTTTTTGTTGAAAATGTTGGGCAATTGAAGAATATGGATGGTGATCCTGTAACCAATGTTTTATTCACTGCACAAATGCCCGGAATGCAGGTTTTTATCACTACAACAGGCATCACTTTTCTTACCTTGGAAAGGCAAATTCCCTTGAAAGGAAAAAAGGCTGAGAAAATTATTCACTGGGAGCGAATAGATCTGGAATTGGCGGGGGCCAGCATAAAGAAGGAAAATGTTATCAAAACTGTTTCAGCAAATACTGTATATCACTTTTACAATGCACAAAAACCGGATGGGGTGAATGTATCACCTGCTACTAAAATAATATTTAAAGAAATTTATCCGGGTATTGACTGGGAAATATATAATTCTAATGAAATGGGATTTAAATATAATTTTATTGTTCATCCATTTTCTGATCCTGATAAGATAAAATTAAAATATAGATCCGGTGATAAAATTGTATTGAATGATCAGGGAGAGATTGAAATGTTTTCAAAATATGGAAATTTATTGGAACACAAACCATTTAGTTTTACAGAAGGAGGGGAGTCAATTCCTACATCTTTTTTCAAAGTAAATAACAACAGCAATTTGAATGAATTAGAACTTCAATTTATACTTGGAGATTATGATAAAAGCAAACAATTAATTATTGATCCCGAATTACACTGGTGCACATATTATGGTGGTGCAATGGAAGAATGTTTTAATAGTGTTACAACCGATTTAAACGGGAATCTTTTTCTCACAGGTTGGACTGATTCTCCGAATTTTCCGGTTTCCGATGCGGGCACTTTTTATCAAGGTGTAAAATCGGCGGATGAAGAAGCCATAATTTTAAAATTTTCACCCGCGCATGTTTTAATATGGGCAACATTTTATGGCGGCAATCATGAGGATTGGGGCCATTCCATTGCAGTTGATAACGCAGGAAATGTTTTTGTAGCTGGAGAAACTGTTTCTAATACTTTTCCTACCTATAATGCAGGAACTTATTACGATGGCACACTTGGAAGTGATGAAGATGTATTTATTTTAAAATTTGATAATGACGGAAACAGATTATGGGCCACCTATTATGGCGGCTCTAAAAAGGAGGGAGGATATTCTATTTGCACTGATGCTGCCGGCAATATTTTTGTTACAGGATATACCGACTCGAACGATTTTCCAAAATTAAATGCAGGCACATATTATCAAGCTGCAATGGCGGGTATTG
This sequence comes from Chitinophagales bacterium, assembly GCA_044227505.1. Lineage (GTDB taxonomy): Bacteria > Bacteroidota > Bacteroidia > Chitinophagales > BACL12 > UBA7236. The sequence continues at coordinate 8,345 of JBGAWP010000046.1, read as the reverse complement.
AAGATCTGTTTATTTTAAAATTTGATAATGCAGGTAACAGATTATGGGCTACTTATTGTGGTGGAAGTCTTTTCGATAACGGCTATGCAATAGCGTCTGATATTACGGGTAATATTTTTATAACCGGAATCACAAAATCTGCAAACTTCCCAACCTATGATGCCGGAACTTATTATCAGCCTGCAATGGCAGGAGATACTGATATTGTGATCCTTAAATTTGCAAACAACGGCACAAGATTATGGTCCACTTATTACGGTGGAACTTTAGCTGATTATGGAAACAGTATTATCACTGATATTTTTGATAATATATTTATTTCCGGTTATACCGAATCCACCGATTTTCCGGTGCAGGATAATGGCACTTTTTTTCAGGCGACAAACGGAGGACAAACTGATGCCTGTCTTTTAAAATTTGACAACAGTGGTAACAGAATTTGGTCAACTTATATAGGAGGAGCAGGAAAAGAAAATATGTTTAAATGGGATGGACTGGCAATGGATATTTGTAATAATGTATATACTACATTCACAACTTTTTCAGCTGCTATGCCATTATTAGATGCAGGATGCAGCAGTTATTATGATGGAACATATGCCGGTTTTGGCGATCTCTTTATTTCGCGTTTTACCAATGAAGGCATACAAACCTGGGCTACCTATTTTGGTTTTGAGGATGAGGATCTGAACAGTTGCATAGGAATTGATAATCTTGATGGAAAATCGTTATATATGACCGGTCAATACAACGAGTATGATCCCGGTGAGGCAGTTCCTCTTGTGAATCCCGGTGGAGGTGCATATTATGATGGTTCGCATAATGGGGATGATGAAGCATTTATTGCGCAATTTATTCCTGTACCCTTAAATATAACTACACTCAATTCAAATATATGCGCCTGCATAGATACTGCAATTGCACTACCTGATTGTGGAATAGCTCCCTATACTTTTTTGTGGAGCGATGGACAAACCACCCAAACGGCAATTAATTTATGCGCCGGAATTTATACGGTAACGGTAACGGATGCCGATTGCAGTGTTGATAGTGCTACTATAGAAATAATATGTTTATTACCGGTTACACTAGAAACATTTTATGGTGAAAACAGAGACTTGATCAATACTTTATATTGGAGCACTGCCAGTGAAAACAACTCCGCCCTTTTTGTTGTGGAGAAAATGAGGGAGGATGGTAAATTCAGCCCAATTGGTGAAATTACCGCTGCGGGAAATTCAACTGAATTAAGGCAATATACTTTTGTTGATGATATGCCTTCCTCAGGCAATAATTACTACCGATTAAATCAAATTGACCTCAATGGGAATAATAAATACAGTGATATTATAAATATTACTGCTGAAACACATGATCAGGTGGTTATATATCCGAATCCTTTTCAAGAAAATATTAATATAATTAACAGAAATATTTCAAATTTATATTCTGTTCAAATTTTTGATCTGTCAGCAAATTTATTGTTTAATGTGGAATTAGCTTCAACCAATATCAACGAAATCAACTTAAGCAACCTGAATTCAGGAACATATATAATGCGGGTTTTTTCAGAGGGTAATTTGATTTACACAACAGTTATTATTAAAGATCTGTAATTGATTTTTCAGAAGAAAAAAAAGAGGGAACAAAAAGCCCCCTCTTTCGCTGATCTGTAAAAATGAATATTTTAATGTGTTATAATAACCTTAGCATTAGTTTTTAACGATCCATCGTTACCGGAACAATTTATAAAATAGATCCCATTCGGTAAATTTGCTGAATTAATTTGTATCATATAATTACCGGCAGCAAAATCTTCATTCCAAACAATATCCCCATTAATATTATAAATTTTGATATTATTACCAGATGTATTTCCTTCCTCTAACTGCAAAATAATATAGTCTCCTGCAGGATTAGGATATACATTTAAATACTTATTAAATTCCTGAATGGAATTCGGTAGTTCAAGAGTTGTTTTGGTAGTGTTTGTAATAACAGCATCATTATAATCAAAATAAATAAATGCTGTGTTTGTAATCACAGTGCCAACGGTTGCCTCTTCATTTATTTTAATTTTATAAGTAATAAATCCACAACTACCAAGCGGATCGCTTGCACTATCCGGTAAATTAATATTTTCAAAATGCCAGATAATATTATTTGTGCCGGTTATTTCCATCCAGTAATTGTGTTTAGCACCTAATATTTGAATACTCGTAAGGTCAAGATCACTGTCGATTATGTCAACAATATTTACAAATGTAGCAGGTGCATTTCCAATGTTTTGAAATTCTATTGTGTATTCGAGCCATTCGGTGTTTGGGTTGATATAACCTTCTTCACTAAAACCTGCAGGATTAACAGTTTTGTGATTTGGATCACATGATTCAACCACTGTTTTTATTACTGTGTCAATATTATTTTCAGGTGCAAAATCAGCTAATATTGGGGCTACAGTTCCGATAAAGGTTTTTTCTTCGCCTAATTCATAATCAAGACTTGCTGTAAATGCGGCATAAACACTATACCATACATCAATCGGTAGATCTGTTATTTCCCATGTAATGGTTGTATCTGTATAGTCAGTATAAGGGTCGCCAGTTACATAACTCATCCCATTAGGGACATGATATTGAATAATAATATCGGAAGTGACCTGGTTTCCGATATTTTCTACCGTGATATAGCTGCCGGATGTAAAACCAGGTACTAACCCACCTTGACATACATTGATACTCAGATCTTGTATGGGCACTGTATAATCAAATCGAAAATCTTTGTTAAATATTGTGTCCCCATCCATCATCGGCGAAAAAACAATTTCATAAGTATCAGGATCAACTAAATCCCAATACTCTGGTAATATCGGGGCAATTGTATAGGTTCCAGGATTATATAATCTTAGCAAGTATTCACCATCCTCATTTGTTACGCCGTAATAAGTATTCGGGTCAGATGTGATTATTGTATTTTGAAAAGTATATTCTTCCGCATCCAGCACACCATTATCATTTTCATCGTAATAAACATTCCCGTTTAAAGTAAGTTGAAAAAAATTTCCTAATGTATCCGTAATTAATACAAACCCGTCAGAATCCCATCCTAAATCATAATAACCTCCCGAGAAAATGAGATTTTCTCCATTTGATACCATACTATGTATTGAAAAATATTCAATATCAAGAAAATCATTCACCTGTAAGAAGGTATCGCAGGATTCGTTGTAATATCTAAGTGCATATATCTCACTTCCTGTGCCATCTGGCACTAAATTGCAGCTGATAAAAAATCCACTTTCCTTTTGCAGCATGTGAAGAATTCCTCCGGCAGAGTCCGCAATTGGATATTCAAATTCTTTAGTCCACAATAAATTACCATCATAATCATATTTTGTTAAAACATCTTTAGCTTGATCAAGTTCATATTTACTGCCTATTTTGAGTATTCCAGTGTTAATATTTAACAGAAATTTATCCTGTTGATCATAATCGTATTCATGTTCGGAGATTAAATCTCCGGTAATACAATTAATCAAAATTAATTTTGTAAATCCGGGAGAATAGTTCGTAAGGTGAACGTATGCTAATTCACCATTTAGTTCAAAATCATTTAGATATTCGTAAGACCCCATTAAATAGGAATATGACCATAAAGAATTACCTTCCCCATCAATTTTGGTTAGGGTAAAAAAATTAGAATTTGTAGGAGCTCCCGCTGAACATTTTGTTAACAAAATGAAATCATCACCCACTTGTTCAGTGGAAATATAATAGTGGTTATCATAATCACCGGGAATGGGATCAAATCCTAATTCTGTACTCTTAATTTCCATGAAATTATCCGGCAAATACTCGCCCGACGAATTGAATTTCAAAAATGCATTCCCTTTAAACACAACAATACTCCCATCACTTAATTCATATATATCTCTTGGATTTTCATAATCCGGTGGCGTTTCAAGACTATTTGACCACAAAATATTACCTTCAGGATCTAACTTTGTAACATTTATGTCCAATGTCCATGAACCTGGAGAGCTCGCAGCAATATAGTTTCCATCCTGGGTTGGTTTTGCCTGTTCTGTATAACTAGTTTCAACCAACAAGGTGAGATTGGGTGCTTGCGCTTGTATTGAACAAATATTCAAAATTGATAAACAAGATGCGAAAAAAAGTATTCGTTTTTTCATAATGGATTTTTAATTTATTTGATTAATATAAGTTGAAATTGTTTAGTATATTTATTACCGGTTAACTTCAAAAAATAACTTCCGTTTTCAAGTAATATTTCAGGGCGTATTTGGAATGTGTTTGAATTAATATTTCCCACCGCAACGATTTTCCCTGTAATATCATGTAAAGTATATTTCTCAAAATTTTGTATCAAATAATTTTCCGGAAATATCTTCAACTCCTCTCCATGCCATGGATTCGGATATAAAATAATATTCTCCTTCTGATCTATATCATATATTCCCGTTGCAGCCCAAACTTCATACGCCGAACCATCTAACATTACAGGTGTAAGATCATTTAATACTCCTGTTGCTCCCGTAATGTTAAAAATGATGGAACTATCTCCTGTTTCAATCATTATTCCTGCAATATTATCCTCTACAATAAATCCCAATTTTCCAATTTGGCCATATCCTCCTTTATTGATATAATTTGTATTTACAGCACCTGCATCAACACTCGTTTCATTTGGTTTGTAATTTAAAGTGATCAATTCATCATCCACTAATCCAAACCAGGAATCGGTAAAATACACAGATACACCAAGTGAGTCAACAATAAACGGTGCTCCTTCATAACTGATCGTAAATTCCACTCCATAAATTTCGTCAACAGGTATTGCTTCTGTTCCCAACATAATTGGAATTTCATTATATCCCGCATGCAATATTATTCCGGCAGTATTTAACCAGATTGGAAATTCACCGCCTTCCGATATCCGAAGATCAAAAACCGAATGGCCTGATCCATAATTCGAAATAATTGCAGTGGTATCATCTTCATTAATTTCACCATCGCCAAAACAATCGGCATATTTTGCATTTAAAAATATTCCTGTAGAATCAGACCATGGATCTGCATTATAACCCATCCATTCATCAGTAATGATGTCTCTCGGTGGACCTGTAAATAAATATCCTGTTCCTAATGGGAAAAGATCGCTCATGTCAACCAAACCAGAATTATCGGCATCTCCGGGCCATACACAATTAAAAACACATTCTGGGAAATTACCTAATTCATCAGATCCTACAATTAAATATTCTTTTTCCCTTTCCGGAGTTTCGGTATCTATAAATCCGGATAAAACAAATGGATAATCGGAGTCGTAAAAATTGTTTGTTATAATATTGGTAAGTTCAACCTCTCCTGCATCATCCAGAATAATTTGCTCCGAAATATAATTTCCGTCCTCATCCAATTTAATTAATACAGTTTTTGTTCCGGATACCAAATACTGAACAGTTAAAATATAATACGAACCATCATTATGTTGCACTACATCATGCGCCACAATTTTATAACCGGGATCTGGAAAAAGTATATCTATTAATATTGGAAATCCCACTATGGTATCAAAAACTGCAAAATAGATTTGCGAGGAATCCAAATTATTCCCTACAACTGCAACCCTAAGTGAATTTACCTTTTTTACTCCATTCAATATTATGCTGTCTCGCCCCCATTCGTGAAATTCAACAGAATCCAGTTCATGAACCGACCAAATATAGGGTATGTAAGTTGGGCCATATGACCCTGTCAGTATATTGCCATAGCCGGTGAGTTCAGCATCGTTAATAATTAATTTTTCGTCAGATATAGCAACCGGATAATAATAAGACACCGAGTCTAATAAGATTTCTGTATCCAAAGTATTGTATACATGTAACTTTCCATTCGAATAACCAAACAATGTGTAATTGCCAAAACCGTTTTTAAATCCTCTCACGCTAACTCCACTGCCTAAGCCACTGTCGTCCGACCAGTCTTCCGTTGTTGCAATTAAAGCTCCGGTATTATAATCCAATTCAATTCCCCAAATAGAAGAATCTGCGTTTGCAAAACCTGTAACATAGATCAAAGAAGAATCTGCGGAGAAATCAAAATTATTTGGGCTTTCCACAAATTCATCCTTGCCAAATTCCTCGAACCAGATCAATTTTCCTGCTGAATCTAACCTGATGACAGAAAAGGTGATGGTATCAGACTCTCCGCCCTCAATTATGGCAATATAATCCCCGGAAGGGCCATTGAGTATTTGGGAGGCTTCATCTTGCAAGCCTGAGCCACCTACATATACCCAGGGTGCAAGCTGTGCCTTGGTTTGCCGGGAATAGCAGATCAGGGATACAACTAAAAAAAGCACTTTTATGAATCGGATCTTATTCATTTTTTAACTATTAACATCAAAGATGATTTGATTTAAATCATAAAACAAGAATATATTTGCGTAAATTTAATCAACCAATTAAACATAAAAATATATAATACACTGATAATCAATCATATATAATAATAAATGACAAATTATAATAACCTAATATTGGATTCCTCCTTTTGGAATATCTATGAAAAACTCACTGAAAAGGAGGCAGAAGATTTTTGCGCTTTTACAAAAGCAGAGGTGATTGACCAAACAAGGCATCTCGGAAAGTTTGCTGAAGGCATTTTAAATTTTAGAAATAACCAAGATGGCCATGGTGCAGAGAGATTATATTCCAATGTTTTTGAAAAAAAAGGATTTAATGCCCAGGTGATCAGTAATTATCTGTCAGATCTTAAAAAGGTACTTCTCCAATATTTACAGATAAGTTGGATCATGGAAAACGAAAATATTAAAAGCTGGGCTTTATCAGAAATGTTTCTCAAAAAAGGTTTGCTCCGGCAATTTGAAAAATTAAATGATGATGATTTAAATGGAGAGCAATATCAATCGCCTGAAAATTCGTTTTTCACATTTAAAAAACGACTTCTCAAAGATGAATATGCCGCAGCATTGGCTAAAAAAAGGGAATACGGATTATTAGAACCTGTGATTCACGATTTCCAACAATATTATTTATTGGAAACAATGCGTATGTATTGCGAATTAGTGAACAGAAAAAATTTGCGTGCACAGGATTTTGACGAATTACAATTGCAAACCTTTATACAATACTTCAAAAATGTTCAACTGGTTCAGGATATAGATCCCTTGATAGAATTGTATTACCAGATTTTTAATTTTTTGCGCGATTTAAATGATGAAGATGCATTCAAAAAATACAAATTATTATTGGCCCGTTTAATTAAATCCATGCACCCTAAAACTGCCCGTGAGATCTGTCTATACGGGCAAAATCAGTGCATCAATCATATCAACCTGAATCACGATAACTGGCTGTCAGAACTCTTTGATCTTTATAATTTAATGCTCATGGAAAATATCATGTACGAAGGTCCTTACATGACGCAATATACCTTTAAAAATTATGTAACGGTGGCTTTGCGATTAAAAGAATTTGATCAGGCGAAAGATTTTGTGGAAGTTTATCAGGACAGATTGCATCACGATTTTAAATTTAATGCCTATCACTATAATCGCGCAGCAATTTATTTCGAAAAAAATGAATTTTCTGAAGCAATGGACGAGTTAAATAAAATACAATTCACCGACCCGGTTTATTATCTTGATTCCAGAAGTATGTTGTTAAAAATTTATTATGCTGATAAGGATCATGATGCAATTTCTTCCCTATACAATTCTGTGCGCGTTTATTTATTGAGAGGAAAACAACTATCCAAAAAACAAGCAGATCTGTATCGCAATTTATTTTTATATACTTACAAATTATCCCTGCTCAATTTCAATAAAAAGGTTTTAGGAAATGTTTTATACAATGAACGAAAACAAAGTCTTAAAACCAAGATAATAAATGCTTCGGTGGCGAATAAGAATTGGTTGATGGAGAAAATAAATGAATAAATGAAAGAATGAAGGAATGAAAGAATGAAGGAATGAAGTCAACAGAGGGTAGTGGGCAGTGAGCTTTGGGCAGTTTGACGGAAGCGAAATTTTGCTCAGAGAAATACCTTTACAACCAGTGAATGAGTAATGAGTGATGAGTAATGAGAATCTCACCCATCAAGATTTTCCTCCGAATGAACCCTGAACGAGTCGCAGTCACAGTCACAGTCACAGTCACAGTCACAGTCACAGTCGCAGTCGCAGTCGCAGTCACAGTCTGACGCATCGGAGATTTACCTCCGTAGTAAACCCTATCAACCCCTTCAACTCTATTAATGAAATATAATATTGAATAAAGAACAAGGAATAAAGAACCTGTC
>JBGAWP010000045.1:0-32080 GCA_044227505.1 Chitinophagales bacterium | reverse complement strand
CAATTTGAATTAATATATAAAACCAAATCTGTTATCTAACTTTACAAAAAAGGTCAATCGTATTTAGCGTTCTACACACTGCCCACTGCCCACTGCCCACTGCCCACTACCCCTTCTCCTCCAACTTCTTCGCAATATCCTCCATCATTTCTATTTGAATTTGTTGAATTTCAAAAAGTCGTTGGTGTTGATGAATTAACATGTGATCAATTTTTTCATTTAATAAACGAATTTCTAATTCCGCCTTTAAATTTATTTTATAATCATTCTTTGATCGTATTCTATCTTTTGCCTCTTGTCGGTTCTGGCTCATCATAATAACGGGAGCTTGTAATGCAGCAAGACAGGATAACACAAGATTTAATAATATAAAAGGATAAGGGTCGAACGGTCGGTCAACTAATAAAAAAACATTAATTGAAATCCATAATAAAATGACAAAAGCAAATAATATTATAAAACGCCAACTACCACCAAAAGAAGCAACTTGATCGGCCAATTTTTCTCCGAAAGTTGGCAATTCCGTTTTTTCTAAATAAACATCACGGCTCATGATATCTGCATTCGTGATACTTTCAACCACTTCCTTATCTAATTTATCAAGTTCGCCCCGTTCAGTTGTGATCAAACCTGTAATATATGCAGTCCGCGCTTTATTGATGATATCATTGGAAACAAATCCATTTCCATCCCAATCGGGATATTCTTTTTTCAATACCGCCTTGATCTTTTCACCTATATAATTGGTATCTGATAAAAGGTGTGCAGAATGTTCTTTTTTTGAAATTGCGCATACAATTGTTTTATTCATAATCAAACAATTTTCATATAACAAAAATGCAAGAAAAATAATGATCCCTAAAAGTAAAAAGAAAAATTTCCTCCGTCAAACCTTGGATTAACAACATTATTATAAATAGACCCAAATGTATAGGAAATACCAAAATAAGTGTAAAAATTGAAACTTGATTTTTGTTCTGATATCTGTAATAATATCTCCTCCTCGCTCAGGTCACCCTTAGGCAAGTTTAATTGATCTTGCTGAAAATCAACAGTAAAAAATCCATTAAGGGATAATCCTTCTGTAATTCTCCAATTAAGGGATGTAAAACACCCTGCACTGTTTTTACTTAGGTCGTGAAAATAATTTGAGCCATTTATTCCTAATGCGATAGAACCCCATTTTTGCGTCATGGATAATGAAACATCCAATCTGTTGCGCAATAAAATTTCACTTTCTTTTTCGAAAATGGTGGTATCTGTGTAGTTGCTATACTCAGGACCAATTTTATAAAAAAAAGTCAGCAATTTTGTAGTGGATTCTGCATAAGGAAATATATTATATTCAATTGCCGGAGAAATATTAATATTTGCATCATAATTACTATAAGTACTGGTATAATAATCAACTTCACCACCAAATGACCAGTGATCATTCAAACTTTTCACCACTGTAATACCACTATAGGAACTGTTATTAAAACTTTCATAATTTGTTGTATCATCCAGAACAAAAATATCAGTATTATAATTTGCTCCGGCATTAATACCGATCTTCCATTCATCAGTAACTTTATTTGCACTTAAATTACCCGATAGATTATAAGAAGTATAAATGGAGCTTATATTAGCGTTTACATAACTGCTTATCGAATATACCCAGCTATTCCATTTATCATCATCCTGTTTTGTTTCTTCCCCTTCATCACCGGAATAGGTTATGCTGATCGGTATATCTCCGGGAAGTTTGGCAATATAGGGAAGCAAACCCATTTTTAATATTTGCACTAATCCGGCCCGTGATTCATCATCTGTGTTGTTCGTATTTGCAATATAGTGCAGTGTGTCATTTTTGCCTGCAAAATTTCCCTGTCCGAGAAAAAAAAGTGTGTAATCAAATCCTCCGCTGCCAGTCATCTGACCCGTAATCAACAAGTGCAGATCAGCCTCAAAACGATCGCGTACGTAACTCACAAAAGGAATTTCAGTTTTTATATACTCCTGATAGTTGTATGCACCATCAAGATATACATGAAGGTAATTTGATTTAGTTGAATCACTAACCTGTGCATACAAACTGCATATTGAAGCAAAAAAAAGGATAATAAGGATGCGGATTTTCATAAGTTAAAAACGAAAATTGGTATAGAAATATTTTTAGATTATATAGATTATAAAACATTAAGGTTATTGCGTAAAATTCTTTAACCAACTTTCCCCCAATGTAGTTTTAAAGTGAGCATCAAATGCTGATTTTGAATTTACTAAAGGGTCGAAAACAATGGTTTCCATATTAATAACTTGAGTTGAAAATAATTCAGGAAGTTCATTCAGATGTGCGGAAGAAATAACTCCTTCTTTCAGGTAATTAAAAAGAGTTCTGTCAAATAAACCTATGTTAAATTTATTTTCCAAAGATTTAATAAAGTGTACCGATGTATCTATGGAACATCCGCTTGCAGAAGTGTGCGTCTCATCAACAATTAAATAAATTATTCTATCTTCAATAATATCACCATGTGCCTTTAATTGGGCATTATGTGCGGTCCATTGTTTTGTAAATGATACCAATTGTTCCCGGAGAACATTAATTTCATCAAGTGTAAAAGGTCGTGATGACTGATATATCCAGACTTTTGAATCGGGTGAAAAACTATTATCAATATGCATAATATAGTTAAGAAACAAGTGTTTTTAATTTTAGAGAGTCACAAAGTTCACATCAGCTGATTAGCCATTGCGATCAATTCTGCAACGTCATAAACTTTCACTTCTTCTTCTTTATTTTTATTTTTTATCCCATCAGTCATCATAGTATTGCAAAAAGGACAGGCACTTGCAATGATGTCAGGGTTTAATTCCAGAGCTTGTTCAGTTCGTTCTACATTGATCTCTTTTTTCCCCGCCTCTGCCTCTTTCCACATTTGCGCCCCACCGGCACCACAGCATAATCCGCGGCTTTTACAGGATTTCATTTCTGCAAGTTCGGCATCCAGTTTTTCCAATACTATTCTTGGTGCTTCGTAAATATTATTAGCTCTTCCAAGATAACAAGAATCGTGATATGTTATCTTTTTACCTTTAAATCCCCCGCCATTAACCGCCAATTTGCCTTCATCAATTAATTGTTGTAAAAAAGAGGTGTGGTGCATCACTTCGTAATTTCCCCCTAATTCGGGATATTCGTTTTTAAGTGTATTAAAACAATGGGGACATGTAGTTACAATTTTTTTAATACCATAACCATTTAATACGGCGATATTATTTTGGGCAAGCATTTGAAAAAGAAATTCATTGCCTGATCTTCTTGCAGGATCTCCGGTGCAGCCTTCCTCTGTACCTAAAACTGCGAATTTAATTCCGATACTATTTAATATTTTTACAAATGAACCTGTAATTTTTTTTGCCCTGTCGTCAAAACTTCCGGCACATCCCACCCAAAACAGTATCTCCGGTGATTCACCGTTGGCAAATAATTCTGCCATGATCTGCACTTTATTTAAATCTGTATTCATGTAAATTCAATATTGCTTAAAACGCTTATCTGAATCAAATATTTTATTTAATTTCTTCTGCCCATTTAATTCTGTCGGCAGGATTAAACTGCCATGGCGCCTGATTATTTTCCATATTGTTAAACATAACGTTCCATTCCTGTGGTGCATCACTTAATTCCATCACCGCATACCTTCTTAATTCCACAATTATACTAAGCGGATTAATATTTACGGGACATTCCTCAACACATGCATTACATGTAGTGCAGGCACGTAATTCTTCAGCAGTAATATAATCGCCGTAAAGCGATTTATTGTCAACAAAATCTTTTCCGTGTTTCGACAAATTATTTCCCACCTCTTCCAGTCGATCACGTGTGTCCATCATAATTTTGCGCGGTGATAATTTTTTACCGGTAATATTTGCCGGACAAGCAGCAGTGCATCTTCCACATTCTGTACAAGAATAGGCATCCAATAAATGTTTCCAGCTGAGATCAGTAACATCTTTTGCTCCGAATGTTTTTGGCGGGTCGCTGATCGTTATTTGCTGAGCTGAAGGATCAACCATGGTTTTTACTTCATTCATAATAACAGGCATATTATCAATTATCCCTTTATTATTTAATCGCATATACCAGGAATTAGGAAATGCGAGAATGATATGTAAATGTTTTGAATAAGGAATATAATTCAAAAAAAATAAAATACCGATAATATGTAACCACCAGGCAACACGTTCAATTATAATTAAAGATTCCATATTCACTCCTGAAAATATGGAAGAAGTAAATTGGGAGACGATCAAATTTCCTGTATTATAATAATGTGCGGCACCTAAATTCTGCAGTTGAACATCCGCCGCATTCATAGTTAAAATTGCGATCACCAGAATGAATTCCATCAGGAGTATAAAATTTGCATCTTTAAATGGCCAGCCTTTTAATTCGGATTGGGTGAACCTTTTTATTTTTAAAATATTTCTTCTGATCAAAAAGATAATGGTGGCAATCAGAGCGAGCAATGCCAGAAATTCGATTATACCTATCATAAAAGTATAAAAACCTCCAAGGTAAGGCGCGAAAAACCGATGACTTCCGGTTATTCCATCCACCAAAATCTCCAACACTTCAATATTTACAATTACAAAACTTACATAAATAAATAAATGTAACACAGCAGGTAAAGGTTTGCGAAACATTTTTTTCTGTCCAAGGGCGAAAAGGGCCATATTTTTCCACCGAAGCGCAGGATTGTCATTTAATGCCTCCGCCCTTCCCAAAAAAATATTCCTTCTGATAGAAGCGAATTTTTTACCCGCAACCCAGGCTGAAACACCGAATATCAAAACAAAGGCTATCTGTAAAACCAAATCCATACACGCAGTTTAGACGGTTGCTAAATTAAGTGTAATTTTATGACTGTAAAAATTAACTATACACAGTTATGATAACCAGGTTACTTATTCTGCTGTTTTTTGTGCTCCCAATTACTGTTTTCGCACAAAATAAAACGATCAAAAATAAGATCACTTTATCTGCATATCATGAATTAGCCAAGCGCAATGGTGAAGAAATTGTTCCCGTTTTAATAAAAGGGGATGTTGATCAGATCGAAAATTTTATCAGGAGTAATCAGGGAATATTAAAATTTTCAACAAAAAACATAGTGTCTGCAAGCCTGCCTGTGAGTGTGATCAGGCTTTTAAACCAGGAATTATACGTTGAAGTTATTGATATTCCCAAAGCTAAACTTACTTTATTGAATGACGTGATGGTCAAACACAACAATGTAGATTCTGCGTATCTCGGAATGTGGCCACTTGATCAGGGCTACGATGGCTCTGGTGTGGTGATAGGTGTTATTGATGCCCCATTTGATATAGATCATGAAGATTTCACCGATGCAGAAGGTAATTCACGTATTAAATATGTGTGGGACCAAAATTCCGCCGATGGAACTGCACCGGTAGAATACGGATATGGAATTGAGTGCGATAGCACTATGATTGCAAACGGAACCTGCACCAGCAACGATTATGATGGTGAAAATTACAGTCATGGAACAGGCGTGGCCGGTGTTGCGGCCTCAAGCGGAAATGCTTCCAATAAATATCGCGGAGTAGCACCGAATGCCGATCTGATCCTGGTAGCGTTAAATTTTGAGAGTGATTATCTTTCCAATACTGTTGATGCAGTATCATACATATATGATCGCGCAAATGCCTTGAACAAACCTTGTGTGATCAATACCAGTTATGGATCTTATGCTGGTTCGCATGATGGGCTGGACCTTACCACTCAGGCATTGGACGAACTTATTGAGGCCCAAAATGGCAGGGCTTTTGTAGCTGCTGCGGGAAATGCCGGAAATATTGCATTTCACCTGGGATATGATGTAAATGCTGTTGAACAATTCACCTGGTTTAAAAAATTGAGTTATACAAACCTCGCCTATTGGCAATTATGGGCTGATACCGCCGATTTTAATAATGTTGATTTCAGAATAAGCGCTGACAACCCAACAGGGTTTGCAAGCATCGGATCAACTCCATTATTTAATATGGTGAATGACTTTAATTTTGACGCAGATATTATTGATTCTGCATTTTATACAATTCCCGGTGCCGGATTTGTTCAAATATATGCTCAGTTATTGGATGGAAGATATTTGATCGAATTTGTTATCACTCCTGATGTAAGTGCCTATTATTGGCGATTTAGCACAAGTGGCTCGGGGCATTTTGATATTTGGAGTGCTGAAGCAACAACCGGATTTTCAAATTATGTTACAACTGCATTACCTGATGCCGGAACACTTCCGGAAATTATTAATTACCGTTTGCCAGATCTTGACCAAACTATAGTAAGTGACTGGCAATGCAGTGACCATGTAATTGCCGTGGGTAATTATGTGAATCGCGATACAATGACAAATTATTATGGTGTAATTGCAAACTTTTTTGACCCGGTAAGTGATCTGTATATATCCTCAAGCCACGGACCTACACGCGATAACAGACTAAAACCTGACATATGCGCACCTGGCTGCAGAGTATTATCAACCGGCTCTTCCGTATTAACAGATTGGCTGATTGGTTTAGGACTTGCAACCTATATTTCTGCAGATGGACAACATTACATTTACAATGGAACCTCTTTTGCAAGTCCTGAAGTAGCCGGAATTGCTGCATTATATCTTCAAAAAAATCCCAATGCTGATTATGCAGAAATAAAAAACGCAATTTTAAGTCAGGCAAGATCTGATACATTTACGGGTGAAGATCTGCCAAATAACAGATGGGGTTACGGAAAGGCGGATGCATTCAGAACATTAACCGGAGACTGGGGATGTGAAGCTGACAATTATACTGACCCTCCCCAAAATATAGCGTTGTTAAATATAATGGCAACCAAGGCCCTGATCAAATGGGACCTTATTCCAAATGCGGTAGGTTATCAAATAAGTTATCATAAAACCGGCGGCACAACTGTAAAAGTTAAAGCATTCAGCAATTCAAAAATATTAAACGGATTAACCCCCAATTCAACCTATACATGTACGGTGAGAGCATACTGCGAAACCTATGGATTAAGCAATTGGAGTGAAACTTTTACTTTTACCACATTACCGTTGAAAAATGGTTTGGAGGAAGAAAATATGATCTTAGTATATCCAAATCCTGCATCAGGTTTATTACATATGGAAGGAATTTCCAAGGAAAGTAATATAGTGATAAGCAATGTTACAGGTAACATTGTAATAAATTCATTTTGTTCAGATGAGAATGCTCTGCTTGATATTTCTTCATTACCTGCCGGCTTATATAATTTGTTAATTTACAATCAGGATTCACGGTATTCAAAAACTATAACCGTAATTAAATAATATGGAGCAAACACTAACGAAAATTGTTTCTGCGGAAAAAATAAATCAAAAAATAAAACGCATTGCATACGAGATAGCAGAGGATAATTACGAGGAAACAGAAATTGTAATTGCAGGTATTTGCAAAGCAACGGAGGGATACACCTTTGCAGAATTATTGTACAATGAATTAAAAAAAATAATTACCGCAAAATTGTTATTGACTCATATTGAACTTGACAAAAAAGATCCGGGTAATAGCGATGTTCAATTAAATCTTACTGAAGAAGAAATAGATAATAAGGTAATTATTGTGGTGGATGATGTTGCAAATACCGGTCGCACCTTATTGTATGCCATAAAACCATTGTTGAGTTTTTCTCCAAAAAAGATACGCAATGCCGTGTTGGTGGAACGAAAACATAAATTATTTCCCGTTAGCCCCGATTATGTAGGATTGTCGTTGAGTACCACTATTCACGAACATATTAAGGTGATATTAAGTGATACAGAAAATAAAGGGATCTATTTATCCTGATGTTCGGACAACATTCTCATTTTCACTAATTCGATCCTGTCTTTAATTTCCATTGCAGAAACATCCATAATAAGTTTAGCGCGCAAATAATAAATTTCGCGTTCCGATAATTTCTGAAAAATATAATCTTTTAATTCGGGATCTGTAAGATTTGCTATGAGGGGCCTTTTTGCCTTGCGTTCCTTTAATCTACCGTACAATATCTCCGTAGGCATTTTAAGATAGATGGTCAGTCCCCTTTCATTCATCCAATCCATATTATCAAAATAACAAGGTGTTCCTCCACCACAGGAGATCACTGCATTTTTATGCAAAACAGAGGAATGCAAAATATCAGCCTCCAAACGACGGAAATACTCCTCTCCTTTTTCACTGAAGATCTCAGCTACCGTTTTCTTTTCCAGCACTTCCATCACCTGATCTATATCCATGAGTGTATAGTCCAACTTTTCAGCAAGTTTTTTTCCGAAAGTGGATTTACCGGAGCCCATAAAACCAAGCAGATATATTCTCATATCATGAAATTCGAATACGCGGATCAATTGCCGAATATAAAATATCGGCTAAAATACTAATTGCCACAAAAATAACGGCTGTATATAAAATTGCGCCCATTGCGACTGGATAATCAAAGGTTTTTAACGCGTTTACTGTTTCATATCCTATACCGTTATAATTAAATATTGCTTCAATAAAAAAGGCACCCGTTAACAAACTTGCAAGCCATCCAGAAACAGAGGTGACCACGGGATTCAATGCATTTTTTAAAGCGTGTTTAAAAAGAATTTTATTTTCATTTAATCCTTTGGCACGAGCTGTGCGAATGTAATCGTTATGCATCACATCAATCATTGCACTTCTGGTTAATTGCGTAATAACTGCTATCGGACGAATGCCTAATGCAAATGCAGGTAATATTAAATTTTTAAGTTCGAGGTATTTTTCACCTGTGTAACCATCAGTAACATACAGATCTCCTGTCATATTCAAACCGGTAACTGATGCAAGTAAATAGGCAAATATCAATTGCAAAATAATTCCAACAAAAAACGATGGAAATGAAATTCCTAAGACACTTACGGCTGTGCAAATTCTGTCGAGTATCGAATTTGGTTTAATTGCGGCAGCAACACCAAAAATAATTCCTATAACCGTTGCAAATAACATTGCCGTTATGGCGAGCACCAAGGTATTCGGTATTCGTTCGGATAATATTTCACTTACACGCCTTTTACTTGTATATGATCGACTGAGAAAAGGTTTTTTTATGACAAAAGAAGTGGATCCAATTGAAAAAATTTTTCCGTATTCATATTTTTCCTTATTCAAAAAATATCTTGATTCAGTGTTAGTATTGTTGTGAAAACTAAAAGGAGAAATATCATTAAGGTAAACGAACAATTGTTGACCAACAGGCAGATCCAAACCTAACTCCCTTTTAATATTTTCGATTGTTTGTTTGTCGGCCTTTTCCCCGGCAATTTGCCGTTCAGGGTTAATTCGTGTAAGCTGAAACAAAAAGAAAACTACGATCACCACCCCGAGCAATACAAATAATCCGTACAGAAGACGTTTAAAAATAAATTTTATCAATTGCTCTTATTGATCAGTTAAAAAAAATGCTTACTTCTCGAATTATAGTATATGGTTACAATGCACCTTCCACTAATTTTTTTCTGACAATTCCATTTTCTAAAATAACAATTCCGGTATTTTCTTTCATTATTTTATGTAACACATCTTTATCACACACAAAATAATTATAATTTAATCCGGAAGCTTTTTTCATTAACACAAGTATTTCGGGTGAACCTGAACTTACAACAAAGTATTTTTGGCCCGTTGAATCCAGTTTTTTCATCTCTGTTAAGATGCTCTTCCAGGTATCACCGGTTAGTTTATCCTGACCTAATTCATTTATGACCACCATATTGATGACAGCAGTATCGTTTAAAATTATTGTAGTAACATCTTCCCCAATACTGTCTTGTAAAAAGAATTCATTATAAGGTTCTTTGGAGTTAATAATTTTTGGTAAAACATTTTCATCCACAACAAACATCTCGTCGGAAACCGGTTTTAATTCAACAGTAGCTCTGTCTTTAAAATGTTTATTCTTAATTTCATCAAATGTTGGAAGATCGCGCCAGCTCCATTTATCGATTACAGTTCCTTTTTGGAGCAGTACTATATTAGGATTTGTTCTGCCTATTGTCAAACATACTTTTCCATCACCGGTATAAAATGGAAATGCCATTTGGTTTTCGTGGCGGAAGGTTTCAATAGCCTCTCTACTGTCAGCAACTAAAGCAAAAGTGAATAGGCCCTCTTTTTCAGCACTTTGCTGCACTGCATGTATTTTTTTCCATCCCTCCTCACTTGTTTTATCGAAATGTGCCGAAACTACCATTATGGAATAATCCGGATTGCTCAGGATCTGATCTGTTATATAATTATCATTCTCATCAGAAACTGCAAAATCGATGATCTTTGGACGAAATCCTTTCTTTTTAATTTTAGTATAGGAAGTATCTAATTTCCAATTTTCCTTATCATTGGAATATTTTGTCAGTTCAGCCATTTTATTTTTATCACTGAGCTCCGTATTCAAAAACTGCAACTCAATTTTTTCTCCTGTCTTAACATTCGAATAATTGTAATTCATTTCAACAATATCTTTTTCCGCATCAGGTGGAATAACCATTAATTCCGGAATATTATTTCCGATGGCGTATGGTCGCCAGTCAAAAAATACATCGTGTTTTAAAACGTGCGAATTAACCCACCATGCAAAACCTGTAACGAAAACAAAAATTAAAAAGGAAGGAACCGGTTTCAAAATAGGTTTAATATTTTTCCTCAAAAAGAAAATGATAATGATCAAAAAGATCAGTACCAGATCCTTATAAAATGATTGCCACGGTGTAAGCGGAATAAAATCACCAAAACAACCACAATCAGTAACGGAACCTGTTACTGCCGAATATCCGGTAAGCCAGGTGAAAAAAGCAATTAGTAATAACAATAACCATGCTGTAAGATTTTTCCATAGCCCGAGCAATAAAGCAATACCTAATGCAACTTCCAGCGTTGTTAAAAAAACGGCTTGTAAATTAATAGTATCTATAACCCAATCCGCCTTAAATAAAAATGAGGTCCACGACCAGCGTTCAGCAAACACATCATAATATTCTTCCAGCTTAATTCCGAATCCAACAGGATCATTCGCTTTTACAAGACCGGAAAAAATAAATAAGCCACCGACAAATATCCGGCAGAACCACAAAACACTATTTTTCATTTTCCTTGAGTTTTATTAATGCAAAAATGGAGTAGTTGATCATATCCATATAATGAGAGGCAACTCCTTCAGATATTAAAGTTTTGCCATCATTTTCTTCTATTTGTTTTACGCGCAAAATTTTCATGAGTATAAGATCAGTAAAGGAGGGAATACGCATATCTCGCCAGGCTTCACCATAATCATGGTTTTTATCTTCCATCAGGGTTTTTACCTTATTGAGTTGTTCGTTATACAATTCAAGTGCGTGGTCTGCATCAAGTTGCATGGGATCGTTCTCCGTAAGTTGCAATTGTATCAATGCAATTGCTGCATAATTTATTATACCACGGAACTCCTCTTCTATCCCTTCATTTACTTTATGCGTGCCGGCCTGTTCAATGGTTCTGATGCGCTGCGCCTTAATAAATATCTGGTCTGTAATGGATTGTGGTCTCAAAATTCGCCATGAAGTACCATAATCCTTGATTTTTTTGATGAAAATGTTCCGGCAACCTTCCACTGCCCCATCATATTGTATATTTGTTTTCGACACTGCTATATTCATTATCGGTGTAAAATTATATGGACAAAACTACTTATTTCTACCCGAACAAAACATTGCGGCTCGGTGATAACCTACTTGATTTATCCACACCTGCAGTGATGGGAATTTTAAACGTGACTCCTGATTCGTTTTTTGATGGTGGAAATTATTCGGAGATCGATGCAGCACTCCGGCAAACCGAGCGCTTAATTTCAGAGGGAGCTGATATTATAGATATAGGGGGGATGAGCACAAAACCGGGTGCAAAGTCGATATTACCGGAGGAGGAGCTTTTACGCGTAATTCCGGTAATCAGAGCCATCAGAAAAGAATTTGAAAATATTCCCCTTTCGATTGATACCGTGTATGGAAAGGTAGCCATGGAATCAATAAACGAAGGTGCAAATATGATAAATGATGTTTCAGCGGGCAATGCAGATCCTGAAATTCTTAGCGTGGCCTCGAAGGCGAATGTTCCCTACGTTTTGATGCATATGCAAGGTTCACCCGAAACTATGCAGATTGAACCGCAATACGAGGATGTGACCAAAGAAGTATTTAATTTTTTTATTGAAAAAACTCAAAAACTGAATGCCCTTGGAATTGCTGATATCATTATTGACCCGGGGTTTGGATTTGGCAAATCGATTGAACACAATTACCGGCTAGCAAAAAATCTGGATCTGTTCAAACAGATCGGTTTACCGGTAATGGTTGGGATTTCCCGAAAAAGTATGATTTGTAAAGCCCTTCATGTAAATCCTGAAAAAGCCTTAAATGGCAGCACGGCTTTACATGCGGTCTTAATATTGAAGGGTGCCGATATTTTAAGGGTGCATGATGTAAAGGAAGCAAAGGAGGTAATTAAAATTGTTGCACATCTTGCATTATAAATCAAAACAATTCTATTATTAAATTCTTTGCAGCAAAATAATGATTTCATTAAATGTTGCTAATATTATTAAGCTGTTGTCTATCTTAGCCCATAGTTAACCCAATACATGTTACTACAAATTCAAATCGGTTTTCTGGAGATCACTTTTATCGATATCATCGATATTTTATTAGTTGCATTTATATTATTTCAGTTATATAGGTTGGTGAAAGGAAGTTTAGCCTTTACCATTTTTATAGGGTTGATCGTAATTTATGTTTTGAGTCTGATAACGGAAGCAATCGAATTGCGGTTGATGAGTGAAATTTTAGGCGCTTTTATTAATGTTGGCGTAATTGCACTCCTGATTGTATTTCAACCCGAAATACGCAGATTTCTTTTGTATGTAGGGAGAAGCAGTGATTTCAGAAAAGTGAAATTTTGGCGATCCATGAGTTTAAAGAAGATACGGGCAGGAGAATATAATCACAAAGAGGTGAATGAATTAACCGAAGCTATTCTTAATCTCAGCAAAATGAAAACAGGAGCTTTGATCGTGATTCCACAAACTTCTCATTTGCGATTCTATCAAAATACCGGAATTCCTATAAATGCAATGATAACCAAAGATATTATTGAAAGTATTTTTTATAAGAATGGTCCTTTACACGATGGCGCATTAATTATTGCGGATCATAAAATAGCCTCAGCCAAATGTGTTTTACCACTATCCGACAATCCTGACCTTCCACCTAAATTCGGTTTGCGACACAGAAGTGGTTTAGGCATTACGGAACAAAGTGATGCCACATGCATCATCGTTTCTGAGGCAACAGGAGAAATAAGTTATGCCCGGGAAGGAAAATTATATCAGGATATTAGAAAAGAAGAATTGCAAAAATTAATTGCGCGTTCACTTTTTCACAGCATCAATTGAATCTGCAGCATCCAGCAAAGAATCCAGATCCACCCCGTTTTTTTCCATAATGGCATCAAGCAATGCTTCATCATCTCCGGCATATTCAATTTGCAGATCAATATTTGTAGCATAGGGACTTTCAGGATATTTTTCCTTTATCTGTTGAAGATATTTAATACTCTTTTCAATATTATTTACATTTTCCTCGCTTACTCTTGCAGCAGTAACCAAAGCCTGTGGGGCATATTCCGATTTGGGATAACGTTCAGCCAGCAGTTCTAAAGTTTCGAGTTCCTTGTCATAAAAAGGTATAAAATGGTAAAGCATAGCTGATTTAAAAATAAATTGTGGAGCCAATGAATCTTCCGGGTAATTATTTGCAAACTCCATATACTCTTGGATCAGGTCTTCTGCCATCACGCGGTGTTTTACGGAAAGCACTTCGTTAACACGCAAAACACTATCCATTTCAGCGGATGCTGCATGAATTTCCTCCAATTCATTTTCCCGTTTATTACAGGAAACTAAAATCAAGGTGAAAACAAATATTAATACACCAAATAATTTATTCATGATATTTCTTGTATTTTAGTGCCTGCACTACGCAAACATGGCACAAAATTACGTAAATATTAATCCGGTGAAACTACTTACATTACTTATCCCGATTTTTTTGTTGAATTCTTGCGCCAATTTAGTTGTAAAATATGCAGGAAGCGCGGATATTATCCGTGAAGAAATTCAATATAAGGACCCGGAATATAAAAAGGTAACCAACTATATTCCTGATCCGGGACACCCGCAGGCCTCGCAAATTCGTTATGTTAGAATAAATTTCCATATCATGCAAAGAAGCGATGGAACGGGAAATTTTGATGAAGCTGCAGGAAGAAAATTTTGCCGTGATATGGTTGATCAAAGTAATTTTAGATGGTCAAATAATCATAAAATGAATTTACCGGTCGGAAATTTGACAGAAGTTTTACCGATCGGAATACGGGTTGAAAAAGATGCAGAAACAGGGCAGGATGCGATCTATTTTCATAAAAACGATTCCCTGTGTTTTTGGAACCGAAGCCTGAAAAAAGGATATGCATCACTAAGCGACCAAACCGTATTAAAAAAATATGGTATCGGAAATGATTCGGTGCTCAATATCTTTTTAATGGAACATGTACCGGATAGCCTCAACTCCCCTACCTACGGAGGTGGAACACTTTCAGGCATTTCATTTGGCGGGAGTATTAAATTGTTCAGCATGTATTTGCAGAGCACCATGGTAAAATACAGAGACGATGGCAGTGCATTTACGCATGACGCCTATTTTCTTTCTAAATTAATGAACCATGAACTTGGACATAGTTTCGGACTTAACCACACTTGGAATTGGGACGATGGTTGTGAGGATACTCCAAAAAATCCGGGTTGCTGGAGTGAAACCGGCAAAGCACCTTGCGATGGCGTGATCAGCAATAATATGATGGATTACAACTGGAGTCAGCAAGCTGTTAGCCCTTGCCAGATCGGAAAGATGGAATACCATTTTGCCAAAGAAACCGATGGAGCCAGAAAATATGCAATACCTTATTGGTGTGAATACCATCCTTTTGATAAAGTAATTATCACAAAAAATGAAAATATTGTCTGGAATGGAATAAAAGATCTTTGGGGCGACATTGAGATCAGAAATGGAGCAACGCTAACAATTAAAAGTATAGTTTCATTACCCGAACAGGCAAAAATAATTGTGAAACCCGGTGGGAAATTAATTATTGATGGAGGTAAGATCACAAATCGCTGCGGAGATAAGTGGGATGGAATTGAAATTTGGCGCAATAAAAAAACAGAAGAAATTGGTGTTGTTGTGATCGCTAATAATGGCATTATAGAAGAGGTTGAGCATTATGAAATAATGGAAGTTGAAGATGGCAATCAATAATCGTAATTTAATTTCACCGGTTTTTAAAAAATAGATAAAGCAGATGCAATCACCAATAAAATTTTTCTCCCCTATCAGTTTGCTGATCGCATTTTTCGGCTTTTTTTTACCTTTTACCGATATTAATTGCAATGAACAAAAATTAGACACTATAAATGGAATTGAATTGGTAACCGGTTATAAACAAGATTTTGATATCACCAATTCAGGAGAAAATGAGAAAACTACTATGGAGCGCTACGATCCTAATATTTTTGCATTAAATGCTTTTATTGCTGCAATAATGGGTATTTTTTTATTTGTAGTAAAAAAATTCCGCTCGGGATATGTTTTACAGGCAATAATTTCGGCAATTGGATTTATTTGTATGATCGGATTAATGGTAAACCTTAAATCAAAACTCGCAGAAGCGCAAAACGGAGGAAACGGAAAATTAAATTTCGATCTTAATCTGGAGTTTGAAATGAAATTCGGTTATTGGTTGGTCACTGTTTGTTTTCTGATTGCAACGATAGTAAATATCATATTAAGTCGGATGAAAAAACCGGAGAGTTTGCAGATATTCCCGGAGGGGATACAGGAGGAAGGACATAGGACATAGGACTTGACACAGGACAAGTCTTGACATCAGAATCTAACACATCATTCCAACCAAAAAATCACGCTCACCGCCGGTATTAAATTTCTTCCCACTAAATGCCAGCTCTTTTCCGAAATGTTTATTTGAATAAAAAAAGAACGGGACATAGGACACAGGACATAAGACAAAGGACTTGATCTCCAATTAAATGGAAATTTTTAGTTATTACAAAAATTAATTAAGACAAATACAAAAAGCAAAGGCGAGAATCCCTCCTCGCCTTTTAAGTTGACCAAACCTATGTAGAAAATTTTTATTTAAAATCCTTGTCTGATAATCAAGCCTACTGAAAATGGATGCAATTCAGGGCCTTCGCCATCTCTGAACATTCCATTTACATCGTAGCTGGCATAGATATTAAAATCGCCATAACCGATCATATAATTTACTTCGTGACGGAAAGGAGCCAGATTAAAATCATCTTTAACTTTATCAGTACCGTTATCACTTTCAATTTTTGTTTTTCCTTTCAACATGATACCCGGACTATATCCAAAACCCATTCTGAAACTTTTATCAGTATCCCATGGTTTTGTTTCGAACCCGATTATTACCGGTAAGGTAAAATGAGTGGTAGAAAAACGATTCTTTTTAAAATCGTATGGTTCTGTTTCTGCATTTTCGAATTCGAGGGTAACGGAATCCATTTTAGGTAACATAATAAATGATTCGTTGTAGCGGAAGTTATGCCATTCGAAACTTAATCCATAATTGAAATTTAAATATCCTTTCGCAATATTTACTCTGGAACGAAATAAATGTAAATTCACATCCCATGAACCAAATGCTTTCAGGTCCTCCATTGCATTGTAAGGTGCATCAACCTGCACTTCATAATCTGCATTTAAATAAGTATTATATCCCAGATCAAAAAGTAACCATTCTGTATCATAAACATCAACATAGTGATCATCAATTTCTTCCACTTCCGGAACTTTTCCAAAAGATACATCTACATCATCATCGCCGTCTTCCTTCACAATAAGTCTCCAATTTCCAACTATTACTGAAGTAGAGTCGCCGGGAAGTGTATCCATTTTATAATTATATTCATAAGAATATCCGCCAAGATCATATAATGCATCCTGAAGATCATTTAAGGCATCCATCAGATCTTCATATTCTTCAGAACCAGGAGTAAGATTTGCTGATTCTTCGCGAATATCTTCAATTTCATCCTGAATATCTTCTATTTCATCCTCCATATCTTCTGAATTACTTACAATAACGGTCCCATTTTTACTCACCCTATTATTATCAATGATCCAAACATCCCCATTTGCAGTTGTAATAGTAACCTTATCTCCTTCCACTTTCATAATTGGTGCTTCAGGCGGTGCAGGAGGCGTTACCTGTGCTGTTACAACGATAATATTCATCAAAACTGCTGCTATTAACACTAACTTTTTCATAATCTAAATTTTAATTGTGTTTTAATTATTTGTTTTTTTTCTGCTGTAATAATTGAATCCTAAAATATTTACACTGCGTGTTTTTAATACTTCTTCACCACCGGTCTTTTTTTCGAAGGGTTCAAAATCGTATTCCAAAATTCCTGAAACCACATTTTCCATCTCCCCTCCTATAGCCACTGCATCATTCCACCAATCCACCACACTGGTATTATCATTTAATGATATAGTGGTTATTTCTTTATCTTTTTTATTTATGCGTGCAAGATCATTTTGGTACCTGCGCTCAACATTTTCAATTGAATTAGGATCGTAATGTTTAGGATCCAATTTAATTTCTTCCACGTGTGCTAGTTCAATTCCGGTAATGGTATTAATATCCTCTCTTTGTAAATTCAATTTTTGTTTATCAGGCTCTTGTCCATCCTTGTTTTCTTCCTGGATTTTTATTTCCTTTTTTTCTTCTGCGTAATATCGTTCTTCCTGATTATTATTTTCGTTTTTAATATTTACAACAGAATCAGTATTTCTGTCAAATGCAACCTGAGTTTCTGTATTTTGAAATTCGTATTTTTTAATTGCAATAGGTTGTGTTGTGTTACTATTGAAATATCTTACGCCGATAAACACCATCAATACTGCTGCAACTGCAACAGAGGATTTCACCCAACTCATCATGGTAATAACACGGCCACTGTCTTTTTTCTTCAGCAACTCTTTATTTGCAAAAACCAAATTTGTATCCGGCTGCAACTTTGTTTGTTCAAATAATTCGAGTTCAGCCTTTAACTCGGGGTGAAATTCTAAGAATTCCGCCAATTGTTTGCGCTGGTCGTTTGATAGATTACCTTCTATGTAATCTATCATCCACTCTTCGTAATTATTGATTGTTATTTTCATATTAAATGATGAATGCTAACTAAATATTCTTTTAAACTTTGTCTTGCACGAAAAATATATACTTTAACCTGACTTTCACTCAACTGCAAAATTTCTCCTATCTCCTCGTATGCATATCCTTCATAATCGCGAAGTAATACACAGTTTTTTTGCACTTCCGGCAATTTTGCAAGTGCTTTTTCGATGGCTTCTTTAACATCTACCTGAACATCTGCTGTTCCTCCTTTAGCTGCCTCGTCAATTTCCTCTACATAATCCATCCGTTTATGTTTTCGGATATGGTCTATCATGTTGTGATAAGCAGTACTGAACAGATAACTTTTAGCCTTGTCAAATTGAACGTTTTCGTGATTCTTCCATAAAATTTCGAATGCGTTTTGAACGATATCGTGCGAATCGTCGTCGCTTCGAAGATTTTTCCGGATGAACCGATAGACACCATCAGCCCATAAATCCACTATCTGGTTATATTCCTTTGGTGTCATCCGACAATATGGCGTTTGAAGTATAGGAAAGGTTACAGCTGAATCAAATATTTTTCCTTCCTGCTGCAAATATCGCAAAAAGGGGCCTTTTTACCTTTATTAACGCTGCTTTTTGGTTTAGAACTAATCAAATATCCTTAAAAGTTGAAAAGGGTTATCGCAAAATATTCAATTCTACAGTAGATTTACAGAAACTATAGATCATGAGCATTTTGTTTCCAACCGATTTCAGCGATGAATCCGCAAAAACCTTTGAATTTGCGCTCAATATTGCTAAAAAACTGAACCTTTCTATAACACTTATACATGTTTATCCATTGCCAATGACCTTCCCTACCATGGATGAGGGGAGATTTAACGATATATCGGAGAACCTTATGCAGATAACGGAAACTGCAATGGAGGAACGATTGAAATTGTTTAAGGACACCTTAAGGGATAAATACAGCAACAATTATCCGGAAATGGTTTCAGTTTCAGGAATGTTAAAAATGGGATTTGTTGGAGAGGAAGTTGCTCGCGCTGCCAAAGAGATAGAAGCAGACATTGTTGTGCTGTGTGTAAAGGAAAACAAAAAAATAAAAAGATTTTTAGGGGGAAATGATGTGGCCTCTATTATCAGGAAATGTGATAATCCCATTATTACTGTGCCTGAACATTACAAGATAAAGCCAATACTGAATTTCGCTTATGCAACTGACCTCACCTTTAATGATAATTCCATTATTAGCCGCATAATTGAACTCGCATCACATTTTGAAGACTCCCATATCAAGTGTTTTCATGTTCACGACAGCAATCTGGATGTAGAAAATGCCATTATTGACGATTTTATTCAACAATACAAATCAGAGGCAAATCGGAGAGTAATTAGCTTCGAACTCATTGATAATGTGAACATTATAGATGGTATCGACTATTTTATCCAAAGTCGCGACATTGATCTGCTTGTAGTTCTAAAACAAAAAAAATACTGGCTGGAAGTATTTGAAGGCAGTATGACCAAAAAATTGGTCTTTCACGAAAACGTTCCGATGTTGATCTATCATGAATGAGTTTCAGTTCTGAGTTCTGGGTTCTGAGTTGACTGCGACTGTGACTGCGACTGCGACTGCGACTGTGACTGTGACTAATATAATCATCACGTGCCCTTTTCTTTTCAACATTCTGCGGTTTTGAAATCTAAATTTAAGTTTTTAGCTTTCTAAACATTTTATAACCAAAAAAACCACTATTATGAACTCAAGAACAATTTTAGCCACCTTAGTTGATGCGGTTGTAAGTTTTTTATTGGGATGGCTTATTTATGGCCTCCTGTTAATGGATTACATGCAAGGCAATGTTCAAACCTATGAGGGATTGATGAAGCCTGAAGAAGATGCAATGTTAGGGTATGTGCTCGGCAGCATACTTCAGGCAATTTTGCTCTGTTATATTCTAAACTCTGCAGGCATTAAAAGTTTTGGTAAAGGTGCAATGATGGGAGCAATCGTTTGTATTCTTATTGGTGCTTGGATGGGAAGCTTTTACCTCTTTGGAATGAATTGGTACACCAATAATATGGCTTTAATTGTAGAATTATTGGCAGGTGGAGTTATGGGATTTGGAATAGGAGGTGCAATAGGATGGATGTTGGGAAGAGGAAATAAAACTGCTGCTTGATCTTAAGTATAATTTTATGTGTGGCTTCATTTCTTAAATGTAATGAAGCCACATTTTTTTTTCAATTAATTTATCACAAAGTATTTTTTGAACAATAAAAAAATAATTCAAATTACTCATGCCTTGAGTCTTTTACTCATTGTAATTATTATTTTCACTAAATGCAAAAGGGATGATCATGCACCAGAATATTCTTTTGATACAAATATTGGATTTAGTATCGAAGTATATAATTTTGAAAAAAGCGGGTATATACAGGTTTTCCAAACAGATAATATAAATAAATGGAAAGAACCTATGGGTTATTTTCCCGATTATGATATAATTATTGATTGTAATCAAGCAGATTCTTTCCGCCTAGAATTAATACTTCAAAAAAAGAATTCAATTGATATTGACACCTTTAATTTAAGTGCACAGGAAAAAATTATTGAGCTTTATCGAAATAAAATATAAAATTTATTCTTATTCCTGATCAATGTAAATTCACGAAATCTATTATTATTTACTTTCATACATAATCCTCCCTCCCACAACAGTCTGCAACACCTTCACATTCCACAAGTCATTTTCAGGAATGGTCATGATATCTTTTTCAAGCACAACATAGTCGGCGTATTTTCCCGGCTCTAGACTTCCCTTTTCATCCTCTTCAAATGAGGCATAAGCCGCCCAGATCGTCATTCCTCTTAAAGCCTCCTGGCGGGTTAATGCATTTTCTTTTTGAAATCCCTTTTCCGGAAAATTCTTTTGATCTTTTCTTGATACAGCTGCATAAAATCCGAATAAAGGATTGATACCCTCCACAGGAAAATCAGATCCATTTACAATAAATCCATTTTGTTTTAAAAGATCTTTATAAGCATAAGCAGATTTAATTCTTTCTGAACCTAACCTTTCATCTGCCCAATACATGTCGCTTGTGCAATGAGTAGGCTGAACAGATGGTATTATCGAATATTTACTGAATTTATTGATATCATTCTTATTTACTACCTGACAATGTTCGATTCGCCAACGCAGATCATTTTTGCCTTGCAAAATGGCACCATAAATATTCAGCATAATTCTATTCGCCGAATCGCCTATGGCATGCGTACACATTTGGAATCCCATATCATATATTTTCTGCGCTTCTTTTAAAAGTGAATCGTATGGAAAATATAGAATTCCGGTGTTGCCAGGATCATCGCTATAAGGTTTTAACAACGAAGCTCCTCTGCTGCCTAAAGCGCCATCTGCATAATATTTAAAGGATTGTACGCGTAAATGATCGGTGTAAATTCCTCCATTCTCTTTAAAATAATTAAAATTCTTTTCGCCTGCATTTACCATGACATACATGCGCATCTCCAGTTTTTTCGCCTCGTCCAATGCTTTGATGTTCTGAATTTCCCATACATCGAGACCGGCATCCTGCACGGAAGTTAATCCAACCTTAAAACAATCTTCCTGTGCTATTAATAATGAATTTTGCAAAAATGTTTTTGTTTTTGTCGGCATTTTTTTGTTGACCAATTCCATTGCATTATCCAATAAGATACCTGTGCATTTACCATTTTTTATTTCGACCACACCGCCTTCCACAACAGTCTTTTCATTAATACCTGTCATCTCCAGCGCTTTGGAATTTACCAGAGCGGCATGTCCATCCACTCGAATTAAATAAACAGGTTTATCGGGAAAAATTTGATCCAATGCAGTTTTATCGGGAAATTCTTTTATCGGCCAATCATTTTGATCCCATCCTCTGCCAATTACCCAACCTCCTGTTTTTGATGTGTTGTGTAATTTAATTCTTTCGGTTACATCAAGAAAAGAAGTTGTATTTGTGAGATCAGTATAGGATTTTTGAATGCCATAATTTAAAAAATGACAATGCGGATCTATAAATCCGGGATAGATTATTTTGCCTTCCATATCATCCACGGTAAGCGACCAATAATTTGCCATGATGGAATCATTCGAACCAATTGCCATAATTCGGCCATCAAAAATTGCCATTGCTTCTGCAACTGTAAAAGCGGAATCAACAGTATAAATTTTCGCATTCATCACAATGCGATCTGCCTGTATTTGTTCCGGTTTGGAAAAAGAAAAAAGTGCGAGTAAAAAATAGATCATAATACAATTCTTTGAATAGTTTCCTTCATTGTATACGCATTATCTACAATTTCTAGGTACTTTTCCGCTACAGCGTGCACATCATAAAGTTGTTTATTTTTATTGAGATCTACAAATTTTTCTTTTCTTGAAAAAACTCCCGGATCCACATTTCTTATTTGTTCCTGCATGGCAGTATCCATAACACCAGGTGCAATCGAGAAAAATTTAATATTATTTAATATGAGTTCCTGTTCTTTTGCGATACAGAGCGTCAACATTTCCAATGCCGCCTTACTGGCACAATAAATTCCCCATCCATCGTAAGGAGTTGAAGCAGCACCCGACGATACATTGATCACCACTTTTTTGCATTCCCAACCGGAATATTCAGCAATAAATTTTCCCATCAAAATATGCGGAGAAATACAATTCAGATTATAGGTTTCAATAATTGTTTCATCATCAACATTGCCCACAAATCCGATCTTTCCCAACGAACCGGCATTATTAATTAAGACTACCTGATCATTTTTATTAAAGGGTTCAAATTTAAATTTTTTTGTTTGTTCCAGATCCGCTAGATCAATAATATGATGCACATAATTCGGGTGTGAAATTGTTTGATGCCTCGACAATCCAAACACCTTTGCATTGCCTCGCATTAACACAGCCTGCGCAATTGCATTTCCTAATCCTGATCCGGTGCCGGTGATGTACCAATATTGCATAATTTAGTTTTGAGTTCTGGGTTCTGGGTTCTGGGTTCTGAGCCTGCCTGCCGACTGCGTCAGCGTCAGGCAGGTTCTGGGTTAGCAAAAAGTTTACATGGTTTGCAAAAGTTTCCGGGCTGGTATCCGATTGATATTTTTTATTTTTTTATTGTTATTTTTTATTATTCACGGTTTACATGGTTTGCAAAATTTTCAGGGCTGACATCCGATTGATATTTTTTATTTTTTGATTGTTATTTTTTATTATTCACGATTTACATGGTTTGCAAAATTTTCAGGGTCGGCATCCGATTGATATTTTTTATTTTTTGTTCTTTATTCGATATTATATTAAAGTTTTCATGGTGATCAAAATTTTAAGCCTCAAAATTCTCTCCTCCATTCAACATCGGGCCCCATCTCTTATCTTCCCCATAGGGGAAGACGTTTCTTTTCCGATTTTTCAAAGTTTCTGCAAAATAAATTTCCTCACAATTTCTACAACCCAATTCCTCCGATAAATGTTTTTCGGTGATATAATATCAGTTTCAAATTTTAATAAATATTTATTTCGAAGCTTCAATCTCCAATCCGACAAACTGCCCACTGCGCACTGTTGACTGCCCTCTGTTGACTTTTATCCCCTGTTTCCCATTGCTTTTTGTAATAATAAATGATCAACTAAAACCAGCGCCGCCATCGCCTCCACAATCGGCACTGCTCTTGGCAATACACAAGGATCATGTCGTCCCTTTCCTTCAACCATAATTTTATCCCCATTATTATTTACACTTTCCTGCGGACGTAAAATTGTTGCAACTGGTTTAAATGCTACATTAAAATAGATATCCATCCCATTACTAATTCCACCTTGAATCCCACCTGAATTATTTGTTCTGGTGATGATCTTTTTATTTTCCTCATCATAATCAAAAATATCATTATGCTCTGAACCTTTCATCATTGTTCCTGTAAATCCGGAACCATATTCAAAACCTTTAACCGCATTAATACTCAACATCGCTTTTCCCAAAGTTGCATGCAATTTATCAAATACAGGATCACCTATGCCGGAAGGACAATTTTTTATTACACAACAAATGGTACCGCCAATGGTATCTCCTTGTTTTTTAATTTCAGCTATAAGATCTATCATTTGTTGCGCGATATTTTCATCGGGACAACGAATAATATTATTCTCTGTTTTAGAAAGGTCTAATTCGGTATAATGTTTATTCAATTTAATTTCTCCAACAGAATTGACATACGCCTGAATGGAGATGTTATTTTTTAAAAGGATTTGTTTGGCAATACTTCCTGCAATAACACGCGCAGCAGTTTCCCTTGCACTGCTCCTTCCTCCTCCCCTGTGATCGCGGAAACCATATTTTTCATCATAGGTAAAATCAGCGTGACTCGGCCGATAATTATCAACCAAATGCGAATAATCCTTTGATTTCTGATCTTCGTTTCGAATTATTATTCCGATTGGAGTACCTGTTGTAACACCTTCATACACACCACTTAAAATTTCAAAAACATCCCCTTCCTGTCGCTGTGTGGTAATTTTCGACTGACCGGGTTTGCGCCGGAGCATTTCATTTTGCATGAATTCAAGGTCCAGTTTTAATCCCGAAGGGCAACCATCTATCACCACGCCAAGTGCCACACCATGCGATTCACCAAAGGTGGTGATGCGAAATAAATTGCCAAAACTATTTCCTGCCATAGATGCGAAAATAATGAGAATATGTTTCATTTTAGGTTTAGGGGGATTTCACGCATATTTGCAACCAAACTATGGGGTCAATTCTAATTCAAAATATCAAAACACTCTGGCAAACTGACGACGGAACGAGAAAACTTGTTTCCGGAAAGGAAATGGCGGAAATGCCACATATTTCCAATGCCTGGTTGTTAGTGGAAAAGGATATTATTACAGGTTTTGGGGAGATGAATACAGCACCTCAACACGCAGACAGTATTATAGATGCAACAGGTAAAATGGTGTTGCCTGCGTTTTGTGACAGCCATACCCATTTAGTATTTGCCGCAAACCGTGAGGAAGAATTCGCAATGCGCATAGCCGGAAAATCTTATGAAGAAATTGCAGCTGCCGGAGGAGGAATTTTAAACTCCGTTAAGAAATTGCAAACAATGGATGATTCAGAATTATTTGATAAGGCCTGGGTACGTTTGGAGGAATTAAAACAATTGGGAACCGGTGCAATAGAAATTAAAAGCGGTTATGGATTGAATTTAGATGCTGAAATAAAAATGCTTCGTGTAATAAGAACATTAAGAGAAAAAAGCAAAGTATTGATAAAAGCTACTTTTCTTGGTGCGCATGCAATTCCTGCAGAATATAAAAATGATCGCGGCGGATATATTAAATTAATTATAGAAGAGATGTTGCCAAAAATTGCAGGGGAAGGTCTCGCCGATTACTGTGATGTGTTTTGTGAAAAAGGTTATTTTACAAATGAAGAAACAGATGAAATTTTACAAGCTGCTTCTAAATATAATTTAAAGGGAAAAATTCATGTAAATCAATTTACCAATAGCGGAGGAATTGATATTGCGATAAAAAATAACGCTTTAAGTGTTGATCATCTGGAATATTTAAATGCAACCGAGATCAATGCATTAAAAAACAGCAAAACCCTTCCTGTAGCATTGCCGGGTTGTTCCTTTTTTATCAATATTCCTTATACACCCGGGCGACAAATAATTGACGCCGGATTACCCTTGGTTTTGGCAAGTGATTTTAATCCCGGAACCTCGCCTTCTGGCAATATGGCCTTTGTAATTGCTCTTGCCTGCACCCAAATGAAACTCACACCTGAGGAAGCGTTTAATGCCGCAACAATAAATGGCGCTGCTGCTATGGAACTTGAAAATGAAGTGGGGACAATTGCAATTGGCAAAAGAGCAAATCTCATCCTTACAAAAAAAATAAATTCACTTGCAGAGATTCCTTACAGTTTTGGGAGTAATTTAATAGAGCGGGTAATTATATAAAATTAGTATTTATACTCGAGTTTCCGCACAAAGGGTTTTATAAATGTTAAATATTATTTAATGAATATCATTACCTGTTTTTTTTCATTATATTTACATTCATGAAAAATTATATACTCCTCCTATTATCCCTCATAACATTTAATAAATCATTTGCTTATGAAGGCGGCGACCCTCCTATTGCAAATTACAGTTATTATATTGAGTATATTGGCTTCGGATCGGAGGTATATTATTTAAATGAAAGTACTGATGGCGTAACCTATCTCTGGGATTTTGGAGATGGAGCAACTTCTACAGATCTAAATCCGGTGCACGCCTATCCGGAGCCCGGAATTTTTATTGTCTGCTTAACCGCAACAAATGATTTTGGGTCGGATACTTATTGTGATACTTTAAATACCTACTATCCTCCTTCTGCGGACTATTCATTTACCGGCGACCCTACCGTAATTTTTACCGATATGACTACCAATTTCCCAACTACCTGGGATTGGTTTTTTGGTGATGGAGACATGTCGTCGCTGCAAAATCCGGAGCACACCTATTTGGCAAACGGAGATTACAGTGCTTGTTTATCGGCCGGTAATCCGGGTGGTACAAGTTATGTTTGCAAAACTGTAACAATAAGCAGTTATGCCACCACTGAAGCCGCATTTAGTTATAGTGGTGATCCGATGGTAGCTTTTACCGACCTGTCAACACTTGATCCATTTGCCTGGGAATGGGAATTTGGTGATGGTTCAACCTCAACAGTCCAAAATCCATTTCATACCTATATAGACGAAGGTACATTTACAGTATGCCTTACCGCAACAAATGCAGGAGGATCAAATACGTATTGTCAGGATATACTTATAGAAGAGGCCATTGCAGTACCCGATGCAGAATTTTCCTATTTAATAATTGACCTCGGAATTGCCTTAGTGGATGAATCAACAAACGATCCCTTTGCATGGGATTGGGATTTTGGCGACGGAAATACTTCCACTGAACAAAATCCAACACATGTGTATGCAGAATCAGGCAACTACGATATTTGCCTCATCGCCACTAACGCAGGCGGAAACGATATGGTCTGCAAAAATTTATTTCTGGAAACAGGAATTGATGATATAGTTTTTAATAATTGTTTAATTTACCCTAATCCTGCATCAGAATTAATAACTATAGAATTGCAAAATTCCATTGCTAAAGGGCAATTAATTGTTTATGATTTTTCTGGAAAAATTGTCACTGAAATATTGATGCAAAATTCAAATAAAATTGAATTATCAGTAAAAGAATTTCCAAAGGGAATCTATTCTTTCGTAATTAAAAATAAAAATTTAATTGTTGGAAATGGTAAATTTGTTCACTTGCAGAATTAATGTCGTTTGTCAATTTATTAGTCGGGTAATTTATCAATAGCTGGATTTCCCAGTTTGGTTAATGGAAATAATTTGCCTACTTTATAAATTTAAAAACCTCGAAAGTTCCATTTTTAAAATGTACTAAGAGATTTTGTTTTTCATTGTCGAATGTAATTTTAGAAATTAATCGTGGGTCGCTCTCATTAATGCGCAAATCTGAGGTCTTTATTGGCATTTCATAATCAACAGCTTTATATTCTGTAGCATAAATAACTCTCCCGGAATTTGTGACTTCCAAATACTTTAAATTCTCATTATTAGGGCATCTAAATGAATCAATCAATGCTAATTCATCAAAGCGCATTAATGCAAATTGACTTGAATCAAATAAACATAGATATTTCCCATTTAAAGAAACACGAAGCTGTTGAGGCATTAAACCTGAGTTGCCGATAGATTTAGTATTTCTATTTCCAGTGACCTCCAAAATTTCACCATCTTCTGCCAACAATATCCAATTTTTATTGACTAATTCAAAATCAACGATATTGCCAATGGAAAATATTAATCGTTTTTTTTCAAAATCATAAATTTTAAATATATTATTCTCAGATAGCATTCCCAACACATCCTTTTTTGAGCAAGAAAATTTAGAAATATACTCTGTAAGTGTCAATGGTTCGGGATCGGTAAGCATAAAAGTATATTTCTTTTTAGTATTGTGAATTAAAATTCGTCTAAAAATCGGGCTGATCATATTTTTTGTCGTATCATAATAATTTATAGTATAGTAAATATAATCTTCATCATAACCAATTGCTACATTTCTTAGGTCGGAACCGTTATACGTAACTTGCATATATTTATTAGTTTCATTATAAAACAAACTTTCAGCGCCATCCGAATACCATATAAAAACCATCCCCATTGCACGAAATGAAAATAGGCCTTTTGCCGATATGTTTTCATGATTGTTAAAATATTTATTATTTAGACTAGAATCGACCATAATGAAATTGCCCATCATATCACAATATGATATTTCTTCATTATTAGTTAGTTCAAATCCGGTCAATGGATAATAATACTTATTACGGCTTACAACAATGGATTCACCTTTAGCCCGAGTTACAATATTACCTACAGGTGGTCCTATTATTTTTAAGGTCTCATTTATATTAGTTGAATCACCTTCATTTATTTTGATCTTTGAAAGATTCAAATTCGGGATTGTATGTTCACATATAAATTTCAAAGATTGGGTTTCATAAAACCGTAAAATACCTAGTTTGGACGCAATTACAATTTTACTGCTATCATTGGGATAAAAAAAATAATTGCAATAATTTTCATCTAAATTGATCCGATTTTCCAAATCCCCATTTTCACTTACTAAATTTATACTTTTTGTTCCAAAAACGGTAAATTTATTGTTTAGGACTATTAAACCTAATATTGATTCAGTCCGCTCAATAAAGTTTAATTTTATTCTGCTTAAACCATCTACAAGAAATAAATTCCCTGCAGAACCTCCACATAAAATCTTATCCTTTAAAGCACATACAGTCCAAACTCCATCAATATCTACTTTAATTTTATTGTCAATTTTAAGAGTACTCCGATTAATTATTAAGATTTTATTGTGCGACCCAACGAATATATTCTTATCATCAATGGTGGCGGATAAAAAAGTATTATCAATAAATTCAATTTTTTCTACCTGTTTAAAAAATTCATTATATATTCCAATAATTCCAATGTTTTCATTGCCAGAGCCAATCAGAATATATTGTTTTTTTATAGGTTCATAATATATAAACAACAGGTTGGTCTCAAACCATAAGTCCATAGTTATAATAGAGCCATCAATTGCCGAAATTATCTTGGAAGGCCCCAATTCATTGTGACGTATTATATAGCGAGTATTTGGTATGTCTAGAATGATGGAAGGTGAATAGAAATTTGAATATTCGTGTTCATTCTTACTACGATCGATACCTGAAATTGTACATTGCGTAAGAACAGGTGAATTTATATTTAGAATTCCTCGAAATATTAATATTAATAACAGTTTATTCATTTCAATTTCTTTTCTTTTTTTACTCTAGCTGTCCGATCCCTTCTGTACGGCTACCAGAATCAGTAAGTATTGCACTTGAGGTTGGTGGATTTGGCATAGTCAATGCATTTCAATAATAACTTTCTACATCGCTAACTATCATTATTTCTTTAAATTTGGATCTTGAAGGCATACTTTTATTGATTCCGATTCAACCTGCATTATTAATAATCTATTTTTTTAAGCAACTACAGATGTAAATATTTTGGTCGCTCAAATATACAGAAACGTAAATGCCTATCCAGTTAATACTTTTCTTGTATAGCCTTCAATTCCAATTCCTCGAAGCTTCCCTTCCTCAGTCCTCACAGATAAAAAAAAACTGGTAGGTCGAGGTTTTATCGGTACATCAAGACCGAAGGTCCGGCTGTTAATTGGTACATTGGTACATCGAGACCGCAGGTCCGGCTGTTAATTGTTACATTTTCTTCTCCCTTCCTCAGACCTCACAGGTTAAAAAAACCTGGTAGGTCGAGGTTTTATCGGTACATCAAGACCGAAGGTCCGGCTGTTCCATTTGCTAATCTGCTAATTGGCTAATTTGCTAATTATCTCGTTTTTGAAACTTAATTTTGCGCCAACTCATTAATAATCAAAATAAAATCATGAAAGAAGTATACATCGTTGCCGTTGCCCGCACACCTATCGGGAGTTTTGGAGGAGGATTAGCATCTTTAACAGCACCCCAACTAGGTGCTCACGTAATAAAGGCCGCTGTTGAGCGTTCCGGAATACAGTTTTCCGACGTACAGGAAGTGTATATGGGCAATGTATTATCTGCCAATATCGGACAAGCGCCTGTAACTCAAGCAATGTTAGCTGCTGGAATTCCGGATTCTACCCCTTCCACAACCATTAATAAGGTTTGTGCATCAGGAATGAAGGCAATTATGCTAGGCGCTCAGTCAATTATGCTTGGAACCAACGATATTGTTGTAGCAGGAGGAATGGAAAGCATGAGCAATGTTCCTTATTATCTTGCAAGTGAGCGTTGGGGAGCAAAAATGGGTAACAAGGAAGTTACAGATGGAGTGATAAAAGATGGTTTGTGGGATCCGTATGGCAATAAACATATGGGAAGTTGCGGCGAGACTTGCGCGAGAGAATATAAATTTTCACGAGAAGATCAGGATAGTTATGCCATTGAAAGCTATCGCAGAGCAGCAGAGGCATGGAAAAACGGATATTTCAACAATGAAGTGGTTCCAGTTGTAATTCCTCAGAAAAAAGGGGAGCCCATCATAATTCGCGAGGATGAAGATTATACCAAGGTGAAAATGGACCGTATCCCAACCTTATCTCCAGCCTTTGAAAAGGACGGAACAATAACTGCCGCAAATGCCAGCAATATCAACGATGGCGCTGCTGCTGTGGTTTTAATGAGTAAAGAAAGAGCGGAGGCTATGGGAATTAAACCTTTGGCAAAAATTATCGGTTTTGCCGATGCGCAACAAGCTCCGGAATGGTTTACTACTACTCCTGCCAAGGCAATGCCTAAGGCAATAAAAAATGCAGGTCTGGAGATCAGTGATATCGATTATTTCGAAATAAACGAAGCATTTGCAGTGGTTGCACTTGCCAACATGAAGGACTTAGGTATTCGCCACGACCGGACCAATATTTATGGCGGCGGAGTATCCATAGGACATCCGGTTGGAAGTTCAGGGGCAAGAATAACAATCACGTTGCTAAGTGCACTTCAAAATAACAACGCAAAATATGGCTGTGCCGGAATTTGTAATGGCGGTGGTGGTGCAAGTGCGATAGTTATTGAAAGGATGTGAGATTTGTTCTCGGTTCTGAGTTCTGAGTTCTGAGTTCTGGGTTCTGGGTTTTGGACACCAAAAGCAATTTGTTCCTAATTGAAGAATATTCACAACTGGCAGCACAATAAATTAATCTTAAATTTCATTTATATGCTTGAGTTTTGTGCTCAGGCATTTTTTTTTAATGTGTAGTATTGTTTTCAGCCAAATAATATCAATGAAAAAAGTCGTTTTTATATTTTTGATTCTTTCCACAATTGTTGTGAATGCTCAAAAAAGTTCAGAAATCACCCCTGAAAACTATTTGAAACTGCAACAATACGAGGATACCCTTAAATTTTTAGGTGATTCAGCCGTACAAAGCAGAAATTGGGAGATCAGGGAAATTGCGTGTATACAGTTCTTGAAACGTTTAGTACAGGCCCTCAAAATTGAAAATTCGTACC